>JAMPGL010000004.1:0-3339 GCA_023663945.1 Lachnospiraceae bacterium | reverse complement strand
ACCGGTTATGAGCCGGTTGCTCTAACCAACTGAGCTAAAGGTCCGCAAACCCTTACGGGTCATTGTTTCTATAAGTTTAAACAGCAGAATTGACAAATGAACTCGAACCGTGAATCCAATGATGACAAATCGGGAATTCTGCTAATGAGCCATATTGGCAGACCAAAATGACTCCGACGGGAATCGAACCCGTGTTACCGCCGTGAAAGGGCGATGTCTTAACCGCTTGACCACGGAGCCATGCTTTCACAAGCAACCTAACGAATGATATAATATCATATTTTGATTCATTTAGCAAGAGGGAAATTTATGTTTTTCCAGCGGGCGTCTGTTTGAGCCCGTTTTGTTTCCTTTTCGTTACCTGGAAGCTGGAAAGCATTCATACATAAAAAGAATCAGCTTTGCAGATTGAGAACGTGGGGTGGTTATAGTATAATAAATCAGTAATAGCGCCACAAAGTATGAAATATTGATTGTTGGAAATACATTGTGATATAAACATAATCCGGCAAATATCCTGGAAAATGGAGATGCCAAAAGACAAATAACCAATGTGCCGCTGAATATCTTTTAAGAATAGAGGAGTACGCTATGACGACAATACTGTTAATAGAAGATGATGCCGCTTTGCGTAATGGTCTTGCATTTGATCTGTCTGCGGAAGGTTATCATATCCTTTCAGCCGAAAATGGTAAAACTGCCGTTACGCTTTTGGAACAATCGATCGATCTTGTCCTGCTGGATGTCAATCTTCCCGATACGGACGGTTTTCTGCTTTGTCGTAAAATTAAAAAACAGATAAATGTCCCTGTAGTCTTCCTTACCTGCCGTGACCTTGAAGCGGATGAACTTAAGGGCTTTGACTGCGGGGCGGATGATTATGTGACAAAGCCTTTTTCCATGCCGCTTTTAAGGAAAAGGATTGCTGCCGTCCTGAAACGGAATGGAAACAGCAATGTTTATTCAGACGGATTTTTGAATATTGATTTTGAGAAATATACGGCTTATGCAGACGCAAAAAGTATTTCTCTTACGCCTACGGAATATAAGCTGCTGCAAATCTTTATACAAAATAGTGGGAATGTACTCACAAGGCGGCTTCTTCTGGAAAAGCTGTGGGATAATGAAAATAATTATGTGGACGAGCATACTCTGACGGTCAATATTAACCGCATCCGCAGTAAAATTGAGACGGATGGCCATAAATATATCAAGACAGTTTATGGAACAGGCTATATTTGGAATGATGGAGGGAGATAAATATGCACCTGTTTTCAGGGATGGCGGCTCTGTTGTTGTCTGTCCTGTTGATTTGTACCATTGTAAAGTATAAGGGGGAAATATCCTTGTTTTCAAGAGAACTGGACAATACTCTTGATGATATGCTTGCAGACAGGAATCCGGATTTTGAATTTATAAATGACACACTTTCCGGCAAAATTAATGTAAAGCTGAAGCGGCTGTATGAAATCCTAAATCAAAAAAGTGAGCAGGCAAACCAGGAAAAAGAAAAACTGAATGTTCTTATTTCTGATATATCTCATCAGACAAAAACACCGATTGCAAATCTGAAAATGTATTTACAGATATTATCCGAGAGGGAGATGGATGAGAAAAAACGCCATGAATTTATAGAACTTTCCCTTGTGCAGACAGAAAAACTGGAATTTCTGGTCATCTCACTTGCAAAAATGTCGCGGCTGGAAAATGGGGTGATTTCATTTTCTTTCGGTAAGCTGCCTGTTATTGAAGTGATTGCGGATTCTCTTGCGCAGGTTATGCCTTTGGCGGAACGGAAAAATATCTCTGTAAATGCTGACTGCGGCGGGGATATTGTTGTCTGCTGTGACAAAAAATGGACTTCTGAAGCCCTCTTTAATGTTCTTGACAATGCTGTGAAATATACTCCGCCAAATGGAAATATCCATATTTCCGTCTGTAAAAATGAATTTTATGTCCTGATAAAAATACAAGACAGTGGAGCAGGGATTGATGAATCGGAACAGGCAAAGGTTTTCGGGCGGTTTTACCGTTCGGAAAAGGCTGCTCATGTTGACGGATTGGGTATTGGGTTATTCCTTTCACGTCAGATCATTTCAGGACAGGGCGGATTTATTACCGTCAAATCAGAGCCGGATCATGGAGCTGAATTTATCATTTCTATCCCTGTGGAATAAATCCTCTCAAAATTTTCATAATTTTGAGAGGATTTTGTGACATTTGGGGCTTATAGTGTTCAGAAAAGGAACGGTTTTGGTAAACGAGGAGGAAAACAAGGAGGAAAATTCCTCTGCGCCTGCAAAGGCAGTCGCATTTTCCTTCGGAAAACAAGGAGGAATAAATGAAGGTGCTTAAAACAGAAAATCTGAAAAAATATTATGGTTCGGGTGAAAGCCTTGTCAGGGCTTTAGACGGCGTTGATTTTTCTGCTGATAAAGGTGAGTTTGTTGCCGTCGTGGGAACGTCGGGAAGCGGAAAAACAACGCTGCTTAACATGATCGGCGGTCTTGACAATCCCACGGAAGGAAGCGTTACGGTTGATGGAAAAGAAATCGGGGGAATGACGGCAGATGAGCTTACTGTTTTCCGACGGAGGCAGATTGGCTTTGTCTTTCAAAATTATAACCTTGTTCCCATGCTGAATGTATATGAAAATGTAATATTGCCGATTGAACTTGATGGCAGTAAAGCTGACAAAGATTTTATTGGTGGTGTTCTTGAAATGCTTCACTTAAGTGATAAGCTTGACCGTTTTCCAAATCAGCTTTCGGGAGGGCAGCAGCAGCGGACAGCGATTGCAAGAGCGATTGCATCAAAGCCTGCAATCGTCCTTGCTGATGAACCGACGGGAAACCTCGACAGTAAAACAGGGCAGGAGGTCTTAGGACTTTTGAAGCAGACTGCGGGAAACTTCGGGCAGACGCTGGTGATGATTACCCACAATCTTGAGATTGCCCAGTTTGCAGACAGGATTGTGCGTGTTGAGGACGGAAAGATTGTAAAGTGAGAAGGGAATGAAGTTTCAGTAAGGCGGTAAAAAACACCGCCTAACTGAAACTAAGTCATTCCCAGGAAGAACGCAAGGACAGCGTTCTTCGGAGGGAGAGAAGATGATTAGGAATAATAATAGTAAGATTGTGCGTAAAATAGCATTTCGCAGCCTGAAAGCGGGAAAGATGCGGGATACATTTGTCATCATAACCGTCGCCATGACTGCTGCGCTGATTTCGGGATTGGCAGGTTTTTCGGTGGGAAGTGAAAAAGAAGAGGAACGGGTACTCTCTGCTATGCAGCACGTTATTTATGAGAATATAACGGAGGAGCAAATAGAAAATCTGC
>JAMPGL010000049.1 GCA_023663945.1 Lachnospiraceae bacterium | reverse complement strand
TGTATGCTGCTTGATTCCTGAGTACTATGTTTTGAGAAAAACGACGGAAGTCAGGATTCATTTAAAGAGAAAATGCAAGGAGTTTTTACTTTTTTGAGAACATATAGAAAACATGAAAATCTTTCAAAACTGTTAGAATTTAGAAAGAATTGAGAAAGAATTATTTGCTATTGTAGTGTATGTGAGAAACCGCATACACTATATTTGTCTTAGGAGAACGGGTTCTAAGGAGGATAAAACGCATGGTAATTTTAAAAACTTCAGATTTAAAGAAATATTACGGAAGCGGGGATACCTTGGTAAAAGCGCTTGACGGGGTAAACTTCACGGTGGAAGAAGGGGAATTTGTGGCGGTGGTAGGAACGTCAGGAAGCGGCAAGTCTACACTGCTGCACATGATTGGCGGGCTGGACCGTCCCACCGGAGGAAAGGTGGAAGTGGCGAGGAAGGACATTTTTACCCTAAAGGATGATGAACTGACCATTTTCAGGAGGCGGAAGATTGGGTTTATTTTTCAAAATTACAATTTGGTTCCGGTGTTGAACGTGTACGAGAATATAGTCCTGCCAATCACCCTTGACGGGAATAAAATTGACCAGACGCATATCGACAATATTGTTGAAACGTTGGGATTGCAGTCCAAGGCGGGCAATCTGCCGGGTCAGCTTTCCGGCGGGCAGCAGCAGAGAGTCGCCATTGCAAGGGCGCTGGCATCAAAACCGGCAATTATCCTGGCGGATGAGCCGACGGGAAATCTGGACAGCAGTACCAGTCTGGATGTGATGGGACTTTTGAAGGTGACCAGCGATAAATTTAAACAGACAATGGTGATGATCACGCATAATGAGGAGATTGCCCAGATGGCGGATCGGATTATTCGGATTGAAGACGGAAGGATAGTGGGTGGCAGAGATGTTTAAAGTAAACAGCAAGGCGGCGGTTTGGAAGCTGGCAGGAAAAAGCTTTGCCTCCGCAAAATCGAGAAATGTGATTGCAGTGATTGCAATTGCCCTGACGGCGCTTCTTTTTACGGCGCTCTTTACCGTTGGAAGCGGTATGGCGGAGACCGTCCAGCGTCAGACCATGCGTCAGGCAGGGGGAGACGGCATGGGAGTGCTGAAATATATCACGGACGAGGAATACGAAGATGTCAAAGACCATCAGCTGATTGAAGAGATTTCCTATAACCGGGTTCTCTGTGATGAGATCCTGAATGAAGCGCTTATCAAGCGTCACGGGGAGCTTTATTATATGGATGATACAGCAATCAAGCTGGGGTTTTGTGAACCGACAGGAGGGCATAAGCCCATTGCCGAAAATGAGATTATGATGGATACCAAAGCAATTAAGATGCTGGGGATGGAACCCGTGGAGGGCGCTCCCGTCCGCCTAAAGCTGTTGGTTCATGGGACGGAAGTGGAGCGTGACTTTGTGCTTTCCGGCTGGTGGGAAGCCGACCCTTTATTTAACGTGTCTATTATTGTGGCTTCCAAGGCATACCGGGATGCCCATATAGAGGAACTATATAATTCTTACAAGGACAACGCAGAGATGACAGGGGTAATCAACAGTTATATCATGTTTAAAAGTTCTGCAAATCTAACGGATAAGGTGGAGCGGGTGATCACGGAAAGCGGTTATTCCATAAATGAGGCTGATTCCAATTATATTGCCTATAACGTGAATTGGAGTTATCTGTCTACCAATTTTAATCTGGATGGGGAAACGGCAGTCATGCTTTTGGGGGCGTTGTTTTTGATTGTTTTTGCCGGTTATCTGATCATATATAATATTTTTCAGATATCGGTGATCCGGGACATCCGTTTTTATGGACTGCTAAAGACCATTGGAACAACCGGCAGGCAGATCCGGGGCATTATCCGCTGTCAGGCTTTTGCCTTATCCTGCATGGGCATTCCGGCGGGGCTGGTCTTAGGATATCTGCTTGGCTGTAAGCTGATTCCTGTGATTATGGATCAGAGTTATTATGCCGCCGGCAGTTATCAGGTCTCTTTTAATCCCATAATCTGCTTTGGGAGTGCCCTGTTTGCCCTTGTCACGGTATTTTTAAGTACGGCGAAGCCCGGGCGGATTGCAGGAAAGGTTTCCCCGGTGGAGGCGGTGCGCTATACGGATAACGATGCCGGGAACATAAGGAAAAGAAAACGCCGTTTGACGCACAGAGGGGCAAAAGTGCAAAGCGCAGGGGAAAGCATGACACGCAGAGGAATAAAAACGCAAAGCGCAGGGATTGCAGGGATGGCGGCGGCAAATATGGGACGGAATCGAAAGCGCACCATTCTGGTTATTCTGTCCATGACCTTAAGCTTGGTGCTGTTTAACACCATTTACACCATAAGCCTTGGGTTTGATGAGGACAAGTATATTGCCAAATTTGTGGATACGGATTTTTTAGCCGCCCACGCAGAATACTTTAACTATCGTTTCAGCGGACCGGAAAATGAAATCTCGGAAAGCATGATCGATGCAATCACCCAGCAGCCCGGATTTGAGGAAGGCGGGCGGATTTACGGAAATATCCGGGATGAGGAATGCTTCCGGGTGGAGTACGCCAAAGAGGCAAACAGTAAGCACGAGGCGAGAGATGACAAAGGGGATTATTTCTGCGCGCTTTACGGAATGGAAGATCTGCCCCTTGAGAGGCTTTGGGTGCTGGAAGGAGAAATCGACTTAGAAAAATTAAAGAGCGGAGACTATATTTTGGAAGGGATTGATTTAGATGACTATGATAACCCCAGATGGGAAATAAACTCCCATTTTGCCATAGGGGATAAAGTGACGCTTCATAATTATAAGGGCGAATCGGAGAAGATTGAGGAGCGGGAATATACCACCAGAGAGTTTACCGTGATGGCAAAGGTGGCAATGAGGAATTACACAAATACCTGTGGCGCAGCTTATGAATTTGGCTATTACATTCCGGCGGAAGTCTACAAGGAGATGACAGCAGATCCCGGCGTCATGAATTATTCCTTCAATGTCCGTGACGAGGATGAACAGGCGATGGAAAACTTTCTGGCAAGGTATACGGAGGAAGTGGAACCGGTCATGAACTATAGTTCCAAGGAGAGCCGGAAGAAGGAGAATGCGGCAACACGGGATATGGTTCTTTTGGTGGGAGGCGCGTTAAGCTTGGTAATTGGTCTGATCGGCGTGCTCAATTTTGTCAATTCCATACTCACAAGCATTCTTACCAGACGGCGGGAATTTGCCATGCTGCAGGCGGTGGGAATGACCGCTTCCCAGCTTAAAAGGATGCTGATGATGGAAGGGCTGTACTATGCCGCAGGCGCAGGGGCAGTCTCATTGGTCTTAGGAGTGTTTTTTTCAAAGATCATTGTTCCGGGATTAACGGCGGGAATGTGGTTCTTTACTTATCATTTTACGTTGATGCCGCTTCTTCTCACCATTCCGGTGTTGCTGGTAATCGGGCTGCTGCTCCCACCGACGGTGCTTAAAGGCACGGCAAGGCAGAGTGTGGTGGAGAGGCTTCGGGAGATAGAATGATTAGTGGGTACAGAGTAAAAAAATAGTAGTAGGATGTCGAATCTCTAAAAAGAACATATGCATATTGGAAAAAGAAACATGAAAGATGAACCTCCATAAGAAAATCTTGTGGAGGTTTTCTTATAGAATAACATTTTTATAGAATAATATTCTTATGAAATTAAATTTGAAAATATGAATACAATATGATACAATTATAATACAAACAAATACAAAAATGGAGGATTAAAAATGGCAAGTGCAGTTATGCAAATAAGAGTAGATGAACAGCTTCGCAATGAGGCGGCGGAAATATACGAGAAACTAGGTATTGATTTACCGACAGCAATTCGGATTTTCCTAAAGCGTTCTGTCTTGGACAACGGAATCCCTTTTGCAATGACATTGCCGAAAGAAGATCAGGTTTCTTTGCAGGCAATTAAGGCATTAGAAGAGATTCAGGCAAACGCAATTATAAACGGAACATCAGAAATGACATTGGAAGAAATTAATGCAGAAATTACGGATGCAAGAAAAGACGTTGCACATTGGGGGAAAAGATAGTGAAATATTTTGCGGTAATAGATACGAATGTACTTGTGTCTGCTATGCTGAAAAGGAATACACCGCCGGATAAAGTTATTCGAAAAATATTTGATGGATATATAATTCCGCTTTTGTGCAAAGAGATTCTTGATGAGTACAGAGAAGTATTAAGCAGAGCTAAATTTAAATTCTCTGATAGTGCAGTGGAAATGTTGATCACAGGAATTATTAAAAGGGCTGTGTTTGTGGATGCCGTATCTTTGGGGGAAATATTGCCAGATCCTAAAGATGCGGTATTTTATGAGGTGGTTATGGAAGAAAGAAAGTTAACAGAGGCATATCTGGTTACTGGCAATTTAAAGCATTTTCCAGACCGCCCATTCATTGTCGAGCCAAGGGAAATGTTAGAGATTGTAGAGGGGACAGAGAAGTAGTTTTTAATAAAAATGATTTCCCTTGACATTCACCTCTTAAAATGATATTGTAATGATATTAAAATAATATCATATCACGGAGGATAACAATACAATGGAAGAGAAGAAAAAAGTTGATATTACCGAAAAAGAAATCAAAAAGGCAAAAGGCGGCATGGCGCTTATTCTGGTACTGCTGGGATTTGCAGTGGATATTGCGGTTTTTATAACTGCAATCGTTTTGCTGGCGGGCGGAATCTCTGAAGCAGGCGGCGGTATTTTGCTGGTGCTCAGCATGCTTTTCATGGTAATCATGATTATATTGAGCACTGGCTTTCATGTAATTAATCCCAATGAAGCAATGGTATTTACCCTTTTTGGCAAATATTATGGTACAATCAAAAAGCAGGGATTTTACTATTTAAATCCTTTTGCATCAGCAATCAATCCGGCAGGGAAGACTTGGGTCAGCACGCAGGCGAACGGTAATGTATCAGTCAGTTCGGCAGGCACGAAAAAGATTTCCACAAAGGTTATGACCTTAAACAATGAGAAGCAGAAGGTCAATGACGTGCTTGGAAATCCCATTATTATCGGTGCGGTAGTGATTTGGCGGGTAAAGGATCCCACCAGCGCTGTTTTTCAGGTGGAAAACTACAAGAAATACCTGTCAACTCAGTGCGATTCCACCATAAGGAATATTGCAAGGCTTTATCCCTATGATGTGATGGACGAGGGGGAGACGGAGGAAAAGACCCTGCGGGGCAGCAGTCAGGAAATTGCCGAAAATATGACCGGAGAATTACAGGAACGCGTAAAGGATGCCGGATTGGAAATTATTGAGGTTCGCATCACTCATTTGTCCTATGCGGAAGAGATTGCGGCGGCAATGCTCCAGCGCCAGCAGGCGGTAGCGATTATTGCGGCAAGGAAAAAGATTGTGGAGGGCGCAGTGAGCATGGTCAAGATGGCAATCGATGAATTGGGCGAAGAGGAAATCGTAGTTTTGGATGAGGAGCGTAAGGCGGCAATGGTGAGCAACCTTTTGGTAGTGCTCTGCGGAAATAAGGATGCCCAGCCTATTGTAAACAGCGGAAGCATTTATTAAAACAGCTCAGACTTTTTAAGTGGTTTAATGACGGCGTGTTATGAGAGGAAGTGAGAAGGCATGAAGGAAAATCAGGGAGAAGGCTTGTCCTTGGAAGAGCTGGAACAGAGGGAGCAGGACTTATCCGAAAGGCTTCGGCGTGTGGAAGCGATGGAAGCCCAGATTCGCGATAAGGAAAAAAAGCTGAAAGAAACAGAAAAAGCCAAAAAGCAGATTTTACTCAGGCTTTCCCCTTCCTTATGGAATGAAATAGCCAGATGGGCGGAGGAGGATTTCCGTTCTATCAACGGGCAGATAGAGTATCTTCTCAGTGAGAGCGTACGGCAGAAAAAGAAAAATTGAAAGATTTTACATAAAAATGCACTTGACAAATACCCCCATAGGGTATATTCTCTGAACAAGAAGGATATACCCCGTGGGGGTATTTTTGAAGAGAGGTAATGAATATGTCCCAAATTGGAAATAATCCTAAAAAAGAAGACATCTGCGAATGTTGCCGCACCAAGCACACGCCCAGAAGCGAGAAGGAATTGAAACAGCTTCAAAACCGATTAAGCCGGATGGTCGGACAGCTTAACGGAATCAGCCGGATGCTGGATGAAAACCGTTATTGCGGGGACATTCTGACTCAGGTAGCGGCGGTGGAGAGCGCACTGCAAAGCTTTGGATATATTGTGCTTGCAGAACATATGGAGACGTGCGTTGCGGAGGAAATCCGCAAAGGAAATGACCAGATTATGGAAGAGGTAATCGAACTGGTTAAGAAATTGAAGTGAAGGACTATGCTCTGTATAAATGGAAAGGAATTGATACAGTTATGAAGAAGGAAAAATATTCAGTAACAGGCATGACCTGTTCCGCGTGTTCTTCTCATGTGGAAAAGAGTGTGAGCAAAGTGCCCGGAATGCAGGAGGTCAGCGTTAATCTTTTGACTAACAGCATGCAGGTTGCTTATGACGAGACAATCTGTAATCAACAGATTATCGTGGAGGCAGTGGAAAAGGCGGGCTATGGCGCCGCACCGGCGGACACGGGAGAAAGAGCGGAAACAAGGGATAACCGCAATCAGGAGGGCAGGGAAGCGGTAAAAGGCAAAAAGGAAAGCAGGGAGATGAGAATCAGGCTGACCGTTTCCATTGTTTTTATGATTCTGTTGATGTCGGTGTCCATGCATCATATGATTTTTATGTGGCTGCATATTCCGGTGCCGGAATTTTTGAACAAACTGTTTCACGGAAATGAGAATGCTTTGACATTTGCATTTACTCAATTGTTATTGACGGTGCCGATTATTTATGTAAACCGAAAGTATTATCAGACCGGCTTTAAGAGACTGTTTTCCGGGAGTCCCAATATGGACAGTTTGATTGCGGTGGGCTCCGGCTCCGCTTTGGTTTACGGCATTTTTGCAATTTATCGGATTGGATATGGGCTGGGGCACGGCGATTTCGCTTTGGTCTCTCGTTATGCATCTGATCTATATTTTGAATCTGCGGGAACGATTCTTGCCCTGATTACGGTAGGAAAATATTTAGAAACGCGCTCCAAAGGAAAGACCGGGGAGGCAATCGAGAAGCTGATGGATTTATCGCCCAAGACGGCGCTGCTGCTTTTGGAGGATGGCTCGGAAAAGGAAGTTCCCACGGAGCAGCTTGTCAAAGGAGACCGCTTTGTAGTCAAGCCGGGAAGCCTGATACCAGTAGACGGAGTGATCGAGGAGGGAACCTCCAGCATTAACGAGGCGGCAATCACCGGAGAGAGCATTCCGGTGGAAAAGGGTCCCGGAGATTCGGTGGTATCGGCAACCATGAACAAGGCAGGACGATTAATCTGCCGGGCAGTGAAGGTGGGAGAGGACACAACGCTCTCCCAGATTATCCGGCTGGTGGAGGAGGCTTCCGCATCGAAAGCGCCTATCGCCCGGCTGGCGGATAAAATAGCAGGTGTTTTTGTACCGGCAGTTATGGGAATTGCCGCAATCACCTTTGTAGTCTGGCTGCTTGCCGGGGGCGGATTTGAGGAGGCAATGTCCTGTGCCATCGCAGTATTGGTGATTTCCTGTCCCTGCGCCCTGGGACTTGCAACGCCGGTGGCAATCATGGTGGGAACCGGCGTGGGAGCCAAAAACGGCATTCTTATTAAGTCGGGAGACGCCCTGCAGTCAGCAAGGGACATCGATACGGTGGTTTTGGATAAGACCGGAACGATTACCGAAGGAAGACCCAAAGTTACCGATATTGTCTGCTTTGAAAAAGGGTTAGAGGAAAACAAGGTTCTCTCCCTGATAGCCGGAGTGGAGAAACCCAGCGAGCATCCGTTAGCGGAAGCAATTCTCAGTGAAGCCCAGACGCGGGAGCTTATGATTCCGGCAGTGACAGATTTTCAGGCAGTTTTCGGGAAGGGAGTTCAGGCAGTCTGTGACGGCAGTAAGTACTTTGCAGGCAATAAAGCCTTTCTCGATGAAAACGGAATCTGTCTGTCAGATACTCAGCAGAAGGCGGCAGACCAGCTTTCGGAGGATGGCAAAACCCCGCTTCTTTTTGCACGGGAGGCTGAACTGCTGGCTGTAATCGCTGTGGCGGATACCATTAAGGAATCTTCCATGGAAGCTGTTGAAGCCTTTGGAAAAATGAAGATTGATGTTGTTATGTTAACCGGTGACAACCGGCGCACAGCGGAGGCAGTGAAACGCCGGCTTCACGTCAATCAAGTGATTGCGGAGGTGCTTCCGGAGGATAAGGAAAAGGAAATCCGGCGTCTAAAGCAGGAGGGACGAAAGGTGGCTATGATTGGCGACGGCATCAACGATGCACCGGCGCTTGCTGCGGCGGATGTGGGAATTGCCATTGGAACGGGAACCGATGTGGCGATTGACAGCGCCGATATTATCCTGATGAAAAGCAGGCTGACGGATGCCATTACGGCAATCCGCCTAAGCAGAGCCGTAATCCGGAATATAAAAGAAAATTTATTCTGGGCGTTTTTTTACAATGTAATTGGAATCCCGTTGGCGGCAGGCATCTGGTATCCGGTTTTTGGGATACGCTTAAATCCCATGTTTGGGGCGGCGGCTATGAGCCTGAGCAGTTTGTTTGTAGTTGGAAACGCATTGAGGCTTCGCAATTTTAAAGCATCTGTCAGTCAGGAGGAGACAGCCGTAAGTGATAAGCCTCAGGAAATATTAAATTATGATAGACCGGCGGAGGAGCCGTTTGTCAAAGAAAAGGAGGAAACAACCATGAAGAAAACAATGATTATCGAGGGAATGATGTGTGCGCACTGCACAGGAAGAGTGCAGAAAGCTTTGGAGGAGCTTGACGGAGTGGAAAGCGCTGTTATGAGCCTTGAAGGAAAAAGTGCAGAAGTTATGTTAACCAAAGAGGTTGCAGACGATGTATTAAAGACAGCTGTGACTGAAGCTGGCTATGAAGTGGCAGAAATTCGGTAAATGTGCCGCATTAGTGCAAAATGATGTAAAAATGATGCAAAAATGATGCAATTATGATGCAACTATGATGCATTCTTCTGATAAAATAATACTGCAGCCGATTAACAGACAAAGAAAAGGGATGACAGTACTATGGAAGAAAGAGATTTATTGATGGAGAATGCAGTTGCAGAGAAAGAGCGAAAAGGCGGACGGAAAGGACTTTTTCTGGCTGTCTGCGTGATAGGGGCTGCGGTTCTTGCCACAGTCCTGTGCTTTGTCCTTTTGCAGGAAAAGGACAAAGGATATGAGAACTACACAGTACAGATGAAGCAGCATTATGTGGAATATTCGGAAGAATATGACTATTGGGATGTGCTGACGGTAGAATATCCGGAAATTACAGGAATTGACAGCGAGATTCAGAGTCAGCTTAACACGCTGATGTATGATACGGCGATGGACCGTGTAAATTATTGGCATTTAAATCCCTCCGATGCGGTAAAGGCGTTTCAGGAGGAGTATTTTTCTATTTTTTGCAGTGATGTGAACTGTAAGGCGGCGTATCACAGCCAATATCTCCTCAGTCTGGATTATCTGGAATTTTATTCTGCGGGGAACCCGGTGTGGTGTACCAACGGAACGGAGCGGGCGCTCACGCTGGATCTGGTCACGGGTGAAAGCTATGAGCTTGCCGATATTTTGGAGATCAATAAGGAATTTGTAAGATTGTGGGACAAGACGCTCAGCGACCGTTTGGGCGAAGAGTACGGCGACGAGGAAGACATAGAGATTATGCTTTCCTGGTTTATGCAGTCGGATGAACAGATAAATCAAGATTATTTTTGCCGTCCCTTCTTTTATGTGACGGAGGAAAAAGATTTGGTAGTGGGGATTTCCCTTGACCCAATCTTAGAATATGCATATACCTATGAACCCACAAGTGGAAATTTTTCTGCACAGCTTAGCGGAGAAGAGCTGGAACCCTTTAAAAAGGAGAGTGAGTTCTGGAATAAATATGAGAAGTCGCAGACAGCAGGGGAAGTTCTTCCCTGTGAGGATAAAAAAGAAAATCTTTGGCTTGGAGAGGATGCAGGAATATGGGATTACGAATATTAAGAAGAACGGTCTGCGGATTTTTAATATTTTCGCTTGTATTTGGAAGCACAGAGAAAATAAGGGCTCTGGCAGCTCCGCAGGAATATCCGCTTCTCTACGGAGAGACGCCGGAAGGGGACGATCCGGTTGTGACCCTGATTACGGATGAAGAAGACTACACGGTGCTTCCCGGTGACAGTCTTTGGAAGATTGCCGAAAAGCTTTGGGGAGACGGAAATGATTACATCAAATTGGCAGAGCAGAATAAAGAATTGATTGACAGTCCGGATCTCATTTACCCGGGAATGACACTGAAAACGGCAAGGACAGGAACCATTGTCCGGAAGGAGGCAAAATACGGAGGCATTCAGATGGGGGATTATTCTATGGATCTGCCCCATTACTTTCGTGTGGGCGTTTTAAGGTCAGGGGATGCCTTTGCAAATTTTGCCCTGTTTGGCGGCGGCGGAGCGGTTGCATGCCTGATACAGGACCGTCGGAGGGAAACGGCGGACAGCGTGAATGATTGGGAGCAATGCCAGGCGGATATATCCGATTATGTCCGGAACCATTACAGCGGGCAGGTGTCAGATCTTGCCTTCGAGCATTACCGCATGGAAGATCAGGAGGGAGCTTCCGGCGATCTTTATCTCTATTCTTATACTTGGCAGATAAGCCCGGACTACCCGGAGGTAAAAGAATCCATCTGCGTGGGACTGAAGCTTACAGAACATGTTCAGGCGGAATTTGTGGGTTATGGCACGGATTATGATATTCACGGCATGGTACGTTATGCGGCATCTACCTTTGAGGAACATTTTGACCCGGAGGCGGATGAGGAATTTACGGTCAACGATTCCAATATGCAGATGCGACCGGAGACGGAATGGGAAATCAAAGGAATGTTTAATTCCTTTGGGTGGATAGACGAATTTTTTACGGCAATGCTGAACGAAGCATTGGGAATCGAAGAGGAGAGAAGCGCAAGGGAGGAATTGATGGAGAAGATGCGGCAATAAGGATGTGATTGGGTGGGACTGCTCCATGTTATGTACTCAAGTAGTTACTCCGGTGATTTAAAAAAAGGTAACAGTTCAGCCTTGCAGTTCCGGATGCAGGAAAGCCCCGTGTCTGCAAGGCTGAATAGTTACTAAAAAAGTAACAAATGGAAACATTACGGTTGACTTACGGATAAAATAAGGTTATAATATGGATATATCACAGACGGGAGGCACAGCATGACCATAGAAGAGATGAGGCGCATCAAGCAGGAAAAGGGGTATTCCTACGCACAGATTGCACAGATGAGCGGAGTGCCGCTCGGAACAGTGCAGAAGATTTTTGGAGGGGAGACGTCCTCGCCCCGTTATGATACATTGACGGCACTGGAGGATTTTTTCAAGAAAGAAATGGGAACAGGCATGGTCAAGGAAGCCGCACGCTATTCCAGTCCAAATAAGACGGGGGGATATACCATAAAGGATTACTATGCTTTACCGGATGATAAGAGAGTAGAATTGATAGACGGAGTCTTCTATGATATGGCGGCGCCGGCTCCGGTGCACCAGAGGATTGTCGGGGAACTGCACCGGCAGATTGCCAACTTCATTTTTGAAAATAAAGGAAGTGATATTCCGTTTGCATTGCCGGTGGATGTGCGTCTGGACTGCGATGACAAGACAATGATTCAGCCGGATGTGATTATTTTGTGCGACACAAGCAAGCTTAGAAAATGGGGGATTATGGGCGCACCGGACTTTGTGGTTGAAGTGCTTTCTCCTTCCACTAAGCGCAAGGACTGTTTTAAGAAGCTGGATAAATACATGGAAGCGGGCGTGAGGGAGTACTGGATGATAGACCCGGATCAAAGAAAGGTCATTGTCTACGAGTTCGAGAAGGAGAATTACCCTGTTGTCTATGGAATGGATGGGCAGATTCCGGTAGGAATTTATGGAGAGAAGCTTTTCATTGATATGAGCCTGGCTGGTGATATGATACAGGGGTATCCGGTTGAGGATGATGCTTAGCAAAGAAATTTGCTGTTTCCAATAGAAACCGAAAATGACAGATACATTATTGCATGGGATTACTTCCGTCTGGCATAGTGAAGCTTCGTGAAATTTACCGCAGGCAGCAGTAAACAGACATGGATTACTTCCGTTTGATACGGTGAAGCTGCGGTTTTAAAGTAATATCAGATACAACAAGTCCCTGACGCTGGCTTAAGGCATATTCCACGGCACCTGCAACCTCTTCCGGCATCAGATAAGAATCCGCTTCATCACCCTCCTGAAAATCGGCATTCCGATAAAGGTTCGTCTGGGTCATGTCCGGAGAAATGGTGACTACCTTTATTCCATACTTTCTGGCTTCATCAAACAGACTGTGAGAGAAGCTGGAAAGCCCTGCTTTTGTGGCACCATAAGCACAGCCATGGGGATTTGACCCATTTGCTGTGACGGAAGATATATTGATCACGTATCCTTTGTTCCTCTTTAACTCCCGGAGCAGCTGGCAGGTGAGAATCATAGGCGCTTCAAGATTTGTCCGTACCATCTGCTGAATCTTTTTGGCGTTCAGCTCCTCGTGCAGACCATAATAAGCTGTACCGGCGTTATTCACAAGTACCGTTACCCGGTTTTGGGAGGAGATTTCTTTGACGGTATCGCAAAGCTTTTCCGTATCCAATAGGTCACAGATGACCTTATGGAATTTGGAATCAACAAGTTCTGCATTGAACGTTCTTCCAATTCCAAATACCTCATAGCCAAGCCTGCACAGCGTTTTGCTGATTTCAAATCCGATGCCGGAGGAGGCTCCGGTAACGATTGCCGTATCACCCATGATAACCATTCCTTTCAAAGCCGGAGCTTAGTGCATTGCGCATATTGCAAATTTCCGGTCTTATCTTAATCTGTTTTCCATAAAAATATTTTATCTTCCGCCGTCTTGTCCCGCAGATTGTCTACCAGAAAACGTTCCATCCGTTCCGTAAGCTCTTTGGGGTAATGATATACGCCCCTGTCGTTTTGATAAGGAAACTGTACCACCGCGGAATTAGGCTGATTTTTTCTCATTTTTTTCAGATAATCCTGAGACACGCGGAAGGTTCCCACGCTTACATCTTCAATTTTATCCATATCGATTTCCCTGAATACCTGTTTCAGCATTTCCTCATAATGCAGTTCCCAGTTCTGGCAGTAGATCATAGGATCAAAGCAGAGCCGCACCCGGAAGCCTTTTTGGACTGCCTCTCCGGCGCTGGCGATTCGCTGATGCAGCGGCGGTGTTTGGTGTTCATATGCTTCGATGACCGCCTGCGGGGATAAGGTAAGCGCATAAATAATTCCGGGAGTAGGAGCGTGCCTTTGCCAAAACAGACGATCCGCAGATTTGGTGCGGATTTCGACGGTCAGAGCCTTTGACAGGTTGTTCTGCTCTTCCGTGAAGGAAATCCACTCCTGCACATATCCGGTAAGCTGTTCCATTGCCAGCAGGTCGGTATCGTAAGAGATGCAAAGATATACGGCGTGTTCTTTCAGGCGTTCTCTGACTTCGTCAAACAAATCTTCCAAGTTCACAAATACAACAAGATTTCCGGAAGGGTACATGCCTTTTAAATAGCAGTATTCACAGTTATAAACACAATTCATGATGCAGGAAGCATAATAAAAATTTTCATTGCCGAAGCTCTGGCATACGGGTGCGCCTTTGTATACCAAATTCCCCTGCTTGGCACCCAAAATCAGGTTTGGCGACCGCTGTTGTAAGATAAAATTTTGACCTTTTCGGCAAAACACATCCTTGTAGTGGTCTATCAATATGACATTCGCATAGGGGAACCTTTGCAGGATCCGCTGCGCCCGCGGATGGTTCTGCACGGACTTTTCCACGTAAATATGCGAAAAAAACGGGTTATAGTAATCTTTGTTTAAGTTCTTCAAGACATTGTTTTCCTTCTCTTTTATCTTTGCAGGGCAGTTGTCCGCTTTGGTACATTTCCCTGATAACTGAATGATAATCCGTACCGGACAGAATACAATAGCGGATATGCTGGCGGACGGATTCCGCCATGGTTTTGGAGCAATGCATGTCAAGACATAATTTTTCTAATTCTTTTGGCATGTTATCTTCCTGAAAAGGCGCCATCTGGCGTTCACTGTGGACAATAGTTTGAATACGCGCAATATAATCTGCTATCTGCTCCATATTTCCGTCAATCAGGCGTTCAATCTGCGCAGAAGTGACAGCTTCCGGTTTTCCGCTGTCGGATATTATTTTTAAAAAGCTCATCCGGTGAGACCCCAGATAATAGGCACCGGCCTGATAGATTGCAGCCGCCTCCATATCGTAAAGATAAAAATCGGCATCCGCCATTGCCTCCTTGTCTGTTTTCACATAGGGCTTTGCGCCTGTAATAATCTCTGCTTCCGGAAAGTCATGCCGGTATAAAATATCCGGATAAAAGGTCTTGCCGGTGGACTGTTCCGTGAGCTTGTTGCAGAGAAAAATAGTTCCCGGCATGTTTTGCGTGTCTCTGCCTGACGGACTGCAGGCCGAACCCGGATTGGATTGGAATTTCATGTCTGGTGCATGGAAGCTTCCAATCCCGGCACAGACGCCTGCATTCAAAAGAAAATCATTTTGTCCCGCCTTGCAGGCTGTGCAGAGATTACTGACTGCAACTGATGCCGGAACAGCTCCGGTTCCGCTTATGACAAGACACAGGTCTGCATCCCTGTTTTGGAATACTTGAAAACGGGTATGAGAGACGTCCTTTTTTAGCTGAAACCGGGCAATGAATGGATGAGCTTCGGCGTACATTGCCGTAATGATATAAAACATATGCTTTTCCTTTATTCCCGCGGGCAGCGAGTCAAAGCCGTGCCTGCATGACTTTGACGACTGCCGCCAAATTAATTTTGCATTTCTATCATCATATCATGTTCATCCTTAAATTTCTATTGTATTTCTAAACTGTTACATTTTTTCAAAAAAATAGAAAAAAAGATTGAGAACATTGCCTGAGCAAATTATAATAAACACAGAGACAGACAAGTCGGTAGTGGGATGGCAAAATGTGAACAGGAGGGAATTATTTTATGAATCTGAATTTAAAACCGAAAAACGAATGCAAATTTGATGCGGTGTCCTTGGGAGAGGTTATGCTCAGACTGGATCCGGGTGAGGGCAGAATCCGCACGGCGCGTTCTTTCCGGGCGTGGGAAGGCGGCGGAGAGTACAACGTAATCCGCGGACTGCGGAAATGCTTTAAGATGAATACAGCGGTAATTACGGCATTTGCAGATAATGAAGTGGGTATGCTGATGGAGGACTTTATCAATCAAGGCGGAGTAGATACTTCCCTGATTAAGTGGATGAAGACGGACGGCATCGGACGTGTGTGCCGTAACGGATTAAACTTTACGGAACGGGGATTTGGCATCCGCGGCGCGGTGGGATGTTCTGACCGCGCGAATACGGCGATTTCCAAGGCGACGCCGGAGGATTTTGATTTTGACTATATCTTTGGAGAGCTGGGCGCACGCTGGCTGCATACGGGAGGAATCTATGCCGCTTTATCCGAGCAGTCCTGTGAGACCGTTCTTGCGGCGATTAAGACAGCTAAGAAATACGGCACAATCGTATCTTACGATTTGAATTACCGTCCTTCCATGTGGAGCGCGATTGGCGGACAGGAGAAGGCGCAGGAGGTTAACAAGGAGATTGCCAAATATGTAGATGTTATGATTGGCAACGAAGAGGACTTTACCGCGTGTCTTGGATTTGAAATTGAAGGAAATGACGAAAATCTTAAGACGCTGAACCTTGACGGTTATAAGAAGATGATCAACGAGGCGGCTAAGACCTATCCGAATTTTAAGGCGGTTGCAACCACGCTTCGTCAGGTAAAAACGGCTACCGTGAACGACTGGAGCGCAATCTGCTGGGCGGACGGAGAGATTTACAAGGCAAAAGATTACAACGGTCTGGAAATCATGGACCGCGTGGGAGGCGGCGACTCATTTGCATCGGGTTTGATTTATGGATTGATGACGACAGAAGATGCAGAGCTGGCGGTAAACTACGGAGCGGCGCACGGCGCACTTGCTATGACAACCCCCGGAGACACGACTATGGCAAGCAAAAAAGAAGTAGAGGCTGTTATGGGCGGCGCAGGTGCAAGAGTACAGAGATAATACCGATGCAGGCATGATTCCCACGCACAGCGAGTCAAGTGTTGCTTAAAGCCAGCTAAGGATGCTTAAAATCAGCTAAGTGCTGCTTGAAACCAGCTAAAGCTGGTTTAGACATTTGACGATTGCCGCGAGGGTCAGCAATATTAGAAAGGAAAGGGTTATTAAAATGAGCAATATAGCAGAAAGCATGAAAAATTCAATTATCGTACCGGTTGTGGTTATTGAAGATGCAAAAGATGCGGTTCCTGCTGCAAAAGCACTGTTGGCAGGAGGCATTAATGTAATGGAAATCACTTTGCGTACCGCGGCGGCGCTTGACAGTATCCGCAAGGTTGCGCAGGAGTGTCCCGATATGGTAGTGGGCGTCGGCACGGTGCTTGATGTGGAGCAGGCGAAACAGGCTGTAGAAGCGGGAGCAAAATTTATCGTAGCGCCGGGCTTTGACGAGGAGACAGTAAAATGGTGTATCTCACAGAACATCAGCGTGACGCCGGGATGCGTTACCCCTACGGAGATTATGGCGGCGCGTAAGCTTGGGCTCCGGGTGGTGAAGTTCTTCCCCGCAAACATATACGGCGGTCTGAAAGCCATCACAAATCTAGCGGCTCCGTTTACGGATATGCAGTTCATCCCTACAGGCGGAGTTAACACGGAAAATATAGCAGAATTTGTTGCAAATCCGGCAATTTTTGCAGTCGGCGGAAGCTGGGTATGCAAAAAGGCGGATATTTCAGCCGGAAACTTTGATAAGATCACGGAGCTCTGCAAGGAAGCGCGCAAGCAGGCAGGCGCATGACAGCATAACAGACAACGATAACATGCTTTGCATATACAAGCATATAAATAAGGCAGTCCGAAGCGTTGACTTACGGACTGCCTTTGTGTTGAGGTCTTTTGTGTCTGCGTTCCTTTGCGCTTAGACCCTTTGGGGTTAAGCAAGTATCTTTTTCACTGCTGCCGCGATTGCATCATCCTTGCAGTTTGCGAAGAAGTACTCGGAAAAATGTTCTCCGCTCAAAGCGCCTTTCACCAGTTCCCGATCCAGATTCGCAAGGATGGAAATCATATCGTTATGAGTCACCTTTTTTACCTCGTCCAGAATCTTCTTGTTCCGCTGCTCCGGAACGACTCTTTCTTTGGGGTATCCGCCGCCGCCCGGCGCACAGAATAATTTTTCAAAAATATAAGTGAGGTTGAGTTCGCCGCCCCAGCCGAAATTCTCCGCAAAGGGAAGAGCAATGCAGTTCCCGTCGTTTACCTGCGAGAACAGATAAGCGTCTAAGGGTGATTCAATATGCCCGCACAGCACCTGCGGAAAGGAATTGCAGGCAAGCATAGCGCCCTCGCCGGTTCCACAGCCTGTGATGACAAAATCCGCGGCTTTGGAATTTAAAAGGACAGCGGCAAGAATGCCGTTCTGCACATAGGTAAGCTGGTGCTCGTCTTCTGCGGAATACATTCCGTAATTGAATACCTGATGTCCCATCGGCTCTACCACCGATTTCAAAGTGCTGCAGATAAGTTCGTTTTTGGCAGCCTGACTGTTTTCATTGATTAATGCAATTTTCATGATAACATTCATTCCCTTCTGATTAGTCGTTATAATAAATCCTGCATAGCGCAGTCGTCCATATCGTCAAAATCCTGATTTTCGCCTACCATGCCCCAAATAAAGGTGTATGCCTGAGTGCCGCAGCCTGAGTGGATGGACCAGCTTGGAGAGATGACCGCCTGTTCGTTCCGCATGATGATGTGGCGGGTCTGGGTCGGTTCGCCCATATAGTGCATGACCAGCGCGTCCTCCGGCATGTCGAAATACAAATATACTTCCATCCGTCTGTCATGGGTGTGGCAGGGCATGGTGTTCCATACGCTGCCCGGCTCCAGCTTAGTCATTCCCATTTCCAGCTGACAGCTTTCCACCTGTCCGGGTAAAATATATTTGCAGATCGTTCTGTGGTTTGACGATTCCAGAGAGCCTAATTCTACCTTGTTGCTGTCTTTGACAATTACTACTCCCTCTGCGGGCTCTCCTTCAGGCTTGATTAAAACGGTGGGACAGGTTCTGTGCGCCGGAGCGCTGTTTAAGTAAAATTTGGCAGGAGAGGATGGATTTACGCTCTCGAATACAATTTCCTTAGAGCCCATTCCGATGTACATGCCTTCCTTGTGTCCCACGGCATACTCTCTGCCGTCGATGGTGATTTTGCCGGCTTCACCAATGTTGATGACGCCCAGCTCCCGCCGTTCACAGAAATATTTCGCACGCAGCTCATCGCCTGCCGTAAGCTGTAAGGGCTTTAGCGGAACAGCAGAACCTGTAATAATGCGGTCAATATGGCTGTAAACTAATTTAATCTCGTTTTTTTGAAATAAGTCGTCAATCAAAAATTCTTCTCTTAGACGTTCGGTGGTATAATATTTGACGTCTTTTGGAGATGACGCTGTTCTTAATTCCATTTTCTTTCCTTCCTTTTTGATTTATTTTTGAATATCCAGTTTAAATCCAAAATAGTTGACGGCGTTGTTGTAGCAGATGCCCTTTACGATCTCAGAGAGGGTATCATAATCGTCGGGATATTCTCCGTTTTCTACCCATGTACCCAGAAGATTGCAGAGAATCCGGCGGAAATAATCATGTCTGGTGTAGGAGAGGAAGCTTCTTGAATCGGTCAGCATTCCCACAAAACCGGACAGATTTCCGAGGTTTGCAAGAGAAATCATCTGATCCTGCATCCCTGTCTTATGGTCGTTGAACCACCATGCTGAACCCTGCTGGATTTTGGCAACTGCACTGGAGTCTTGGAAACATCCCAGAATTGTGCCGATTGCCTGATTGTCGTTGGGATTCAGGCTGTATATGATGGTCTTGGGAAGTTCGTCCGTCTGAATGAGTGCATTCAGATAATCAGCCATCTCGGAAGAAGGAGCATAATTATTGATGCAGTCATAACCGGTATCCGGTCCTAATTCCTTGAAGCGAAGGGTATTATTGTCGCGCTTACAGCCGTAATGGAGCTGCATTACCCAGCCGCGCTTCGCGTATTCCCTGCCCGCAAAAAGCATAAAAGCGGTCTTGAACTTTAATTCCTCCTCACGGCTTACGTCCTTTCCGGAGAGACGCTTTGCAAAGATAGAGTCAATCTCCTCCGGGGAAGCCGGAGCGTACATTACATATTCCAGCGCATGGTCAGAAACCAGACAGCCCATGGAGGCAAAGAAGTCCATGCGCACGGACAAAGCTTTGCACAGATCGGCAAATGTGTTTATCGAAACATTCGATGTTTCTGACAGTGCGGTGAGATATTCCGCGTAAGACGGCTTCTCAATGTTCATTGCCTTGTCGGGACGCCATGCCGGAAGCACCTGCACGTCAAAAGAATCGTCCTCTGCGATTTTCTTATGCCATTCCAGAGAATCTACAGGGTCGTCGGTGGTGCAGATTAAGGTAACGTTTGACTGCCTGATGATATTGCGCACGGACATGGAAGGGTCGGCAAGCTTCTTATTGCAAATATCCCACACTTCTTCGGCGGTATTTTTGTTCAGGACGCCGAAATAGCCGAAATATTTCTGCAATTCCAGATGTGACCAGTGGAAGAGCGGGTTGCCGATGGCTTTTCCAAGACATTCCGCCCATTTTAGGAACTTCTCTTTATCGGAGGCGCCTCCGGTTATGTAGGATTCATCCACGCCGCAGGAGCGCATAAAACGCCATTTGTAATGGTCTCCGCCAAGCCACACGCGGGTGATGTTTTCAAACTGGCGGTCCTCATAAATTTCCTGCGGATTGATGTGGCAATGATAGTCCAGAACCGGGGTGTCTGCCGCATAGTCAAAGTACAGCTTTTGAGCCGTGTCATTAGAGAGTAAAAAGTTTTTGTCCATAAATTGTTTCATTTCATTCCCTCTTTTCTTTGATATTTTTATTCAAAAAGTTCGTCCAAATGTAGTGGTTTTGCCACATCCCGCCGTATCGGGACGGACGCGGAAAACGCTTAATTACATGATACATGATGAATGGGAAGAAAGCAACACAAAAACTTCCAAATACAGCCTTGACGAAGTTGTATATTATGTGTAAAAATATTAAGTAAATCATTATCATATCTGAAAAATTGCACAAAAGATTTTAAGAAATTCCGCACTACATAAACCAAAAAGTAAAAATGAACAATTCCAAAATATAATTAAGGAAGGAGATTATGCACACATGGAACTTTTAAGCAAGCAAAAAACAGGAAAGGTAGAAAGACCAGTCAAAGTCTTACAGTTCGGTGAAGGGAATTTTCTGCGTGCGTTTGTCGATTACATGATTGACATTGCGAATGAAAAGGGAGAATTTAACGGAGATATTGTATTGGTCAAGCCCATTGAATTTGGCAGTCTGAAGTTCTTCCATGATCAGGAATGCCAGTACACGGTACAGCTGCGGGGCATTGCGGATGGAGAAGCCAAGAAGATTAACAGAGTCATAACCAGCGTGACTGACGCGGTGGATGCTTATGAGGAATATGAGAAATATGCAGGCTGTGCGAAGCTGGATTCTCTCCGCTTTATCGTATCTAACACAACTGAGGCGGGCATCGTTTATGATGAGACGGACCGGCTGGAACTGACTCCGCCTAAGACCTACCCCGGTAAGCTGACCAAGTTTTTGTATGAGAGATACAAACATTTTGACGGAGCGAAGGACAAGGGACTGGTGATGCTTCCGGTAGAGCTGATTGACGATAACGGAATCCATCTGAAAGAATGCGTATTAAAGCTTGCCAAGTTGTGGGAGCTGGAAGAGGGATTTGCGGACTGGCTGAATGATGCATGCGTATTTACTTCCACGCTGGTTGACAGAATCGTTACCGGGTATCCGCGGGATGAAGCGGAGGAGCTCTGTAAGGAATTTGGCTATCAGGATAATTTGATTGTGACCGGAGAGCCTTTTGCCCTATGGGTAATTGAGAGTGCGAAGGACATCAGCGGTGAGCTTCCTCTGCCGAAGGCAGGGCTGCCGGTTATCTTCACCGACAACCAAAAGCCGTACAAGCAGAGAAAAGTGCGTATCTTAAACGGCGCGCACACTTCTTTCGTGCTTGCTTCTTATCTGTGCGGAAACGATATTGTGCTGGAATCCATGAACGACGACCTGATTTTGAAGTTTATCAAGGCAACGATTTTTGACGAGGTAATTCCGACCCTGACGCTTCCAAAGCAGGAATTGGAGGATTTCGCGGAAGCGGTGCTTACAAGATTTAATAATCCTTATGTGAAACATGCGCACCTGTCAATTTCGCTGAATTCTGTCTCCAAGTGGAGGGCAAGATGTATGCCCAGCTTTTTGGAATATATCGATAAACAGGGCAGCCTTCCGGTGCATCTCACATTCTCCCTTGCGGCGCTGATGGCATTTTATACCGGGACGGAGATTAGGGATAAGGCTTTGATTGGACACCGCGGTGAACAGGAATACAACATCATGGATGATGCGGCGGTATTGGAGTTCTTTGCAGATAACAGCGGCAAAGAACCGGCGCAGTACGTACATGCGGTGCTTGGCAACACGGATTTCTGGGGACAGGATTTGAGCGCACTCCCGGGCGTGGAGGATGCAGTCACATCTTACCTGACTGATATCCGTGCGGTTGGAATGCGGAAGACCATGGAGAAGATTTTTGGCTAGTTTGCCAGATGGTGCGCAGACAATCATATTGAAGCCGGACAGAAGTTTAGGCAGAAGGGAGCACGGGTATCAGCTATGAAGGATTATATTAAGATTCACGAGAGCGACAATGTAGTCGTTGCAATCAAGGAAATAGGCGCGGGGGAGACCGTAAATGCCGGAAGCTTTCAGGTGACGGCACGGGAGACGATTCCTGCGGGACATAAGATGGCGCTCTGTAGAATACCTCAGGGCGGAGAAGTTATCAAGTATGGCTTCCGCATTGGCAACGCCAAAGAGGACATTGAAGCCGGAGCGTGGATTCATACGCATAATATCAAGACGGCTCTCGGAGACCTGCTGGAGTACAGCTACGAACCGGAAGAGCTGACGGAAAGCACCTCCCCGGATGCGGAATTTATGGGATTCGTGAGACCGGACGGCACGGTGGGAGTGCGCAATGAGATATGGGTCATTCCCACGGTAGGATGCGTAAATAATGTAGCGGAAGCGCTTGCTAAGGCGGCGTGCAGCCGTCTTAAGGGAACTGTTGACGAGGTGATTGCCTTTCCCCATCCTTACGGCTGTTCCCAGATGGGCGACGATCAGGAGCACACCAGAACGATTCTTGCGGATCTGATAAATCACCCCAATGCCGGCGGGGTACTGGTGCTGGGTTTAGGCTGCGAAAACAGTAATATTGACGTGTTAAAGCCTTATCTGGGCGATGTAAATCCTGACCGGGTGAAATTTCTGGTCTGTCAGGAGACAGAGGACGAGATGGAGACGGGCGGGGAGCTGTTAGACGAGCTGATTGATTATGCGGCTTCTTTTAAGCGGGAGCCGGTCAGCGTATCTAAGCTTATCATAGGAATGAAATGCGGAGGAAGCGACGGATTTTCCGGAATTACGGCGAATCCTCTGGTGGGCAGGTTTTCCGACCTGCTCATAAGCAAAAAAGGAACCACAATTTTAACAGAAGTGCCGGAAATGTTCGGCGCGGAGACTCTGCTTATGAACCGCTGCGAAAGTAAAGAGCTGTTTGACGAGACTGTGAAGCTGATTAACGACTTTAAGCAGTATTTTAAGGACAATAACCAGACAATCTATGAGAACCCTTCGCCGGGCAACAAAAAGGGAGGCATTTCTACCTTGGAAGATAAATCCCTTGGCTGTACGCAGAAGTCCGGAAGCGCGCCTGTAAAGGGAGTGCTCTCTTACGGACAGCGTGTGGAAAAGGCTGGGTTAAACCTGCTCAGCGCACCGGGGAACGATTTGGTTGCATCCACGGCGCTGGCGGCAAGCGGGGCGCATATCGTGCTGTTTACTACGGGACGCGGGACGCCCTTTGCCTCACCGGTGCCCACAGTCAAGATTTCCAGCAACAGCGCCTTGGCAGGCAAAAAGAAGAATTGGATTGATTTTAACGCGGGAGTTCTGGTGGAGGATAAGGACATTGACGAAACGGCAGAAGAATTGTTTGATTATGTGATTGCGGTTGCATCGGGCAAGAAGGTGTGCAGTGAGGAAGCAGGTTTCCATGACATGGCGATCTTCAAGCAGGGCGTTACACTATGAATGGTTATCCACTAAAATTCAAATATCAAGCAGGAGGATAAAGAAATGGCTGTTTTAAACAAATTTTCACTAGACGGCAAGGTGGCTCTTGTGACGGGAGCATCTTATGGAATCGGGTTTGCAATTGCAACTGCATATGCGGAAGCAGGAGCAACCATTGTCTTCAACGACATTAAGCAGGAGCTTGTGGATAAGGGCCTGGCTGCTTACAAGGAAAAAGGCATCGAGGCTCACGGCTATGTGTGCGACGTGACAAGCGAGGAGCAGGTAAACGAGCTGGTAGCAAAGATTGAGAAGGAAGTCGGAGTGATTGATATTCTGGTAAACAATGCCGGAATCATTAAGCGGATTCCCATGTGCGATATGACGGCGGCTGAGTTTAGACAGGTTATCGACGTAGATTTAAATGCGCCTTTCATCGTATCTAAGGCGGTGATTCCTTCCATGATCAAAAAGGGACACGGCAAGATTATAAACATCTGTTCCATGATGAGTGAGCTTGGACGTGAGACCGTATCCGCATATGCGGCCGCAAAGGGCGGTTTAAAGATGCTTACAAGAAATATTGCGTCCGAATACGGTGAGTTTAACATTCAGTGCAACGGCATCGGACCCGGCTACATTGCAACTCCTCAGACAGCGCCTCTGCGTGAGATTCAGCCTGACGGTTCAAGACATCCCTTTGACCAGTTTATCATTGCTAAGACTCCGGCGGGAAGATGGGGAGACACCTCAGACCTTCAGGGTCCTGCGGTATTCCTTGCATCGGATGCATCGGATTTTGTCAACGGGCATGTTCTTTATGTGGACGGCGGTATCCTTGCCTATATCGGGAAACAGCCTCAGTAGGCAGTGACTCGCAGATAATAATAGATGATACAGGATATGCTTTAACATTTAAGGCGGAGGCATCGTGTTTGCCGCCGCCTTAGACGTTATAATTGAAATTATTAAAAGCCTGCCATCATCATGCCGATCAGCTGGTCTCTCTGTACTGCGTCCTGATTTCCCTTTACCTTGGAAATCATGCCGTCTAATTCCGTTTGTGTGGCGGCAGCGCGCATTAATTTTTCCTGAAAAGCCTTTTTCTCACGTTCTGCCTCGTCGGCTCTTCGCTCTGCTTTTGCCTGACATTGCAGTTTTAAGGTGTTCTCCATGGAATCTAATAATTGTCTCATTGAATCAATCGGCATAAAGAATCCTCCATTGTAAATTTGCTTCTCCTTTTTTATCGGCAGATTTCTCTGATGTATGAATATTTTTATTTCAACTTTATATCTGATGGGGTATAATCAGAAAGGGTAAATTTGTCACACGGGAATCATCCGATTCCCGTGTCTGGATTTAAGCGGATGCGGATAACCTGCCCGTCCAAAACATAATGAGAGAAATTGGTCTCATCGCCGTTGCGGATAAAATCGATTACCCAATTATCACCCTCAAAATGTCCTTCTTCTACTGACAAGAAGTTTAATTGACCGGACTGCCTTGAAGAAAGATGGCAATAGCTGTTTTCGTCATCCGGTGCCGGTCTTCGGATAAAGTCAAATGACACGCCTGCACCGCCTGCAAAAAATTCATGCTTTCCGGTCTGTATCAGCAGGGCGCGTCCCCGGATCTGCGTCTTGTCTTTTCCGGTCTGGTCGGTGAGCTCCTGCGTATAGCCAAGGCGTGACTGTCCGGTATGCATAAAATGTGCAATCACATGATAATCTGCCAGTTTGATGTATCGGCTGGTTTCAAATTCCTCTTCACAAACAGCATAAACCTGTCCGGTTCCGCGATAGCGGATGAGCAGAGGAATCATATTTGCAAGTGTGCGCATGGTGACAGTCATGTCCCGGCATTGGTCAACCAGGTTTCCGTCAGCATCCAGCGCATGCTCCGCGCCAAAACAACAGATGCCGATTGCGCCAAAGGAGGCGGCCGCAATCAGTGCATTCATGGCGTTTGCCTCTCCCCAAAGAGGCGATTCCGGGATAAAAAGAGGATTATCGGGTCTGGCATAGCGCTGGCAGATGCGCTGATATTCCCGCTGATTCTGGTTATAAATATCGGGACAAATCAAATCAAGCGACGGAGCGCCGGCTTTCCATATATCCAGCATTCTTCCTACGGCTGCACCGGCATTATAGCAAAGACCGGCTTCTTCATATCCGGATTCACCCACCATGACATTAATAAACAGGGGCAGGTCGTAGATGGCTTTACCGGTTTGGGCAATCTGTTCTATATACTTTGCGTGATGCCATGCGGAAAAAGCTTCGTGGGCATACCTGCCGAACTTTTGACGCCAAGGAGAGAGCGCGCCGCTCTTTAACTCTTCCGCTCCGGAATTTTCAAGAGTAATATTTTGCAGGCATTCCGGAACTTCCTGCATATAAATTTCCCGTACGGATTCCGAATAATCCATATCAGTATTAGCATATCCCATTTCGTTCTCAATCTGCACGGCAAGAACGGTGCGGGCTTCGCAGTCGTAATCTTTTAAAAATTCCATCAGCTTTCCAAATGCCTTTTCATCCCGCGCTAATGTGTGGGAACAGTGAGGCGACAGGGAAGCGACCGGCGCACCGTCGGCTCCCTTGGCGATATGATATTTCTTGGAGTTCTGTTTGATATATTCCGGTGCGTAGTTTGGATGTCCGTTTTTGCTCATTCCAAACCATAAAATAATCAGCTTTAATCCGGAAGCCCGCACTTCGTCAATCAGTCCCTTTACCAGACTCATATCGTAGGAATTCTCTTCCGGTTCCAGCCGATACCAATAAACCGGCGCTTCCAGACAGTTTCCTCCATATTTTTTGACCACGTGGATTGCTTTTTGAATAAGCGGCGTCCCGGTGGAGGAATTATGCGCCTGCACGCCTACTGCCATAAATGGATTGCCGTTTTCATCTTTTAAAAAGTCGTTTTTCATCTTAGTTCTTCTTTCTTAAATTCATTTTTATGACTTATTTTGAAATAGTGATTACAGTGCTCTTTTTACGGAGATTGCTTTCATGGGGCACATTTCCTGACAACAGAAGCAGGAGATGCATCCCTTTTTCTTAAAATGGGCTTTCCGATTCTTGATGGTTATGATTTTAGCCGGACAGCTTTCCGCGCATTTGCCGCAGCCGACGCAGAGATCCGGATTCAGCTGTGGATAGGACTTTAAAAGTTTTCTGGCTAAGGGAAGGAGGATTGCAGGAATCTTCCCGGAAAAATCCAGCTTTACAGTATCAGGCGTCTGAAAAGGAGTGAGGTTTTCGGGAATGGAATCCCCCGCCAGTTCAAGCTCGTCCGGAACGGCAAGCCCTGCTTCCACAGCCTGACGAATCATGACAATGCTCATAGGATCAAGCTTCATCAGCGTTGCGGCAAAGTAATCCTGTGTATAAAAATCCTTGGAAGCAAGGAGCATATGCAGAGGATGGGAGGTGCCTCCGGTGGGACCGTTTCCTTCCATGGCATCAATGGCGTCAATGATGGTGAGCTGAGGATTTACGGTCTGCGCAAGCTCTAAAAGCATACGGGAGAAGCTTTCAATGTCAGACCAGCGATAGTGCATTTGCGGTTTTTCAAGCCCTGGAATAGTCCCGAACAGATTTTTGATTCCGCCGGAGTAGCCGGTCATGGCGTGAGTTTTCAGTTTGCAGATGTTAATGATATAATCCGCCTCCACAATAGGAGTAATAATGTGGAAGGAATGATTGGCAAAGCCTTCCGGAGTGTTAACAGTTTGTGCCGAAAAATCCATATTTAAAGAGAGGTCTTCGCACAGTTCTTTCATTCCGCAGGTCTGGTAGACGGATTTCATGTATTCTGCAGTATATAAACCGCCGGAGCTTTCTGCCAGAGTGATATTCCGAACGCCGTGCTCCCGAAGCCAGCGAGCCACACATTTAACCACGAGGGGATGAGTGGTGACGGGCAGGTCGGTTCCTTTTGCCATAATCAGGTTAGGTTTAAGCACAACTTTTAAGTCAGGATGCATATCCTTTTCGATAGAAAGGGCGTCCATGGACTTGCAGATGGCGGAATATATTAGCTCTTCTTTGTACTCCGGGACAAGATAGAGGGTCTGTATCATATTTTTTGTTTCCTTTAATTAAATGAGTATTTGTGAATTTGATGTTGGAACTTATATATAGATAGTTTACATCTCGTGTAAATGTTTTGCAATGATTTTGAGTGGGGGATTCGGGTAGTTTGCCAAAGTTTCGGTTTAATGTGGTAAAGGGAGTTCAGAAAACGGACGCTTGTATGGAGATTTATTTCTACGTCGCCACGCTCTCGCTCAC
>JAMPGL010000048.1 GCA_023663945.1 Lachnospiraceae bacterium | reverse complement strand
TGCATAGACGTAAGATGAAAAAATGGCAGCTTGCTGACAATTTTTTCAGATTGCGGCTATATAGGGCGAAGCCCGCGAATGAGGGAAGCCGAAGGATTCCCGAATGGGCACTGCGAAGAAAAGGAAAGCAAAAGTCCGACGAAGTCGGACAAAGAGCGCTAAAAGCGCGAGTTTGCGAGTTTAGATAAAATGTCACGCAACCACCAACGAGAAGGAATAAACGGGATATGAAATTTAAAACCAGGCTGATTATAACTTTTTTGACAATTATTTTACTTCCGCTTGTTCTGGCATGCACCGCTTTTTTGGGAATAGGAGCGGCGCTGTCCCGGGAGCAGGAGGAATACGGGATTAGGAATAGCGATTACAATGTGATGATTGACCCTACGCTGGCTTCTCAGGTGATGACGGACGAGATTTTTGCAAGGGTTACGGATATTTTGGATAGTGAACCTGACCGGATAGAAGACAGTGCCGTGCTTGATGAGATTAACAGTGGAATCTCTCAAAAATCCTCTTATATTTTGGTGCGCAGGCAGGGGAGCATTTATTATGCAGGCAATGAGCTGGCGGCAAACCGGATTTTTGACAGACTGCCGGAGTTTGAGGAGGACAGCTTGAATCAAACGCCCAGACAGAGTTATTATTATGATGATCTAAAAAAGCTGGTAAGGCAGATGGATTTTCGGTTTGCGGATGGCAGTGACGGAAGCTTTTTTGTGATTACAAGAGCTAATTTCATGCTGTCCAGAAAGCTGTTTGTGGATATGGCGATTGCTATTATGGTGATATTGATTTTTACCAGCATGTTTCTCACCAACTGGATCAGCAGAGGAGTTTTTACGCCGATCAATCATTTGAATATTGCCATGCAGAATATCGCGGAGGGGAATCTGGAATATATGCTCTCCGATAAGGGAGATGGAGAGATTGGCGACTTATATCGCAATTATGAGGATATGCGCCTTCGGTTAAAGGAATCCACGGACGAGAAGATTCAGGCGGAAAAACAGAATAAAGAGCTGGTAAGCAACATTTCCCACGACTTGAAAACGCCTATCACAGCCATTAAGGGTTATGTGGAGGGAATTATGGATGGGGTTGCGGATACGCCGGAAAAGATGGATAAATATATCAAAACCATTTATAATAAAGCTAATGATATGGATAGGCTGATCAATGAACTGACCGTCTATTCCGGAATTGATTCAAACCGAATCCCGTATCATTTTCACAGAATCAATGTTTCCGAATATTTTGGAGATTGTATTGAGGAGGTGGGACTGGATCTGGAGTCCAAGAATATCGAACTGAATTATTCCAATCTGGCGCCTCAGGATACGCTCGTGATTGCAGACCCGGAACAGCTTAAGAGGGTAATCAACAACATTATTGGAAACAGTATTAAGTATCTGGATAAGCCGAAGGGTGAGATTGATATTCGGATTTTGGATGAGGTGGACGCGATACGGGTGGAGATAGAGGATAACGGCAAAGGAATTGCGGCAAAGGATCTGCCTAAGATTTTTGAACGGTTTTACCGCACGGACGCATCCAGAAATTCTTCTCAGGGGGGAAGCGGTATCGGGCTTTCCATTGTAAAGAAGATCGTGGAAGACCACGGAGGCTATATATGGGCTACCAGCAAGGAAGGTGACGGAACCTGTATGCACTTTGTACTCCGTAAATATCAGGAAATACTTTAAATGCAAAGGAGATGGGGAAATGAGCAGAATATTAATTATTGAAGATGAAGAGGCAATTGCGGATCTCGAAAAGGATTATCTGGAACTGAGCGGATTTGAGGTTGCAATTCAAAACAGGGGCGATGACGGTCTCCAAGTGGCTTTATCGGAGGAGTTTGATCTGATAGTCCTTGATCTGATGCTGCCGGGAATGGACGGATTTGAAATCTGTAAGAGGATTCGTGAGCAGAAGAATATTCCCATTATCATGGTTTCCGCCAAAAAGGATGACATTGACAAGATCAGAGGTCTTGGCTTGGGCGCGGACGATTACATGACCAAGCCTTTCAGCCCCAGTGAGCTGGTGGCAAGGGTAAAGGCGCATATGGCAAGGTACGACCGGCTTGTGGGCTCCAATATGAAGAGCAACGACATCATTGAGATTCGCGGCATCCGCATTGATAAGACAGCGCGGAGAGTCATGGTAGACGGGGTGGAAAAGGCGTTTACCGGCAAGGAGTTTGACTTGTTAAGCTTTTTGGCGGAGCATCCCAATCATGTATATACCAAGGAAGAGTTATTCCGGGAAATCTGGGATATGGACTCCATCGGTGATATTGCAACCGTTACGGTGCACATCAAAAAGATCCGCGAAAAAATTGAGTTTGATTCTGCAAAGCCGCAGTATATTGAGACCATATGGGGCGTAGGCTATCGGTTTAAAGTATAAAGGGCACAGTACGGCAGGAAATTGACAGATTCGGGGGCGTTTCATGGAAAAAGAAATCATGTTTCAAATATTAGGCATTCCGGAGACTAGGGATGAGGGGGAAATCCGGCAGGCATATCTGACCATTTTAAAAAGCACAAATCCGGAGGATGACCCGGAAGGATTTAAACGGCTGCGGCAGGCTTACGAGGAGGCGCTGCATTTCATCTCTCAGCCGGAGAACGAAGAGGATGAGGACAACGCGCCAAAGGATGAGATAGATCTCTGGCTGGACCGGGTGGATGAGTTATACCAAAATTTGTTTCAGCGTCATCATGTGGAGCTTTGGAAGGAGCTTTTGGAAGATCCTGTCTGTGAAGGGCTGGATACTTCTTTGGAAGCAAGGGAAAGGATGATCGTTTATCTGCTCGACCACATTCATCTTTCTCATGAGGTCTGGAAAGCCATTGACAACACTTTTGAGATTACGGCGGATATTGATACGCTGAAAGAAAAGTATCCGGTAAACTTTTTAAACTATATGAAGTATTATGTGGAAAATAATACTTTTATTCCCTTTGAGCTGTTTACCTGCCGGGATGAGGATGGGAATATTGCCGCCGCTCCGGAAGAGCTGTCCTATGAGGAGCCGTTAAACGGCGACGGTTACATAGATGAGTATTTAAGAATCAAAAAGCTGATTGACAATGATGAGACGGAGGGCTGTCTGGAACAGCTCGATGATTTGAAAGCCTTTCATATTTATCATCCTTATGAGGACGTGGAAAGACTGCGTGTGTTCACCGAGGAGGAAAATATTGAGGAGGGGCGCGCCCTTGCAGAGACGCTTCTTGACCGGTATGGGAAGGATGTCTATATTTGTCTTCATGCAGGAAGGAGTTTGTGGCATGCCGGGGAGAAGGATCGTGCCTGTGAGCTGTGGAGAGGAATCCTTACGCAGATTCCCAACCATTATCTGGCAAAGTATTATCTGGTAAAGCATCTGATGGATCAGGAAGAATATTTTGAGGCAAGGGAGTTTATCACAGACCTTTTGGAGGTGGATGACCGGAACGAAGAATTGCAGCAGTATGTGCATACTGCCAACGACGTGCTGATTCAGGAATTTTACCAGACGATTGCGGAGGGAAGGGAGGATTCCCGCCTTCCCGGTGATGAGCTGAAAATCCGGCTGGGCTGGTGTCTCCTTCAAAATGAGAGAGAAGAGGAAGCGTTAAAGGTAATCGAAAGCTTTGAACCGGAACCGGATCAGGAATATGCATACACAAACCTGCATTCGCAGACACTATATTATATTGGGAAGTATGAGGAAGCCATACCCCATATCCGCAGATGGATTGAGTTGATTGAGGAGCTTACGGATGACGGGACTGCGGAGACGCAGAAGAGACTGTCAAGGGCGGCGCGCGCTCATCTTCTTCTTTCCTGCTGTTATAATGAATTAAAGCAGGATGAGGAGGCGGATAAGGAGGCGGAGAAGTCCATTGAGACCGCTTTGAGCTTTAAGGAGCGCATTGAAAACATGCATTATTATGCCAATCAGCTTCTTTTTAACAAAAAGTATGGGCATTCGGTGGATATTTGCGACCGCATCCTAGCGGAGGAGGAGGGGTATTATCCCGCCTATCTGATTCGTCAGGAAGCGTGTTATCATATGCGCAGGGCGCAGCAGGTGGTGGATGATTATCACAGAGCGGTTGAAATTTATGCCGGTTTTTATAAGCCCTATCTGTTTGCGGCGAAGGTTTTTTATCATTACAGCCAGTATGAGGATTCCAAGAAGGTAATCGACCGCGCTAAGGAAAATCAGGTGGAGTTTTCGGACGAGTTAAAGCTTTATGAGGCAAGAGTGCTGAGAAATCTCTCTCACAGCAAAAAGGACCGGGAGCCTGCCAGAGAAATCTTAGAGCAGCTTGCAAAGGGGCTGACGGAAGAGACCTGCGACATAGAGGATAAGTCTGAGGTGCCCTTTGAGAGGGGCTTAATCTGCTGGGATGACGATGAGTTTGAGCCTGCGCTTGCATTTATGGAGGAAGCCATCGGGCGGAATCCAGAGAGAATGCAGTACCACGTTGTCCGCGGTCATATTTATCTGGAAATGAAAAAGTACAAGGAAGCGCTGGAAGAATACCAGACTGCGGCGGAAGATTACCAGGATGAGCCGGAGCTGTACTATAACAGAGGATGCGCTTACGAAGGGCTTGGAGATACGGAAAACGCCACGGCGGATTTTAAAAAGACGCTGGAGCTGAATGACCATTACCGCAATACTAATGTCAAGCTGTTTAATATTTACCGCAAAAAGTACGGGGAGAGGAACCGCAAAGAAGATTTTGAGCAGGCGCTTTCTTATATTAACAAGCAGATAGAGATTCGGGAAACCAGCACGGAATATTTCCGCCGTGCCCTGCTTTATTATGACATAACGGATATGCAGAGCTCTCTGGCAGATTACGAGAAGTCTCTGGAGCTTGACCCGGATGACTATGTGACCTACAGTAATATGGGATTCTGCTACCGGGTAGACAGGCAGTTTGAAAAGGCGATTGAGTATTTTCAAAAAGCCCGGGAACTTATGGAAGAGAAGAACGACAACACCAGACCTTATTTTCAGAGCGGTATGTGCTATAAGTCCATGGGCAGATATGACGAGGCTTTGAAATGCTTTTTGGAGGGCGCGGAGATTTTCCCCGGGGAAAAGGATGACCCTTTCTGGCAGCAGGTGGGATATGTCTACGAGTCGATGGGCGAGTACGACAAGGCAAGAGAGGCTTTTGAGAATTTAAAGGGCATCAGCGACGATTATTACAGTGATATGGCGGGGGCATGGATTGAGGAGGGAAATCCCAAAAAGGGATTAAAGATTTTGAAGAACCGCATTAAAACGGCTCCTCAAGACAAAAAGGCGGCGCATTACGATGAGCTTGGAGACTGCTATTATGACCTGTTAGAGTACGCAAAGGCGGCGGAGTGCTATCAAAAGGCTGTATCTCTGGAAAAAGACCCGGAGAAGCTTTATGATTATGAGAGCTCTTTAGCCAAAACTTATTATCTGATGGGGAAACAGGAAAAGGCAAAGGAACATGCACAGAAGGCGTTTGACTATTTTCACGAAATCGGATGGGTGGAGGAGGATTATGTGAATTATAAAGCAAACGCTCCCGTGCGTTTGGGCTGTATCGGCTGGCTTTATCTCTGTCTGGGGGACAAAGAGAAAGCGGAAGAGAATTTTAAGCGGATGGACGAGATTCATCTGTGCAGATACTGCACCCATGAGAAGTGCTTTGAAAGCTCCCTGTGGCTGGGACGGTTTTATGAGTCTTTGGGTGATTATGAGCGCGCCGTGGAGTACTTGGAGGAGACTCTGCGCAGAGACCCGGAGCGTGTCCAAGCCAAAAAAGCTCTTGAAAATTTACGGAGGAAGTTATGATAATAGGAATTGATCTTGGGACAACAAATAGTCTTGCAGCATATTTTACCAAGGAGGGACCGCAGATAATTCCCAACCGGTTAGGGAAGAACCTGACCCCTTCCGTTGTAAGCATGGACGAGGAGGAACAGATTTATGTGGGAGATGTGGCGGTTGAGCGGAATCTTCTTTATCCGGGAAGCACTGCCAGTGTCTTTAAGCGGGATATGGGAAGCCGGAGACAGTTTAAGCTGCTCCACAAAACCTTTACGGCGGAGGAGCTTTCCTCCTTTGTACTGCGCGCCCTGAAGGAGGACGCGGAGCACTTTTTGGGTGAGGAAGTGACGGAGGCGGTTATCAGCGTCCCCGCATATTTTAATGACGCCAGAAGAAGAGCGACCAAGAAGGCGGGCGAGTTGGCAGGGCTTAAGGTGGAAAGAATCATCAGTGAGCCTACTGCGGCGGCGATTGCCTATGGGCTTTATCAAAATAAGGAGCATTCCCGGTTTTTGGTGTTTGACTTGGGAGGCGGAACCTTTGATGTGTCCATATTGGAGCATTTTGACACGATTTTGGAGGTCCGTGCGGTAGCAGGCGACAATTTTCTTGGAGGAGAAGATTTCACGGCAGTGCTGGAGGACATGTTCTTTGATAAATATCCTCAGTTTGACCGTCTTACGCTGGACGAAAAGACCCTGCGCCATATTCATAAGCAGGCGGAGCTCTGCAAGCTTGGATTTTCGGAAGGGCGGAAGTCTTCCATGAACTGTAAGATTGGTGAGGAAATGTTCACATACACCGTTGAGCTTGCCAAATATGAAGAGGCGTGTGAGGAGCTTCTGGATAAGATCCGCCAGCCGGTCAAGAGAAGCCTTATGGATGCGCATATCCGGCTGTCGGATATTGACAAGGTCGTGCTGGTGGGCGGAGCCACCAAGAGTCCGGTTATCCGCAGGTTTGTCAGCAGGCTGTTCAAGACCATTCCGGATACGAACATTAATCCGGATGAGGCGGTTGCCTTGGGGGCGGCAATCCAAGGAGCCATGAAGGAGCGCAAGGACGCTATCAAGGAAGTGATTTTAACGGATGTATGCCCTTTTACCTTAGGCACGGAGGTAGTCCGGGAATGGGAGAGAGGGCAGTTTGAAAACGGAGTGTTCTGCCCGATTATTGAGCGGAATACGGTGATTCCCGCCAGCAGGACGGAACGGCTTTACACGGTTCGGGACAATCAGACCAAAATCCGCATTAACGTGCTTCAGGGAGAGAGCCGGTTTGCCGCAAACAACTTATCCCTAGGAGAGCTTACCATTGAGATTCCCGCCGGAAAAGCGGGGGAAGAGGCGGTGGAAGTGACATACACCTATGACATTAATTCCATTTTGGAAGTGGAGGTAAAGGTGGTATCCACCGGCAAAAAGGAAAAACAGGTATTTTGTAACCGGGAAGTGGACATGACGGAGGAGGAGATTAAGGAACGTTTTGAAACCCTTTCCTATCTCAAAATCCATCCCAGAGACAGAGAAGAAAATAAGTACCTGCTTTTGCTGGGCGAAAGAATCTATGAGGAAAGCTTGGGAGAAAAGCGCCTGTATATTGAGTCCGCACTGCATAAATATGAAAAGGCGCTGGATACCTATGATAATACGGTGATTGAAGAAGCCAAAAAGGAGTTTAAGGAATTTTTGGAAGAATTAGAAGATTTTGAGTGACAGTTATGAGGCTGCCGCATTAAGACCTATGCGCTTTGCTTATTGCGACAGCCCTATGAAGAATGGGAGCCGCAGGTGCAAAAAAACATTATTTACGAAGATGAGCATATCATTGTTGTGCATAAGCCGGCGGGAATCGCCACCCAGACCGCAAGAGTGGGACAGCAGGACATGGTCAGTGAATTAAAGAATTATCTTGCCGGGAACAGGGAGCGCCGGGAAAAGGGAGAACCTTATCTTGGCGTGGTGCACCGCTTAGACCAGCCGGTTTCCGGACTTCTGGTATTTGCCAAAAGCCGGAAAGCCGCCGCCGGGTTAAGCGCCCAGGTCAGCAATAAGCAGATGGAGAAATACTACTATGCGGTGATTTACGGGGTTCCCGCGAAGGAGGAGGAACGGCTGGAAAATTACCTGTACAAGGATGGCGGGACAAACTGTTCTCTTGTGGTGCAGGAGGACTTTCCGCATGCAAAAAAGGCAGTTCTTTTTTACCGAAAGGTATGCACGATGCTTATTTTGGAAAAGGAGCAGGAGGTTACTCTTTTGGAGATACAGCTGTTGACGGGACGGCATCATCAGATCCGCGCCCAGCTCTCCCACCGGGGTATGCCGCTTCTTGGAGACAGCAAATACGGAAGCGTTCCCTCTAAAGAGCTCAGCCGGGAAATCGGCTGTAAGGAGGTGGCTCTCTGCGCCTATAAGCTAACCCTGAAGCATCCCATAACCCAAAAGGAAATGACGTTTGAGAGACAGCCGGAGGAGGCGATTTTTCTTCCGTTCTTTTCCAAGGGGATATAATCCCAGAGATATAAAAATCCTCTGGGATATAATCCCAATGTAATATGATTCCCTTAGAATATGATTCCCTTGGAATTATATTCCTTTAAAATTTAAAATTTTCCGGTCATATTCCGGGTAAATCTACCCATACTACCAGTAAATGAAATAAGGTAAGTATAGGTGTTTTTATGGATAAATTAAGCATCACGGAAAAGGGGAAAAAGTACATACAGATTGCGCTGTCTGCACTGCTTGTTTATTTGGGAATGAAATATGTAAGCCCTGTGGTCTCCCCTTTCCTAATTGCTTTTCTCATAGCCAGTCTGGTGCACCTCCCGGTTTCTTGGCTTCATCAAAAGATTAAAATCAGAAAGTCGATTCTGGCAGGGCTGTTTCTGCTCTTGTTTTTTGGGATTTTTTTGATTATCTTTTGGGTGCTGATTTCCCTTTTGTGGTCAGGGGGGAAGGAACTTGCGGTACAGCTTCCCAGCCTGAAAAAGGAATTTGGCGTTTTTCTGGACAGCTGCTGCTGTAATCTGGAAAATCGGTTCGGGGTGGACGGCGTAGTTATCGAAAATTTTATCTTGGAACAGGTGGATGTGCTGATTGAAAACTTGGAAGTGAAGGTATTGCCTGCCGTAATGGGAAAGTCCTTTGACTGTCTGAAAGGGATAGCCGGAGGCGTAAGCTTTGTGGTTGTAACGATGATAGCGGTGGTTCTGATCATGAAGGATTATGGGAAGCTGGCGGAGCGGGTGAGGGCGGAAAAGGATTTGGAGGGCGTTCTGCTGATAGGAAAAAAGGTGCTCCTGTACGTGAAAACATTTGTGAGGGCGCAGGTTGTTCTCCTTCTTATTATAAGCGGCGTGTGTGCGGTTACCTTGTGCCTTATCGGGATGAAGGGAGGGATTGTCTACGGGCTGATTACCGGATTTATGGACATGCTGCCCTTTATCGGAACCGGGATTATGCTGATGCCCCTTTCCCTTTTTATGCTGGTAAATGGGAAAGTGAAGCAGGCGGTAATCTGCCTGCTGTTGTATGCCGCGTGTGCGCTGATTCGGGAGTTTTTGGAACCTAAACTAATCGGAAACAAGGTGGGCGTTTCACCGGTGGGAATTTTGTTTGCGGTCTTTGCAGGAATTAAGTTGTTTGGGATAGCCGGTATCATCAAAGGCCCCTTGTCTTTAGTAATCATCTGCGAAATCTGCCGGTATTTATGGAACAGAGAAGAGGGAGGTGCAGACGGCTCATGATCAAAAAGTTAAGTCATTTATTTACAGGCGCATACCTGCTCCTTCTGTTCTGCGTCTATCCCTTTTATATGCAGGAGGGATATGTAGAAATCGGGGAAGCAAAATATCAGTTTTTTATTTTGATTTCTTTCGCCGCGCTGGTGATTTTGGCGGTTCTTGCACTCCTAGAAGGAATGGGTAAGCTGAGACGCCGTCTTAAGGAGAGGGAACCGTATTTGATCCGGTGGAATGAGGTCAGAATATCGATTACGGATGTGTTTGTTGTTTTATTTGCCTTGGAGATACTGTTTTCCTTCTGCCTGTCTGATTATCCGGAGGAGGCGTTTTGGGGGACGGAAGGCTGGCGCATCGGGCTGGCGCTGCTTCTTAGCCTGTGCTGTCTGTATTTTGCCATATCCAGACAGCGGAGGATTTCGGCAGTGGTCTGGTACGCCGGGATGGCGGCGTCAGGGGCGGTATTTCTCTTAGGAATCCTGGATCGGTTTTCGATTTATCTGATTCCGCTTCCTATCCGGGATCCGGCGTTTATCTCTACCTTGGGGAATATCAATTGGTTCTGCGGTTATTTGACTGTGCTGGCTCCGGTGGGAGCGTGTGTTTATCTGTCGGCAGGGACGGCCGCCGGGAGATGGCTTTCCGGGTGTTATGTGTTTCTGGCGTTTCTGGCGGGATTTTGTCAGGGCAGCAGCAGCGTGTTTTTATTTTTTGGCGGTTTGTTTTTGATGCTTTTGTGGATAAGCGTTTCCCAAAAGGAATGGCTGCCCAAGTGGTGTTTCTTGCTGGCAATATGGGGGCTTGCCGGATGGTGCGCCGGGAAATTGAAAATCCTGTTTGCGGAGGGCTATAATTATGAGCCGGATAATCTTTGCTTTCAGATTGCCGGGTCAAAGGGAATGATCGCGGTAATGCTTCTTGGCTTTGCGGCAGGGCTGATTTTACAGAGAAGACCCTTGCGGTTTTTGGACAATCAAAAGAGCCGCCGGGGAGCATTGTCTTTACTGATTGGGATTCCTGTGACGGGGATTCTCTTGTGGGCGGCGTTATCCCTGATAAACACCGGATGGGGAATTGCCGGGCTTAAAAGTAATCCCATGTTTTTAATAAATGAGAATTGGGGAAACGGGAGAGGAGCGACATGGAGCGCCGGAATCAAGCTTTTTGGCGGGATGGATGGAATCAGAAAGCTGTTTGGCACAGGTCCCGACTGTTTTTCCGCTTACGCCTACTCCCAGCCTCAGACGGCGGGGGCGCTGAGAGGTTATTTTGGAGACAGCCGTCTTACCAACGCCCACAATGAGCTGTTGACGTCGCTGGTGAATCTTGGGATTGTGGGAACATTTTTTTACTTTGGGGCTTTTGTCTCCGGCATGGCGCGGTGTTTAAAGGAAGGGGCAAAGGAGCCGTATCTGCTGATTCCGGCAGTGTGTATTTTTTGTTATCTAGTACATAATATGGTAAGCTTTGCACAGGTTTTAAATCTTCCTTATGTATTTGTGATTATGGCGGCGGGCGAGGGGATGCTGCGCAGCCGTGAGAATTTGACATAGTTTTGGAGAAATATGTAGTTGACAAAAAACGTTGGTTTTTCTACAATTATGCATAGATGACACAAAGGAAATTTATAAATATACGGGGGACAGACTTATGGACAAAAACTTACCATTTAATGAAAAAGCTCATATGAACCGGCGGTTTCTTGACAGTTATGGTATCATTGCCTTTATCTTGATTGCCGCATATGTGGTGGAGCTGGTCAAGGGAAGCCGGACGCTGGGTTATATTGCGATTTTCAGTCTGCTTCTGCTTGCGCCGCTTGCGGGCTGTATTGTGCTTTTTACAAAGAACAAGGAAAATGGGGCAATTAAATATGTGGGTATGTTTGGATACAGCGTTTTGTATGCATTTGTACTCCTGACCTCAACCAGCATTTTGGCTTTTTGCTATATCCTGCCCATGCTTATTGTGCTTATGGTTTATCAGGACAGCAAATTTGCTTTAAAAGCCGGGATTGCGGCAGGCTTGATCAACATTTTGTATATTGTGGTCATGTGCAGTACGCAGGGCGGTCCGGACAAGAGCATGATTGTTAATTTTGAGATTCAGGTTGCGGTGGTGTTTTTAACGGTAGGCATCTCAATCCTTGCAACAAAGGTACTTGAAAGGATCAGCGCATACCGGTTAGAAATCATTGAAGGCGAAAAGGAAAAGCAGGAGGATATCCTGCGTCAGGTTCTTGCGGCTGTTGACGCTCTTGGGATTAAGGTTTCCGATATTGACAAGGAAGCAAAGAAGATGGCAAATCAAGGGGAAAGCAGCAAAAAGGCGATTACGGAAATCGTTGACGGAACCAATGATCTGGCTAAGACCATTCAAAAACAGCTTGAAATGACCGAGAGCATTGGGAATATGACGGATGCCACCGGTGAGATTTCTGAGGAGATTCAGGCGAAGTTTCGGGAGACCAGAGAAGTTACGGAGACAGGGGACAAGGATATTAACGAACTGGAAAAGGCTTCCGAGCGGAACGGGCAGGTAAGCGGACAGGTAAGCGTTACCATGGATAAGCTGTTATCGCAGACCAATGAGGTCAATGAAATTTTGCAGATGATTGGAGAAATCACGGAACAGACAACGCTTCTGGCATTGAACGCAAGCATTGAGGCGGCTCGTGCCGGAGAGGCAGGAAAGGGATTTGCAGTGGTAGCGGATGAGATCAAGAAGCTTTCTTCGGAGACAGAAAACGCTACCTACCAGATCAGAAGGATTCTCGAAGAGCTCACCAAGCAGACCGACGAGGCGGAGACAAGCGTAAACAGTCTGATTGAATCCAACAAGAAACAGGCGGAGTTAGTTAAGAAGACCCGTCAGGCGTTCGCGCATATTAAGAAGGATATTATTGATGTAGGCGACAGCGTGGACAGACAGGCTGTTAACATGGAGAGAATCAAAGACAGCAACAAAGAGATTATTCATTACGTGGAAAATTTAAGCGCATTCAGCGAGGAGCTTCTTGCCAATACGGAAAACACCAAGGACATGACGGAAGATACCATCGAGGGAACCCAGCGGGTGAGCGGGCTTCTGGAAGAGGTTACGCAGGAGGTAGAAGGGCTGAGGCGTATTGTTTAGCAGTAAAGGAGATATGAAAAAATGGCAGAAAAGAAATTGGTTGAGGCGATTACGTCCATGAGCGAAGACTTTGCCCAGTGGTATACGGATGTAGTCAAAAAAGCGGAGCTGGTGGATTATTCCAACGTGAAGGGCTGTATGGTTTATAAACCGGCAGGCTATGCAATCTGGGAAAACATTCAAAAGCAGTTAGATGAGAGATTCAAGGAAACGGGAGTAGAAAATGTCTACATGCCCATGTTTATCCCGGAAAGCCTTCTGGAAAAGGAAAAAGACCACGTAGAGGGATTTGCACCCGAAGTTGCATGGGTCACTCATGGAGGATTAACCCCATTACAGGAGAGAATGTGCGTAAGGCCTACTTCCGAAACTCTGTTCTGCGATTTTTATAAAGGCGATATTCAGTCTTATCGGGACCTGCCGAAGGTATATAATCAATGGTGCAGCGTTGTACGCTGGGAAAAGGAGACAAGACCCTTTTTGAGATCCAGAGAGTTCTTATGGCAGGAGGGGCATACGGCGCATGCGACCGCCGAGGAAGCGCAGGAGCGCACGGAGCAGATGCTGAATGTGTACGCGGACTTCTGTGAGGAGGTGCTTGCAATTCCCGTGGTAAAGGGGCGCAAGACCGATAAAGAAAAATTTGCCGGAGCAAAGGCAACCTACACCATCGAGGCGCTGATGCATGACGGAAAGGCATTGCAGTCCGGCACCAGCCACAATTTTGGCGACGGGTTTGCCAAGGCGTTTGGCATTCAGTTTACAGACAAAGATAATCAGTTGAAATATGTACATCAGACTTCTTGGGGAATGTCCACCAGAATTATCGGTGCGATTATCATGGTTCACGGAGACGATTCCGGTCTGGTGCTGCCTCCGAAGATTGCACCGGTTCAGGTTATGATTATCCCTATTCAGCAGAAGAAGGAAGGCGTGCTGGATAAGGCTTACGAGCTGCGGGATAAGCTGAAAGGCTTCCGGGTTAAGGTGGATGATTCCGATAAGAGTCCCGGCTGGAAGTTCTCCGAGCAGGAAATGCGTGGGATTCCCATGCGTGTGGAGATTGGACCGAAAGATATAGAGGCAGGAAAGTGCGTCATCTGCCGCCGGGATACCAGAGAAAAGATTGAGACGGAGCTTGATAAGCTGGAGGAGACGGTAGAGAAGCTGATGGTTCAGATTCAAAAGGATATGCTTGAGAGAGCCAAAGAGCATTTGGAGGAGCATACCTATACTGCGTCAAACAGGGAAGAATTTGAGAAATTATTTGAAGAAAAGTCCGGTTTTGTGAAAGCTATGTGGTGCGGAGAACGTGCCTGCGAGGAAGCAATCAAGGAAAACATGGCGGTAACCAGCCGCTGCATGCCGTTCCATCAGGAGTGTATTTCCGATCAGTGCGTGTACTGCGGTAAGCCGGCAAAGAAGATGGTTTATTGGGGCAGAGCATATTAAAGGGAAACGTATGATCAGACTTCCTGAAAAAGTAAAACAAATTATACAGAGAATCACGGATGCAGGCTTTGAGGCGTATGCGGTAGGAGGCTGCATTCGTGATTCTCTTTTGATGCGGACTCCCGATGATTGGGACATTACCACCTCCGCAGCGCCTTTTCAGGTAAAGGAGCTTTTTTCCCATACGGTAGATACCGGAATTAAGCACGGAACGGTGACGGTTTTAATCGGCGGAGAAGGGTTTGAAGTGACCACCTACCGCATTGACGGGAAATATGAGGACGGACGGCATCCCAGCGAAGTAATCTTTACGCCCAGCCTTGAAGAGGATTTGAAACGCCGTGACTTTACTATTAATGCTATGGCTTATAATGAAAAGGATGGGCTGGTGGATATTTTTGACGGGATGGGCGACATGGAGCGCGGATTAATCCGCTGTGTGGGAGACCCGGCAGAGCGATTTTCGGAGGATGCCCTGCGGATGATGCGGGCGGTCCGCTTCAGCGCACAGCTGGGTTATCAGATTGAAGAGCCCACCGCAGAGGCAATCCGCCGTCTTGCGCCGGATTTAAAGCGCATCAGCGCAGAGAGAATCCGGACGGAGCTGGTAAAGCTGGCGGTATCTCCCCATCCGGAATATTTGAGAACTGCTTATGAGCTTGGGATAACCAAAGTGATTCTGCCGGAATTTGATGCCTGCATGGAAACGCCTCAGAATAACCCCCATCACTGTTATAATGTGGGGGAGCATACCTTGGAATCCATGAGACATATTTCCGCCCACAAAGTTCTGCGCCTTGCCATGCTGCTGCATGACATTGGCAAGCCGGAGACGGTCACCACAGATGAGCGGGGAATCAATCACTTTCACGGACATCCCATGAGGTCGGAAGAGATCAGCCGGAGGATTTTAAGAAGGCTTAAGTTTGATAATCATACCATCGATCAGGTTACAAAGCTGGTGAAATATCATGATTACTGGGTGGAGCCCTCTCAGAGATGCGTGCGGCGCGCCGTCATGAAGACAGGCGAAGATATTTTTCCGCTGTTATTGCAGGTCAAAAGGGCCGATATGGAGGCTCAGAGCGGTTATCAGCGGGAGGAGAAGGAAGAGAACCTAAAAGCCGTGAGTGCGCTCTATGAACAGGTTGTCATGCAAAAGCAGTGCGTCAGCCTGAAAACGCTTGCAGTTTCCGGGAGGGATTTGATGGAACACGCCGGGATGAGCCCCGGAAAGAAAATCGGAGAAGTGTTAAACTATCTTTTGAACTTTGTGATAGAAGACCCGTCCCGGAATGAAAAGGAGATTCTGATCCGGGAAGCAGAAAGGTACTTAAAAATGTAATACTTTACGAAATACCCTCATATGATAGGATATGACACGAATTGGGGGTAATCGCTGTGAGTGACAGAAGCGCAAATGTGCTGGAAAATTATGAAATAGAAGTGCTTCGGACCTGGAAAGGACGGGGCGCTGTTCTTTGTGAAACAAAGCAGGGAATTTTAATCTTAAAAGAATATGCAGGGCGCAGGGACAAAGCGGTTTTTCAGGACGCGCTGCTTCGCATGATACAGGAAAAGGGCTTCCATCAGGTGGAGACCATCATCAAAAATAAAGAGCAGGAGCTTCTGACGCAGGATCTGGATGGAACCCTGTATATTTTAAAGACCTACATAGACGGAAGAGAGTGCAATGTGCGGGATATGGAAGAGTGCTGTCACGCCTCCCGGACGCTTGCCCTGCTTCATCGGGTGTCCCGGTTTGACGAGCCTGTTTCCGGCTTTGGCTTTTCGCATCCTGCTTATCAGGAATTTGAGAAACATAATAAGGAGCTGCGCAGGGTCAGAAAGTACTTGAAGGACCGCGGTCAAAAGACGGATTTTGAGATTGCTCTGTTTAGAACCTACGATTATTTCTTAAATCTTGCCTTAGAGATTACGGAAGAGATGAAAAATGCCGAAAATGAAAGAGAAGAGCATTTTGTCTGCCACGGCGATTTTCAATACCACAACATTATCGTCAGTGGAGGGCAGATGCATATCATTAACTTTGAAAAATGCCTTTATGACAGACCAATCCGCGATTTGTACCTGTTTATGAGAAAGCTTATGGAAAAGAGCGGATGGTCGGAAAAGGTGGGTTTTGACCTTGTGGAGGCTTATGAGCACAGCCGTCCCATGGAAAAGGAAGAGTACAGACAATTGTATTACCGTCTTGCTTACCCTGAAAAATTCTGGAAAATTGTGAACTTTTATTATAATTCGGGAAAGGCGTGGATACCCGATAAAAACATGGAAAAACTGGTCAGAGTCACCGGGCAGGAGAAGAGCAAACAGGCGTTTCTGGAAAGCTTTAAGGCACGTTACGGATTGTCTTAGTCCTTTTCATATTCCGCAGGTTGTGCTATACTCTGTGTAGAAAAGATTGACCATTGAGGGAACCGATATGATAAAGAAGAGATTATTTTACCTGCCGGCGGCAGCGGCCTGTACTTTAAGCCTGCTGCTCACCGGATGCGGAAACATAGGGCTTGCACAGGAAGCCACTTTTGAAAGTGCTTATGAGAATAAGGAAGAGGAAGAACCGGTTGACATTTATCTTTCCGAGGCGGCTGTAATCATCGAGTCTGTCAGTGAGGAAGAACAGACCATCGATGTTTATATGACGGAAAGGAACGAAAGCCGGACTTATGCCTACACCGGGGCGACAACCGTGCAGGACAAATACGGAAGCCCTATGAGCATGGTTCAGCTAAATCCCGGAGATATTGCGGACATTAAATACAACAGCGAATTGGAGCGGATTGGCTCTGTCGCATTGTCCGCGGATGCCTGGAACCATGAGGGGATCTCAAAGTATAATCTGGATATCGGGAACGGAAGCGCGTCCGTTGGGGACGAAGTCTACAGCATGAGCGGAAGCGTGAAGGTTTTTTCAGAGGGAAGACCTATTGAGGCTGACCAGATTATCCAGCAGGATGTCCTTACCTTCCGGGGAAAGGGCAGCACCATCCTAAGCATTGTTGTAGATCAGGGGCACGGTTATCTGGATCTGGAAAATGAGCAGGCAGTGATTGGCGGATGGATAGAAGTGGGACAGACTCTCATCTCTCAGATTGCGCCGGACATGCTCTTTGTGGTGCCGGAAGGAAACTATACCGTCAGATTTTCAGGGGCGGGGATAGAGGAGGTTCGGGAGATCTCCATTGAAAGAAATAAAGAAACCCTTCTGGACTTGGGAGATATTGAAATACCTCAGCCGGAGAAGGGGCTGGTGACGATTGTGGTAACTCCGGCGGCGGCGCAGGTATTTATCGATGAGAATAAGGTGGATACGACCTACCCCGTCCGGATTCCAGTCGGGCTTCATCAGATAACGGCAAAGGCATCCGGATACGATACGGTTTCAGAATATTTTGAAGTGAACGGTGAAAACCAGACGGTAAGCTTAGAGTTAGGCGAATATAAGACCGTATCCGGAAACAGCATTTCCAAGAAGGATGAGACGAAGGAAGCCAAAATTACCATCAGTACGCCGGTAGACGCGGAGGTATACCAAGATAATCTTTACATGGGAATTGCGCCTGTCACATACACCAAGACATCGGGCAGCCATACCATTACCCTGCGCAGACAGGGGTATATCACCAGAAGCTACAACATTGACGTGCCGGATGACGACAAGGACGTTACCTACGCCTTCCCGGATTTAGACCCCGAGAACTCAGATACCGTCAGCGGTAATTCCCTGAATGGAAATACGGTAAGCGGAAACACGGTCAGCGGTAATTCCGTGGATGCGAAATCCTCCAAGAATAATGGAGAAAACGGAGAAACGGTAAGCGGAAACACGGTCAGTGGTAATTCGGCGGATGAGGATTAGGTTCTCTGCCAGCTGTCCGTGCCGGCACGGATGTCCGGCTTATGCGTTTTAAATTAAAAAAAGGATATTTGAAATCAAAATTCCGAACCAAAATAAATAAAAAGTGCCTAAAAGTGAGGAAAGGGCGAAATTATCCTTGACAAATGTATCCAAAAACGATATATATAAATATAGGCGTTTCAAAAGAGAGACATCTAAGAAAAAACACTCATATAAAGAGGAGGAGTTCGAAATGAACAAAACAGAGTTAGTTGCAGCTATGGCTGATCAGGCTGGATTATCCAAGAAAGATGCTGAGAAGGCTTTAAAGGCTTTCACAGATGTTGTATCAGCAGAATTAAAGAAAGACGGAAAGGTTCAGTTAGTTGGCTTCGGTACTTTTGAAGTATCCAAGAGAGCAGCCAGAGAAGGCAGAAATCCTCAGAGCGGCGCTGTTATGAAGATTGCAGCATCCAAGGCTCCTAAGTTCAAAGCTGGCAAGGCTTTAAAGGACTTAATCAACGCATAAGATTCAGACATCTTAAAGGGACCTGCACGGGCAGGTCCTTTTTGCAATTCAAATATTAATATAGGAGACATACTATGCGGTTGGACAAATATTTAAAGGTATCCCGGCTGATTAAGAGAAGAACCGTGGCAAACGAGGCGTGCGACGCAGGGAGAGTGCTGATTAACGACAAGCCTGCAAAAGCATCCACCGCCGTAAAGCAGGGAGATATTATCACCATATCCTTTGGAAACAAGGAGGTCCGGGTGGAAGTGCTTGAGGCGCGTGAGACAGTGAAAAAGGAAGAGGCAAAAGAGCTGTTCCGCTATTTGTAGAAGATATTCAGAGAATAGATTTCTTTGAATAGATATTCTTCGAATATATTGAAACAGTTCCTAATATAATCTTTTATAAAGGATTGTACTAGGAGTATTTAGTTGATGGAAGAATTGACGGGTGTAACCAAGCGGGCGCATAAGCTGATACTGAATAACAGAAGGACATGTAATCTAACGGGAATCAATGATGTGCTGTTCTTTGACGAGAAGGAGATCATTCTGGAGACTGAGCAGGGAATGCTTATGATCAAGGGAAACGAGCTGCATGTAAGCAGGCTTACGCTGGATAAGGGAGAGGTGGATGTGGATGGACGCATTGACAGCTTTACCTATTCGGAGCAGGCGGGTTTAAATGCAAAAGGAGAATCCTTCCTTTCCAGATTATTTAAGTAGGTGCTTATGAGCCAGAATATTTTGAATGAAGTCACTTTTTTTGCTCATTCCTTTTTGCTTGGAATTGCAATTTCCTTTGTCTATGACGGATTTGTAGTGCTCCGCCGGGTCGTGCGGCACAGTCTTGTGATGATCTCATTGGAGGACATGATTTTTTGGATTGCCTGCGCGATTGGCGTCTTTTATATGCTGGTTGAGGAGAATAACGGCATTCTCAGGTGGTTTGCCGTGTTTGGGGCGATGCTGGGAATGCTGGCTTATAAAGAGAGCGTCAGCGATTTTTGGGTGAAGACGGCATCTTCCATTATCCGGTTTGTTCTGCGTAAAGTTTTCCGGGCGGCAGGGTTTTTGTTCCGTCCGGTGCGGTTTCTTTGGAAGAAATTGAGTCATTTGACGAAGAAATTTCTGAAAAAAGGGCGAAAAGCAGGGAAATATACGAAAAATAGGTTGACGAGGAGCTTAAAATTACTTAAAATAACATTATGTAAACGTAAAGAGAGGAATGACTAAGCTATGGCAAGAAAAGCTGCATATAGAAAGAAACGGCAGAACCGTTTCGGAATGTTTCTTGTTTCCATTGCGGTGCTCATGATGCTTGTGGTGGTGGCGGTTAACAGCGTAGAGCTCAAAGCCAAAAAGGAAGCCTACCATCAAAGGGAACTGGCATTACAGGAGCAGATCGAAGCGGAAGAGGAACGTGCCAAAGAGATCGAAGAGTTTGAGAAATATACGCAGACCAAAAAGTACATTGAAGAGGTCGCCAGAGATAAGCTGGGACTGGTGTACGAGGGAGAGATTTTATTTAAGGATGAAGATTAAAGCAGGCGGGGACGTCTGCTTTAAATTTTTTGTCAATAAATTTTTATTTTTCTGTGCTTTATTTTGACAAACTGTTCCCCTGCCTTTTTGTATAATAGTCCTTTACAGGAGGAGATTGTATGAAAAGGCAGAATTTAAGTGAACGAGAAGATTTTGGCAACATTCTTCCGGAGTACGGGAGAAGAAAACTGCTTACTTATGCGGATTCCATAAGAGAATTGGCGGACAGCTTCCGGGATACGGGAGCCGTGCAGGCGGAGGGGCAGGTCAAGGAGGTACAGGACCGCAGAGACTATATATGGCAGAAACGGCTTTGTGAAAATAAGGAATTAATGGTAGCCCATCTGGAAGAAATGGCGCAGATCATGTCGGAGCTTGCCCAGGAGACCAGAAGATGCATTCCCATGGGGGAGAGAAGATTCAAGCAGATTGCCCATGCGCTCCGGGAGGTGGACATCCAGATCAAGAATCTGTATCTGATTGAGAACGAGATGGGGCATATGGAGGTTTCTCTCACTATGAGAAACATGAAGACCGCCAATCTGTCAGCGGAAGAGATTGGGGATCTTTTGTCGGTGCTTCTCAATATGCATCTGGTGAGCGCCGGAGATAATTCCTTTTTTGTGGGTGAGGAGTGGCAGACCTTTTATTACGTGCAGGAGGCAAGGTTTCATGTGCTCACGGGGATTGCCAAGGCAGTAAAAGAGACGGAAAAGATTTCAGGGGATAACTATGCCTTTTTTGAAGGGAATGCGGGAAACCTGACGGCGGTCTTGTCGGACGGGATGGGTTCCGGAGAAAAGGCGTGCGCGGACAGCACCATGGTGGTGGAGCTGATGCAGAAATTTCTGGAAGCGGGATTTCAGATGGAGGTTGCAATTCAGATGATCAACAGCGCCCTGCTTTCCGGAGGAGAAAATAATAACATGTCCACGCTGGATATATGCAGTCTGGATCTGTACAATGGGGAATGCCGGTTTGTGAAGGTGGGAAGCGCCTGCTCTTACATCAAGAGACAGCATCTGGTGGACCGCATCTCTTCCGGAAACCTGCCTCTTGGGATTTTTCAGAAGCCGGATACGGAGGCAGTGGGAAGAACCCTTATGGATGGGGATTACGTGATCATGATTTCGGATGGGGTGCTGGATGCGCTGTCTCAGGGAATCGGAGAGGACATGCTTTCCGAGCTGATTGGAAGCAGCAATCTGGAAAATCCGGGAGAAATGGCAAACGCTATCTTAAACTTCTGCATCCACCAATGCCGGGGGCATATTCGGGACGACATGACGGTTTTGGTAATAGGAATCTGGAAAAAAGACGACTGACACTTTCTTTTTTTAATAAATTCCGTTATATTAATAAGTATGATAAAAAAAGTAATGGATTATATAAAAAAATATCAAATGATCAGTCCTCACGATACGATAACAGCAGGAATTTCAGGAGGCGCAGATTCTGTCTGCCTCCTTTTTATGCTGTTGGAAATACAGAAGCAGATTCCCTTTGCGCTTAAGGTTGTGCATGTAAACCATCAGGTGCGCGGGGACGCAGATAGAGACGAGGCGTTTGTGAGGGAGCTGTGCAGGGATTATCAGATTCCCTTTTATCCTGTAACCAAGAATGTCCGGGAGCTTGCCAAAGAGTGGGGCTGTTCGGAGGAGGAAGCGGGGAGAAAGATCCGCTATCAGGCGTTTGAGGAAGTGCAGGGTGCAGATGTCGGCAAAATTGCGGTGGCTCATAACAGCAATGACCGTGCGGAAACCATGCTGTTTCATTTATTCCGGGGGACGGGGCTTGGAGGTGCGTCAGGCATCCGCCCGGTGAACGGCAGAATCATCCGCCCTCTTTTGGGAGTTACCAGAGAAGAGATTGAAAACTGGCTTAGGGAGAGGGGCATTGCGTACTGCACGGACAGCACCAATCAGGAGGATGCCTATACCCGGAACCGGATCCGGCATCATATTTTGCCTTATGCGGAACGGGAAATCTGCCGCGGCGCGGTGGTAAATATGAACCGGGCGGCGGATGAGCTGATGATGGCGGAGGAATATCTGAGGCGGGAGACGGGGGAGGCGGCAGAGCGGTGCATTCTGCCGGGCGGGGAGGAGAATGAAATCCGCATTCAGATTTCCGCCTTGGAGAAGGAAGACGAATACCTGATGGGAAGAATTATCCTGCTTTGTCTGGAAAGAACGGCAGGCTCAAAAAAAGACCTGACGGCGGCGCATGTGCGGTCCGTGGAGAGGCTGTTTCGGGCGTCCGGAAGCAAAGAGCTCCATCTTCCTTATCAGATTACGGTTTATAAAGAATATGATGTGGGAATTATACGAAAAGAAAGCAAGGCGGCAGCTGCCCTGCGGGGAAAAGACCGAGGGAAAGACCGTGGGAAAAATTTGACGGAGAGCATCGGGGACGGAGTGATTTCCAGGGAGCAGAAGGTGGAGGTTCCCGGAGAAATTACCGTACCGGGACTTGGAATCGTGGAATTTACTGTGTTTTTGGCGGATAAATCGCAAAATATTCCAGAAAAAACATATACGAAATGGTTTGATTATGATAAAATATCTTCGTCTATGGTGTTTCGGACAAGGCAGGCGGGGGATTATCTGACGGTGAAGGACAGCCGGGGAGAAATAAAGCATAAGCTTTTGCAGGACTACCTTGTCAACGAAAAGATACCGAAACAGGAGAGAGAGAGGATTTATTTACTGGCGGAGGGCTCCCATATTATATGGATACCGGGCCGCCGGATTAGTGAACATTACAAGATTGTTTATGAGAATGCTCAAAACGCCTGCAGAGTCCTGCAGGTTAAAGTGTTGGATAAAGAAGAATAAGCACTGAGAGAAGAAAGGAGTCATTGTAATGACCGAAAAGATTAAAGTAATGCTTACAGAGCAGGAAGTAGACGCCAAAATCTGTGAGATCGGAAAGCAGATCAGTGAGGACTATGCAGGCGGTCAGGTTCATCTGGTCTGTGTGCTGAAGGGGGGAAGCTTTTTTATGTGTGAGCTTGCCAAGAGAATTACCGTACCGGTATCCCTTGATTTTATGTCCGTATCCAGCTACGGTGGAGAAACGAAGTCCAGCGGCGTGGTTAAGATTGTAAAAGATCTGGATGAACCCCTCAAGGATAAAAACGTGATTATTGTTGAGGACATTGTGGATTCAGGCAGGACGCTGAGCTATCTGATGGATATGCTGCGCGACCGGGGACCTGCAAGCTTAAAGCTCTGCACGCTGCTCGATAAGCCGGACCGCAGAGTGGTGGATGTTCATGTGGATTATACCGGGTTTCAGATTCCCGATGAGTTTGTAGTGGGATATGGGCTTGATTATGACCAGAAATACCGGAACCTTCCCTACATCGGGAAAGTGGAGTTTGAATAAATAAGTGAAGCCGGCTGCCGCCGGTAAGTGAGGTAGTAGGATTGAATAAGAAAAATCGTGGTTACAATGCATACTTTATTCTTGTGCTGCTTTTGCTGGCTCTGCTGGTGATTCCAAGCCTTTTGGATAATAACCAGATTGAGTACACCAGAGGAGAGCTGATTGCAGACTTGGAAGCGGGAAAGGTGCTGCATGCAAGCATTTCTCCCAGCAGGGAAACTCCCACCGGCGAGGTGGATTTTGTGATCAGCGGACAGCCAAGTAAAACCCTGTATGTTACGGATGTGTCGGAGATTGAGGAATTGCTGATTTCTTACGGACTAAATCCAGAGGTCAAAAAGGTGCAGGAGGAAAGCTGGTTTTTGACCAGCGTGTTCCCGGTGCTTCTTGCGATAATCGTGATGGTGTTCTTCTTCGTTATGATGAACAGCCAGAATGCGGGCGGAAGCAATAAAATGATGAATTTTGGCAAGAGCCGTGCCAGACTTTCCATGGGAGACGGAAAGATTACCCTAAAAGATGTGGCGGGGCTTAAGGAAGAAAAGGAAGAGCTGGAAGAGATTGTTGAGTTTTTGCGCGATCCCGCCAAGTTTACAAAGGTGGGAGCCAGAATCCCGAAGGGAGTGCTCTTAGAAGGCGCGCCCGGCACCGGCAAAACATTACTTGCCAAGGCGATTGCCGGGGAAGCGGGGGTTCCGTTCTTTAGTATTTCCGGTTCTGATTTTGTGGAAATGTTTGTCGGCGTGGGAGCTTCCAGAGTCCGTGATCTGTTTGAGGAGGCAAAGAGACACGCCCCCTGTATCGTGTTTATCGATGAGATTGACGCTGTGGCAAGGCGCAGGGGCACCGGCATGGGCGGCGGTCATGACGAGAGAGAACAGACCTTAAACCAGCTGCTGGTTGAGATGGACGGATTTGGCGTCAACGAGGGCATTATTGTTCTGGCGGCTACCAACCGCGTTGATATTTTGGATCCCGCCATCATGCGTCCCGGACGTTTTGACAGAAAAATCAGCGTAAACAGACCGGATGTGGGCGGAAGAGAAGCTATCTTAAGAGTGCACGCAAAGAATAAACCGCTTGCAGAGGATGTAGACCTGAAACAAATTGCTCAGACTACGGCGGGATTTACAGGCGCCGATCTGGAAAACCTTTTGAATGAGGCTTCCATTGTGGCGGCAAAGCAGGATCGGAGCTATGTGATTCAGGAGGACATCAAGAAAGCGTTTATCAAGGTTGGAATCGGTGCGGAAAAGAAGAGCCGCATTATCACGGACAAAGAAAAGAAAATCACGGCCTACCACGAGGCGGGACATGCGATTTTGTTCCATGTGCTTCCCGATGTGGGGCCTGTCTATACCGTATCTATTATCCCGACAGGGCTTGGAGCGGCAGGATACACCATGCCCCTCCCTGAAAATGACGATATGTTCATCACCAAGGGCAAAATGCTTCAGGATATTATGGTATCCCTGGGAGGAAGAATTGCAGAGGAAATCATCTTTCAGGATATTACAACAGGCGCGTCCAGCGATATTAAAAAGGCAACCAAGGCGGCACGGGATATGGTCACCAGATACGGCATGTCGGAAAGCATCGGCGTAATCAATTACAACAGCGACGACGATGAAGTGTTTATCGGAAGAGACCTAGCACATGCAAAAGGACACAGCGAGCTTGTCTCCGGCGAGATTGACAAGGAAGTGAAGCGCATCATTGACGAATGCTATTCCAAGGCAAAAGCCCTTATCTTAGAGCATATGGAAGTGCTCCACGGCTGTGCGGAGCTTCTGCTTGAAAAGGAAAAAATCGGCAGGGACGAGTTCGAGGCTTTATTTGAGAATAAGGACACCTCTCCGGAAGCATTTTTTCAATCATAAGTGGCATATTTGGTAAATATGCACAAAAACAAAAGGTTAAAATTGTAATATTTGTGAATCGTGAGTATTTACGCAAAATAGGGGCTATGCTATTATACTACTTGTACCCCCCCAATACATTATATAGTTTTTGCTATACCCCATAAGAAAGAAATACCTTCTCTAAAAAGAACAGTACTTGTACTGTTCTTTTTACTATGCAAAGATATTTGCTGCAAATATTTTTGCAATATGCCCTATTTATTTGGGACTAGCCACCGCGCTGGCGGTTTGGTACAATGAATGTATAGAAAAGAGGAAAAAGCAATGGAAAACAGTAGAAAAAACGAGTACATAATGATAGTAGTGATTAATTTTTTGCTTGTGCTGTATACAAGTATATTTCTGTATGGATCTCCATACGCATTATATAACCCTTTTTCCGCACATACTCTATTGAGCATTTTAGGCTGGACATTGTATGCGGGAAGCTTATACTTGATTTTGGCTCGGAGCGAAAAAGGTACAGAGACCCGTCAACAGCAGATAGTGACTGCTCTGCGCATAGGGGCAGGAACCGCGGTTTTGAAAGCAGCAATCGATGTGCTCACAAATTATCTGTTGAGTTATATTGTGCCGTCTAACATAATCGGCACGGCGGTTAAAGGGATAAGGAACGGCGCATTAGGGTTTGCTTTTCTTTATCTGCTGTTCCGCCATTTTTATAAAGAAAGCGGGCGGACAGTAAAGGTATCCCGCAAGCAAAAGGGAGCTATGGCAGTTTTAACAGTATGCTACATATTAGCGCTCATTCTGATTCGCGTTAAAGTAATGCTTCAATTGTCCGCTCTTGATTCGGAAAATATGTATGCTATGTATGCGTATTTTATGCAGGGAGCGGCCGCCGGAATTAATGAAGTTAACAGTATCAATAAGTGGTTTTTTGCGGTTTTTATGATTTTGTGGTGGCAGATTATGCGGACATGTTACATTGAGGGTGATTGAAATTGAATTGAAGCTGGAATTTATGTATTAGGGAGCTATTTGGGGGTAAGAGTGAAAAGCAGGATAAAACTGACAAAGAAGAAAGTATTTATAATAAGCGCAATTGTTGCAATTATGGTTTTGGGTGGGGTGATTTGGTGGTTTATACCGTATTTTCATGTTCTCCAAGGAAGGGATAAACATGCCGGATATAAGTATTATATTGAAAAAGATATGATTTATTTGTCAGGTTATATGGGAAGCGAAAAAATAGTCCATGTACCCAAAAGATTAAAGGGAAGAAAAGTGGTTATAGACTCTTATTGCTTTGCGGGTACAAATGTTGAAGAGGTATATATTCCCCTTACGGTGGAGATGAAAGATAGTGCATTTCGCCTTTGTGATAAATTGAGAAAAGTGCAAGGAAGCAGTAATAGAATTATCTATAGCACTACATTTGCAAAAGATGAATGTTTAGAAGAGGTATCGTTTGGGAATGAGATTGAAAGCATTGAGAGGGGCGCTTTCATGGGATGCAAAAGGTTAAAATCAATAGATTTTATTGAGACAGTAAAGTATTTGAATAGTACAGCTTTTACGGATACTGCTGTAGAAGAAATACCTGTAATGGAAAATCTCGAGTATGTAGGGTCATATGTATTTAAAGGAACACCATGGGAGGAGAAACAGGAAGGGGATTTTATTGTAGTGGACAGTACACTTCAATTATATAAAGGTTTGGAAGAGATAGTGCATATACCAGAAGGGGTTACAGCGATTCGAGCTGCCTTTCGATATAGAGAAGAGGAAGAATATCCTATCCAAGTGAAAGAAGTATATATTCCAAGTTCTGTAAAATCATTAGGACGCAATATTTTTGATGGTCAAGAAAGTGTAAAAATATATATCCCAAACAGTGTAACGGAAATAGAAGTAATCGATGGAAAAACATACGCAATGGAAGGGAATGTAAAGATAATTACCACATCAGGTTCTTACGCTGAAGAATATGCAAGGGAATATGGCGTAGAATATGAAATCGTGGATGGCTGGGATTAAGGCAGAAAAGATGGGCAGATTGAAGAGGTATATCTTCCTCTTACGGTAGAACCTTGAAACAAGCAGTAAAATATAGTACGATAAAAAATGTAAAATTTTATAACTACAGATGATAGGTTGTTAAAGTATTGCTCTGAACAAATACAGTTGGTTTCTCCTTGTGAGTTTATAAGAAAAATGGAGGCGGATGGGTTATGATGAACACAACGGAATTAATGGAACAGGGATTTGCTTGTCTTATTGAAAAGTTGGGCGTACTTGATGCAGAGCATTTTATTTCGATGCTTAAAAGAGATGATTTTGATTATACGGTATGGCAGCGGGAGTATTATGATAGAATGGGAGCGGATGAATTTATGGAGAAAGCATCTGCTTATGCCGACAGTCATCCATACAAAGGTAACGCGAAAATTATTCTTTAAAAATTGTTCCCAATAATTGTACCAGTCAATTAAAATTGATCAGGCTGAAACAGTGAATAAGGCTATCAAATCAAACAGATAGCCTTTTTGTAGTAAATTGAGAAAAATGCAAGGAAGCAGTAATAGGAGGGGGATGAGAGAGGATGAAAAAGAAAAGAATTGCTGTATTATTGGTTATTGCAGTATTGTTAATTATTGGAGCCGGAGTATATCTTTATTTTAAGCCAATTCATATGCCTACATGGATGACGTATCCTTATGATGTAACCGTTGAGAAGGGGAATGTAAGAATCAATATGTATTTGGGTGAAGAAGAGAAAATCAAGATACCAAGCCGGATATTGGGAGCAAAGGTAGTTAAAGTTGATTACAAAGCCTTTAATGATATAGGAACAAGAGCCGTCATTGAAGATGTTTCAGAAGATATTGTGTATGTAGAAAGGGTATTTGATTATAAAAGTCAATGCTACTATGGTTTGCTAGATGATTCTGCATGGGTAACTGAATATGCCGGGAATGAAAAAAGGGTTGAAATTCCGGAAGCAATTTGGGGGCGTGAAGTAGATCGTATCGAGGATTATGCGTTCTATAATTGTGATATTGAGGAGGTACTGCTTCCTGAAACGGTAAAGTATATTGAAGCACATGTATTCACGAAATGTAAAGACTTAAAACAGATGGTATTACCTGAAAACTTAGA
>JAMPGL010000047.1 GCA_023663945.1 Lachnospiraceae bacterium | reverse complement strand
TCCTATCTGGCTGTCTGGCTTTTGCCGTTAACTTAATGACATTGACTTAGTACTGTTACGCCTTTTAGAGAGCGAGAGCGTGGTGACGTAGAATTTGTTTTTCTCCGGAGCGTACCGTCTTACGTTTGCTAATTAAACTAAACCGAAATTTTTTGAAACCTCTCCTCAAAGTCCTTTTTATGGGACACATCATTCTGTATACTAATCTTAGATGAGAGATAAGGAACAGGGGATGCCGATTAAGCACCCTAGGGAGGAGGAACATATGCGTACTTTTTATGGCAGATCAATCCGCAGATTACTTAGCCGGGGAGCGATCACAATTTTACTTGTAGTGATTGGAGCTTTATTCCTATCAATGGCGGCACACAGTCAAAGTGAGAAATTGGTGAAAGAGCAAAAGGAATATTACAAGACCCTTGAACAGGAATATGTAGAGGCATTGCGGAATCTTTTGGAGGAACAGGGGTATTCCAACAGCGGAATTACCATGAACCGGGTGATTGAGGAGGATGGAACCACGCAATATATTGTGACTATCCATCACGGACGGATAGAACATCTTGACGATAAAGAGAAGTCAGATCTCCTTTCCAAGTGCGAGGAGGTTGAATTTCCAGAGCGAGACTGTTCCTTTTACCACAAATTTCTGGAAACTTCTTTTTAAAAGAAGAATGACAAGAATGGAAACCGGGATTATAATTGATGTAGTTGTGTGATGTGTTGTAAATATTCACACGGATGGAGGTAAGCTATGTCAAATAAGCCCGTACCACAGCAGATATACAGACATTTTAAAGGAAATTTATACCGCATTGTGACTCTTGCAAGGCACAGTGAAACGAACGAAGAACTGGTAGTGTATCAGGCTCTTTACGGCGACTATCAGGTATATGCAAGACCCCTTGACATGTTTATGGAAAGGGTTGATAAGACCAAGTACCCCGGTGCTTCTCAGGAATACCGTTTTGAACTGATGCAGGACTTGATTCAAGCGCCCGCGCCGGAGCAGAAGGGAAAGATTCTGCCGGAGATGGAGCAGGCAGAAGAGAAGCCTGAGACAGCCGTACAGCCACAGCCCAAGGAGCAGTCTGAGACAGCCGTACAGCCACAGCCCAAGGAGCAGTCTGAGACAGCCGTACAGTCACAGCCCAAGGAGCAGTCTGAGACAGCCGTACAGTCACAGCCCAAGGAGCAGTCTGAGACAGCCGTACAGTCACAGCTCAAGGAGCAGTCTGAGTCACAGGAGCAGGAAGAATTAAATATAGACCCGCTGGTACTGGAATTTTTGGATGCAGATTCTTACGAAGAGCGTCTTAATATTCTGGCGGCGCTTCGTCACCGTATCACGGACGAAATGATTAACACGATGGCAGTTTCCGTAGACCTTGAGATTAAGCAGGGAGATACTCAGGAGCGATACGAGGAATTAAAGAACTGTCTGTTAACGCTTGAGAGGTTTGAGTGTAACCGTCTCAGATAGTTATGTTGTTAGTTGTAGAACCTTCTTCCGCGCAGGTGACGGTACATCCGCCTTTGGTTCATGCGGGAGAAGGAGGAACACTATGGCGTATGATTTAGAAAACAGATTAGTGATTGGAGTATCATCCAGAGCATTATTTGACTTGACAATTGAAAACGAGATTTTTCAAAGTCAGGGAGTGGATGCTTATTGCAGTTATCAGGTAGAGCATGAAAAGGAACTCTTAAAGCCGGGGAATGGTTTTAAACTGGTGGAAGCGCTTTTAAATATCAACAATCTTCCGGGACAGGAGGGAAGGGTAGAAGTTATCATTATGTCTCATAACAGCCCTGACACTTCCCTGCGTGTTTTTAACTCTATTGCGCATTATGGACTGAATATTTCAAGGGCGGTTCTTGCCAGCGGCGCTTCGCTGACCCCTTATCTGGAAGCGTTCAACACAGATTTGTATCTGTCGGCGGATGAGGAGGATGTCCAATCGGCAATTAATTGTGGAATTGCGGCAGGCATTATATGCTGTGACGAGATACGGACGCCCGGCAGGCAGGAAGAAATCTCACAGATTCGGATTGCCTTTGACGGAGATGCAGTGTTGTTTTCGGATGAGTCCGAGAGGATTTATCGGGAGAAGGGGCTTGAAGCGTTTGAGGAGAATGAACGTCTGCAGGCGGAAAATCCTTTAAAGCAGGGACCCTTTGCCAAGTTTTTAAAAACCATTTCTGATATTCAAAAAGAATTTGTGCCTGAGCAGGCTCCCATCAGAACAGCGCTTGTCACAGCAAGGAGCGCGCCTGCGCATGAGCGTGTGATCAGAACGCTGCGGGCATGGAATGTGCGTATTGACGAGGCATTTTTTTTGGGAGGCATACCCAAGACAGAGGTGCTCAGGGCATTTGGCGCGCATATCTTTTTCGATGATCAGGCAGTTCATACCCTTCCGGCGTCGGAGGTGGTTCCTTCTGCGCGCGTGCCGTACAAACAGGAGATAAGGAAAGAGGGCGGTCGGGATCCATAAGCGGCGTTGGATTCCGAACCCATGGCAGAGTGAAATGAAATACGAAAATATCTATAAAGGACAGTTTTTAAGCCGTCCCAATCGGTTTATCGCTTATGTGGATATAGATGGACATGAGGAAAAGGTGCATGTCAAAAACACGGGAAGATGCCGTGAGCTTTTGACAGACCATGCGGAGGTATATCTGGATAAAAGTGATAATTTAAGCAGAAGCACTGCATTTGACTTGGTTGCCGTCAGAAAGGGGAACCGTATTATCAATATGGATTCACAAGCTCCTAACAGAGCAGTGGAGGAATGGCTGAGGCAGGGCGGACTCTTTACGGATGTGCAGACCGTCAGACCGGAGACCAAATACGAGAACTCCCGTTTTGACTTTTATGTGGAGACAGAGAAAGATAAGATATTCATTGAGGTGAAGGGAGTCACTCTGGAGAAGGACGATGTAGTGCTGTTTCCTGACGCTCCCTCCCAGCGGGCGGTCAAACATGTGAAGGAGCTGTCCGAGGCAATAAAGCAGGGGTACAAGGCATACATTCTTCTGGTGGTTCAAATGGAAGGGGTAAAATATTTTACTCCAAACCGGGAGACCCAGCCGGAGTTTGCCGATGCTCTTCTGGAGGCAAGGCAGGCAGGGGTAGAGGTACTTGCCTATGACTGTCTGGTGACGGAAGATACTATGCGGATTAACCAGCCGGTGGAGGTTCGGCTTTCGGTGCTTGACGAAATTGCAGAACCGCTTCTTAAATGGTATGACAGCGGCAGAAGACTGCTCCCATGGAGGGAAGACCCGTCTCCGTATCATGTATGGGTATCGGAAATCATGCTTCAACAGACCAGAGTAGAAGCAGTTAAGCCCTATTATGACCGATTCATGCAGGCACTTCCGGATATAGAGCATTTAGCGGTGGCAGAGGAGGAGAATCTTTTAAAGCTGTGGGAGGGGCTGGGTTATTATAACCGGGTCAGAAACCTTAATAAAGCGGCGAAGATCATCATGAAAGAATACCATGGAAACATGCCTTCGGAATATGAACAGCTGGTTAAACTGCCGGGGATTGGAAGCTATACGGCAGGGGCAGTCAGCTCTATTGCATACGGGCAGAGAGTTCCCGCAGTGGATGGAAATGTGCTTCGGGTTCTGACCAGATTATGCTGTGATGAACGCGATATTATGCAGCAGTCTGTGCGCAGGCAGATTGAACAGGAGCTTAGGCCGGTGATTCCGGAACGTGCCGGTGATTTCAATCAGGCGCTTATGGAGCTTGGTGCAACGGTCTGTGTTCCAAACGGCGCTCCTCATTGTGCAGATTGTCCATGGAGGGAGATCTGCCGGGCGCATAAAAGAGGAGAGGAGCTTTGCTTTCCGCATAAGACGCCCCCTAAGCCAAGAACTATCGAAGAAAAGACAATCTTGATTATTCGGGATGGCAGGCGCACAGCGCTCCAAAAGAGAGACAGCTCCGGGCTCTTGGCAGGAATGTATGAGTTTCCCAGTCTGGACGGAAAGTTATCCGCACGGCAGGTGCTTTCCTTTTTAAAAAGAGAAGGGCTCTCCGTTTTGAAAATAGAAGAGCTTAAAGAAAGCAGACACATATTTTCTCATAAAGAATGGCATATGATCGGCTATATGGTGCGGGTGGATGAGCTTGCTCCGCAGATAGGAAACGAGAAGCTCCTTTTTGTGGAAAAAGATGAGGCAAAAGAGAAGTATCCGATTCCCTCGGCATATTCGGCTTATATGGAGTTTTTTCTTTAGAATTTCTTAAGTTGATTTGGAAGTCGGGCTGGGTTATATTAGTGACAGGAGATGTGGAAAGGCGGAAGGAATTATGAAGTTGTTATCCTTTGCAGTGCCCTGTTTTAATTCGGCGGCCTATATGGAAAAGTGTGTGGATTCCCTGTTAAAGGGCGGGGAGGATGTGGAGATTATCATTGTAGATGACGGCTCCACGGATGAAACTGCCGGGATTGCCGACAGATATGCAAGAGAATACCCCTCTATCATTAAGGCTGTGCACAAAGAAAACGGAGGACACGGCTCAGCGGTCAATACAGGAATCGATGAGGCCTCCGGCTTGTACTTTAAGGTGGTGGATAGTGATGACTGGGTCAAAGAAGAGCCCTATATGCAGATACTAAGCACCCTTAAGGAGCTGACAGGCGGAGAGCGGGTTCTGGATATGCTGGTCAGTAACTTTGTCTACGAAAAGCTTGGCGAAAAACGACACAAGGTAATGCGTTATAAACATGCGCTTCCGGTGGGAGAGGTTTTCACGTGGGATGATGTAAAGCATTTTCACAAGGGACAATATATGCTGATGCATTCCGTAATCTTCCGGACTAAGCTGCTTAGGGAATGTGCGCTCAGACTTCCGGAGCATACTTTTTATGTGGACAATTTGTATGTGTTTGAGCCTCTTATTTATGTGCGGAATATGTACTATCTGGATGTAAATTTTTACCGGTATTATATTGGGCGGGAAGACCAGTCGGTCAACGAAAGCGTCATGATTGGCAGGATTGACCAGCAGATCACGGTCAATAAGCTTATGATTGATTATATGGCAGAAAAGAAAAGCCAGATGACAGCGAATAAGAAACTATATCACTATATGATAAGTTATCTGGATATTATCACTACCGTTTCATCTATTCTTTTGATTCGATCCGGAACAAGCGAAAATCTTGCAAAGAAAAAGGAATTGTGGAACTATCTGAAAAGGAAGGACTGGATTTTATACAGGAAACTGCGCTACGGTCTCTTGGGGAGCTGTACGAATCTGCCGGGGAGAGGCGGAAGGAAAATATCCGTGGAGGGGTATAAGATATGCAGGCATTTCTTCAATTTTAATTAATGGCAAATGCCGCGGGGTCATTGACTTGTGATTCCCGCGGCAAACCTGTTATATATGCCGTATCCGCCGTCCAGAACTGGAACGGGAAGTTCTGAATGCGGCAACAATGTCAAACTGATAAACAACAATGTACATAACCAATGCCATAACAAAAGCGGTAAGAACATCAAATACGGAGTGCTGCTTGATAAATACGGTTGAAAGGATAATGGAAGCGCACAAGGTAAAAGACCCCATGCGGATTATCTTTTTATCGGCAAGCTTCGGGCAGCGGGTTACTGCAAGATGGGCGCCGATGGAATTATATACATGGATGCTGGACCATAGGTTGGTGGGAGTATCCATTTTGTACAAGCAGGCGAGTATCTGTGTAAATACGTTATCTCTTGGCATTTCGTAGGGACGAAGGTGGTGTCCGTTAGGCCAAAGTGTGGAAATTACCAAAAAGATTGTCATTCCGGTAAAGAGAAATACGCAGGTTCTGCAATATTCCTGCTTATTCCTGAAAAAGCAGTAAAGAACCACCGCGGAGACATATACAAACCAGAGAAAATAAGGAATCACAAACCACTCACAAAAGGGAATGAGGTCATCAATCCAGACGTGAATGATAGTCTGCGGATATGTTACGGTCTTTTCAAGAAAAGCAAACCAGCTGCAATATATGAATGCATAGATAATAAGCGGTATCGCATGTTTATACCTTTCATAAAATATTTTCATAATAATCCTCCAGAACCTATAATAAAAATTTCAATTTTTCCTTTTCGCAGGTAAGAGTGATGGAACTGCTCTTTTGGCTTACTTCCCCGTCTGTGTGAACCCATAGGGGCGACGAGGTTTCCAAATGTATTTTGGAAGCGGCATAACGGTCGATGCCCTGAAAACGGTAATGATTTCCTTTAAAAGCAGTCGGAAGAGCCAGTAAAACCAGCCATTTCGGAATGTTTCCGACAGCGCATATATCAAGCCTGCCATCCCGGTAATCGGCATCCGGACAGAACTTAAAGCCGCCGCCTTCGTATTGATGATTCATACATGCCACAAACAGAAACTTGGACATATGAACGGCCCGTTTGTCATCTAATGTAAAATCACAGGTTACTTTTTGGGCTTTAATCAACTGCTTGAGAGCAATGATCAGATAAGTAAGCTTCCCAAGACCTATTTTATTCAGTGCCTTCTTAAATTTAGAAGTAAGAGCTTCCTCACAGACGGCGGCATCAAAACCGATTCCGCTGCTGACCGTGAAGTACCTCTGCGCTGAGCTTTCCTTTTCCAGTGCAGAGCCTTTCTTTTCCAGTGCAGAGGCAGCCGGAGTCTTGTCAGAATGATACACCAGACATCCGATGTCCATGGGAACAGGCTCCTTGCAGGATAAAATGCGGAAAAGAGCGGCTTCCGGATTGGAGGGAAGCTTTAAGTCCCTTGCCATATCGTTGCTGGAACCGGTAGGAATGTACCCTACCTCCACACGGTCAAAATCGCTGATTCCCTGTAAGGTTTCATTTAAAGTGCCGTCGCCTCCAAGCACAATCAGTTTTAACGTCTTGTCAGAACCGGACTCTAATAAAGAAGCGGACAGCTCCTGCACCAGCTTGATAACATGTCCTGCTTCCCGGGAAAAGAAAACCTTATATTCAATTGACTGCTCCTTCAAAATCAGCTCCAGCCGCGACCAGATGGCGGCGCCTTTTCCTGATTTTGAAGTGGGATTTACTATTATATGGTACATGGTTATAACCGCGCCTTATCGAAAGTATTTTGCGTAACTTTTAACTCTTAAAAATCCTTTCCTATTGTAGCAGTATTTGGTCAGGGAGTAAAGTTTTTTTGAGGAATATTCCATAAATCTTAAGGTTTCTTTAGGAGTCTGATAAGGTTTAAGATGCAAAAAGTGGAAAGAAAGGTTTTTTTTAGGCGGGGTATGTGCTATAATAAACCCAATTTATTAGATTTTAACCTTGGAATAAACAGAAAATGAGGAGGAAGACTTATGTATTCACTGGATGAAGTAAGAAATATCGATCCGGAAGTTGCTCAGGCGATTGTGGACGAGCAGGAGAGACAGAACAGCCATATTGAGCTCATTGCATCGGAAAACTGGGTGAGTAAGGCTGTCATGGCGGCTATGGGAAGCCCGCTTACCAACAAATATGCGGAAGGGTATCCCGGAAAGCGTTATTACGGCGGATGTCAGTGCGTTGACGTGGTGGAAAATCTTGCCATTGACAGGGCAAAGGAACTGTTTGGATGCGACTATGCAAACGTTCAGCCCCACTCCGGCGCACAGGCAAATTTAGCGGTGCAGTTTGCAGTCTGTAATCCCGGCGATACCATTATGGGAATGAATCTGGATCACGGCGGACACTTAACACATGGAAGCCCGGTGAATATTTCCGGAAAATATTTCAATATTGTACCCTACGGAGTAAATGACGAGGGATTTATCGACTATGACAAGCTGAGAGAAATCGCCTTGGAGTGCAAGCCTAAGATGATCATTGCCGGTGCGTCTGCATATGCAAGAACCATTGATTTTAAGAAATTCCGCGAAGCTGCAGATGAGGCTGAGGCAGTGCTGATGGTGGATATGGCGCATATCGCAGGGCTTGTGGCGGCAGGGCTTCATCCCAGCCCGATTCCCTATGCGGATGTTGTGACTACCACGACGCATAAGACGCTGAGAGGACCCAGAGGCGGACTGATTCTCTGCAATCAGGAAGCGGCAGATAAGTATAACTTTAATAAAGCGGTATTCCCGGGAATCCAGGGCGGCCCGCTGATGCATGTAATCGCCGCAAAAGCTGTCTGCTTCAAGGAAGCGTTATCCGATGAATTTAAGGCATATCAGAAGGGGATCATTGACAATGCGCAGGCACTCTGCAAGGGGCTGATTGACAGGGGAATCAAGATTGTGTCCGGAGGCACGGATAACCACTTAATGCTGATGGATCTGACGCCTTTTGAGCTTACGGGCAAGGCGGTTGAGAAGCTGCTTGACGAGGCTCATATTACCGCCAACAAGAATACCATTCCCAATGACCCGAAATCGCCTTTTGTGACCAGCGGCATCCGCCTTGGAACGCCTGCGGTCACTTCGAGAGGAATGAATGCGGAAGATATGGATCAGATTGCCGAGGCAATTGCAATGATTGTCAAGGGCGGAGAAGAAAAGATACCGGAGGCAAGGGCAATCGTACAGAAGCTTACGGATAAGTATCCGCTGTCATAAGCTGAATAAGAATGCAGGACAGCGAATGAGAATGCAGGGCAGTGAACGAGAATGTCGGATGATAAATGAGCATGCAGAGAAATGCCTGATTATGATACTACAAGATAAAATATGAGAAAATTAAAACGGGCGTCCCGAAACCTTCAAACGGTTTGTGGGATGCCCGTTTTGTGACTGACATTTGTTATGTCGTTTGCTATAACTATTAATAACCCAGATCTTCCGCAATGAAAAATACTTTAATCCTGCCGGGAATCCCGCTTCTCCGGGTTATTACAATGTGATTGCACATGCAGTCCTCAGAGAGACAGTCCCCGCATCTTCCCGTGTGAAAGCAGGGAGTGTTGCGGTTAAGGCGCTTGGCGTTGGCGGGGGAAGCAGTGTTTTGGACGCGGATACATCCGGTCTCCACATCAGAAACCAGTTTGTTCATTCCCGCCACCATGATAATGTTTTTGGGACCGTGAATCAGACATGCCACCCGGTTTCCATTACCGTCAATGTTAATCAGCTCTCCGTCAAAAGTAATGGCATTTGTGCTCATGCAATAATAATCGGAAAGAACGGCTTTGGCGTAGAGATCCCGCCCCTCTTCGGGGGTTTTGGCGCTCAGCCGGTCAATCAGGGTATAGTTTCCCTTCTGCAGGGCGTCCATAAGTCCGCATTCTTTGATAGTTTCGCTGCCTCCCCAGCTGATAACGGAACCGTCCGCAATCAAATCCGTGATTGCTTTAACACAGGAAGCGCTGTCTTCAAAAAAATACCCTTCCATATTTCTCTTCTTCAAATTTTGAATCGTAGTCTGTGCTGCCGCCTGAAAAGCAAGCTGTTTTGGTGTCATTGGTATCCCTCCTAAATCAGTAGAATAGTTTCTTTATTATGTATTGTACCATATTACAAATGAGATATGGATAATTTTTCTTAAGTAAGATCCTGCTGTGAAAAATTAATCAGGCTGTGAGCTGCTTCGTTGTGACGGTTTTACAAAAATAAATTGACTGACAAAATATGCCATAAAATGTAAAATTGTGGAATAATATGTAGAAAAATAGACAAAATACAAACAAAAAATAATTTCAAAGAAAAAAATGAAAAAATAAAGAAAATTTTGAAAAAATGTGTTGACAAATCAAAACCCTCTGGTTATAATTAAATCACAAAAACAAATTCACATAGATAATCTTAAAGAAAGGAAGGTACAGTCCACCGAGAACATAAGATCAGTTGTTTGACCGAGTTTCATTTATAGTCAAATGACCAAATGTGAAAGAGTTAGCTTTTAAAGTACAAAAGAACGAAGTACAAAAGAAAGCGGATTTCAAGTTCGTATCCGGTACAGATGAAAAGGTAACGAATTACACAAGAAGAGAAGAAACGTTACAGTACACGCGTACAAAGGAAAAAGAGGAAAGGTACGAATGAGAAAAGACAACTGAATAGGGAAGCAATCCAAGTAATCCCAAACGGAAAGAGAGGTAAAGGCCATTGGATAGCATAGTTTAAAGGCGGGTGTTAATCAGAAGATTGATACCCGCTGTTTCATTGTCGTTTTGCCTGCTGCTTATCTTATATAGAAGAAATTTTAAGATTAATGTTTTTTTAAGTAGAAATTCATAGTCGAATCATGTATGATAGGCATATGGAGGAATTGAAAATGGCAAAAAAAGAAGATTTTAGTGAAGAGATGGATAGAAGAGAGTACAGGCGGAAAAGAAGAATCCGCAATCAGCTCATTTCGTATATAGTGCTTGCCGTAATATTGGTTGGACTGGTAATCGGAGGGATAATCGGCGTTCAAAAAATTTTAAAAATGTTGAACGAAAAGAAAGATGCAGAGGAAATGCAGAAACAATTACAGGAGCTTATGGAAGGGGAGGAGGAGCCGGCGGTAGTGGAAGCTCCGGAAGAACGACCGGAGCCAGAGGAGGAGACAGATTATTTGGACGAGATTGTCAATCCTTCTATTGAGGCGATGCCTCTGGAGGATAAAGTGGCGGGACTATTTTTTATTACACCGGAAGCGCTTACGGATACCGATGTGGTTGTCCGGGCGGGAGACACCACCAAAGAAAAGCTCAGAGAGTATGCGGTTGGCGGGTTAATTTATTTTTCACAAAACATTAAGGATTCCGCACAGCTTACCGAAATGCTGCAGAATACCCAAAATTGGGTAAAATATCCTACCTTTTTGGGTGTTGACGAAGAGGGTGGAAGCGTAACTAGAGTTGCGAAAGCCGGACTTGCCGATGATGTGGGTCCTATGGCGGAGATAGGGGCATCCGAAGATACTGCGCTGGCAAAGGAAGCCGGAGCCGCAATTGGAACATATCTGACCGGCTATGGTTTTAATATGGATTTTGCACCGGTAGCGGATGTGATTGTGGAGGGCAATACCATAATCGGAGACCGTTCTTTTGGCACGGATGCAGATAAGGTTTCTTCTATGGCTGCCGCTATGGTGGAAGGATTGCAGGAAAACGGCGTAAGCGCATGCTTGAAGCATTTTCCGGGGCTGGGCGATACAACTCAGGACACCCATGAGGGTCTGGCGGCAAGTGATAAAACGCTGGATAACTTTACGGAGAAGGACTTCCCCGTTTACCGGGCGGGAATCGATGCAGGAGTTGATTTTATCATGGTGAGCCATCTGTCGGCTCCGAATGTGGTGGGAGATAATACCCCGGCGTCCCTGTCCTCAGTAATGATCACGGATATTTTGAGGGGGCAGTTAGGGTATCAGGGAATTGTTATCACCGATGCCCTGAATATGACGGCGATAACGGATTATTATACGCCTGAGGAGGCGGCAGTGAAGGCTCTGCAGGCGGGAGCAGATATGATTCTTATGCCGGAGGACTTTAAGGCGGCCTATCAGGGAGTTTTGGATGCGGTTAACGATGGGACATTGACGGAAGAGAGGATTGATGAATCCCTAAGAAGAATTTACCGCGTCAAAAAATATGAGGAATATGAGAACATCATGGGGCAGTAAAAGATGGATATCTATAAGCGTATTGGAATTGTCTGCCGTCACATTCCGGCAGGAAAAGTGGCAACTTACGGACAGATCGCACTGCTGTGCGAGAAACCGCAAAATTCCAGACAGGTAGGGTACGCCCTGAAAAAGGGGCTTGCCGGCGGGCAGATACCGGCTTACCGGGTGGTTAATTCCAAGGGAATATTAAGCGGAGCCGCCTATTTTGAAACCTATGATATGCAGAAGCTTTTATTGGAGGAAGAGGGAGTTTCGGTGAAACTTCGGGATGGAATGTGGTGCGTGGATCTGAAACAGTACGGATGGCGGAATACAATGGAAGATGTGTATCTGCTTCAAAGCATGTTCCGGGAAGCAGAACAGCAGTAATTGTTATATTTGGTCAATAATGCGAAGGTATCAACAGCCGAAAGATAATTATCTGTCGTCTTCTAACAAATTGCCCAATTCTTTCATTCCATTCTGGTACGATGAATTTACTTCCCCGTACAGACTGTTATAGAATTCGACTGCAATATATTGCCGTTCTTTTGCGATTGCCATCGCTTTTTTTGTATAAAATTTTGAATACAGATTTTCTAATTTATACTTATATTCCTGAAAAAAAGATGGTATAGTGTCATTTTCGCCAGTCGAAACAGAGCCATCCGGAAGCATGGAATAAAGCGGTTCGGCAACAAAGCCTTTATAAAGCAATGTCCTTGCAATTCCTACTGCTCCTGCCGCATCTAATTTATCTGCGTCAAATAAAATCTTTGCCTCTAAACTTTCCGGCGGATTATCTTTCCTATATCTATGTGTCTTAATGCATTGCCTTACCTGTTCTGCATAAGAAACTTCAAAGCCGTGTGTCAAAAGAAATTGGTAAGCTTTTTCACTTCCTGCAATGGCATGGCATAGGGCAGGGTTTTCAAATTGTTCTTTTCTTCCGATATCATGTAACAGGCACGCGGCGATTAAGATATCATAATTCACGTTTGTTTCTGCTTTCGCAATTTCTAATGCATTATACAGCACACGATATACATGTTCTTTATCATGGGCAGTATCTTTCATACAGTAAATCATAAAATTTTCGAGCAGGCAGTAGGTTCCTTTATTCATAGCTTTCCTTTCTGTGGCAATTAGCGCTTAACTTATGCACTATTATACTTTATATAGGACAATCGCACAATATAAAGTGGCTTTTGCTCTTGAAAGTGTTTTTTGAAGGATAATGTTATTGGTTTAGCCAAACGGTATAATAATCAGGGAAAGGCTCATGAAGATAACGGATGCAAAATCATTTACAGGGATTGCCTTTTCAAAAAATGTATGAATATTTATGAAATTTTGGGGAAATAACAGTGGGAACACTTTTCCGAAAAGGGAAATTTTTTTGAAAAATTCGTTGACAAAGTGAGAATGATATAGTATATTAATACTTGTCCGTTGGGTGCGGATAAGTAAATGCGCGAGTGGCTCAGTTGGTGGAGCGCGACCTTGCCAAGGTCGAGGCCGCGGGTTCGAGTCCCGTCTCGCGCTCTTTGAAAAAGTGCGGAAACGTTGATAAATACAGCGTTTCCGTTTTTTTTATATGTCTAAAATTCTGTAGACAGTTGTAGACAGCACTTTTTCAATACGTTGTCCCACAAAGCGCGACAACGTTTGATGCTATTTGCAAATCCCACATATCCGCCTTATCAGTTTCTATATTGTCCCAATCTAAATTAAATTTCTGCATAATCACATTCCACAGTATTTGTGCATCATAAAATAATATCTTATAAGTCAATTATCCATATTAATTAAATATACCTCAATTGTTTATCTGTCATATAATCATCTATTTCATCCAACCATATTTCCAATAGCTTCTTCAACCGCAGAGTTTAAACTTTTTCCATGTTCAATAGCATATATCGCAATATTTCTGTGCAACTCTGGACTGATCCTCACGTTAAATGTTCCTTTATAAGGCTGCTCAGGCTCAACATTTCGCCCTTTACAGTCTTCTAAGTATTCATCAATCACCTGTTGAAAATCCTGCTCTAATTCTTTTACGGAATCCCCTTCATAAGATAGTAAAGACTTTATTCCAACTACTTTCCCGAAAAGACAATTATCCTCTTTGGAATATTCAACAGTACCATTATAATTTTTATATGATAATAAATTACTCATAACTATGCTCCTTTGCATATAAAATACCATTCTGCAAGAAAACATGCAACTGTTTCTAGTTGCAATTTGCATATATTACAAAAGGCACTAATTCTCATTAATGCCCTCTAAATACACACAAGAATCTTTTTGTGGAAATGCTGATAAATAAAAAAGGACTCACATCTTATTATGAGTCCTTTTGAGCATCTTTTCAATCGCTTTTGTTGTCCGGATCCGCAACTTCTAAAAGAATACTGTCAAACTCATTTTCGAGTTCTTCTCTTTTTTCTTGTGGTACGAGTTTTAATAATTTTCTAACAAAAACTGTTAGCATGCTAATATATCTCAACTGTTTATCTGTCATATAATCATCTGCTTTCATATTGTGGCTTGTGTAATTACAATAAAAGTATACCATAAGTTAAGTGTAAAGTCTATTCAATATTGATAAGTTATTTGCCTATATTACAAAAAAGAAAAATGCGGTATGCATAGAAAAACGATAACTTTTATATTATAGAAAAATATCTGCTTGCAAACACCAACGGTTTGTGTTAACATTTAGACGTTATATGATGAATTTTGATCAAGAGGAAAGGAGGGCTTACCATGCAAAACAAAATGACAATCCAGAACAGAATCAGAAAACCAATCATCGAAGGTACGGCACTCCTTACTGACACAAGGACAGTTCGTGCATAAAGCGTGTTGTCCGTTGTGTCTTACAGACAGGATTTGTAATAGAGGATTACAGCCGCGCCTTTGAAGACGCTTTTTTTGCGCCCATTTTTAAGAAAATTTAGGAGAAATAAAACGATATGAAAACAGTAAAAGGAATTTACGCCGAAGCAAAAATCTTTACAGACGATGTAGAAGAATACGCAGAAGCACAGGTAAAAATGATATGCGATAATGAAATCGCGGCAGGCAGTAAAATCTGCATGATGCCGGATATCCATCCCGGCAAGATTGCGCCGATAGGGCTTTCCATGACGGTCACGGATAAAGTGATTCCACAGCTTTTAGGCATGGACATTAGCTGTGGCATGACTTGCGTAAAACTGAATAAGCAAAACGCGGAGTTTCAGAAATTAGACAGAGTAATACGGGAAAACATACCGTCAGGCTTTTCCATACGGAGAGACCACACCATATGGCTGGGGAGTTTTCCTATGTTGAACTTCATTGCATCAGGCATATCAACAGGCAGAAAGCGGAGAGAAGCCTTGGGACGCTTGGAGGCGGCAATCATTTTATCGAACTGGATAAAGGAGAGGAGGATTCTCTTTATCTTGTAGTTCACACGGGGAGCAGGCATTTAGGGGAGGAAACAGCGGAATATAAAAACGCCTATCTGGAAGATGTGCAGGTTATCCAGCAGTATGCCGAACTGAACAGGCAGATCATTGTCCGGGAAATTTTAAAAGGAATGAAATGGAAAGCTGTATGGCAGTTTTCAGTGGCGCATAATTATCTGGATGATGAAGGAATACTCCGCAAAGGCACTGTTTCTGCCCGAAGCGGGGAGAAAGTGGTCATTCCTGCCAACATGAAAGAGGGTATTATTTTAGGCATTGGAAAAGGAAATCCTGACTGGAATTATTCTGCTCCACATGGTTCAGGAAGGAGATTGAAGCGTGAGGATGTTAAAAATCAGTATACGGTATCGGAATTTAAAAAGGAAATGAAAGGCATTTACAGCAGCTGTGTCGGCGCAGATACTTTAGATGAAGCGCCTTTTGCTTATCGTTCCATAGCAGAGATTGCAGAGCAGATTAGTGATACCGTGGAAATAACGGAAATTTTGGAGCCTGTCTATAATTTTAAGGCAGGGAGTAAGAAATAAAAAGGAAAAGAGAAAATAATAAGAATCGAATGGAGGCAGTATATTTATGATAGTTCAAATTAGTGCAGGACAGGGATCATCCGAATGTCAGCTTGCGGTTGCAAGACTGTATGAGACTTTAAAAAAGGAATATGGAGATTTGGAAATAATATCAGATACCAAAGGTTATGAAAAAGGATGCTTTGATTCTATTCGTTTCCGGACGGAGCAGGATTTAAGCGGCCTTGAAGGAATCGTATTGTGGATATGCAGAAGTCTGTTCCGCCCAAGCTGCAAAAGAAAAAACTGGTATGTGGCTGTGAGCATTATTCCGGAACAGGCAGGGATTGCGTCAGACAGGGAGTACCGTGTCGAGAAATTCCATTGTGGCGGCAAAGGCGGTCAGAATGTTAATAAAGTGGAAACAGGAGTGCGGATTACGCATATCCCGACAGGGCTTGTATCGCAGTGTACCGAAGAGCGGAGCCAGTTCCAGAATAAGCAGAGGGCGATGGAGAAGCTGCAGGAAAAACTTGCAGATTTGCAGAAGGAGCAGGAAGCAGGACAGAAAAACGCCGCATGGCGGGAGCACACCCGTATTGTCAGGGGAAATCCGGTACGGGTTTATGAGGGCGAGAAGTTTACGCTGCGAAGTGCTGGCAAAGTGTTATAGATTTATTTGCGTTGCGCGATAAAAGCAGTGCATTAGAAGCTTTCTCCTTGATTTTATTGGCTTTCTGACTAAAGATTTTTCCAATCTACTTTGATAAAGTTATGATTATTCCAAAGGACATTAGGATTGCTATAAATGGTATATTCCCGATATTTGATATGGTTACCTTTGGAAAAAAAGACCACATCGGAAATATTATTAAAATTCTTAATAATATTATTTTTTGTCACAATTTGTATATAATCCCGTTTTATGCTGGCAAGTATTTCTCTCTGATACTTTGTATCTATTTCGTATAAAAAATTTTTCCCAGTTTCGGGGGAATGTACTCTGATTTCAATCCGTGGGTTTGAAGCGTTTGGAAAAATACAATGATAAATTTCTACGAAAGCAATAATTGCTGTCAATAATTCTGTATGGTCTGAAATTTCTTTTCTTGTTTTGTATGTTCTATATTCAAATTCTTTTTCCGATTCCATTTTAGCCATATTTGTAATCCTCTTAAATTTTGTTTTAATTTCATTTTGTAACAAATATGAGACGATGCCTCACAAATACTTTATCATAGGAATCATTATATAGCAAGGATAAATGTTAGTTATAACCTCACATACTTTTGAGCAGGCAGACGCTACAATTTTATCAGGTGAGGATAAATATGCAAAATGAAATAGAGCAATTACAATTTGATAATGATATCTATGATACAATACGGCGTAATATTAAAAAATACCGCAAAGAAAAAGGTTTGACTTCAGCCCAGCTTGCAGAAATGATTGACCTTTCCCATGATTTTATAAGACAGATAGAGAGTGAAAAAGTTGGAAATAATTTTTCGGTTGATACTTTTTATAGAATTGCAGTTGCATTAGATGTTGGTTTAGATAGATTGATTGAAAAATAGCATTGAATAAAGTGAAAGCTAACCATGTGAGCTATTACCGCACATACTTTTGCGTGATTAAAAGATACAATTTTATTGGGTGATGGCTTAAATGCAAAATGGAATAAAACGACTACAGTTTGATGATAATATTTATAATACAATACGGCGAAATATCAAGAAATATCGTAAGGAAAAAGGCTTGACTTCAGCTCAGCTTGCAGAGATGGTTGACCTTTCTCATGATTTTATAAGACAGATAGAAAGCGAAAAAGTAGGGTATAATTTTTCTGTAGAAACTTTTTATAAAATTTCTGTTGCTTTGGGTGTAAGCTTGGATAAATTAATTGAAAAACAATAGATGCGGAGTAAGAGGGATTAAGTATGAACTTGACTTAGTCCTTTTTATATTTGTTTTCATAATATTTATAATACAGTTGAATCACTCAGGATAACGTATCTTTTCCTTTTCTGATTTTGTGCGATTCCGTTTTTTGATTCTGGAAAAAGGAAATAAGCCCCAAATGCTCAATGGCAAAAAATTTGGTTCTTTTACCGTTTTTATTGTAATCTGAAGACGGATAGGATAAAATAAAAATGAACAGTAGATAGATTTATTTTGAGAAAGGGAAAGCAATGACAGCGTTAAAACGTGAGGCGATTCAATTAGTGGAGCAGATGCCGGAAGAACATATGCCGTATATTATTGAGTATATACGCACATTAAAGAATATAGTTATGGATAATAGCCGAAATGCTGAGGAGACAATGACTCCTAAGATGACGGCATTTTTAGAATTGGAAAAGATGATTGCTCCTGCATTGGCGGAATTTGATTATGATAAGGAACTGGCAGAGGCGAGGGATGAAAAATATGGTTATTCTGATTGATACGAATGTTGCCTTAGATTTTTTGACTATGAGACAGCCGTATTATGATGCTGCCAGAAAAATTATTAGATTTTGCGCGAGTGAACAAATTAAAGGGTATATTGCATTCCATAGTCTTCCTAATATTTTCTATATTTTAAGAAAAAATTATTCAGAAGTGGATAGACGAGAAATGTTGAAAAAGTTATGTTTTGTTTTACAAGTGACAGGAGCGAGCCATGAGAAAATTTGTGATGCGATAGAGCGGGTCGAATTTACAGATTTTGAAGATTGTCTGCAAGATAAATGTGCTGAGGAAGTTGATGCAGATTTTATCATTACTAGAAATATGGAAGATTTCCGATACTCACAAGCTAAGGCAATAACACCTCAGAGATTTTTGGAAATTATAGAAGTCTGATTTACGCGGACTTGAGTCCTGTCCTGCGTCCTTGTGGAAAAGTAGAAATGCTGTAGTTACGGCGTTTCTATTTTTTGCCTAAAATTGATTTGACCAGACATCTTTACAAAATCCGATAAAAACTATATACTAAGCATAGGAAAATTACGCATTGCAAAGTTATGCAATAGCTGACTGATGGAGAACCCGTATGAGTGGATTAATGAAAGTTTTGACCGGTATATTGGGTGTGATGGCGGTAATTGCCTGCCTTGCCACTGTAGGAATCATAGGATATTCCATGACAGGCGCAGGGGCGCAGAAGAATAAGGAAACAGCGTCAGCAGAGGCGGAGAATCAGGTGCTGGTAACGGCAGTTCCCACGCAGACGCCGGAGGAGGGAGAACCTGCTCAGAGCGCGGAGCCTGTTTCGAGCTCAGAACCGGTGCAGACGCCCAGACCAATCAATGACACCGATCATATTCATGATTATGAAGAGACAATGATTAAAAGAGCGACCTGCTACAGCGCAGGGAGAATCAGATACAGATGTGAATGCGGTGATGAATATTATGTAGATATTATGTCAACCGGACATGTGGCGGGCGATTGGGAGATAACCAGAATCCCTACCGCAGAAAGAGACGGCATCCGGGTACAAAAATGCATCTATTGTGATGATATTGTAGCGCAGGAAAACGTTCCTTTTGAGGATGCGGCAGATAAGGATAAGGATGGAGAGGGAGACGGCGGTGATGAGGATGAAACGCCTCACGTTCATCAATACACGGCGGAGGTAGTCAGAGAGCCGTCCTGTATCCTTGCCGGTCTGCGGAAGTACACTTGCAGCTGCGGTAACTTTTATACGGAAATGATTCCGGCGCCGGGGCATGTGGCAACGGACTGGACGGTGGCGGAAGAGCCTACTACATCTTACATGGGTACGGAGCAGAGAACTTGCAGCGTCTGCGGCGTGGTTTTGGATTCCAGACCGGTTCCCATGCTTTCTCCAAGTCCTTCGGCAAGCACCGGCACATCAGGGAATACTCAGAGTACTACACAGCCGTCGGCAGCAATGACGGTTGTGCCCACCTCCGGCGGAAGCACCAGTACGCAGTCGGCGTCACCGAACGCTTCAGCGACACCCAGCGCAACGCCCCATTCGCATCAGTACAAATCTTATGTATTAAAAGAGGCAAACTGTACGGAAAAGGGGATACGCTCCTTTGTATGTAATTGCGGAAGCAGTTATGCGGAGAGCATAGAGCTTGACCTTAACAGGCACAGTTACCGGGCGGTGGTGATTCCGCCTACCCGCTATACCAGCGGTCAGACTGTTTACACCTGCGTCAGATGCAATTACAGTTATTTTGATAATCTTACGCCCGCGCTTGGGCAGTAATTATGACTTCGCAAGCTGTTTCTATATGGCAATTTGACCACGCACATTCATAATTCCTCCCGCTCCTGCATATAAAATCATAGGAGTAGGAGGGATTAATTATGTACGAGAACCGGAACAGGGAGGAAGTATTAAGGCAGTTTGGCACAGACGAAAAAAAGGGGCTTTCAGCGGGACAGGCAGAGGAAATAAGGCAGAAATATGGTTTGAATAAACTGGAAGAACAGAAGAAAAAAGGGGTCTTTGTGTTGTTTTTGGAACAGCTTCAAGATCCCCTTATTTATATTTTGATGGCGGCGATTGCCATTTCACTTTTTCTGGGGGAGGCAGGGGATGCCATGATCATTGCGGCGGTCATCCTGCTCAATTCGATTGTCGGCGTGGTGCAGGAGGACAAAGCGCGGAAAGCGATTGATGCACTGCGGCAGCTTGCAAGCCCTAAGGCGTTAGTCAGGCGTGATGGAAAGGAGTTTGAACTTCCGAGCGAACAGATTGTTCCGGGGGATGTTGTGCTTTTGGAAGCAGGGAGGCAGGTTCCGGCGGACATGCTTCTTTTGCAGGCAGTGAATTTGAAGATTGAGGAATCGGCGCTGACGGGAGAGTCTGTCCCGGTGGACAAGACGGATTCGGAGCAAAGCGCAGAGGCGCACAGCATTGGAGACCGAATCGATATGGCGTTTATGTCCACTTCAGTGACTTACGGACGGGGGGAAGGAATCGTTACGGCGACGGGGATGGACACGGAAATCGGAAAGATTGCGGGTATGATAAACAATGGCGGAAATGAGTTGACGCCGCTGCAGAAACGGCTTGCCGATTTAGGGAAAGTTCTCAGCATTCTGGCGGTGGGAATCTGTGTCTTTTTGTTTGCAGTGGCGGTGCTGCAAAAGCGGGATGTGGGTGATATGCTTTTGACGGCAATCTCTCTGGCAGTCGCGGCGGTTCCGGAGGGGCTTGCGGCGATTGTCACGATTGTTCTGGCGCTGAGCGTGTCGAGAATGGTGAAGGTGGGAACCATTGTGAGAAGGCTTCCTTCCGTGGAAACGCTGGGAGCGGTGAACGTGGTATGTTCTGACAAAACGGGCACGCTCACGCAAAACCAAATGACGATTAAGGAATGTTATGTAAACTGCATGAGACGGAGTGCGGAAGAGCTGGACAAGGATGAAGACGGATTGTTCCTAGAAGCATGCACTTTATGTAATGACGCATCGATTTCGGAAAATCGAATTGGAGACCCTACGGAGCTGGCATTTTTGGATTTAACGCAGAAATACGGACTTTGCAAGGAGGCGCTGGAGAAGGATTTTCCCCGTGTGGATGAAAGGGCTTTTGACTCGGAACGGAAGCGGATGACCACTGTCCACCGGAGGGGAACGGAGCGGATTGCCTTTTGCAAGGGAGCGGCGGATGAACTGATAGACCGCTGTGTGAGTGTGCGGATGCACGGCAGGGAAGTCCCTTTTTCATCCAGAGCCAGAAAGGAGGCAAAGGAGGCGCTGAACCAGATGGCGGGGAATGCTCTGCGTGTGCTTGCAGTGGCGTTAAAGCGCAAGGGAGACCTTATGGAGGAAAAGGGCATGGTCTTTTTGGGGCTGGCTGGAATGATGGATCCGCCCAGAGAGGAAGCGAAGGGAGCGGTTGAAAGCTTTCGGGAAGCGTATGTAGATACCGTAATGATTACCGGGGACCATGCGGATACGGCACTGGCGATTGCCGGAGAATTAGGCATTGCAGAGGACAAGAGCCAGTGCATGACAGGCAGTGAGCTGGAACAGCTCTCCGGGGAGGAGCTTGCGGGACGGGTGGAAAAGGTCAGGGTGTTTGCCCGGGTATCTCCGGAGCACAAGGTACGCATTGTGGAGGCGTTCAAGGCAAACGGCAGAATCGTGGCGATGACCGGAGACGGAATCAACGATGCGCCTTCTTTAAAAGCGGCGGATGTGGGAATTGCCATGGGAAAAGGCGGAACGGATGTAGCGCGCAGCGCCGCAGATCTGGTGCTGACGGATGACAATTTTGCCACCATTGAGAAAGCCATGCGGGAGGGAAGGGGAATTTACGAGAATATCCGCAAAACGATTTTGTTTCTGCTTTCTTCCAATTTTGGGGAGATTATCACGATGCTCGCGGCGGTTTTAGCGGGTTTTCCGGCACCGCTGAAAGCCAGTCATATTTTGTGGGTAAATCTGATAACCGACTCCCTTCCGGCACTGGCGCTGGGAATGGATCAAAATGACGGAAGCGCATTGATGAAGCAGCCTCCCCGGAAAAGCACGGACAGCATGTTTTCCCATGGGGGGCTTACCTGTACCCTATGTTTTGGGGTGGTGATAGGGGCAATCAGTCTGCTTGCGTTTTTGACGGTTCCCTATCAGGCACTGTTGCAGGAGCATCTTCCTATTACCATCCGGAATCTGGAAAAGATGCTGCGGATGGAAGCGGTTCTTTCCAAGGCGCAGACCCACGCATTTACTGTGCTGGGAATGAGCCAGTTAGTACATGCAGTGGGAATGCGCGATGTGAATAAGTCGGTATTTCGGATGAAGCATCTGGATAATCTTTATATGCTTCTGGCGCTGGGAGCCGGTATTCTCCTTCAAATGCTGGTGACGGAAATTCCTTATTTTGTCAGTTTGTTTGGAACCAGCAGGTTGAGCCTTGGAGAATGGGGAATGCTGGGAGTGTTATCCTTAACGCCTCTGGCGGTGCATGAGATGCTGGTTTTATCGGAATATTTGTCAAAGCAGAGTCCGGCAGAAATTTTACAAAAGACGGCAGACGGCAAGGAGCATGAGGATAACGGCTCCCAGCCAGGAGAAGCTGCGTAAGCCTTTTCGCGAAAGTGCTTTTCCCGTAAAAAGTCCCAGACGGATAGAGAGAAGATGAATCAGGGTGGCGAGAAGCATAAGCAGGCAGGGGTTTAAATGCAGGGTTCCGGTGCAGAGCCCGGCGGAAATATTGTCTATGGACAGTGCCAGACCGAGCAGCGCGGCTTCTTTTCCCGACAGGATAGAGGGAGAAGCATGGTTAATCTTTTGTGAGATGGTATCGGTGGTGAGACGGGAGTTTCCTTTGTGGAGCTGGGGCATGGTATCATAGAGCTTATATAAAGATAAAGCAAAAAGAACCAGAAAGGAAACAATTTGGGTAAAACCTTCCGGAAGAAATAACAGGAAAAAGTCTCCCGCATATAGGGAAAGGGTGAGCATGCATCCGGATAAAAATGCAACTGTAAAAATAGAAGAAAAGGGCACACGGACGCCGTCCATGCCGTAGGACAGTCCGGCGGTGAATGCATCCATGGATAAAACCGCGATCAATAATATTAGATAAAACATAATGTACTGCCTTATTTATTTGCTATATCATATTCGGTTATGATATAATTTGACTACGAGAAAAGATATTTTTTGTCGGTGAGAAGGAGAAAAGGTATATAATTTGTCATGAGAGATACAGAAGTATGCGTTTTTGCCGGCATAATGGGACCAACAGAGTATTCTCTGCTGGAAAAATACGCCGGGCAGGGATGCGGAATTGCAATTATGGACAGAAACAAGGATTTAGGCAGAAGAATCAAAGCAGAATTAGAAAACAGTTATCACGTCAAAGTGTTTTTCTTTCACGGAGACAGGAATGACGAGGAGGATCGGGACATTTTTTTGGCGGCGGTAAGTGAGATGTACGGAAACACAAACTGCATTATATGCAACAACAACTGAATGGAGGCGAAAGGATGAAACTGATATTTGTCGGGGCGGCACATGAGGTTACGGGAAGCTGTCATTACTTGAATGCGTGCGGAAAGCACATATTGGTTGACTACGGAATGGAGCAGGGGGTCAATGTATTTGAAAACTGCGAACTTCCGGTTCAGGAATCATGCATTGATTATGTACTGCTTACCCATGCACACATTGATCATTCGGGGATGATTCCTCAGCTTGTGGCCAGGGGGTTCCGGGGACAGATTATGACGACGGACGCAACTGCGGATCTTTGCAGTATTATGCTCCGTGATTGTGCGCACATTCAAATGCAGGAGGCGGAGTGGAAGAACCGGAAGGCGAAGAGAAGCTCCGGTGAGGCGTTAAATGAGCCGGTATATACCATGGAAGATGCGGATGCGGCTATCAAGCGGATTGTTCCCTGCAGTTACGGTCAGGAGATAGAGCTGTGCGAGGGGATTAAAATCCGATTTACGGATGTGGGACATCTTTTGGGGTCAGCCAGCATTGAAGTGTGGGTGACTGAGGAGGATACCACGAGAAAAATTGTGTTTTCCGGAGATATTGGCAACAAAAATCAGCCTTTGATCAAGGATCCGGCGTTGACGGAATCTGCGGATTATGTGATTATGGAGTCCACCTATGGAGACCGGCTTCACTCTGCGGAGAGACCGGATTACGTGGGGGAACTGACTCAGATTTTGAAAGAGACCTTTGACAGGGGCGGAAATGTAGTTATCCCATCTTTTGCGGTGGGAAGGACACAGGAAATCCTATACTTTTTGCGGAAGATTAAGGTGGAGGGCCTGGTAAAAGGGCATGAAGATTTTCCGGTCTATGTGGACAGCCCGCTTGCGGTGGAGGCAACGGGAATTTTTCACAAGAACGAGGCGCAGTGCTTTGACGAGGAGGCCATGGAACTGGTGCGGGCGGGAATCAATCCCATTGCGTTTCCGGGACTCAGGCTTACGGTCACCAGCGACGAGTCCAAAGCGATCAACTTTGAAAATACGCCCAAAGTAATCATATCGGCTTCCGGCATGTGTGAGGCAGGGCGGATCCGCCACCATTTAAAGCATAACCTTTGGAGAGAAGAATGCACCATTCTGTTTGTGGGGTATCAGGCAGTGGGAACCTTGGGACGCGCACTGGTTGAAGGCATTGACGAGGTGAAGCTGTTTGGTGAGACTATCGGCGTGAGGGCATCTATCCGGACGCTGATCGGCATGTCGGGACATGCGGACAAGGAAGGGTTGATTGAGTGGATTGAAGGCTTTGCGGAAAAGCCCCGCCGTGTTTTTATTGTGCATGGGGAGGACAGCGTGTGCAAATCCTTTGCGGAATGTCTTAGGGCGGAGCACGGGATTAAGTCCTATGCGCCTTACAGCGGAACGGTATTTAATCTCCTCACGGACAAGCTGGAGTATGAAGGGCTTCCGATTCCTGTGAAGAAGAAAGCACGCACGGTATCCGATGTATTCAACCGTCTTCTGGCGGCAGGGCAGAGGCTGCTTGCGGTTATCCATAAGAACGAGGGCGGAGCAAACAAGGATCTTGCCAAGTTTGCGGATCAGATTACCTCTCTTTGCGATAAATGGGACGTTAAATAAAATTTAGGAGAAAATTATGAGCTTAGCAGATGACATTTTTATCCGGATGTGTAAGGACATTCTGGAAAACGGAACCAGTACGGAGGGGGAGAAGGTACGTCCCCATTGGGAGGATGGCACCAAGGCATACACCATCAAGAAGTTCGGCGTGGTAAATCGATATGACTTGTCCAAGGAGTTTCCGATTCTGACCCTCCGCAGGACGGCGCTGAAAAGTGCCACCGATGAGATTTTGTGGATATGGCAGCAAAAGTCCAATAATATTCATGATCTTCACAGCCACATTTGGGACGAATGGGCGGATGAGGACGGCTCTATCGGCAAGGCATACGGATACCAGCTGGGAGTGAAGCATCAGTACAAAGAGGGCATGATGGATCAGGTGGACAGAGTGATTTACGATCTGAAAAATAATCCTTTCAGCAGGCGGATTATGACAAATATTTATGTACATCAGGATCTTCATGAGATGAACCTTTACCCCTGCGCATACAGCATGACCTTTAATGTCACTCAGAAAAAGGGAGAGGAAAAGCTGGTATTAAATGCCATTTTGAACCAGAGATCGCAGGATGTTCTGGCGGCAAATAACTGGAATGTTGTCCAGTATGCGGTTTTGGTGCATATGTTGGCGCAGGTCTGCGATATGCAGCCGGGAGAGCTGGTACATGTGATTGCGGACGCACATATTTATGACCGCCATGTACCCATTATCAAGGAGCTGATAGAGAGGGAGCCTTATCCGGCACCTAAATTCTGGCTGAACCCTGAGATTAAAGACTTTTATCAATTTACCAGAAATGATGTAAAGGTAGAAGATTATGTGACAGGCGAACAGATTACGGATATTCCGATTGCTATTTGAAATTTAATATATTTTTTGAAATAAATATTTATATATGTAGATTGATGCAGGGAGAAGAAATCATGAATTTAATTGTAGCAGTAGATGAAAATTGGGCAATCGGAAACAAGAACGAACTGCTGGTGAGCATTCCGGCGGATCATAAGTTTTTTCGGCAGGAGACTACCGGAAAGGTGGTAATTCTGGGACGGAAAACGCTGGAGACATTTCCCCAAGGGCTTCCGCTGAAAAATCGGACTAATATTATTATGTCAACCAATAAAGGCTATCGTGTGAAGGATGCACTGGTGGTACATAGTCTGGACGAGCTGCTTTCGCAGATTGAGGCTTATGATACCAAAGATGTCTATGTGGTGGGCGGAGAAAGCGTGTACCGGCTTTTACTGCCTTACTGTGATACGGCGCATGTGACCAAAATTGACCATGCTTATGAGGCGGATGCCTATTTTCCGAATCTGGATGACATGCCGGAGTGGAAGGTCACGGCGGACAGTGAGGAACAGACTTATTTTGATATTACATATCACTTTTTGAAATATGAGCGTATAAATTGAAGAAGATTTCCGACAGAAGGAAATTATGGGAAACGGCAGTTTTAATATCGTTAACTATTAAGAAAGAGAAAGGACAAGGTAACAATGAGCAAGCACGGATGGAAGATTATGCCCCTGATTTTGGCTGCGTCTATGGTATTTAGCGGATGCGGAGCCGCAAAAGGCGGGGAAAAGCAGGAGGCATCAAATCCGCAGGCGGATGAAGCACTGACGGATGAGACTGGTTTGAATCAGGAAGCAGGCGGACAAGCTGAGAAAGAGGAGGAAGCGGAGCCGGAAGGATCTGAGACGGACAAGATGGAAGGAGAGCAGGATACGGAAGAATCCTCTGAGAAGGCGCAGGAACAAGAGCAGGAATTGGAAAGCGGAATCATAATCCCGCAGGTGGAGATTGTGCCAGATTCGGTTCCAGATACGGAAGCGATGGAATTTGTAAAAAACATGAAAGCGGGATGGTGCCTTGGAAATACCTTAGATGCACACAGCGGCAGCGGAAATGCAGGCCTGGCATCTGAGCAGAGCTGGGGAAATCCGGTAACTACGAAAGAAATGATCACGGAAGTGAAAAATGCAGGATTTGAAACAATTCGCCTGCCGGTGACGTGGCATAATCATTTAGAGAGGGAAGAGGGCAGTGATTCTTTTTCCATCAGCAGCGACTGGATGGATCGTGTGCAGGAAGTGGTGGATTACGCATTTGACAATGATATGTATGTGATTTTGAATGTTCATCATGACACGGCAGAGGACGCTTATTACCCTGACAGTGCGCACTATGAGCAGTCGGAAAATTATATCCGGACCGTGTGGGGAGAGGTTGCGGAACGTTTTAAAGATTATGATGAGCATTTGATTTTTGAAGGCATGAATGAGCCCAGACTGGTGGGAAACAGCTACGAGTGGAATTTTCAGGAGTCTTCGGAGGAGTGTAAGGACAGTGCAGACTGCATCAACAAGTTGAATCAGGTGTTTGTGGATACCGTGAGAGCCGGCGGAGGGAACAATGCACAGAGGTATCTGATGGTGCCCGGTTATGCGGCTTCTTTGGCGGGAGTGACCACCGATTTGTTTCAGCTGCCCGCGGACAGTGCTGAGAATAAGATAATCGTGTCCGCACACGCCTATACGCCTTACAACTTTGCGCTTCAATCCCAGTCGGAGGGCGGTGCAACCGACAGCTTCCCGGCGGACGGCGGAGCGGGCAGGTCGGACATTGATTATCTGGTAAACAGCCTGTATCAAAAGTTTGTGTCTCAGGGAGTTCCTGTGATAATCGGTGAATACGGAGCCAGAAATAAAAATAATAATCTTCAGGACAGGGTAAATTATTATTCTTATTATGTGGCGGCTGCAAGAGCAAAGGGAATTACCTGCTGTGTATGGGATAACGGCGCTTTTGCAGGAAACGGAGAATTGTTTGGAATACTGATCCGGCAAAAAGGCGTGTGGGCATATCCGGAAGTAGTGAAGGCGATTATGACGTATGCCTGAATAGTTACAAAATATTGCGTAGTATGTCCAGAATGATTGACTTTTGCTGGGAAAAGTATAATAATGGATAGTATCTTTGAAAGCAAATGAATTAACGGAAGAGGGAGTGCAGAGAGATGGAAAAGAAAAATATCGATTGGGCTGAGCTTGGGTTTGGCTATATTAAAACGGATTACCGCTTTGTGTCCAATTATAAAAATGGAGCATGGGATGAAGGCGTTTTGACGGAGGATTCAAACGTAGTGATCAGTGAGTGCGCAGGCGTTTTGCAGTATGCGCAGACAATCTTTGAAGGAATGAAGGCATATACCACCGCCGACGGACGTATTGTTACTTTCCGCCCCGATTTAAATGGAGAGAGAATGGAACAAAGCGCCCAGCGTTTGGAAATGCCGGTTTACCCCAAAGATGAATTTGTAAAAGCGGTTCTTAAGACAATCAAGGCAAATGAGGCTTATGTGCCTCCTTATGGAAGCGGTGCAACGCTGTATGTCCGTCCTTACATGTTTGGAAGCAATCCGGTCATCGGCGTGAAACCGGCTGACGAGTATCAGTTCCGTGTATTCACAACTCCGGTAGGACCTTATTTTAAGGGCGGCGTGAAGCCCCTGACAATCCGTGTCTCCGATTTTGACCGTGCGGCGCCGAACGGGACGGGACATATCAAGGCAGGGCTTAATTATGCTATGAGTCTTCATGCGATTGTGGATGCCCATAAGCAGGGATATGATGAAAATATGTATCTGGATGCGGCTACCAGAACCAAGGTGGAAGAAACAGGAGGAGCAAACTTCTTGTTTGTCACCAAGGAGGGCAAGGTTGTTACGCCGAAATCAGACAGCATTCTTCCTTCTATCACCAGACGTTCTTTGATGCAGGTTGCTAAGGAATATCTGGGATTGGAAGCAGAGGAGCGGGAAGTTTATTTGGAAGAGCTTGCAGAATTTGCAGAGTGTGGTTTATGCGGAACCGCTGCAGTGATTTCCCCTGTTGGAAAGATTGTTGACCATGGAAAAGAAATCTGCCTGCCCAGCGGTATGAGTGAGATGGGACCTGTTACCAAGAAGCTGTATGATACCCTTACCGGCATTCAGATGGGAACCATTAAGGCGCCCGAGGGATGGGTAGTGGAGATTTAAGGAGGCTGTTGAATTGTTTCATAGATAAGGGATGGGGCATTTCGGCTTTTCTGATCTAATAAGGAAATAAGGCGGCTGTGCTAATTTTCGGTTTAGTTTGATTAGGCGTATTATCAAAACGACCACTCGTATCAAG
>JAMPGL010000046.1 GCA_023663945.1 Lachnospiraceae bacterium | reverse complement strand
GAGTGGAAAGAAAGGAAGAGGACCTTGTAAGAAGCGATTCCTACAAGATCCTCGATTTAACTTTTTATTCAGTTTTTTCTTCTAAACTCAGGATAAATTATAATCTGCATTCCGCAAAAAGAGTTTTTGCAAAAACAAATCCACACAGCCTATTTCTTCTCCGAAATCGCCGCCTGTGCCGCCGCTAATCTGGCAATAGGCACTCTGAACGGTGAGCAGGACACATAAGTAAGTCCAACCTTATGGCAGAACTCTACGGAAGAAGGATCTCCGCCGTGCTCTCCGCAGATTCCCAGCTTGATATCCGGTCTGGTCTTTCTGCCCTTTTCAGCCGCCATCTGTACCAGCTGGCCTACACCGCTCTGATCCAGTCTTGCAAAAGGATCAGACTCATAAATCTTTTTCTTGTAGTAATCGCCAAGGAATTTACCTGCATCGTCCCTGGAGAATCCAAAGGTCATCTGTGTCAAATCGTTCGTTCCAAAGGAGAAAAACTCTGCTTCCTCTGCAATTTCATCTGCAAGCAGCGCCGCTCTGGGAATCTCAATCATGGTTCCGATGTGATAAACAATGTCGGAATTCTTTTCCTTTTTCACCTGCTCTGCGGTCTCTACTACAACGTCCTTTACATATTTCAGCTCTTTCTTCTCACCGACTAGCGGAATCATAATCTCAGGGATAATGTCAAAGCCCTTTTCTTCCTTAACTTCGATTGCCGCTTCCATTACGGCTCTGGTCTGCATTCTTGCGATTTCGGGATAAGTTACCGCGAGACGGCATCCTCTGTGGCCCATCATAGGATTGAACTCATGCAGGGAATCACAAACCTCCTGAACCTGCTCAGCAGTCATCATCATCTTAACCGCCAGATCATCAATATCACCCTGATCAGTGGGAACAAATTCATGAAGCGGAGGATCCAGAAAACGAATGGTAACCGGTCTTCCTTCCATAACCTCATAAAGTGCCTTAAAATCACCCTTCTGATAAGGAATCAGTTCGTTCAATGCCTTTTCTCTTTCCTGAACGGTTCTGGAAAGAATCATCTGACGAATCTTAGGGATTCTGTCAGGTTCAAAGAACATATGCTCCGTGCGGCAGAGTCCGATTCCCTCTGCACCGTACTTAAGCGCATTGGCTGCATCCGCAGGCGTATCCGCATTGGTTCTTACTTTTAACTTGCGCGCCGCATCTGCCCAGCTCATAATCCTTCCAAAGTTTCCGCTTATGGAAGCTTCCTGCGTCTTAATGTCGCCGTCATAAATCTTGCCGGTGGAGCCGTCAAGTGAAATATAATCGCCCTCATGATATACATGTCCGCCAAGGCTGAACACTTTGTCTTCTTCATTAATAGAAATCTCACCGCATCCGGATACACAGCAGGTTCCCATGCCTCTTGCCACTACTGCCGCATGGGAAGTCATACCGCCTCTTACGGTAAGGATGCCCTCTGCCGCATGCATTCCTTCGATGTCTTCCGGCGAAGTCTCAAGACGAACCAGAACAACTCTTTCGCCCCTCTCGTGTGCATCCTTTGCTTCCATTGCCGTAAAGTATACCTTTCCGGCCGCCGCTCCGGGTGATGCGGGAAGTGCTTGTCCAATCACGGTTCCGCTCTTTAATGCCTCCGGGTCAAAGGTAGGATGAAGAAGCTGGTCTAAGGATTTGGCTTCAATACGAAGCACTGCTTCTTCCTCTGTAATCTTTCCCTCATCAACCAAGTCACATGCAATCTGCAGCGCCGCCTGAGCAGTACGCTTGCCGTTTCTGGTCTGAAGGAAGAACAGCTTGCCGTTCTCAATGGTAAACTCCATGTCCTGCATGTCGCGGTAATGATCTTCCAGTTTGTTTGCAATCTCCATAAATTTCTGATAGCATTCCGGAAGATCCTCTTCCAGTCTGGTAATCGGCTGAGGAGTCCTGATTCCGGCAACAACGTCTTCGCCCTGCGCGTTAATCAGATATTCTCCGTAAATGCCCTTTGCACCGGTAGACGGGTTGCGGGTAAATGCAACGCCTGTGCCGGAGGTATTTCCCATGTTGCCGAATACCATTGCCTGTACATTGACAGCTGTACCCCAATCGCTGGGAATGTCATTCATTCTTCTATACACAATAGCTCTCTCATTATCCCAGGAACGGAACACTGCCTTGACAGCTTCCATCAGCTGCACCTTGGGATCCTGAGGAAATTCCTCATTCATGCGCTCCTTATAAACTGCCTTAAATCTGACAATCACTTCCTTCATATCATCAGCAGTCAAATCGGTGTCATATTTAACACCCTTTGCGTCTTTAATCTCATCCAGAATTCTTTCAAAAAATGATTTAGGAATCTCCATAACAACATCGGAAAACATCTGAATAAATCTGCGGTAGGAATCATATGCGAATCTCGGATTGCCTGTCTTTGCCGCAAATCCTTCCACTGCAACATCCGTAAGCCCAAGATTTAAGATGGTATCCATCATTCCCGGCATGGATGCCCTTGCTCCGGAACGAACCGAAACCAGAAGCGGGTTTTCCGTATCCCCGAACTTCTTCCCCTGCTTTGCCTCCAGCTGAGACAGTGCCGTAAAAATCTGTTCCTGAATCTCTCCGGAAATCTGTCTGTCCTGTGCGTAATAATCCGTACATGCCTCTGTAGTTACCGTAAATCCCTGCGGGATCGGCAGTCCGAGGTTTGTCATTTCCGCCAGGTTGGCGCCTTTGCCCCCCAGAAGATTTCTCATGTCAGCGTTGCCTTCTTCAAAAGAATATACCCATTTTGCCATACGTCTTCTCCCTTTTCTTTCCCTATTGTGGACAAGCTGTCAGCTGACCCACAAATGCATTATAACATATTGTTGTTTATTGTGCACTATAATTTAGAATTTTATGGATATTTTTTATTACTAATTCTCAATTCTTTTGGGCGGGATAAAAGAATCAAAGATAAACAGGTCAAATTTGCCCGCCGCCTGCTCCAGCTCCTGCCGGCTTTTAATCGTCCAAGCAACTGCAAGATTTCTGTATAGTCCATGACACAATTTTCGTGAAAGGCTGTCTGCATATTTATGATTGTATGCTACAAAATCCGGCTTTGTCATCCAATTTAACAGCAGATTCTGCAGGACAAAGTACAAGGTGCCGTGAAACTCTCCCGATTTCAAAAATCCATCGGAAAGCTGTCCTCTTATCACATTATTGTGATACCTTCTGTACCACAAAAGTGCCAGCGGATTAAATGACTCAATGCAGTACGCCCCTTTGTAATCGCGAAGAAGTTTATCCGCGGCGGTACAGACATAAATTTCCATCCATTCCACTTTCAGCTCTACGATGAGCGGTACTTTTCCTTTTACAAGCGCGAGCACATCCGCAAATTTCGGAATCGTCTCCTCACTGTCAAACAGCTTAAACGTCTTCAATTCTTCCCAAGTATAATCGTAAACCTTTCCTTCTTTCCCGCATGCCCTTTCCAATGTAAAATCATGGAAGACCACCGGGACTCTGTCCTTGGTCAGCTGAACATCCAGCTCAATCCCATACCCCGCCTTTACTGCTTTCCGAAAGGCTTTCATGGAATTTTCCGGGGCATCCGTGCTGTTATCGTGCAGTCCCCGGTGTGCATAATACACATGCATAAATTCTTCTTTGGCTTTTTTGTGTCCAAGCCTTGGCATAATCGCCAAAAGATACAGGACAATCACCACAGCCAAAACAATAAGAGCAATTTTAACAACTATCATTTTATTTTGTCACCTGTTTCTGAAATAATTCTTTGGTACTTGCTTATTTTAATAACCATGCCTTTCTCTCAGCCTGCGATATTTGAGCCACAGGCACAAATTCGCGATTGAAAAATCTTTGATTTTTCAATCTAATCATCTACGTCAAAATTTTCAAGTATGCTTTTCTTTTTGTCCGGTCTGGTATCTCCATGATGCACCTGAGTCATGGTAAAAAACGCCAGCACCGAAAATACCAGCGCATAAGGAAACAGCGTCCGATAGGACACATTTTCAATCAAAAAGCCTGACAGCACCGGCGTAAAAATCTGCGCCGTCATGGAAAATGTGTAATAAGTTCCCGTAAATTTCCCAATATCACAGCCTTTGCTCATTTCCACGATCATCGGATAAGAATTGACATTAATCGCCGCCCACGCAATGCCGATCAGTGCAAATGCAATGTTGATCACCGGATGATAAGCCCCTGCAAAAATAGCCGCAAAGTAACACAGGCTCATCAATAAAACGCCGCCCATGATGGTCTTTTTTCTTCCAGCCCTGCTTGCAATGTTTCCGATGGGAATATAACTGATGATTGCCGCCACGGTAGCCACCATCAGACAATCCGCAAAGCCTCCGCCCTCTAAATGCCAGACAACCTTTGTATATCTGGAAAAAGCGGTGGTCACCGCATTATACGCCATAAACCAGAAAAAGATGGATGCAAGCAAAAAGATCATGCTCCGCTTCACCTCGGGAGGCATTGCATGTTTGCCGCTTTCATCGGTATGCTCCTCCATATCCTCATTCATGGCGACAACGCCTTCGCGCTCCTCGTATTCCCGAACCTCCTCCGCAACCTTTGCCTTTACCTTTTTTTCATTAATGGTAATCACTAAAATCCCTACCGCTGCTGCCATCAATGCCGCAACACTGACAAAAAGCGGTGTATAATCGGGACGTTCTCCCGTTCCCACAAGGAGCTTGATCATAATCAGGGTATAGACGCCCCCTACCGCTCCCATCAGATTAATCACTGCATTTCCTTTACTCCTGAGCTTATTTGGCGTCAAATCCGGCATTAATGCTACCGCTGGCGACCGATACAGCCCCATGGAGATAAGCAGTGCAAATAATGCTGCGATAAACAGAACCAGATTCACGCTTTTGTCCGCCGCAGGCAGAATCAGCATCAGAATCACTGCCAGCGCCGTTCCACACACAATAAAGGGCATTCTCTTCCCAAATCCGGTTTCCACCTTATCCGACAGCGCACCGAAAATCGGCAGCAGGAACAATGCCAGTACGTTATCCGCCGCCATCAGCGCGCCGGTCACGGTCTCTCCCAGACCGAACGTGTTTTGCAGCATCAGCGGAATAATGTTGTCATACATCTGCCAAAATGCCGAAATAGATAAAAATGCAAGTCCGATAAAAAAAGTTCTCTTGTAATTTAGTTTCATTTCATTCCCCCTGTACACTCTTTGTGCTTTCTGCTTTGATAATTCATTTTATCATTAATCCGACTGCGAAACAACCCCGGCTTATAAAACAAGAAAATTGCTTTGCAATTTTCGTTCTGTGAGGAATTTCCTATGTAAAAAAAACGCTGTCCATGTCGATTTCGACATATCAGCATTTTCACGGGTTGGGCTGTTTTAAACAGTCGCAGCTCGTAGGGGAATCGAACCCCGCCTCTCACTCTGAAAATCCAGTGTTTTCAATGGTTTCAGCGATTGCGTTTTGTTCCCTTTGTTCCCTCAGATCATAATGCATTCACCTGATTTAATATCTCTCGTTTTTCTTCATTGTTCACACGGTTATAGTAATAATGTTTCTTTAGACATGAAATATCTGTATGACCCATTTGTTCCAACATAAAGGATTCTGGAATTCCACCTGAATCATATAATTTAGAACCATAAGTTTTGCGTACTTTGTGTGGGGACTTTACAACTATATCCAACTTTTTACAGTTTGTATACAGCCTCGTCCTAAACACATAACTCCGTACTCTCTCATTGTTCTGCATGAACACGTACTGCCCGAAAGGACATAGCCTTCTGATCTTATTAAGAATCCATTTGCAGCTGTCCGGGACAATCACATCTCGTATACCGGCTTCTGTTTTAGGGATGTTCTTTATGTCATAGTGAGTTTTCCCCTCTTTGTCGCGGTATACCTTGATAATTGAATAGACTTTACACTTTGGTTATGATATACTTATTACACCTAATAAAGGAATCACACAAAGGAGCGTGATAAAATGACAGACAACGAATTGCTACTTGCATTATCAGATATGATGGATGTAAAGTTAAAAACTGCATTGCAGACAGAATTACAGCCATTAAAAGATGACATCAGATATATAAAGGTGCATCTTGAAAACGTGACTGACAAAAACATTGATTTATTAGCTGAAAATTATGTACCAGCGGCTAAACGATATGAAAAAGCAGTTCCCGAAATAGAAGCAATGCAAGCTGATATTGAAATCATGAAAAAAGTTATTACAGAACATAGCGAAAAACTTCAAAAGTTAGCGTAACTACAATTACATATATCTCATAACTAACGAGTGTAAAGTCTATTGAATTATCAAGGGCTTTGCACTTTTTTATTTAGGAGGTTATGGATATGGCAACAAAGTCAGTTTATGAAATGGTAACAGAAAGAATCATTGAGCAGTTGGAAAACGGCTTTATCCCGCGGCAAAAGCCCTGGACAGGAATCAAGAGCGTGTGCATACAACAGAGTAAGCAAGAAAAACTATTCCTTATTAAATCAGATGCTTTTAAAGCATAAGGGCGAATCTACCATGCCTTTCATTACCGGCTGTAATGCCTTATTAAGTTCTTTCATGTTACTTACGTGTATTGCCATTTCTTGTTTTCCTTTCTGATGCTTCAATTACCATAATACTTTTTGCGTTGTAATCACTCCTGTCATTCTGGAATGGTTTAAAGAATACATAGCAGCCAGAGTCTATATATTCCCCGTTTAACTTTGAATGATGGATAAAATACGTGTTACCATCTTCGCCCCTGATAAACCCAAATTTCCTGTCATGGAAATATTTTGTAATTTTACCGTACAATGTTTTCAGCCCTCCTTGTTGATTTACTATTGCTATGAAATCGTCATTTTAAGTTATTGGGATAACTGGTCATAGAATGCTTATGAAACGCTCTGTAAGGCTCATACAGGCGTTTTAAGAATTGGTTGCTGTATAATTTGATAAGCCACATAAATAAGCCCTCTAGCAATCATATTTCTACAACTGATAGAGGACTTATTTAGATGTCCTAACAAAATATGTAATTATCACGATGTACAGAACTTCTCCTTTCTTCGTATCCTAAACCTCTAAGTTGTTCCCTCAAAGGTTCCCTCAAATTTTTCATGCCAAGATAAATCAATTTCAGACAAAACAAAAAATGCTACAAACCGCATAAATTCAAGGTTTCTAGCACTTTTTCGGGTTGGGCTGTTTTAAACAGTCGCAGCTCGTAGGGGAATCGAACCCCTGTTTCCGCCGTGAGAGGGCGGCGTCTTAACCGCTTGACCAACGAGCCGTTTGCTATTTCGATGCTTTCTGCACCGCACTTGTATATTTTATTATATGTTTCCGAATAATGCAAGCAAAATTTTTATTTTATTTTAAAATGCTTTTCTTATAAATATTATCAAGTTTCTGTTTCGATTCCCTCAGCTAAATCAAATCTGCCAGTGCCTTCGCCAGCCCGTCATGATTATTATCTTCCATCGTAATAACCGTGGCTGCCATCTTTACCTCTTCGCTTCCATTTAACATAGCGATTCCCATTCCCGCCGTCTCAATCATGGACAAGTCATTCTGCTCATCGCCCGCCGCCACACTGAAGCAGAGGTCAATGCCCAGCAGTTCACAGAGCTTTTGCACGGAAGCCCCCTTCCCGGAAACAGACGGGAAAAATTCCAGATAGTTAGGATTGGAATAAAGCATGGTCACACCCTCCTGCTCAGCCCAAGGCAGAAGCGTCGTCCTAAGCTGTTCCAGCCTGCCAAGATCCTCTAACTCCACGGCAATGCATTTACACGCGCCCTCCGTCATGACCGCCGTTACATCCTCGCTATAAATAACAGGTGTTTTTATTATCCTGCGGTAGTAGCGGAACTGCTCACTGTCCTTAGGTGAGACAATATGCGTATCCGTGTAGGTATGGCAGTGGACTCCAAGCTGTTTTGCAGTCTCCACAATTTTTTTAACCTGAGCAATGGAAAGGGCAACCTTATATAACGTCTCCTGCTTTTCGCAGTCATAAATCTGACCGCCGTTATAGCCGACCAAATAGACTCCCGGAAAGTCAAGCTTCAAATAATCCTTGACGCTTCCCACACTGTTAATATCCCTTCCGGAACAAAGCACCAGCCTGTGTCCTGCGCTTGTCCAGTCTTTCAGCACATTCCACGTATAATCACTGATTTTCTTTTCGCCGTCAAGGAGCGTGCCGTCCAAATCCGTAAATAAAATTTTGGTATGCTTAAGCTGCTCCGGATGCTCTTTCAGCCAGTTTCTCCGCTCTTTAATCCGGTCTAGGATTTCTTCCGGTATAAAAAGCTTTCCATACCCGGTTGCAAGCTCCAGCCCCGGTTTTGCCTTCCCGTGGAAATCCGAACCTCCGCTGATGCAGAGGTCATATTTATCTGCAAGCCTGCGCATATCCCTCTCGTCGGAATCTGTGTAGGTGCTGTAGATTGCCTCAATTCCTTGAAGCCCCATCTTTTTCAGCTGTGCCACAAGCCGATCCAGCCGCGCCGCGCTCATGCCGTAAAGCACCGGATGCGCCAGTATCGGAAATCCTCCCGCTTTTAAAATAATCTCCACAGCCCGCATAGGCGTAATCTTTTTGCGCGGAACAAAGCATGGGCACCGGTCTCCGATGTACCGGTCAAAAGCTTCCTTTAAGCTCTTGGTATATCCATGATTCAGCAGGTATCTTGCAAAATGAGAACGGGTAATCACACTGTCCGGGAACTCTGCCGCAAGCTCCTCATAAGCCACCGGCATCCCGTGCTCCGTCAAGCGGCGGCACATTTCCCGGTTGCGGATCTGACGCCCGTTAACGAAATTGACCAGACGACGTTTAAAATATTCGCTGTTATGGTCAATGTACAGCCCTACAATATGAATATCCCTTCCCTCATACTCCGTTGAAAATTCTATTCCCGGAATCAGTTCTATCTTTTCTTCCTCCGCCGCCGTTAAAGCCTCATCAATGCCGTCGGTGGTATCATGATCGGTCAGGGCAATCGCAGAAAGCCCTTTTTGTGCCGCCAAATGAACCAGCTCGGCAGGGGTTAAGCTTCCGTCCGACTTATTCGAATGAGTGTGTAAATCTACAATATTCATGGTCAATCATCTCTCTTAACTCAACCGGCTGTTTGAAATCCCAAATTTTCAACATTCCCGGTCAATTATCATCTTCCTCAGCCTGCTTGGTGTAGACCGTGCGCTTTCTCGCCATCTCATCACTTTCCAAGTACTCATCATAAGTTGTAATCTTATCCACCAGCGTGCCGTCAGGAAGAATTTCCATAATCCTGTTTGCCGTGGTCTGTACAAATTGATGGTCATGACAGGAAAAGAGCGCCACTCCGGGAAATTTAATCAATCCATTGTTCAGCGCCGTGATAGCCTCCATGTCCAGATGGTTGGTAGGCTCATCCAAAATCAGGCAGTTTGCTCCGCTGATCATCATCTTTGAAAGCAGACAGCGTACCTTTTCGCCTCCGGACAGCACCTTAACCTTTTTAACGCCGTCCTCTCCGGCAAAAAGCATTCTGCCAAGAAAACCGCGCACATAAGTCACGTCTTTTATCGGTGAATATCCGGTCAGCCAGTCCGTAATCGTAAGGTCATTGTCAAATTCGTTGGTATTGTCCTTAGGAAAATAAGCCTGCGAGGTGGTCACGCCCCACTTATAGTTTCCCTCATCCGGCTCCATTTCACCGGTAAGAATCTGAAACAGCGTTGTTTTGGCAATTTCATTGCCCCCTACAAACGCCACTTTATCATCGTGCCCTAGGATAAAGGATATATTGTCCAAAACCTTTTCTCCATTGATGGTCTTGGAAATTCCTTCCACCATAAGCACTTCATTTCCAATTTCGCGCTCCGGACGAAAATCAATGTAAGGATATTTTCTGCTGGATGGCTTGATTTCGTCCAGCTCAATCTTTTCCAGCGCACGCTTCCGGGAGGTTGCCTGCTTGGATTTGGAAGCATTGGCGGAAAACCTCGATATAAATTCCTGCAGTTCTTTAATCTTTTCTTCCTTTTTCTTATTGGCTTCCTTCATCTGCTTAATGAGGAGCTGGCTGGACTCATACCAGAAATCATAGTTGCCTGCATAAAGCTGAATCTTACCGTAGTCAATATCCGCCGTGTGCGTGCAGACTTTATTTAAAAAGTAACGGTCATGGGATACCACGATTACCGTATTGTTAAAATTAATCAAAAACTCTTCCAGCCAGGCAATCGCATCCAAATCCAAGTGGTTGGTGGGCTCATCCAACAGCAGAATATCCGGATTTCCAAAAAGCGCTCTGGCAAGAAGCACCTTCACCTTCTCGTTACCGTTTAATTCTTTCATTTCGCTGTAGTGAAGATCCGGGCTGATCCCCAGACCATTTAACAGAGTTGCGGCATCCGATTCCGCTTCCCAGCCGTCCATCTCCGCAAATTCCGCTTCCAGCTCACTGGCACGGATTCCATCCTCGTCCGTGAAATCTTCCTTGGCATAAATCGCATCCTTCTCCTTCATAATCTGATAAAGACGCTCATTCCCCATGATGACCACATCCATCACCGGATAAGAATCATATTTAAAGTGATCCTGCTCCAAAACGGACATCCTTTGTCCCGGAGTGATTGCAATATCGCCGTTGGTAGTCTCCAGACTCCCGGATAAAATTTTAAGGAAAGTAGACTTTCCCGCACCGTTAGCGCCGATAAGCCCATAACAGTTGCCTTCCGTGAATTTGATGTTTACATCCTCAAATAAGGCTTTTTTGCCTACTCTATAAGTTACATTGTTTGCACTGATCATGTTAAACCCTCATATTCTCTATCTTTTTACTCTTTCTGGTTACTCATATCATTATACATAAAATGGATTTTTTTGCAATGTGGAATATGGTTTTGCAGTTCAAATTTTGCACTGCAAAAAGAATTTGCAATGACCTAAAGAACGCTTAAAGAACAGCAGCTACATTTTAAAAAAGATTGTATGTTTTAAAATTGCGTGATAAAATAAACGCATGGGAAACCAGAGAGCCAAAGGCGGCTTACCCTCCTGTTTTATTCGGAGGGGCTGTCCTCCAGACGAAAGAAAGGAGGGATGCCAATGTATGTTACATACTCTGATTTGATTCAGGTTGGAATATTCATTGTCACCCTTGTAAGTCTGCTATATCAGATTTTCAGGGGAAAGAAATAGCCGCCACTACTCACAATAGTGACGGCTTACGCTGTAAAGCGTTGAGTTAGTTATTGTTTAGAGGGTAGAGCCGCTTCTCTGGCTTTCCCTATTTCTAATATAGTATATTTTCAAGATAATCGCAATACTTTTTATACACCAATTTCAATGAGAAAAATGCTTTCCCGTCCTTGCCGCCTTAATCTCCTCATGAATTTCACGCCGTTTTTCTTTCAGCTCCGAAGCCGCCCTCTCCCCGGTAATCTCAAAGAGATTTCGGATAATTCCGGAAATCACTTTTCGGGTGTCATCGTCAATTTCCTTTGCCGCTTCAAAAACACTCTGTAAGCATTTTTTCCAATCCGCCCCAAATTCAAACACATTGGATGCCTCCGACGCGGATACTACATCGTACAGGGTATCCACAAAGGCGTGAATCTCCTCCTCAGTCAGGGATAAAATCCACTCATTCAGCGCGGCGTCACGCACCATCTTTCCCTCCGCCATATTCTTAGCGCGGATAAAATGATCCTCTTCCACCTTCCAGCTGTAGCTGTTATGCTGAAGCATTCCCACGCCCCGGCTCTCCACCAGAGTATAGTCGTCCTGATCCTCCAAAAGCGTTCCCACCAGAGAGGAACGGGGAATAAATTTCACCATCCGGTCCGTGATTTCCTGATACTTTCCCTGCGCCCGGATCTCCGGACGAAATCCCGGTCCGTCATGATTAAACAGCCAAAGCAGGCGCTCTCTGGTCTCCGGCCTACAGTTCATCGCCGCATATACCGCAAGGTTTCCGCCCTTGGAATGCCCTCCGGTGTAAAATTTCCCGGCGGTATAATCAGATACACGCTCCATATAATCCACTGCCAGATACTGGCTGTGAAGGGGTTTGGAAAACGCAAGGTTCAAATCTTCCTTCCATCCCACAATCGTGGCATCTGTTCCCCGGTAAGCAATATAGACCGACTGATCTTCCAGTATGTAAGTCATAGCCGAAAACTGAGTCTGCTCCTGTTCATTAATGATGTCCACGTAATAATTCATCTTAAGAGCGCCGAAACGCTTCGACCCTGTCACTGCCGCAAACAATTCTTTATTATTCTCACGATACCAGTAATCGTCCAAAATCCTGTCTCTGTCCGGATGCTCATAAATGCTTTGAATGCTCACCGGTTCATTTTCTTTTGCCAGCCCCGGCACAAACTGCCCGTAATGCAGATACACCAGCTGGCACAATACCAGAGAGTCCACTTCGTTAAAAGGCTTTTCTAACAAACTGTACTGTCCCTGATCTTTCACATAGCCGATAATATTTTCCATAATGCACAGACTCCTCTCCATTAATACAAAATCCCGTCATAATACCACAAAAGCAGCTTCACGACACGGCTGTAGCTGACCGTTCCGTCGGATACCCCGTTTAAGGTAAGGGTGGTGTTTAAAAAAGTATCCGCCGCCTGGCTTACCGTTTCGGTATCCAGAACTGCATTCTTTTCCACCTGCTGCCATGCCTCCTTAGTCAAAAACATTCTATCGAAAGCCGCAAGCTCACTGATTGGAACGCGGCTTTGATATTCCGCGCTGTCCCTTCCAACTGCCTTTGCAAAATCCCGATCCAGATATCCGATCACGCTGAGCATCGCGCTGTAGCGAAACAGAATATCCTCCGAACGCGCGCTTGCAAGATAACCGACAAAGTTCGCCTCATCCTCCAAAATAAATCCTTTTAGATGAGACAGCTCATGACACATATTTACCGGCATATTGGTTATATACATCTGCTGATTGTAGTTTGCTTCCATAGAAAAAGGAAAATAGTAACCCATAATGTACTGCTGACTGTAAAACCCGGAGCAGAACAGCTTTTTGGGTCTCGGATAATATCCTCCCAGATTGGGGATAAGCTCCTTAAGCCCCTTCATCTGGGCAATTGCCTCCGCCTCCATATCCATATCATACAAAATATAGCCCTTTTCATCTCTCTCAAAACGCACCGCCAGCTCATTTGCCTGCTCTGCCACATAATCCCGCAAAATGCCCAATTCCTCCGCACCGTATTCCCTGCCGGACTTTCCGCCGAAATCAAACCGTTCCGGAATCGCAGGCACCTGATAAAGCATAAAACAGTTCAGCGCCATAATCACACAGACAATCCCAAACACCCAGTACAAAAACAGGGCGTATCTTTTGCAGCCTCTTTTCCACCCAGCCGGGAGCTTCCGCCTGCCAATCAGGGTAATAAACCCTGTCAAAACCAGAAGAACCACAAGGCATACCGCCAGATAAAGCATCCACTCCCCTACAGAAAAGGGAAACAGCCCTGTCACCCTTCCATAGGTCTCTACCCAGAGAGGAAAAATATGGTTTACATAATAATTGCTAAACTCCGGGCTGAGTCTTGCCAGACTATTTAACAGCACCGAAAAAAGAATCAATACTGCGGGAATGATTATTTTCCATTTTTTAAGTTTCTTCAATCTGTCTTTTCTCCCAAGTGTCCATAAAGTCAATAACCACGTTGCAAAGCATAGCACATCTTCGATGTGGGGTATTGACCCTCGCGGCAGTCGTCAAATGCCTAAACCAGCTTTAGCTGGTTCTAAGCAAGCCACTTGACTCGTTGCTCGCGGGAATAACTCACAGCGTTCCCTTAACGGCAGTTAATAACTGCTGTTAATAACTGCTGTTATCAACTACAGTTATCAACTGCTGTTATGAACTGTAAATCTTTACATATATTATATAGTAAAACATACAGGCATGCATGCCAAGGAGAAGCTATGCAGTTCATTTTATCGGGCATTCAATCCGTCAATCAGTTCCTATGGAGCGGTCCCCTTTTATTACTTCTTATGGGGACACATCTCTATTTTACCATGAAACTTCACTTTCCGCAGAAAAATATCTTCCATGCCGTCAAATTATCGGTAACACCTTCCAAAGATAAAAACGGCAAAAACCTCTCGGTATTTGCCACCCTGTCCACAACTCTTGCCGCCACCTTAGGAACGGGAAATATCATCGGCGTCTCCACCGCTGTCGCATTAGGCGGTCCCGGTGCCATTTTCTGGTGCTGGATTACCGGAATCCTAGGGATGGCAACCGCCTACGCGGAATGCTTTTTAAGCGTGCGCTTCCGCAGCCGCGACAAGGAAGGAACCTATCAGGGCGGTCCCATGTATGTATGGCAAAATGGTTTACATAATCCTTTTATTGGAAAGCTGTATGCACTGCTGACCCTGACTGCCGCCTTCGGCGTAGGGTGCACCACCCAGTCCAATTCCATCACACAGACCACCTCCACAAGCTTCGGGCTGAACCCTCACATTGCAGGAATTACCGCCGCCCTGCTTGCCGGGCTGGTAATTATCGGCGGTATCCGTTCTATTGGAAACGTCTGTATGAAACTGGTTCCCTTTCTGGCAATTCTATATACCGGAAGCTGCATTTTGTTATTAATCCTGAACCGGGAAGCCTTTTTTCCCGCTATCCGGCTGATTTTAACCCACGCCCTTGCTCCCCGCGCCGCATTAGGAGGCGCGGCAGGCTCCTCCCTGATGCTCACGGCGCGCTACGGAATTGCCAGAGGGTTGTTTACCAACGAAGCTGGAATCGGCACCTCCGCCATTACCGCCGCCGCCTCCGATACCTGCAATCCAGCTCATCAGGCTCTGGTTTCCATGACCGCCGTGTTCTGGGATACCGTTGTGATGTGTCTGTTAAGCGGTCTGGTCATCGTCACCAACATGCTGCTTCACCCTGCTTCCATTGAAGGCGTCAACGAAGCCGGACTGACCGATGCCGCTTTTTCCTATCTGCCGATTCTGGGAAATGTATTTCTCTCCCTCTGCCTTGTGGCTTTTGCCATCACTACGCTGATTGGCTGGTCCTATCTGGGAGAGCAGGCGTATCGGTATGTGACCGGAAACCGGGGCATCAGCATCTACAAAGTTGCTTATATCGTGATGATTTATATCGGCGCCGTCCTTCCCTTAAATCTTGTGTGGGAATGCACCGACCTGATTAACGCGCTTATGGTTCTTCCCAATGTAGCCGCCCTGTTTCTTTTACAAAAATACTTGCGTAATCCCTCTTAAGCCTATACAGCACTTACAAGAACAAGCTTTACAAAAGAAGGCTTTACAAAAGCAGGGAAATTCCGCCCAAAACCAAAAGGTGCAGCGGATAAAACGCATAATATGCATATTTGGGCAGTTTGTCGCTTCGCTTTTCATTATAACACCAGATTCCGTAAAAGGATAACGGTGCCGTAACATATAAGAGGCTGATCAGGATTCCCAAAAAGGTCTTCCATATATTTTTGGTATAAAAGATATAAAAGACCGCTGTCAAAAGCACCATGCACAGCCCATACTGCGCCCGGAACAAGGTAACCCATACCAGCGCGCACAATACAATCAATATTCTGATAAGTGCGCGCGCCAGACTGTTTTCAGTCTTTACCATCCGCAAAAAATACAGCATCAGCAGACAGACAGCCAGTGTGATCATCCCATTCTGGCTGGTCCAGTCCACCGCCTTCTGCGACATGGCAAGGTCATAGGGGACTTCACTGATTAATGCAAACAGCACAATGGAAAGCAGATACTTCTTGTAATCCGACGTATAAAAAAATCCTTCCACCAGCAAAAATGCAAAAATCGGAATTGCCAGGCCTCCGATAAGCTGCATAACCGATCCGATTCCCGCTAACATCATCAGATGTCCGTCCGCCGCCATAGCTTCCGATAATTCCGCCTGTGTGTACCTGTCCAGATGAATCATTCCTTTTTCTACGACAGCGATGCCGATTGTCTGTATCAGCATCGCTACACATGCAAACATCTTTAGCCCATCCGCCGTCACGGTCGGAGTTTTCCACGCACCTCTTCTGTTCATGCCATCCATACCTGTTTCCCACTCTTTCTCCTGCGATTTTCAGTTTACAAATTTTGTCCGTAATTAACGATATTAATAATGTCATTTACTATAACTCATGCCGGATGGAACAAAATCCCGTATCACTTCCAGTGTGGGCAGCGCGTTCCCGTCATAATCAAATAACGCCTGATTCGCCCACTCATTTCCGCCCGGACCCTTTTCCCCCGTATATTTCAAGGCGGCTTCTGTCGCCCATCCACTGCCCGGCACCGGGAGCCACGCCGGCTCCCAATAACAAAAACCTCTTCCCAAGCCTTCCGGCACCTGCTCAATCACCTTAAAAATATCAGCCATAAAGCCTGCCTGCCCCTCCGGCGTCATTGGATAGGGAACCTTCCCGGCAAGCTCCGGTTTCGCCGCCATTCCTTTGCGCTGGTCTTCCGAAAGCTTCTCGTAACTCTGGTAGTCTTCCAAGGTGTGTCCCGTGGAAACCTCAACCAGAATTAATTTTTTGTGATAACGGCGCGCAATATCATTCATATTCGCCCGCAGCATGTCAACCGTCCCATGCCAGAACGGATAGTAGGAAAGACCTATATATTCAAAATCCTCCCCATTATTTGAAAAATAGGTATCAAACCATGTTCTGTAAAGCTGATTATTTCCTCCATTATCTAAGTGTATCATAACCGAAGCCTTCTCGTCTACCGAACGAACCGCACGGATTCCTGCGCTTACAAACTTCGCGATATTTTCGTACTCCGGCACTTTTCCATAAGGCCAGAGCAGACCGTTGGAGAGCTCGTTTCCTACGGCGACTATCTGAGGCATGACATCCTCCTGCCTGCAGCGCCTCAAAACCTCCGCCGTATAGTCATAAACTGCCCTTTCCAGCTCCTCCGTCCCGAATCCGCGCCATGCTTTCGGAATCGTCTGTTTCCCCGGATCCGCCCAATGGTCACTGTATTGAAAATCCAATATCCAGCCTGCGCCCATTTTCTTTGCCCTCTTAGCAAGAGCCAGAGTAGTCTCCAAATCGTTTCCACCTGCGCCGTAAGGGCTTCCGTCCTCCGCAAAGGGATCATTCCACAGCCGAAGACGCACCATATTCATGCCGTAGTCTTTTAAGATTTTCATTGCGTCCCCGCTTTTACCGTGATCGTAAAATCTGCCCCCGCATTTTTCAACCTCCATCAGCGAAGACACATCCATCCCCTTAATCCAACTATCCATCATACACCTCCATGCCCCTTCACATGCATAGAAGCTGCTACAAAATCCGGATACCATACCATATTGCAGCAGCTTCCTTATTACTTACTCCTCATCAAAATTTTCAAAATCCTTAAAACGCCTCATCATGTCCTTATAACGGAACCGCGCCATCTGATTTTTGGCAAGCACGTCTTCCTCAGAACCCGTGTACTGGCATCGGATACAATAATATTCCTTTTTCTCCTTGTCATAGAACATATCCAAATCCAGATCACGCATAAAACATGACGGACAGCGATAATTTAATTTGCCTTTTCCAGATTGAGCCATGTTGTGAAAACCTCCTTTTCACATAATTTTCCGTTATATCCCAAAGTGAACATCGGGCTGAATGCATAACCTTCCCTAAAGTAGCCCTCTTTATCCCTGCCTTCACAGGTCATGGATACAAGAGTCTCAATGGGCGGCAGCTTACAGCTTACCCGGTCAGCCCCCGGCTTTAAGACATCCCTGCATTTATATTCGTAAGGAAGTTCCGTTTTCTCCCCATCCTTTTCGGCAGAGAGAACCAGACTGCTCATGTCCTCGGCGTATTCCGTGGTGCCGTAACAGCCCGTCATGTACTCGTTGATGCTGACCTCCATATCCGGATCGCTCATTTCAAGCACTTTCCGCTCTATCTTAATAGCGCCGGAGCCTTCGGTAAAAGTAATCACGCTCTGCAGTTTCAAGGTCATGTCTGAAAATTCAATATCCACCGGATCCAGCGTTAGGATGCGGTCTTTGCCCTTCTGGGAAAAATGCGCTTTTGTCCGGCAGAGGCATAGATCCACCTCTTCTCCGTTATGGCAGATTTTGGCGCTGCGAACCGTTCCTTCTCCCGCATAATGCGTAAAATATCCGGCACGGTACTTCTCCTGTATCAGGAACGGATAGCTGGCATCCTGAACATGAGGCGTTCCAATGCCCACAGGCCAGTTCAGTTTCGCCGCATACGGGCGCAGATCAACCACTGCTCCGCCCTGATCCATGTTGACACATGCACGCATGTAAGGGTCGCAATACCAGAATACCTGCTTTTTGCTTCCGTAGAGTATGTCTCTCCACAAGGCACATTCCGGCTCCGTGTAAGATTTTTTCCTGCGGTAATAATCCGCAAATTCGCTCATTGTCATGTCAATGAGCTTTCCTTCCTTCTTCAACTGACCATAGTACGCACAGCCGTCTTCATAGGACTTCTTCAATAATTCATAGGAAGCCTCCCAGCGTCCCATCTTATTCATCCAGCCCGGACCGACAAACATCATGTTGTAAGCATAACCGTTATTGAATTTTGCCTGATAACGGTATTGGTCAATCAGATTATATAAATAAGGATACTCCCACTTCTCGGTATCATAAATCATCCCGCGCAGAACATTCTGCGGATGCGTACCGAAATTAGAACCATTTCCGTCATAACATGCTATCAGGTCGCGGCTGAGATGGGGGATTGCCACGATTCCGGAATCCTCCTCCTCGTTAGCCGCTGGTGCATGTGTATTTTGCTTGGAAGGAATCCATGGAGCCCACGGACCGCCATCCATAAAGGTGTACCAGCTGTTATTGCAGGTATGATATGCTTTAGGACCCTCCTCCCAGCATGTCGCCACCGCGCATTTAATCGACGGATATTTTTCTTTGATATAATTTGTCAATTCTGCATCCATGTAATAAGAGCCGGTAGACTCCGGATAAAACCCGAAACGCTCATGGAATTTTTCAAATACATCTTCCACAATCGCCTTCTTATCCTCCATGGAGAACATCCAGATACAAAAATCTTTGGTCTTATACTTCTCTCTAAATTCCTTGCAGGGAAGCCCAAGAAGCGTCAGCGCAATCTCATCGCCGTACTTATCGTGGTGCTCCTTCGCCAATTCCACTGCCTCATCGTTGAACAGACTGGCATAAGTCATTTCAATTGTTGTCTTAAGTCCGTTCTTATGGGCGCTTTCCTGCTGTATCTTAAAAATATCAAGACTTTCTGTTAACAGAGCTTTACGGCTGATATCCTCTGCCTGCCCGTGGCCGGTCACCTTTTCCGCGTACTCCGGCACCATCTCAGGACGATGAATAATATTAAGAATAAATTGTTCCATTGTCTTGATTTCCTTTCTATAATCCATTGCTCACATTAACCCTTCACCGCACCGCCGGTAATTCCCTCTACATAGAACTTCTGCATAAGAACAAACAGAAACGATATAGGAATCGATACCAGTACGCCGCCCGCACAGAACTGTGTAAAGTAAGTGTTAATCAGGCTCTTGTCAAGCATTTTATAAAGCCCTATCGCCACCGTGTATTTCGAAGAGATGCCTGCATTGAGAATCATCTTCGCATAAACGAAATCCATCCACGGCACAAGGAAGCTGCTGATAACCGTATACACTACGATCGGACGGCTCATCGGCAGAATGATCTGCCAGAAAATACGCGCTTCACTGCATCCGTCAATCCGCGCCGCTTCGCAGAGTGCCCGGGGAACCGTGTCAAAAAAGCCTTTGGCAATCAGATAACCAAGTCCTGCCGAAGCAGAATATACCATGATCAAACCCACATAGCTGTTGGTAAGATTAAACGTCTTCAATGTAAAATATACGGCAATCATGGCAAGCATGCCCGGAAACAGGTTCAGGATTACCGCCATATTCATAAGAGGTTTCCGCATGGGGAAACGCATCACGGAAGTCGCATATGCCACCATCAGCACAAACATGGTAGAAATCACGCAGGTAAAACATGCTATAACAAAAGTATTCAAAAACCACTGCGGGAACTGCGCTACCGTATCCGGATGGAACAATTTCGCATAGTTGATAACACTCCATTCCCTTGGAAAGAATGTGCTTGTGTTCATTCCGGAATAGGAACTAAACGAAGTACAAATCAGCCAAATTATCGGAATCAGCCAGATAAACGCCAGCACTGCAATCAGTAAATTATGCACCACTATGCTTGAGGTTCTGCTATCTTTCATTTTCTTTGTCTTATTCATTATTGATATGTCCCCTCCTTATCTCCCTTAATCATCCTGTTAAACGCAACCAGTGTGAAGACTGCACAGATAATAAAGACAATAATGCCGATTGCGGACGCCATCTTATAATTGTAATAATCCTGCGTCAATCGGAACAGCCATGTCACAAGCAAATCCACTTCCTTCGCCTGAGAATTTGCCATCGCCTGATTGGTAGTCGTATACACATCCTGCGTCAACAGATAAATTACGTTAAAGTTATTGATATTCTTAACAAAATCCGTAACCAATGTGGGACCTGTCACAAACAGCAGGTAAGGCATTGTAATACTTCTGAAAATCTGGTGCGGCTTCGCACCGTCCACACGCGCGCTCTCAAGCTGATCCGACGGAAGGTTCATCAGCACGCCTGTTGCAATCAGCATCTGATAAGGAACGCCTATCCAGATATTGATAAGAATGATCATCACATGCGCCCAGCCCGGAGCCGACAAAAACGGAATATAGCTGGTGGAGACCAAGCCAATGTTACGCAAAAAATCGGTGAGCCCGATATTCTTACAGATTGCGTTGACAATACCGCCGTTGGAGAAAAAGTTTCTCACAAGGAGCAGCGATACGAACTGCGGTACAGCGATTGTCACAATAAAAAGCGTACGCCATAATTTTACGCATCTGGTCTTCTTGTTGTTCAACAGGAGCGACAAAAGAATACCGCCGATGTATGTAGTAAACGTTGCAAAAAATGCCCACACAAGCGTCCAGCCCAATACACGGACGAATGCATAGCCGAACGTCACCGTCAGACCGCCGCCGCCAAACAAACTGATAAAGTTAGAAAATCCCGTCCAGGTAAACAGAGCGGTAGGCGGCATATGCTGCTGGTCGTAGTTGGTAAATGCAACCAAAATCAACAGCAAAATGGGAATCGCCGTGAAGACTACAATCCCAAGCACCGGGAGAGTAAGCAGTGTAATATGAAACCTTTCTTCCACATAGGAATGAAGATCTTCTTTAAACGTATTAATATGCCTGCCTTCGGCTTCCATCTGCTGGAGCGTATAGGCATTTACCACGTTCTTAACCCAAACGATAAAAAACGCAAACCACACTACAAAGCTGAATAATGAAAACAGCAAAATTTTGAAGGAATGGTCATAATCATTAAATTCGCTCTTCATGGTCTTCATGTTGAAGACCTTCTCCATCTGAACCGTTCCCAGAGTGCCAAATTTCGGCACATATTTCATTGCAAAAGTAAAAGTAAAAATGATTACGGCAATTTCAAGTATCGTCATGAGAACTGCCTTCACATACTGCTTACGGCGGGCGTACCCCGCTCCCATCCACAAGACGGACAGCTTCACAAATAAATCTCCTTTGGCAAAGGCTGTTCCAAAGTCAGTAAAGAACTTACCGACCGCCTTAAAAAAAGCGCTGACTGCCGAGATAACTCCGCTGTTATTTTCTTCTGACATAAGTACCTCCTCCCTGACAAAATCAACTTATGCTTTTCGGGTAATATAATGGAGGATGCCCAAATACTTACCGCAAATTTAAGAATGATAAAATTCCCATGTAATATATTTACTGCATCCTCCAAACTCTTTTATTTATAACTTTTATTTATAACTTTTCAATTTGGATTATTTATTATTCCACTGGAGCAGTTACGCCTTCTACCAGTGTGTCAAGCGCCGCCTGAATGCCTGCATCGTCATCCGCGGACAAAGTGCCCTGAGCAACCAGCTCACCAAATGTCTGCGCCGGATCCCAGTATTTACCGCCTACCAGCTGAGTCTTGCTGTATTCAGACTGTTTTGCCAGAGCCGCAATTGCTATATTTGCCTTAACAGCATCGGAATCAATGATATTCATATTGGTCGGTCCGCTCTCACGCTGATCGAAGAACTTCTGCTGTGCCGCTTCATTTGTGATAAACTCTGCAAGGACAACTGCCCAGCCTGCATTCTTGGAATAACCGTTAACGCCGGTAAACTTGAAACCTGCTACAGAACCCTGCTGAACCTGCTTACCTGCTACCGTGAAGGTCGGGAGCTTCGTTGCCGCATATCCATCGCCGAACACTTCCTGTGCTGTGATGCCATCCCATGTACCGGATACGCATGCCACTAACTGACCGGATGCAAGCTGATTGGAAAGATCGCCGTCTGCAACTGCCATGAACGCCGGATGGCTTGCAATACTCAGCATACCCTTCACTACATCCACGCCGGAATATCCATCTTTGCTTGTGCCGTTCCAGTCAATGGTTGTGGTGCCGTCATCATTTAGTCCGGTGTTAAAACCTGCACCATAGAAGAAAGATGCATTATACCAGCCGGAAGCAAGCGTCATGCCGACCTTTTTGCCTGCCGCATCTGCCGCATCAAGAAGACTGTCCCAAGAAGCTACATCAGATTCGGAAAGGATAGAAGAATCATAAAATAAGAAATAGCCATTGTCTCCTGCTCTCGGGAAAGCATACAAGCTTCCGTTTAAGGATGCCGCTTCCACAGAACCTGCGGAGTTTGCATTCTTTACGTCATCCAAAGTCTTGCCTGCTACCTGAAGCGCTTCCGCATACTCGTCAATGTTGAGGAGTGCGCCTGCTTTTACAAGGTCATTCAACTGATCGCTGGCAAAGGAATATACATCGGCAGCCGCCTCTACATCTGTTAAAATCGTATCTTTTGCTGTAGATTCGGACTCAACGCCAATCTGAATGTCAAATGTAACATCCGGATAAGCCGCCTTAAAATCCTCTACTAACTCGCTCAATAACGCTTGATCCTCTTCTGCGCCCCAAAGACGTAGTGTAATTGTTTCATCTGAAGCCGCCGAAGCATCGGAAGAATCGGAAGTTTCCGGCGCCTGTGCCGTATCTGCACCAGCAGATTCAGACTGAGATTCTGCGGGCTGTTCCGTAGATGAACCGCCGCCGCAGCCGGTAAGTGTGCCAAGCACCATTGCAAGGCATACTACTGTTGCTAATACTTTCTTTTTCATACTCTACCTCCTACTATTTTGCCTTATTAGCTGCGCTGTCCTGCTTTGGTAACTGCGCAATCAGCGCAACCGTTTGCTCTAATCTAAGTATATAATTTTCTATACTTTTCGTCAATTATGCTAATATAACAAATATTCTCATTTATTTTTAGATATTTTGCATAACATTTTTTATCTCATTCCTCTTCTTGCGCTATCGTTTGTCCACTTTCGCACTTTGCAGACAAAAAAAGACCGTGCCGGACTTATTCCATACGGCACAGCCTTACTTTCAGCCTTACTTTCAACTTTATTTTCAATCTTATTTTACTGTGTAGATTTGCGCAATACCAGCTGATAGGTCAGGGAAACCTGTTCTCCATAGGGTTCTTCTCCTAACAGCTCCAGCAATTTCCAACATGCGTTCCTCACTAAGCTTTTGGTGTCAAACCTTATGCTGGTAACGGGCGGCACATTAAACTCCATAAAAGAACTGTCGTAAAAGCTGACCAGCTTCATCTGTTCCGGAACGGAAACCTGCAATTCCCTGAGACAGGCGGCCGCCATATACGCAATATAATCATCCATGCATACAATGCACTCCGCTCCTGCCTTCCACGCACTTTCCACGGCTTTAGCCGTTTCCTCCCGGCAGTCTGCCCCCATAAATACCAAGGACTCGTCCACTTTCATTCCGTTCTTTTCATGGGCATCCGAAAAGCCTTTATAGCGTTTCTCTGTTACCACATGGGTCGGATCTCCCCCAATTAACGCCAGAGAGTGAATCCCTTTCATCAGCAGTATCTCCGTCATCTCCTGACATGCCTTCCGGTTATTATTATCCACCCAGGGAATGTCCGTATCTGTCAACTGCCCAATCACTACAAAGGGAACCTTCTTTGCCTTTAAAAAATCCCGCATCGACGAATCCTTAGTGGCGCGGGTCAGTATCATGCCGTCTACCTTTCTATCTGTTACAAGCCTCTGAATGTGCGTCAGATCCTTTTCGTCCGTTATCGTGACCAAAATGTCATAATTATTCTCAAAAGCCACCTCTGTGCAGCCGTTCAGGCACTCCTGAAAAAAGAATGGTTCTGTATTGGTATATCCTGACGGGAACACGACGGCAAGGCTGTAAGTCTTACTCATTGCAAGACCTTTCGCTAACACGCTTGGACGATAATCATGTTCCTGTATAAACTGCTGTACCCTCTCCCTGGTCTCTTTGCCGATACGCCCTTTCCCTGAAATTGCCCGGGAAACAGTGGTCTTGCTGACCCCAAGCTCCCTTGCAACATCTTCCAGTGTATAAATTTTTTCTTCTTGTGAATCCATAAATCTCACCCACGTTCTGCTGCTTCTTCGTTAATATTGCCATAATGTCGCCCCAACGTTGTCACTTATGCTAAAGATTATGTATAGGTTATCAAAATAATAAGAAAACTTCAAGTCTTCTTTTCAATAAGGAAAAAACTGCAAGGCTGAACTGTTACAACTGCATTTGCAGAAAAATTTGCATAATCTCTCTTAAGCCTATATAATAAGAAGCGAGGTTATCAATATGCGAAAAAAGTACATGAGATATATTTTCCCATCCATGCTTTCCTTTCTTCTCACCGGAATTTATTCCATTGTGGATGGAATTTTTGTAGGCAGGGCTATGGGAGACCCCGGACTTGCGGCTATTAATATTGTATGGCCCTTAGTGGCTCTTATTATTTCTCTGGGCACCGGCATAGGCATGGGAGCTTCGGTTGTAGTTTCCCTAAACCATGGCGCCGGAAATGACAAAAAAGCGCTTCTGGCTGAAGGAAACGCTTTCTTTTTGCTGTTTACAGGGTCTGTGCTTCTTACCCTGCTTCTGCTCCTGTTTGGCAGACCGCTGTTAGTTCTTTTGGGGGCAAAAGGAGAACTTCTTGCCATTGCACTTACCTATCTGCGCTATATGCTGATTGGAGGGATTATTCAGGTTTTCGCAACCGGTCTGGTTCCCTTAATGCGCAATCACGGCGCTTCCTTCTACGCTATGTGCTCCATGGGCGCCGGGTGTATCACCAACATTGTGCTGGATTATTATCTGGTCATCGCCGTTGATATGGGAATCAAAGGCGCCGCCCTTGCTACCGTTTTCGGGCAGGTTCTCACGCTGATCATGTGCGGGGTTTTCTTCTTACAAAAGAAACACCGAATCCCCCTTTCTCTGCTGAAACCTGACCTTGCCGTTGTCAAATCCATTCTCCGGGTTGCCGCCTCTCCCTTTGGGCTTACCTACCTTCCTTCCGTCACCATTATTTTTATGAACCTGCAGGCATTGAAATACGGCGGCGAGGAGGCGGTAAGCGCCTATGCGGTTCTTGCCTATATTATCTCCTTCATGGAACTGCTGGTGCAGGGCATCGGCGACGGAAGCCAGCCTCTGCTCTCCTTAAGCGAAGGAAGCGGCGATCGAAAGGCGCTGAAAACCTACGCAAAATGGACCTTCCTGCTTGGAATCGGCTTTGGCATTGCAGGCGCTGTCGTCTTTTTCCTGTCCAGAAATTTCCTTCCCCGGCTCTATGGAACCTCCCCGGCTGCCGCCCGGTATATTATTCATGCCGCCCCTGCATTTTCACTGATTATGGCGCTGTATGGTCTGACCAAGCCGGCGGTGTCCTACCTCTATGCCACCCACAAAGAAGTCCGCTCCGCTGTTTTAGTCTATGGAGAAATCCTGCTGACGCTGGCGCTTGTTTTTATCCTGCCTCTGTTTCTGGAGCTTGACGGCGTGTGGTACACCATCCCTGCCGTTCAGGGCATCTTAGGCATCAGCTGTCTCTTCTTTTTGCGTAAATAACTTTACAGCTTAATGCTGATTTCCCCGTTGGAAAGGCTTTCTGTAGTTCCGTCCTCGTACTGCACCTGCAAATGACACAAATCGTCAATGCCGATGACCAGAGCGTGTTCTCTGGATGCGCCGTTTTCCGTCTTGGGAATCTCCGCCCCTTCCGGCACAAGAATCCTTACCTGCTTTCCGATGGCAATGGAACGCTTCCGGTATTCGTCCAGATATGCCTTCTGAGGAAGCATCCGATAATACGCCAGAAATCGTGAAAGCACCTCCACTGCAATGCGGTTTCGGAGATTTTCTCTGGAAATATCATTGGTAAATACTGCCCCTGCCACATCCTTAATCTCTTCCGGGAATCCTTCCTCCGGCTCATAAATATTAATTCCTATCCCTACAATGGCGTATTCTAAATGCCCATCCTCCATGGACACGGAGCCTTCCGTCAAAATGCCGGAAATCTTTTTGTTTCGTATCCACACATCATTGACCCATTTGATTTTGACATCCAGACCGGAAATCCGCTCTAACGCTTCCGCCTCCGCCGCAGCGGCAACCGTGGTCAGCATCGTTGCCTCCTCCGGACTCATACTTGGATGAAGCAAAAGGCTCATATACAGCCCGGTTCCTTCCGGAGAATAAAAAGAACGCCCGCGCCGTCCTCTTCCCCCGCTCTGCTCCTCCGCGAGCAAAATCATATCGGATTTCTGCCCCTGCGCCACAAACTGTTTCAGCACCGTATTCGTGGAACTGACTATGCGCTCTGTCTTAACCGGAATTTCAAAGCCTTCCCTTTTCAAGCCCTGCTCTATGTATGCCGCCGACAAAATATCCGGCGCTTTTTTTAACGTATATCCTTTATTATTTACCGCTTCTATGGCATAGCCATCCTTTTGCAGGGATTTGATTGCCTTCCATACTGCGGCTCTCGTCACCGAAAGCTGCCCGGCAAGCTCCTCGCCGGAAAGTGCCCTGTCCCGCTGTGTTTCCAAAAGAAGAAGCACCTGTTCTTTGACTGTCATATGAAACCTCCTTGCCTTTCTATTTCTAAACTTGAAGCACTGATATTAATTAGAATAATAAAACATAAAATTAATCCCTATCCATTTTTATTAGATAAAACAAGGGAATCACATGATTATCTTACGTGATAATCTTGCAATCCCCATAATCATCTTTTCATCAGTTATCTATAGGTGAATCAAACTAAAACTTATCAGCCTTAAACCGGTAAAAAGTAAAATTCTTATTAATTTTCCATGACTATACCTCCAATACGCCTTTGTATATTACATTTTATAAATAACAATACTTACATATAACAATATACTTTAATATTTTCTTTGTCAACTACTTTTCCATTCCCATACGATAGAATATGTTCTACCTACTCTTGGATATTTAATTATTTTTTGATAACCACCTATTGTCCTGTCATATTCCAAGGGTTCGCTTTTTAACACTTTACCAGCTTGACCTCCAAGGTAGATTTCAAATTTACCATTTTTCGGCTCCAAATTCTGAAGAATTATAACTACCATTTTTCGTTCTTTTACTTTTCCATAAGTCGAAAGTGATAAAAAAGGCTTGGCTATTCCTAATTCGTCCACCAGCTTATTAATTTTAAATCCGGTATTTATAGCTTCTTTTTTGGCTAATCGCTTATTAAATAAAATTTCAAAGCGCGTCCAAACATTTTGCGCTGCCAAATAATTAATTTCGTGTTCAGAGCTTATCGGTTCGACTTTTATATCTTTTCCATATGATGACCACGAATATTTGTCTTCAAATCTATCTAAATTATTAACTTTAGATACTATGTCTACACTTTTTGAATATTTCATTTCATTTTTGGTCATATGCTGAAAAACAGAGGAGCCCAAAATTCACAGGAATTGACGTATCCATTCAAGTATGCTACACTTGGTCACGGTAAAAACAACAGAAAAGTGGAGGTTCTTATGAGCATTCAAATTATTACCGATTCCGCATCGGACATTACTGACCATATAAGAGAAGATATAACCGTTCTTCCCATGACCATCACCTTCGGAGAAACAGAATATCAGGACGGTGTCAATCTGTCCCACCACGAATTTTATGAGCGGCTGATTGAAAGCGGGGAACTTCCCACTACCAGCCAGATTCCGCCTTATGATTTTGAAACCGCTATCCAAAAAGCGCTGGCAGAAGAAAAAGAGGTCATCATCATCACCCTGTCCTCTAAGCTTTCCGGCACCTGGCAGAGTGCCTGCATCGCCGCATCCGAATACCCACAGAAGGTATTTGTTGTGGACAGCGAAAATGTCACCGTCGGAGAGCGTGCTTTGGTAGAGTATGCCGTCCGCCTGAAAGATGAAGGCATGGATGCGCCTTCGATTGTTGCAAAACTGGAAAAAGAAAAGAAGAACATTCACTTAATCGCCCTTTTGGATACTCTGGAATACCTGAAAAAAGGCGGACGCGTGAGCAAAGCTGCCGCTTTCGCAGGCGGTGTTTTGTCCATCAAACCAGTTGTCGCCATTGAGGACGGTGAAGTCAATATTTTAGGAAAGGCAAGAGGTTCCAAGCAGGGAAACAATTTCTTGGTACAAAAAATAAAAGAGAGCGGTGTCGATTTTGACAAGCCCTACTTCTTGGGCTATACCGGTTTAACCGATGCTCTTCTTCAAAAATATATTGAGGACAGCAAAGAATTATGGCAGGATCACATCCAAAGCCTTCCCGTCAGCACGGTAGGCGGCACCATCGGCACTCATGCAGGTCCCGGCGCCATTGCGGTTGCTTTTTTTGCACAGAATCCATAAAAAAATATTTGCTGGAATCAGACATACATGTGCCTATTTTCCAGCAGCTTTCTGGCATGGTCAAAAATATCTATTCTGGCACTTTCCACCATGCCATCTCCTGTGTATGATAATTGCAAACAATTGTCAATTATTCATATACGGGAGGAATTTTTATGGCATCACAAATCAAAACACAATCGTTGACAGCAAATCAGTTTTCCATGCGCAGGATAACCGTTACCGCTATGCTTATGGCGATGAATGTCGCGCTAAGTTCTTTTGGCGTTCCGGTTCCCGGCGGTCATTTGTATTTAAATGATATTGTTATCTGTACCGCCGGTATCCTACTAGACCCTTTCTATGCATTTCTGGCAGGCGGCGTCGGTTCCTTTTTGGGTGACTTTTTCTTTTACCCCACCCCGATGTTTGTATCTCTGGCAGCCCACGGCTTACAGGCTGTTGTCATATCGCTGTGCACCCGTCACCTCTTTCAAAAGCAAAAGGCTCTTGCGTCCGGAGTCGGGGTCTTGCTTGGGGCAATTATCATGGTGACCGGATATTCTTTAGGCAGGGCTTTTCTTTACAGCACGCCGGAATACGCTGTTTTAAAACTGCCTTTTCAGATTTTGCAGGCAGTGACAGGGGCTGTCGTGTCCATGATTATTTGTTATCACTTTAAGGTGGTGGAGGTGTATCATAAAGTTTCGGTTTAGTTTGATTAGGCGTATTATCAAAACGACCACTCGGTATCAAGAATAACTTCTACGTCGCCCCACTCTCGTTCACTAAAAAGCGCAGCAGTACTAGGTTCGAAAATACCTCACCAAGTACTGGCGCTTTTTAATGGGCTCCTTAAGAAGTTATTCTTGATACGAGTTTGGTTTCCGAAGACGCAAAATCAAACTGGCACCTTGGCTACAGTGAAATAATTTACTGTTTTGGCAATGCATCATTGTATGATAATTTTCCGATAAATTGCCGTTAACCACCACACAACGCTCCACTGCCAATACAGTAAATCATTCGACTGTCGCAGAAGTGCCAATTGGTAAAGATACGTTATTCACTGACAGCTTGTATAGAGATTTATTTCTTAAGGAACCCTTTAAAAGGCGTCAGTACTTGGTGAGGTATTTTCGAACCTAGTACC
>JAMPGL010000045.1 GCA_023663945.1 Lachnospiraceae bacterium | reverse complement strand
TAGGTTCGAAAATACCTCACCAAGTACTGGTGCTTTTTAATGGGCTCCTTAAGAAGTTATTCTTGATACGAGTTTGGTTTCCGAAGACGCAAAATCAAACTGGCAACCTGACTATGGTGAAAGGATTTACTGTTTTGGCAATACCTCATTGTATGATGATTTTCCGATAAATTACCGTTAACCACCTCACAACGCAACACTGCCAGTACAGTAAATCATTCGACTATAGCAGAACTGCCAATTGGTAAAGATACGTTATTCACTGACAGCTTGTATGGAGATTTATTTCTAAAGGAGCCCATTAAAAAGCACCAGTACTTGGTGAGGTATTTTCGAACCTAGTACTGCTGTGCTTTTTAGTGAGCGAGAGCGTGGCGACGTAGAAGTCAAATACCCCGTAGCAAGCTGACGGGGCATCAAACTTGTAACGCAGCAAGCTGCGGGGTATTTGACCCTCGCGGCAGTCGTCAAGGTCATGCAAGCATGACTTTGACTCGTTGCTCGCGGGAATAAATTGTCAGCCATCATTTCTCCCCTTTCCGATACCAGGAAATCATTTTATAGCATACCGGCTCAATCTTTTCCCCTTCCTTTCCTGCTTCTCCCAAATCCGGGAAAAAATACATCATATAGGTTCCGCTCAAATTAATTTCTTCTATTGCTTGTTGCATTTCTGTCTCTACATATCTGGTACATTCTTCCTCTGTCATATCTCCTGCTGATATGTGAATATCGACTGACGGAGAAACATTAAGTCTCCCGCTTGTGATGTCTTCCATTGTTATTTTATCATCATATCCCTTTCCCTTTGTGCTTATTATGTTTACAGCCACCTCCATCACTTTATCCGATCTCTGCATAAACTGCTCTTCCAAGTATTCCTGATAAGCATCTTCTATAAAGTAAATATAGAAATCATCTTCCGGCTGCAGTCCGTCTCCTTCGCTCTTATCAAACCGCAGCTTAAATCTTTCCCCGGTAGTCTCCTCCGTAACCCAATAATCTATAATCGTAACTGCCCAGTCATCCCTGTAGTCGATTTTGAATTGATAACCGGGATATTTCTTTTCAAGATATGTCATCCCTGCTCTGATTTCGTTCAGTAATGTCAGGTGGTGTTCATACAGCTTCCCTTCCCTGATGGTTTCCTCCGAATACGGAAATTCCTCTATCAGCAGTTCTTTTTCCCATTCTTCCACCTCACATACAGGCGGTTCAAACGCTTTTTCTAAATAAGCAATAGACGAACGCACTAGCAAAGGCAGGAAGATGATTCCTGCTATCATCATTGCCGCTATCCCCCCTGCTGCAACCGCTAATATTTTAATTACTTTTTTTCCTTCCTCTGACATTTTCCTCACGTTCTCCTAAATTTTTTACTACCGCCATTTCTTGTGATATGGTTACTTCTCCTCCCCCCACAAGCCTGTCCTCCGAAATCTGGTATGCTGTCACTTCTTCTACTTCTACTTTATCATAAATAATCAAATACCCTGCCTGCCAGTCAATGACATAATCTTGCCCTCCCGGCAGGTCAAACAATACCTTCTGTTGTCCGCTGTCCAGCTCACGGCTGTACACCGTGTCATTTCCGGCAAAATAAATAACTCCATCCTGATATCCAATGATTTTTTCCAGATTGTTCCCTGTATCATACAAAATCTGGCTTCCTCCTGTCTCAATGTCCAGTTCAAATAATATGTCCTTTTCAAGAAGGTCTTGCTCTAAATCCCAGGATACATTGGGATGTCTGGAAACAGAAAGCCACCCGATAATCTTACCATCCTCCACAGTGAGATATTTTTCATATATATCAGACCGCTTCAGCTTTTTCTCCTTTAAGCACGTGATGGTGCGAAGCTCTCCTCCGCCTATGCGGTATTTAAATTCATCAGCATAAGAGTCCTTAGAGAACCGCACAATTTTGTCACCCACCTGAATCCCTGTGCCGGAACTGTTATACAAAATTTTATGTCCATCCTTATCCCTTATTCCAATCGTCTCATATTGCTCATATCTTGAACTATAACACCTTTCAATTGTTATTCCATCGTAAACAACCCTCTGTATTTCTCCTGATGTATTATCCTCCTGAAACAAAGTGCTGATATCGATGCATTCCTGCATAAAATCTCCCTCAATCGGGCTAATATATTCGCGTTCCCCATCCCCAGATATCATAAAAAACATATAATCTTCATAAACATCAATAATACAATAATCTTTATGTGCACCAGCCGATCCCCTGTCTAATTTTTCTCCCCCATTTAAGGATTCAATGTCCTCTCTGGAAAGAATCAAAGTCTTTTCGTCTGTCTGAACATTCTGCTTCCATAGTTCAAAACCGGCGTCATCACTCCTGACATAATAAATATCTCCCGCCCAGACAGCAAAGTCCTCCATTCTATATCCCTTTTCATTCGCGTAATACTTAATACTGCCGTCCTTCAAGGAATAACACCGCACACACAGGCTGCCCTTATAAAAATAATTTTCTTCATCCACATAGCGGTTTTGATCCGAGTTAATAATGTTGACCAAATATTCCCCTTCCGTCATATGCTCCTCTTCCGGTTTCTTCTCAGCTCCACAGCTGCGTAAGAATAAAAAGAATAAATATAGCACTATTATTATAATCCATACTACTTTTGCGATAAAATACCTCATACCACGCCCCCTATTCATTGGATTCCGGACTGTTTATTCCAATCACGCATGTTAAATTCTCCAACAACAGCACCTGCTCTGTACTTAGTCAAATACCCCGCAGCAAGCTGACGGGGCATCAAACTTGTAACGCAGCAAGCTGCGGGGTATTAGACCCTCGCGGCAGTCGTCAAGGTCATGCAAGCATGACTTTGACTCGTTGCTCGCGGGAATAAATTGTCAGCCATCATTTCTCCCCTTTCCGATACCAGGAAATCATTTTATAGCATACCGGCTCAATCTTTTCCCCTTCCTTTCCTGCTTCTCCCAAATCCGGGAAAAAATACATCATATAGGTTCCGCTCAAATTAATTTCTTCTATTGCTTGTTGCATTTCTGTCTCTACATATCTGGTACATTCTTCCTCTGTCATATCTCCTGCTGATATGTGAATATCGACTGACGGAGAAACATTAAGTCTCCCGCTTGTGATGTCTTCCATTGTTATTTTATCATCATATCCCTTTCCCTTTGTGCTTATTATGTTTACAGCCACCTCCATCACTTTATCCGATCTCTGCATAAACTGCTCTTCCAAGTATTCCTGATAAGCATCTTCTATAAAGTAAATATAAAAATCATCTTCCGGATCCAGTCCGTCTCCTTCGAACTTATCAAACACCAGCTTAAATCTTTCCCCGGTAGTCTCCTCCGTAACCCAATAGCCTATAAATCGTAACGCCTCAACCCTGTAATCGATTTTGAATTGATAATCGGGATACTTCTCTTCAAGATATGTCATTCCTACCCTGATTTCGTTCAGTAATGTCCGGTGCTGCTCATACAGCTTCCCTTCCCTGATGGTTTCCTCTGAATCCGGAAATTCCTTTACCAGCAGTTCTTTTTCCCATTCTTCCACCTCACATACAACAGGCTGTTCAAGCGCTTTTTCTAAATAATCAATAAACGAATGCCATAGCAAAGATAGGAAGATGAGTCCTGCTATGGTCATTGCCGCTATCCCCCCTGCTACAATCGCTAATATTTTAATTATCTTTTTTCCTTCCTCTGACATTTTCTCCTCCCGCTCTTTCAGATTTCTTATAATGCAGCTAATTGAGTATTCAGCTTATCCTCAATGTCTCCCCCTGATAGTTAAAATGGTGGCAGTTGTTTTGTTCCGTAAATTAAAAATAATATTATTATAAGCCATTTACAGATGGAAAAGATTTTTTGTTCCTCAAATGCAGGTTTTTTGATACCAAAAATAAAAAAATGACCAGAAACAGCCTCTTTTGCTCTTTTTTCTGTTTTCGGTATCGTTTTTACCCCTTTCGAGGAACACTTTTCCAGATCTCACATTTTATGCTGTATGATAAAGCCCAAATGGGTTCGGTTCTCTCTTCCTGCAGCCCGCCTCTTTCTGAAGAGCGTAAAAAAGCAGCAGCCTTAAAGCTGCCGCCTCTGTTTTAATTTATACATTTGCTATATTTGTGTTTCAAAAGAACCGCTGTCTCTATGCAGGTTTTACTTATTTAAAACAACCTCTATCACAAACCAATTGCAATTCTCCCGCTCTTCATTGATGGGGCTTACATTTCCCCTGTACCTATTGGCAATGTCCATCACGTTTGCCAGCCCCAGTCCCCGCATTTCCCCTTTCGTGGAAAAACCCTTCTCAAAAAAGCGAACACTGTCTGAACGTGGTATGTACCTGCTGACATTGCCGACACGAATTATTATTTTCTTAATATATTCGACTTTAATTTCCATCTTTTTTTCTGTTATATCATTACTATTTAACGCTTCAACTGCATTATCAATTAAAATTCCCAGTATTTTAATGACATCTCCAACTATATCTATATCATCTATTTTATTTATCATTAATTCAGGCTTCACATCAATTCCAATGCGTTCTGCCTCATTGATCTTAGTATATAAAAACCCTGAAATGAGAGGCTCATCATTTTTACTTAGTAACTGTACATACCTTTCCTCATCTTCCAATAAGTCAAAATATTTTTTTCGTTCTAATTTTAATGCTTCCGCATCATTAACTGAATCCAGCATACTTTGTATTGCGATTAATTGATTTTTATAATCATGCTGCTTTTGCCGAATGCTTACTATCAACTCCCGCAATGCATTACCATACATTTCATCCAATTGTTTCTCCCTGTTTAAATGACGATTAATCAGTTTCTGATTCTGCCATAGCGATACTAATAAAATGATCAAAAAAATACTCAGGGTAATGACTATATAGTCAAATATTCCGATTATGATATTTGATTTTATGCTTATCAATACATACGCCACTAATATGGTCATCAAAAATATAATAAATGCAACTATTTTGTCATTGGAACGCAAAAATTCCGATACTCTCGTAAATATTCCTTTGCGGTACAATAAAAATGCTATAAGGAAAAACAATATATTCACTAAATATCCGGCGTATGACTGCACAGTATCGTACAGGAAAAATACAGGGATATAACATATCAACTGCATAAAAACACATAAAATAATACATATTGCAAAATTTATTATCGCATCTTTAATTCCTGATTTGAACTGAACAATCGAATATAGTAAAAGCAGCAGATAAACGAAGCCTTCAATTGAAATCGGCAGGCTATATGCATAATCCAGCTGAAAAATTACAAATTCAATCCCAATCAATGCAATTGTATATATATTCCATTTAAACTTTTCACCATACAGCCCATATAAACAAAATAATATGGCTAATATCTCAAATATCAAATACAATCTTTCAATCATCTTTTCGTCCGCTTAAGAAGTTTTTTCTGTAAACATTTCCTACCTGTAACTTAATATCACTGTCTTTTATCTTTAGGCATCCTCCCGCCAAATCAAAGTACTCAATATATTCCACGTTTACAATCGTGTTCCGGTTGCACTGTCCAAAGTCTCCTGTACGCAGCTTATCTATCATCTTTCTCATCGAAACATAAGGAACTGCAAGAGAATCTTTTTTAAAGTGAACCAGCATTTCAGGTTTATCAAAAGTGATATAGACTATTTCACTTACTTTGGCTGGAAAAAGAAGGCCTTCCTTACGGAAATAGACATATTTCTCTTTTTCTGCGTGTACGCCAAATTCCAGTGCTTCCTTAATTATATCCATAGTCTTTTCAAGGTCGAACGGCTTTTCAATGTATTGATAACAATGAAGTTTACTATAAGAAAATAATTTGGGATCTTCTAACGATGTAATGAAAATAATAGGCGTGGATTTGTATCTGCCCATATTTCTAATATTGTCCGCAAAATCCATTCCTGATGTGTCGCCTCTTATAGAAGTATCCAAAATAATGTCCAGAATAAACAAATCAATCCTGTACTGCATCGAATAATTATACGCCATTTCAATGTGAGCCGTTTCAAATATTGTTATTTCTGAATCGATCATATTCAGCTTATTCACCAACAATTTACGGTATTTTTCATTATCTTCAACAAGTAAAATATTTTTCTTCAACTTACACCACCATTTCATTCCTCTTCAAGCACTATTTCCTCCATCGCCCCCAGCAGTTCCTCCGTAAAGGAAAGCAGCATCTGCGCATCCCGTTCCACCATTCCGCACTTTTTGTAGCGGAACAAAAAGAACGGCGTCCCTTTATGATTAAAAGATAACTTCTCATACTTTTTTAACAGCTCCGGAATCCTCTCCGCCCGAATCCGGGCATCCGGCTTTAAGGTGAACCGGATTTCCTCATTCCGTCCCCGTATCTCCGTGATGAACAGCTTATGCGCGCTTACCCGTATCAGGGCAATCCGCAGAAGATTTTCCACTGCCGGAGGGATTTCACCGAACCGGTCTAACAGCTCCTCCCGCATATCATCACACTCAGCCCTGTTCTCAATTCCCGCAATCCTCTTATAAATATCCAGCTTTTGAATCTCATTTACAATATAAACAGGGGGAATGAACGCATCCACGTCCATGTCGATGGTCGTCTCAAAATCTCCGTCCGTTGAGATTCCCTTTAAGTTCTTTACCGCTTCATCCAGCATCTTACAATAAAGGTCATACCCCACCGCCTGCATGTGCCCGTGCTGCTTCGCGCCCAGAAGATTTCCCGCTCCCCGGATTTCCAAATCCCGCATGGCAATCTTAAATCCGCTTCCCAAATCGGTAAATTCCTTGATTGCAGCCAGACGCTTTTCCGCCACCTCACGCAGCATTTTATCCCGCTTGTACATCAAAAAGGCATACGCCGTCCGATTGCTTCTCCCCACGCGCCCCCGGAGCTGGTATAATTGAGAGAGCCCCATATTATCGGCGTCATGGACAATCATCGTATTGACGTTTGCAATATCCAATCCCGTTTCAATGATTGTGGTGGATACCAGTACGTCAATTTCACCGTCTATAAAATCGTACATGATCCGTTCCAGCTCTCTCTCCTGCATCTGCCCATGGGCAAAGGCAACCACCGCCTCCGGCACCAGCGCCTGGATGGAAGCTGTCACGTCCGCGATATTATTCACGCGGTTATAAACATAATATACCTGTCCGTTTCTGGAAAGCTCCCTTACGATTGCCTCCCGCACCATCTCCTCATTGTATTCCATCACATAAGTCTGAATCGGCATCCGGTCGCTCGGCGCCTCTTCCAAAACGCTCATATCCCTTATTCCCACAAGACTCATGTGCAGGGTCCGCGGAATCGGCGTTGCGGTAAGCGTAAGCACATCCACGTCTTCCTTCATTTTCTTAATCTTTTCCTTGTGGGAAACACCAAAACGCTGCTCCTCATCGATGATGAGAAGCCCCAGGTCCTTATACGCCACATCCGCCGAAAGAACCCTGTGCGTCCCGATTACAATATCCACAAACCCCTTCTTAAGATCCTCCACGGTCTTCTTCTGCTCCGCACTCGTCCGGAATCTGGACAACAAATCCACCCGCACCGGAAAATCCTTCATCCGCTGAATAAACGTATTATAATGCTGCTGCGCCAATATGGTTGTGGGAACCAGATACACCACCTGTTTTCCCTCCTGAACCGCCTTAAAAGCCGCCCTTATGGCAATCTCCGTCTTGCCGTATCCTACATCACCGCAGATCAGGCGGTCCATAATCTTGGTGCTCTCCATATCCTTTTTGGTCGCTTCGATTGCCGCAAGCTGATCCTCCGTCTCCTCAAAAGGAAACATCTCCTCAAACTCCTTCTGCCAGACGGTATCCTTTCCATAGGGAAACCCGCTCTTCTGCCGGCGCACCGCGTAAAGCTCCACCAAATCCCTTGCCACTTCCCCGGCCGCCTCCCGCACCCTGCTCTTAGTCTTGTTCCACTCCTGAGTTCCCAGCTTGTTTAATTTGGGACGCTTTGCGTCTGCGGAAGCATACTTCTGAATCACATTCAGCCCGGTTGCAAGAACGTACAGATTGCCTCCATCCCGGTATTCTATCTTAATGTAGTCTTTGACCACTTTCTCTACTTCAACTTTTTCAATCCCGCGGTAAATCCCCAGCCCATGATTTTCATGAACCACATAATCCCCGATTTTCAACTCGTTAAAGTCGTTAATCTTTCTTCCTTCGTAGGTTTTCTTCTTCTTTTTCTTCTTTTTGTCCGTTCCAAATATATCGCTTTCCGAAATAACCGCAAATTTCAGCAGAGGGTATTCAAAGCCTTTGAGAGCTCTTCCATAAAAAGTCATAATCTCTCCCGGCTGTATCTCCCTGTCCGGGTCTTCCGTATAAAACGCTGTCAGCTCATGATCCCGCAAATCTTCCGCCAGACGCGCCGCCCTGGTACGCGATCCAGACAAAAGGAGCACGCGGTATCCATTTTTGCGGTACCGCTTCATGTCCTGCACCAGCGCCTCAAAGCTGTTATGATAAGAAGAAATGCTCTTCACCGTCATATCCGCCTTTTTCTGCGGTTTAAAAAGCGAATTTTTCATGTCAAGCGCCGCCAGCGTCACGATAGGATTATGTTCCATAGCCGCCGCCGTCTCACTGACCGAGTACAAAAGCTCCATCTGCCCGGGAAGAATGTACCCCTTTTCCACCCGATGCATCATGCTCTCCCTAAACTCAAGCTCTACCGCATCCGCATGCTCCTTAACCCGTGCCGGTTCATCAATAAAGATGCAGGTCTGCCTCCGGTCAAATAACCCAAGAAAGGACGTGGTCTCTTTATAAAAATAGTGAACATAGGCATCCAGATTGACCAGATTCCGGAATATCACTGCCTGCTCTTTCAGCTCCCGTATCCGGACATCCACGCGGTGTGCCTCCTCCGTGTGAAACTCACTGCGCAATTTCTCTGAAAAATCCTTTGCTTCCTTTTCAATTTCTTTTATTCCCCGCCTTAACTGCTCCTCAGACAAAATCATTTCCCCGGCAGGATAGACAGTGATTCCTGTAAGTTTTTCGAGAGAACGCTGGCTGAGCACGTCAAAGCTCCGAATGGATTCTACTTCATCCCCCCACAGCTCAATCCGATAAGGATTCTCCTCCGTCAAGTCGAAAATATCTATGATTCCTCCGCGGATGCTGAACTGCCCCGGAGCCTCCACCTGATAGTTTTTTTCGTATCCCATTTCCACCAGCATATCCGCCAGCGTCTTTTCGTCAATGGTTCCTCCCTCGTCGATGGTAAGAAGATGCTCCTTCCATGTTTCCAGCGGAACCTGCGGCGTCATAAGGCTGGAAAAGGTTGTGACCACCGTCACCGGCTTTCCTTCCAGTATTCTGCGCAGACACCGGATTCTCTCACAAACCAGCTGATTGCTCCGGATGTCCGACTGATAAAAGATTAAATCCTTAGAAGGATAGACAACCACATCTCTGTCATAAAGACGATAGTCCTCCACCAGCTCCTTCACCCTGAGGTCACTAAAAGTAACGATGAGTTTATTGGGAAACCCATCGCCGATTCCATATATCATATGAAGCTTCTGTGATTCCATACATCCGGTAAGTGCCACGCAGGCGCCGTTCTTCACAAGCTGCTTTTTTATTTCCTCATATTCCCCTAACTCTTCCAAAGGCGCTGTTAAAGCTCTCATGTTTCACTGCTCCCTTTCACCTTGCGGTTAAACTCATTCATGGCTTGGTCAATCTGTCCGGCAAGCATCAGCCTTGCCGCTTCCACTGCTTTTTCCACGCCCTCTTTCATTACCGCCCGTTCCTCCTTGGAAAAATGACCTAAAACATAATCTGCCAAGTCGTATCCCGCGGGCTTTTCGCCCACGCCTACCCGGATGCGGTAAAACTCTTCGCTTCCCAGCTGTCCGATAACGCTTTTTAATCCATTGTGTCCTCCTGCGCTCCCCTTTTTCCGTATCCTGATCTGCCCCGGAGCAAGGCTGACATCATCGGACACCACGATAAGCTCCTCTGCCGGATTGATTTTATAATAGTCGGCAAGCGGCCGGATACTCTCCCCGCTGAGATTCATATAGGTCAACGGCTTTGCAAGAATCACCTTATAACCGTCTATGATTCCCTTTCCCGTTAACGCCCTGCACTGACTGCTCAAAACAGAAATATTGTACTTATCCGCCAATGCGTCAATCACTTCAAATCCAATGTTGTGCCTAGTATTATCATATTCCTTCTTTGGATTTCCAAGTCCCGCTATAAGAAACATTTTGCATCCTTTCCGCCATACCGCGCCGTTCGTTAATAAAAGCATTAATTATCATACCAGAGGTTCGTTTACTGCGCAAGATTTCTCCAAAATTTCAATGCCGATGCTTTTCCATTACACCGGAACATACTTTAGTTACTATATTTCTAAATTTTTCAATTTATTTACTAGATAATGCACCTTCTGATAGACATCTTGCTTAATACGCTCTTTTTCCTCATCGTCTGTTACACCAAGAAATGATACGACATCTGCCGGTCCAGCATGTTCCATTGAAGCAAATTTTTCATCTAACTTTTGACACATTCCTTGCACAAGTTCTTTATTCGCATATGGCATAAACTTATCGGCAAGAGCCTTTACTCCTCCCCTATAGTTATCAATTGTACAATATATATCATAAGCATCTTTTGCTTTTCCTCTTCCAAGCGCCGCTGCTTTCATAACAAGATATGGTACAACAGAAATAACATTTACATGCCCTCTATCCGATGCTCCATCCGGGCGAGTATACTCAATTACCACATCTGCTGGTGGAAATTCAAATGCAAAATTACCTCCCGTTGCCGGCAAAGTTTTGATGCCATCTACATGCTTACTCACATTTTTCCCATCTCCGCCGTACTTTCCAGATAAAAAATCCACATCCACATCGTAAACAATTCCTTGTACCAAGATTGTTTTAACAAAGGTAAAATATTTTTCCGGATGACGTTTATATCCATTTTGTTCCAAAAGATATTTAATCGTCTTATAGCTTTCTGCCTTTCTGATTTGTAACTGATTTAGCAAAACATCTACATCGATTGACCCTATATGCCCGCTTTCAGGATATAAGAGTGTTGGAACCCATCCACCAATAATTCTCAAATTATCAGAAAATTCCCCTAAAAGGTTTACAATCTCTCCCAATACCATATAGGCCGCTGTCTTCTGTCCTTCAGAATAGTCAATAGCCTTTTTTAATTCTTCATCCCTAATCATAATCGTTCTCCCGATATTCTTTTGCTATGATTGCATCCGCAGCCTCTATACCCCTTCCAGCATTTCCAAGTAAATCTATAACAGTCTGAACCGGAGATGTTACTAGTGTATCATTTATCATTCTGGAAAACATACACGGAGTTTCATCATGTGGAATAGTTATAATAACATTACCGCCTGAATTTACAGATTGCAGATCCAAATCTTTTATAAATTCATTATAAAACTGCGGCTCCACATATACTTCCACCTTTTTATATCGTACAGTTGGCGCATATCTTGCGGCCGCTGAAAATCCGCCCAAAACCGCACCATTATCATGTAATTTACTCCACTCTGCAATTTCCAGCTCCAAGGCTGAAACTGCATCAAGAGAATAAAATTCATAAAAACGGGCATCTTTCTTATGATAATCTTTTGCCCATGCGTGTAACAACTCTTTTATATTGCACAATTTAAATTCATTCGAACAATTTTTAATCCAATCTCTATCGCATAAAAAACTTTTCACATTAGATACGGTGCCAATCCCCCTGCCTGTTTCTGCTGCCAAAATTTTTACCTTCCACTGCCGTTTTGGTTCATTAAGCATTGTCCGTATAATGGTTGACGTTGCGCTGGCAGATTTTGATAGATAATACTTTTTTTCTCTCTCTATAACATATTTATTTATCTGTCCACTTACATAAAGAATAATTCTCCTCGTTAAAATATAACAGTTACCAGACAAATCCATATAGCTATAATTTTCATTTCTTATGACTCCGGCAGATTCCTCTGAAATATAAGGTGCCATAAAAACATAACATACCTTGTCTTTCTGTTGATGTGCCATTTGCATAAACAGGTTTACAAACCGCTTTTCACCACTAGACTTAACTTCTATCAAAAAATGCATTGGTGCTTCCTGATCCACAAAGTGAACTACTGCTTGAAAATCGCCAAAATCCCTTTGCGGACTTGTGGAAATAATTTCAATATCAGAAACAAAAGGAATCGCATTAATCGTTCTACAAAACTGTTCTTTTGCTAACTGCTCATATTGTCTTTTCCCCAAACTTTGTTTCATTATTTTCCCTCATTTCATCAATTCGATGAAACTATTTTATTCTATGAAATCTTAGTTGTCAATATGGGATTATATTTATTTGAAAATTCTACCACATTTTCCCAATTATATTATTATTGCCTTTTACTGTATCATCACTTATAGCATGGAGAACCTCTTAATAAGCAAGCATAAGAGAAATCCCGATAAAGCCCTATAGACTTACCGGGATTTCTCACTCTTTGAAAATAAATTACCTCCTGCTTTGCCGAAGTATATTAATATATTCATCAATATCCTTTTGCAGTTCTTCCTTACGCTCTTCCAGTTGAGGATAAAATCCTGTTACGCCATATCCAATCATATCGAAAAGAGCTCCAAAACGCCATTCATTTGCATCAAACTTACTATCACTCCTTTCTATTTCCGCCCTGCTTATTGCAATATCATAAGTGAGCCGGCTGCGTATTCCCTGATTGTTTGCTCTTTGCTTTTCCACAGTATCATAATACCGCGTTGGAATTGACCAAACCCTATCCATAGCGCCAATCCTCTCCTGACAGGCACTTTCCTTTCCCTGCTTACGATACATATATGCTTCCAGTCCCCATATAAACAGAATGAAATCCCAAACATTATAATTTACCTTCATTGGCTGTGGATCCTCTATATGTGAATACCGGCATACCCTCATTGCCATTTCTTCATACCCGTAGACAAACAACCAGTATGCAAGTTCTGTAAGATTAACCATGTCTGCACCACTATTAAAGGAACACTTTTTCTGAAGCTTTTTGCATAAACTAATAATTTTCTTTTCTGTACAAGCCTGCCGGATTTCTTCAAATATTTTTTCATCCTTAGGTTCTTTATTCATGTACCGCTCTCCTATCTTTTTCATCATAATGATTATTCAATTCCAAATTTTTTTCTAAACTCAATATTCAGCTGGATAAGCTCCATTGCCGGCACTATTTTTTTGCTTGCTTCTTCTATGCTGCATTCGTTTGACCACAAATATGGATAAATCGAAATTCCCTGATCATACTTTATGCCTTCCACATCTTTACTGAAGCTTTTCCATTTAAACGGTTGATAAAATTCATCACTTGTATCACCCAAAAAAAATGTTAAAAATTCCAAGTACACAATTTCCAAGTCTTCCCATTCCAATGTATCCGGAGATAGGTAATAAATTGTATTGTCTCCATTAATCCCTGTCTTTTTAAGTGCAAATACTCCGCCAAAAACATCATCAGCAATAATAAAAAATTCATTTCCAAAATATTTGCCTATTTCACGATTATACTGTTCTGCAGAAGTAAATTTATTCTTCTCTCCGCTGCCTAGTATTCGCACAGTATTATCAATGATTATTCCTTTGGTATTTGCAATAACCTGTCCAATCACAGAGTCCGTTTCCAGTCCCAATCTTTTTAGCATGGAATAATCACAAATCTCATTAAATTCAACCTGTATTTTTTTACTTGAACCATTAATCAATGCTAGTATTTCATTCCATAATATATTCATATTTTCCCTCTGCCCTTTCTTAATTAATTTTGTATTCTATAGAAAATCCTCAGTCTGCTATTACCAAACCTATATGTTTGTAAACATATAGGTTTGTAAACATATACTTTTCCAAACATTTTTAGTTAAGAAATCTTATCCATTCTGCTGTTCTGTTTTCCCTGTGGGCAATCCATCCTAGTGGCAAGTCATACAATTTATTAAGGCTCTCGTCAATTTGTATCATTTCAAATATAGAAACTATTACTGCATCTTCTTTATTAACGTCTTCTCCATCCAAAAACTCCCACATACCATCATCTTCATCGTGAGAAACCAGTAAAATACAACTTTTCCCCTCTATAACTTTTCTTGTTGTAATAACCATGGTGTTTTTATCATCTAAAAATTTGTATTCCATTAACTTTCCCTTACCTATCTGATTTCATAATATTTTCAATTCTTAATGATACTTGAGCATTTGAATAACTATTTAAACCACCTTTACTTCTCAGATTTATACAATCAAACTCCTGTTCCGTTCCCATCATGCCATCAGGATACTCATTTTCAAACTTTTCTATATTATTAAGTAAAACTTATAATTTCTTCCCTTCTTGCATAAAATTGTATATTTATCTGTCCCATAAATTATCTCATCAATCATATCCAGAAAAATACCACCTGATAACATCATTACCTAAGCAAATTCCTCTATATGTTCACAAAATTCCTGTGCATCACTTCCATTAATATAGGAATAGATGGCTTTCATTTCTTCTTCTGCAAAATATTCTCTTATGTAAACGTTAAACAGCCACTTGGAATTCTTTTGATTATTCCTTATCTTTTTTAGGACATTAATGGAACTATTGAGAATCTCATACCGGTAAACCGGCAGCATCGTTATATTTTTTAATTTTTCGTCAGTTCGCAGCAGTAAATCAGAAAGTTCCTTTTCTTTAATGTTCCAAATTTCCCACTCTTCCTCACAATATTTGTAGTAAAAATAATCTTTTTCCACATGCTTTGCCAGTTCATCCTTTGTATTGGCAATTAGCCATATCGCATTTATATTGGGATCATAAGTAATAGAGCAGGAATAAATATTTTCTTTGCTTAATTCTATAATGACATTATTCATTATTATGCTTAGTTGTTCCTCAAAATGCTCCAAACAGCACATTCTGTCTTCAAATGAATCAACAAACTTTAGTAAATCCTCTTTGCCATATGATTCTAATTTTTCTCGAACCACTTGCAAAAATATTTCTTTATCCCTGCCTGTTAATATCTGCATCTCAAAATCAAACCAAAATTCAAACATCACGTCATTTTCATTATAAAACTTTTTAAAAACGGGATTCTTCATTCTGTCATCTATTTTATCTCCTACACACAATGACGGCCGCATACCGTTTCTAAGCAGAAGAGACGCCATAGTAATTGTATTAGCACAGTTTATTGCCGTTCCATACATTCCACTCGCTGACGACTCTATACTTGTATCGATTCCCTTGTCTAATAAAAATTGTGCTATTTCCTCATTTTCAAAGCGTACAGCGTCATGCAACAGTGTGCCATCTGCTATGGTCAGCTGATTAATCAACTCGGGATTATCTTCTAAAAGTTGAATGGCTTCATCATTGTGTCTTTCTCTAATGGCATCTCTTACTAATGACATTACATTTCTCATAATATACCCGTTCTCCTTTCATCTATCTGCTTTATTCTCCCAATTCTCTTTCCTATTCATAATCTAACATCTTGGAACATTTTTATCAATATTGGGGCAAATAAATTATATATCTTTATAAGAACAGCTTCCTAATCCCGTTGTCTACAGTCAATACCCTCGCGCATTTGACTCATTGCTCGCGGGAATAAAAGAGACTGCCATACGGCAGTCTCCTTTGTTGCTCATTCCTCATCCGGTTCCAGCAATGCACTCTGGTATCTGTTCAAAATCATCGACTGAATCCGTTCTCTGGTGGATGAATTAATAGGATGTGCAATATCCCTGTATTCTCCGTCCGTTGCCTTTTTACTGGGCATTGCAATGAAAAGTCCCTTATCCCCCTCAATCACTTTAATGTCATGAATGACAAACTCATCATCGATTGTGATAGAAACGATGGCTCTCATCTTTCCTTCTTTCGCCATCTTCCTCACCCTCACATCCGTAATCTGCATACTTCTACCCCCTTGCTGTAGTTAATACGTTAAATTACATATCGGTCGTTTCTTTCGATCACAATTTTAATTCCGTCCGTCCCAGCATGATAAGAATTCGCCCTGATTGTGTCGCGGCTTTCCACGATACAATTTTCAATGTGAGTATTATCCCCTACATACACATCATTCAATATGATTGAATTTTTAATATAACAGTTATTTCCAATATAAGTCTTTTTGAAGATAACGGAATCTTCAACAACACCGTTTACGATACATCCGCTGGAAATAAGACTGTTTTTGATTCTTGCGCCTACGTTGTATTTTGCAGGCGGGAGGTCATCTACCTTAGAATAAATGTCCGGATACTCCTTAAAGAAGTAATTCCTTGTAGATGCATCCAAAAAATCCATGTTTGTATTGAAGTAGTCTTCTACGGTTGCGATATTGCTCCAATAATCCTGCAATTTGTAGCCATAAATTCTCTTCATATTCTTATATCGGATCAAAATGTCCTTAACAAAATCGTAACGGTCTTCTTCGGCACACTTTTCGATCATCTCAATAAGCTGACGTCTTCTGACTACATAGATACCGCAGGAAATCGTATTGGATTTGGCTACAACCGGTTTCTCCTCAAACTCTTCAATACGGCTTTCCTCGTTCATCTTAACCGTTCCAAAACGATCTACGTTTACCTCGGGACCCATGTCCTTACATACCACGGTTATGTCTGCCTTCTTGGCAATGTGGTATTCCAGAACTTTGTTGTAGTCCATCTTATATACGCAGTCGCCGGAAGCAATCACAACATACGGTTCGTGGCTGTCTTTAAGGAAAGATAAATTCTGGGCAATGGCATCCGCCGTTCCTCTGTACCAGAAATTACTCTCTGCGGTAACTGCCGGTGTGAACACGTACAGACCACCCTGCTTCCGTCCAAAGTCCCACCACTTGGAAGAACTCAAATGCTCGTTCAAGCTTCTTGCATTATATTGAGTAAATACTGCAACCTTCTGAATGCGGGAATTGGACATGTTACTCAGCGCAAAGTCAATACTGCGGTAGCTGCCTGCAATTGGCATTGCACATACGGCTCTCTTCTTGGAGAGTTCTTTCATTCTGAAACTGTTTCCACCTGCTAAAACTATACCGATTGCTCTCACTTTTCATCACCTGCCTTAATTAATGTTTTTCCGCTTGCAAGAGTTTTATCCTGAAAATCTTCCGATGTTGTGATTCCAAATATACAAGAGTTCTTGCCTACCGTAATTCCTTCCGGTATTACGCTCTTTTCTCCTATTGTAACGATGCCGCTGTTATAAATGTGAGGATCGGTCTCGTTCTCAGCCTCTTCGCCGATGCCCATCTTGACATAATTGCCTATCTGTACGTTCTCGGCGCTGATTACCTTGTTCAGCTCACAGCCCTCGCCGACTACCGTATTATTCATGATGATGGAATCTCTCACCACCGTGCCCTTGCCGATAGTCACGCCACAGCCGATCACGGAATTGTATACCTCGCCGTAAACCTCTGTTCCCTCACCGATAATACTGCGTTCCACCACTGTATTGTCTGCAATATACTGAGGAGGCAGGATCTCGCTTCTGGTATAAATCTTCCAGTATTCCTCATACAGGTTAAATTCCGGAACAATGTCGATCAGCTCCATATTTGCCTGCCAGTATGAATTCAGGGTTCCTACATCCTTCCAATACCCGTTAAACTCATATGCATATAACGGCTCTCCCTTGCTGTGGCAGTACGGAATGACATGCTTTCCGAAGTCAAGCCCGGGCTGTTCCGCATTGGCAAGCAGGGCTTCCTTTAACGCCTTCCAGTTGAAAATGTAAATACCCATGGAGGCAAGATTGCTTCTCGGGTTGGCAGGCTTCTCTTCAAAGTCCGTAATCTTACGGTTATCATCCGTAATCATAATGCCGAACCGCTTTGCCTCTTCCATGGGAACCGGCATAACCGCTATGGTGACATCCGCACCCTTCTCCTTGTGGAAGTCCAGCATTACCTCATAATCCATCTTGTAAATATGATCTCCGGAAAGAATCAGAACATACTCCGGATTAAAGCTTTCCATATAGTCCAGATTCTGATAAATCGCATTGGCTGTACCTGTATACCATTCGCTGTTTGCACTCTTTTCATAAGGAGGCAGAACGGTTACTCCGCCAATGTTTCTGTCCAGATCCCAGGGAATGCCGATACCGATGTGGGTATTTAAGCGAAGGGGCTGGTATTGTGTCAATACACCCACTGTATCAACCCCTGAATTGATACAGTTGCTCAGCGGAAAGTCAATAATGCGGTACTTCCCCCCGAAGGATACTGCCGGCTTGGCAACCTTGGACGTCAGTACCCCTAATCTGCTTCCCTGACCGCCTGCCAACAACATTGCAATCATTTCTTTCTTAACCATGTCATCACCTCTTACAAGTAAATTTTGTTGCTATATTTTTGATACAGGTACCAATCATAAAACGCATGAATAGTATACCATATATTACCTCAAAAGTGAATATTTTTTACAAAAAAAATCTATATAATTATAGTTTTTATGTAAATTTTTTACAAGGTTTTGCAAAAAGGAGCTTTCCTTTCCTATTAAATTTACAATTTTTTCCTTAATTCAACTCTTTTCATGAAAATATCATTGGTTTTTATTGTGTATTTATATATAATATTTATGTATAATAAAGGTTAATTATAGTAAACGACATAACTAATTGCTCATTTCGGCTCTTGCAAAAGCCATATGTGCAAGCTTTTACAAGACCGAAATGGCAATTATTAATGTCGTTAACTATATAACATGTTTTCTCAGCGGAGGTTCTACATGTATCAGATCAATTTTCAAAATCCTGTTCATATTTATTTTATTGGAATCGGCGGCATCAGCATGAGCGGTCTCGCCGAAATCCTGCTGGAAAAGGGCTTTACCGTATCCGGTTCCGATTCCAGGGAATCTTCACTGACACAGCTCCTAGTAAGCCGGGGCGCCAGCATCCATTATGGACAGAAAGCCGAAAATATAACCGGGGACATTGACCTTGTGGTCTATACCAGCGCCATCCATCCCGATAATCCGGAATACGCCGCCATGAAGTCCATGCAGATTCCTTCCCTGACCAGAGCCCAGCTCCTAGGGCAGATTATGCAGAATTACGGGCTTCCCATTGCGGTCAGCGGAACCCACGGCAAAACCACCACTACATCCATGATTTCAGAGATTCTTCTTGCGGCGGATACCGACCCTACGCTTTCCATCGGGGGCATTTTAAAGTCCATCGGCGGAAATATCCGGGTGGGGCATTCCGACTACTTTGTCACGGAGGCGTGCGAATATACCAACAGCTTTTTGAGCTTTTTCCCCAAGATCGGCATTATCCTAAATGTAGAAGAAGATCATCTCGACTTTTTTAAAGACATTGACGATATTCGTCATTCTTTTCACCGCTTTGCCGCGCTGATCCCCGAAGACGGCGCCTTGATCATCAACGGGGACATTCCAGAGCTGTCCGTCCTCACGGAAGGGCTGTCCTGCCGGATCATCACCTACGGAAGCGGTGAAGACTGCGATTACCGTCCCTCAAATATTACTTACCGGGAGGACGGCTGTGCAGACTTTGTCCTTCTCAAAAAGGGCGCCGAGCCGGAAAGCTTTTCTTTAAGCACGCCCGGTGAGCATAATGTATTTAACGCCCTTGCCGCCATCGTTCTTTCCGATGTGCTTTCCATTGACCATGCCATTGTACGCCGTGCGCTTTTCGCCTTTCACGGAACCGACCGGCGCTTCGAATACAAAGGAACCGTAAACGGGATTGCCATCATAGATGATTATGCGCATCATCCCACGGAAATTACTGCAACCTTGCAGGCGGCACAAAATTATCCCCACAAGACCCTCTGGTGCGTGTTCCAGCCTCATACCTTTACCCGCACCAAAGCATTTTTAAAGGATTTTGCCAAGGCGCTTTCCTTAGCCGACCGGGTCATCCTTGCCGACATCTATCCGGCAAGGGAAACGGATAACCTAGGGATCAGCTCCGAGACCCTGAGGGATGAGATTCTCTCCTTAGGGAAAGACTGCTGGTATTTTCCCAGCTTTAAACAAATTGAAAAATTTATTTTGGAAAATTGCCTCCCCAATGATTTGTTGATAACCATGGGGGCGGGAGACGTTGTAAATATTGGCGAAGAGCTTTTAAATCAATGATTGTCCACATTATCCACATATTTTTATGAATTTTTTTATCTAAAATATGTGGATATTTTTTTCAAATCCTGACAGTCCTTAAAGCTTTGATTTTCCTGTTTATTTCTTTCGGGGGCCCTTTAAAATTGCCAAAATATCCACATTGTCCACACTGTCCACAAATTCCCGCATCCCTTGAAAACACTGGAAATTTTGCAATTTTTCCTATTTCAATTTTAAGGTGCCTGTGTTATAATTCAATTTGCTTTTATCTGAGGCAAAATTAAGATTAGGGGAATCTCCATGGGACGCTTTAAAATTTATCAGCAGTGCAGTGCTGACGTGACTGTTATATCTAATGTATTTATTGACGAGTATATGAAAGAGGCAAATGATGCCCAGCTCAAAATATATCTCTATCTCATCCGCATGATGAGCGCGGGTCTCTCTACCAGTGTATCCGATATTGCAGACAAGTTCAATCACACGGAAAAGGATGTACTGCGCGCACTTCAATATTGGGAGAGAAACCGCCTGTTAGCCTTAGAATATGACGAGATGGGAACGATTGTCAGCATTGAGCTTTTGGATGCCGCCCACAAGACCGGACCGGACGCTCCTGCTCCGGCTCCCCTTAAGCCTCTTCCAAGGACAGCACCCTCCAAGGCAGACTACTCCAAGCCTGTTTATACCTTGGATCAGTTAAAAGAATTTAAAAACAACGAGGAGACTGCTCAGATTATCTTTGTGGCTGAACAGTACTTGGGAAAGCCCTTAAGCCCTTCCGAGATCAAAACCATCCTCTTTTTTACGGACCGGCTGCATTTTTCGGAGGATCTGATTGATTATCTGATTCAGTACTGCGTGGGAAAGGGCAAAAAGGATTTCCGCTACATAGAAAAGGTTGCCATCAGCTGGGCGGAAGAGGGAATCTCTACTCCGGCGCAGGCCGCAAAAGCCGCCAAGTACGATAAGGCTGTCTATGATGTTATGAAAGCCCTTGGAAAATCCGGCGTTCCCACAAAGGCAGAGGCTGGCTATGCCCTGAAATGGATCAATGAGTACGGCTTTACTCAGGACATTATTCTGGAGGCATGCCGCCGCACTGTAATGGCGACCGACAAACACCGCTTTGAGTATGCGGACAGCATCTTAAGCAGCTGGAAAAAGAAGCAGGTGCGCCAAAAAGCAGATATTCAAGGTCTGGATGAGGCTTACGCCAAATCCAAAAATTCTGCTTCCCGGTCAAATTCTTCACCTGCTCCCCGGGGATTTAACCAGTTTCCCCAGCGCAGTTATGATTTTGATGCGCTGGAAAAGGAGATACTCAGCAATTGACATTACATTTTTATGCTGTTGTTCCACCCAAAATAAGGAGATACCACTTTGGCACTAAGTAATTTGCAATATGACAGAATTATCCGCGGCTATGAAGAGCGCCAGACCAGAAACCGGCACCTCATAGAGGAGCGCACCTCCTACGTTTACCAGCATGTAGACGGCTACCGCGAGCTTTGTGAATCCATCGCGGGGATTTCCGTTTCCCAAGGCAAAAAGCTCTTAGAGGGGGACGAGAACGCCCTGCCTGACTTAAAAACCACCCTTAATAAGCTCTCTTCCATGAAGAGGGAGCTTCTCACAAACGCCGGGCTTCCCGAAGATTACCTGCAGCCGGTTTACGACTGTCCCGACTGTAAGGATACCGGCTATCAAAACGGGCAGAAGTGCCATTGCTTTAAACAGGCTGTCATTGACCTTCTCTACGAGCAGTCGGGAATCCGCGGCATGTTAGAGCAGGAGAATTTTGATACCCTGTCTTATGACTATTACCAAGGCGAAGATCTTGCACTCTTTCAAAGAAATGTGGCAATATGTCAAAATTTTATTAAATCTTTCTCCGCGGACTACCATAATTTATTCTTTTATGGTACAGTGGGTACGGGCAAATCTTTTCTGTCCGGCTGTATTGCCAGAGAATTGATTGAAGCTGGTTACTCCGTTATTTATTTCAGTGCCGCCGGACTCTTTGAAACATTATCCAGAAACATGTATGATTACAAAAATAAAGAAGAATCCCGCAATCTCCACGAAGACCTGCACGGCTGCGACCTGCTTATCATCGATGATTTAGGCACTGAATATATGAACAACGCGACTGCTTCGTTGTTTTTTTCCTTGTTAAATGAGCGGCATTTAAATAAAAAAGCCACCATTATTTCCACGAATCTTTTTCTGGAAGATATTCAAAACCGTTACTCGGAGCGGATATTCTCCCGGATTATGAGCAATTATACCATTTGCAAATTTACGGGTTCCGACATCCGCCATATGCGCCGGTCAGCGGCGTTCTGATGTCCCCATAATCACGGCTGTTTTGCCGCGGACAAAGTTTTAAACGAAAGTGAGGTACCTTCATGGCTCAACGTGAAGAAAAACGAAATCTGGAAACTATCCCCGTAGGGTCTCTCGGCATCATTCCCTTAGAGGGGTGCCGGACCTTGGGCGAAAAGGTTGATAACTATCTGGTCAAATGGCGTACCGTCCGCGAAAGCGAACACAAAGAAAGCCTTGCCTTTGCCGGTTATCAGCGCGACTCCTATATTTTAAAAGCCAAGGTTCCCCGGTTCGGCACCGGAGAGGCAAAGGGCATGATCCTAGAGTCCGTCCGCGGAACCGACCTTTACCTTCTTGTGGATGTGGCAAATTACAGCCTGACCTACTCTTTATGCGGACACGAGAACCACATGTCGCCGGATGACCACTATCAGGATTTGAAGCGGATCATCGCCGCGGTTGGCGGAAAGGCAAGACGCATTACCGTTATCATGCCTTTTCTCTATGAGAGCAGACAGCACAAAAGAACGGCAAGAGAATCCTTGGACTGTGCTCTTGCCCTGCAGGAAATGGTACGCATGGGCGTTGACAATATCATCACCTTCGACGCGCATGACCCCAGAGTGCAGAATGCAATTCCCCTTCATGGATTTGAGACCGTACAGCCCACTTACCAGTTTATTAAAGGCTTATTAAAGCACGTTTCTGAGCTGTCTTTAGATTCTAACCATATGATGGTCATCAGCCCCGACGAGGGCGGCATGAGCCGTGCCATTTATATGGCGAATGTTCTCGGGCTGGACATGGGTATGTTCTACAAACGAAGAGATTACACCCGGGTCGTCAACGGGCGCAATCCGATAGTGGCACATGAATTTCTCGGTTCCTCTGTCGAGGGAAAGGATATGATTATCATTGACGACATGATCTCCTCCGGTGAAAGCGTCCTTGAAGTTGCAACCGCTCTAAAAGAGCGAAAGGCGCGCAAGATTTTTATCTGCTCCACCTTCGGTCTGTTTACCAACGGTCTGGAACGTTTTGACAGGGCTTATGAGAGCGGCATGATCGACCGGGTGCTCACCACCAACTTAATCTATCAGACCCCGGAGCTGCTTCAAAGAGAATGGTACATTGACTGTGATATGAGCAAATACATTGCTTATCTGATTGATACCTTAAACCACGATGCGTCCATCAGCGACCTGCTGAATCCCAATGAACGTATCCAGAGCGCCGTTTCCAGATACAAAAACGGTGAACTGATTGACTAAATCCTATCCGGTATATGACAAACGCCCGCTTCACCTGCGGGCGTTGTTATATCGTCTGCTATATCTTATTATTCTAATAATAATTCCGCCGCCTCTCTTACAATCTTTGCCGGCACGCCTTTTTCAAAAATATCCTGTAACTCCACATATTCAATCGCCTCACAGTATGCCGCGTAAGTGGGAAGCGTGGTAAGCTCCATATACTTCTCAACCGCCTCATGCCGGTTCTCCTTAGAAAGAGTCAGAATATCCAGCGCCGAAAAGGCGGAAGTTGCATAGCCGATATAATAGCAGGGCGAATTAAAAATATGAGGCACCTCCACCCAGGTGTAAAGCTCCCGGATATTTTGGTTATAATAAATTCCATAGCTCTCGGACAGGCTTAAGTACAGCTTATTCAGCTCCTCCAGCGACATATCGGGATCCTCGTACACCTTCAGCTCAAATTCCGAAAGCAGGGAGGCGTTCACAATATTGTCAATCATTTGATATACCTCTATAAACTGGAACAATTCTCCCGCTTCTCCCTCAAGCAGTTCATCATGATAATCATAGAACAGCATTTCCAATCCCTGAGAATGAATCTCACACAGGTCAATGTTATTGCTCTGAATCATAATGTCTTCCGTGTTCCGGAACATATAATGAAAATGCCCGAACTCATGAATCACCGTTGTGTAATCATAATAGTTGCTGTAGGGCGAGTCAAAGATAAAAGCATCATTAAAATAATTAAGCCAGGAAGTAAATCCCGTATCCGCCTTTCCCTCAGACGGGTCAATATCATATAATTGATGCTCTTCCATATAATCAAAGGTTTCCGCCATCTCCGGGTCAATCTCTTCCAGATAAGGGCGGATCAGCGCAAAACGCTCCTGCCCGGTTGTTTCCGGCAGATGATAAAGCAGTTCCATATTCTTGGAATAATACTCCTGACTCAGTCTGGACACCAGAGGCACTACCCTTGTCCGGATCTCATCAAACAGCTCCTTTGCCTCCTTTACGGAATAATCCCTCACATACAGCGCGTCATATGAGTATTCCCCGTAATTATCATACCCTTCCAGCTCAGCCCTCTGATTGCGGATGTCCACCAGCTCTAAGTAAATCTCCCCCAGCACGCTGTTTTTCTCATGATAAATTCCCTGATAAATGTCAATGTATTCTTCCTGAGAAAGAGCATCCGATTCCAGCATCAGCCTGTCAAAATTCCACTCTTCCCCGTTATACTCAAAGAAATAATCCTCCTGCGCCGCCGTTTCATACTCCTGTTCCAAACTGTTTTCCCTTAGGTAAAGCTCCTTTTCCTCCTCCGTCATCTCCTCGTATTCCATGAAAGCCTCCACCAGTACCGGTTCAATCACAGTTTCCATTGCTTCCCGGTAAGGAGAACAGCATACCTCCCTCAAGGTACTGTAAAGCTCATCCCACAAATCGATGGAATCCTCCGTAATCTCCTCCTGCCTCTGCGCATTCTCCTCATCCAGCACGTTTTGATAATAGGCGATCTGCGTGATGCTCTGACAGGTGTTAAGCTTTGTAAATTCATCCATAACGCTTTCATAAAGCTCTAAAACCCGCTGCTCACTGACTGCCTGCTCCGTTTCTGATGCCTCCTCTGCCAGCACGGAAAGTTCCTCAATCTCCCTTTCCAGCTTTGCTCTGTCATAAGTAAGATCCTGCATCTGGTCAAAGGTAAGCCCGGAATGCTCCTTGGACTGATACCGGGATATGGTCTGGTATACATACAGCGTATAAGGCGACTTCTCATGGGTGTAAACCCCCGCAAGGGTAAGCCCTGCCTCCTGCGCATTTGCCAGTTCTATGCGTGAAAAAAGATAACGTCCTCCTAAAGCTTTAAACGCATCAATGTCAATATAAAGATTGCAGTCTGACACCTGATAACTTTTGGTCGTGCTTACAATCGACAAGTCCGTCCCGGAATACAGATATGCCCGGGCACCCCAGTCGTCAAAATATTCACGGCTCTCCTCCACCCGGTCAAGCGCTGGTGCAATCACCTTCCGAAATTCATCTTTATAAAGCTGGGAATAAAAACCAAGATAGCCGTCTATCGTGGAAATTCCATTATATTCCAGAGTTGCCGGATAAAAGCCATACGCCGCAGACCACTGCCCGCAGTATCCAATATCCTCCTTTGCCTCCTCAAACAACTCCTTAGAATAAAACTCTCCGAAGCTTAATGAATCTCCCTCCTGCCCCTTTACCAGACGGTAAACCTGATCAAAGCAGGTGTGATATAAGTCATTGTAACGGCTTCCAGTCAGGACAATCAAAAGCACTGCCGCCGCCGCAAGCCCGTTCGCCAGCCATTTAATCCTCTCTTTTCCCATGTCATAAAGACGCATAAGCACCAAAAAGAACGCCGCATACCACACAAACGGATTGAAAAAAATCGTCCGGTTAAACTGCCAGCCAGTAAGGGGCGGACAGATTGTTTCAATGATTCCGCGGAAAGGCTCCCAATAATAAATCCCGTAAATGACGCTGTTAAATACCAGTGCCAGCATGAGGAAGTTAAATACGTCATGAAAAATCCCTTTGGCATTCTTATCCCGTATATAAGAGACATTCAGCCAGACAAAGTAAACCATGCAGACTGGCAGTACCAGATAAGTATGCAGACTTTCCGCATGGAACATTCCTTTGGCAAATCCCTCCAGCATCGTTCTCAAAATTTCTCCTGCCGAATAGCTTCCCGCCTCCATCGTGGAACGGATGGTTGCCTCATCACCCAAGAGCATTGTCCCGAACAGCCTGTATTCACAGGCAATGCACCCTGCCGCAAGCACAAAAACGGCAAGAAAAATCCCAAGAGGAAACTTCTTATCCCGAATCCATAACCAGACCCATGCCGCCGCCATATAGGCAAGAAGGAATAACCCAAAATAAGAAAAATACGACAAAAGCGGATAAAAGAAAAGCGCAATGTACCACTTCCAGGAAGGCTCCCTGTATATTCGGCGGAGCAGATAAACCGCCAGCGGAATGGACGCAAAAGGAATCCCAAAAGCCGGAAATACATTTAACGCCCCATACGCCAGACCTAAGAGCCACACAAGAGGCTGATACTTTTCGTAGGAATCCCCGCAAAAATCCTTTGCCAGAAGAATGCAGGAAAAAACTGCAATCAGAACTTTTAAGAGGTATCCTGTGATGTAGGCAGGATACGCCGGTAAAATCATATATAATAACGTATAAAGAGAAAATTCGGATGGAAGCACGTCTCTGCTGATGCCGCCGAGAAACGGCACGTTTACGTCATGAGCCCAAAAGCTTCCGGTGTCCTTCATCATCTGGAACTGCGGAATAAATAAGTCCAGATTATCATGAACCGCTATGATGCTGTTTTCTCCGCAGAGGGCAAATATAAGCCCCGCAAAAATAAGAAAGCCAAACACAACGACCATATACCACTTGGAAGCCAGCTTTTTCATTCTAATAACCATGTCCTTTCCATAACCTGCAGACTTTGTGCCTGCTTTATTGCCTTGTCTCTTCTTCCCTTATCTGACGGCGTTCCTTTTCGCAGACCAGCGTAAACCGATACTCAAAATCCCTCCGGCTCTTCATTGCCATATTGGACAGAATCAGCCCTGCAAATAAGGACTGAATCGCCGCCATCATAACAAACCCGCACACGATCAGCGTAGGGAATTTCAGAACCAGACCTGTCGCTAAAAACTCAAGCAGAACGGGAATAAAAAAGAGTGCCGCAGCCAATGCCAGAAAAAGAGCGAGCAGACTGAAAAACCCCAGCGGTTTATAATCCCGGTAAAGACGGAAAATCGTCCCCAGAACCCGGAATCCGTCCGAATAAGTATTTAACTTGGAAACACTTCCCTCCGGTCTGTCGCGGTATTCCACCACCACATTGTCAATCTGCATATGATTATATACTGCATGAATCGTCATCTCTGTTTCAATCTCAAACCCCTTAGAAAGCACGGGAAAGGTCTTTACAAATCCATAGCTGAACGCGCGGAACCCGGTCATAATGTCCTTTACCTGACTCCCGAATAAATGATTGATGCTTGCCCGCACCAAGCTGTTGCCCATGTTGTGAAAAGGACGCTTATTCTCCTCAAAGTAGGTGGAAGAAAGCCTGTCCCCCACCACCATATCCGCATTGTGCTCCAGTACCTTTTCCACCATTTCAGGGGCAAATTCCATAGGGTAGGTGTCATCCCCATCTACCATAATATAGCACTGCGCCTCTATCTCCCGGAACATCCGCCGAATCACATTTCCTTTGCCCTGCATATACTCATGACGCACCACCGCCCCGTGTTCCCTTGCAATCTCCACAGTTCGGTCTGTTGAATTATTGTCATACACATAAATTACTGCCTCCGGCAGCGCCGCCTTGGAATCCTTTACCACCTTGGCTATGGTCTTTTCTTCGTTGTAACATGGAATTAGTACTGCAATCTTGTCCATCAGCTATTCTTTCTCCCGGGTTTATTCCCCTGTTCGGGGTCTGTCCTAGTTATTTTATCAGAGTTTTCTATAGAAGTCCATATTCAGTTATCTTAGTGTTTTCCGCGCTGAATGGTGCCGGAATATCATCCGGTTTAAAAGAGGCTGCGGACATGGATGAATACAATTTCAAGTGTTAAAATCAACTTTACAAGTTCCTGCAAAATAAATTAATTCTGCCAATATGCCAATTTTATTTTTCATCTTGATATTTTAAAAACCCTCTAATCTCTTCTCTTAGATTTTCTGCTATGTCATCTCTTTGTAATAGTTTTTCCAGTACAGTTAAATACTTTTCTTTTTCTTCTAATTGGGGATCATTAATAATTCTGTTAAGCATCCAAACAGCATGACTTGTCGGACGTCTATTTAAAGATTCTAACAGCATTTTCTCATATCCATTTTTATAGAATTGTTCCATAAAATGAACAGCAGGACCCGGAAATCCAAAATCTGTATCTGGATTCTCTTCAATAAATTCAAGTATAATTTTTACATAGTCAAAAGCATTTTCCTCGTCTCTTATTTTTTGCAATACTTCATTCGTTCTATAGAAATCTTCATTTAAGACTGCATCCTTCAATTCATCATACATTTTCAACATATTACCGCCCCTCTCATCCTAAAATACTGTTTATGTAACTTGTTTCTATGTATTTCTTTATCGTTTCTTCATTTGCCTGCCCTATCGTCTCCACATAATAGCAAAGCGGCAGTCATCCATTCAGAAATTCTATCCTCTGGCGCTTTACTTTTTACTCCTGTTGCTTGCTCATCGGTTTCTTCTTTGGTTCATATCTTCTGTTGCAGTTTCCTGTTTTAACGAATCATTTCCCTGCGTATCGCAACCGGTTAATAACAATATCAGCAAACACAGCAAAAATTTTTACAATTTCTTTCATTTACCATCGAGTCTCAGATTTTAAATCTCGAACTTCCCCCTTCCGCCGTTTTTTATAACTCTAAAAGTTAGGCATCATTACCTGACAAAACACATTTGTTCCTTTTTCTACATTCAAGGAAGAAAAAACCCTCATAATTGCATCATTTTCTTTTTATGCCTTTTAAGTCAAAAATTCCTGCACTTGTTCTACGCTGATTTGAAACTGCTCACAAATGCGGGTTCTGATTTCCTGCTCCGGCATCTTTAAATTTTTTAAAAGAGCTGTTGCATTTCTGATTCCGTGCTTCCGTATTTCGTCTATTGCCCTTGTATGTTCCTCTTGTATTTCGTCTACTTTTCTTTTATATTCCTCCTGCATTTCGTCTGCTTTTATTCTATGTTCCTCCTGCATTTCGCCAATGATCTGCTCCTGTTCCGTTATTGTCTCTTTCTGCTCCTTTATTGTCGCGTTCTGCTCATCTATTTTTGCTTCCTGCATATCGATAGCTGACTGCTGTTCTCCAAGCTTATCCTTCTGCTGGTCAATCGTCTCCTGCATCCCGTCAATTGCCTCCTGCATCTCGTCAATCATATACTGCACGGTATTCTTATCCAGCTCATACAATTCCTTTGAGAACATATCCATCACCCTCTCCACATTCAGACAAATCTCGTACGCCTCCTTATATATCTCACGGAACTCCGGATATATTTCTATCAGCTCCACAATCCTGTCCGGGTCATCGCTGGAAAATAAGGTCAGCCACGCATCTTTTCTCGCTCTTATGTCTACATTGTGCGCATTTTTCTGAAAGATGTCAAGGGGGATAAACAGGTATTTCTGCAAAAGTTCCATTTTCAATCCAGTGTCAGACTGCTGTT
>JAMPGL010000044.1 GCA_023663945.1 Lachnospiraceae bacterium | reverse complement strand
TTTGTTTTTCTCCGGAGCGTACCGTATTACGTTTGCTAATTAAACTAAACCGAAATATAACAGATCTATTTCAGCTATCATCATATCCATTTTTTAGCAATATGCAAATCTGCTAATATCCGCACGTCAAATGTTACATAATGCAACTCCAAATCCCTTTTTCCCATGTTCTGTAGGAACTAAAATATTCTCATGGAGAACAGGGGGAATATTTATGCGGTTATACAGGAAAATTCTGACCATTTCATTGAAAGAAAAATCCATATTTCGATTCGATTATATAACAGGTTCCATATATGCCTTTTTTTATATTGTCCTGAAAGTGTGGCTGTGGAAGGGCTTGTATGGCGTGGGCGGGGAATCTATAGGCGGTATCGCATTGGAGAGTATGATTGTCTATAGTTTTATTGCGGGGTTTACAGAGGGTGTCACCAAAACTACGGTAATGAAGGATTTAAACAATGCCGTGTTGGACGGGACTATTTCATCCGATCTGCTGCTTCCGATAGGACTGAAAAAGTATCTGTTTATTCAATCAACGGCACACAGTCTTTTTCACACGGTTTACAGGACGGCTCCGGCAGTGGCGGCCGCAATGATTAATTTTGGACTCCATTTTGACATCAGGCTGGAAAATCTGCTTTTGTATCTGTGTTCTGTGTGCATGGGGATTGTGATTAATTTTTTATATAATTTTTTGTTTGGCTTAAGTGTGATATGGATGCGTAATTCCTTCTTTCTGGACAATATAAACAGCGTTCTTTTTAGTCTCTTTTCCGGAGCATTTGTGCCGATATGGTTTTTTCCGGACAGCCTTAAGACACTGTCAAATATTCTGCCATTTCGATATATTGTCTTTGAGCCGACAGCAATTTTTGTGAATGCCAAAAGTCCTGAAGAGTCGGCAATGGTTCTTGGGATGCAGCTTATGTGGATTGTGCTGTTGTTTGGGGCGGTAACATTTGTCTGGAACCGTGGACAGCATAAAATTATGATACAGGGAGGGTGAAGCCGTGGCAGTGAAGGGATTGTACAGGTATCTGCGGCTGACATATTTTTTTGCAAAAAAGTCAGTCAAAGCAATGATGACCTACCGCTGGTCTTTTCTGATTAACTGTATTTCGCAGGCGATGGATTATTCCGTGGCATTTCTGCTCATGTGGGTTATGATTTCGGCGTTTGAAGACATGAACGGCTGGAATGCGTATGAGGTGATGCTGCTTTACGCATTCAGTTTATTTGCGTACGGGATAGCGGGCACATTCTTTTTTAATATGATGAATCTTCTCCCGGGGCAGATTCTGAGGGGAGCGTTTGACGATGTGCTGATTAAGCCCGTAAAGGTTCTGCCGTATTTGGTGAGCAGCAGTTTTATCTGTAATTATATTGCACACATAGCGCTTTCGGCTGTCGTCATGGTATTTTGCCTGAAATCGCTTTCCATTCAGGTTACCGCCCTTTTTTTGTGGAAAGCGGCAGGAATCCTGCTGTCCGGCAGTCTGGTTTACGGAGGCCTGTTTCTGATTGTGAGCGGTTCAGCGTTTCTTGCGGCCAAGATAGATACTTTGTCCCAGGTCATGTATTTTTTCAGGGAGGTATCTTATTATCCTGTTTCCATTTTTCCAAAAATCATACAGTTGTTAGTCACGACGCTTGTACCCTACGGATTTGTCAACTATTATCCGCTCAGGGAGCTTTTGGGAAAAGACGACGGCGCAGTATTTTCACAGGTCGGGAGATGGGGAGCGATTGTATCAGTGCTGTTTTTTGCAGCCTCATGTCTCTTTTTTCATCAAAGCGCAAAATGCTATAAAAGCAGCGGTTCATAAGCTGTCATTTGCTTGAGTGTCCGCCTAGGCGGAGAAGGGAGAGTTTTATGTCATTGATAGAAGTATCGCATGTTTCAAAAGAATACGATGTAACTACGCCGCGTCCGGGAGCTAAAAATGTGTTGAAAAATATTTTTTGCCCGGATAAAAAGAAAGTCAGAGCCGTGACGGATATTTCTTTTACGGTTGAAAAAGGGGAGCTGGTCGGATTTATCGGGGAAAACGGCGCAGGAAAGTCCTCCACTATCAAGATGATGTCGGGGATTCTGTTTCCAACGTCAGGCAATATTACGGCTGCCGGTTTGTGCCCGTACCGGGAGAGGGAGAAGAATGCGGCAAACATCGGCGTGGTGTTTGGGCAGAGGTCCCGGCTGAACTGGCATCTTCCTATCATGGACAGCTTTGAATTGTATAAGGAAATCTATCAAATTGATTCACGCATATTTCGGAAAAATGTTGACCGATTTGTTGAGATGCTGAACATGCATGAGTTTTGCAATATACCGGTAAGGCAGTTAAGTCTGGGACAGAGAATGAAGGCGGAGGTGGCGCTGGCGCTGCTGCACGAACCGCCCGTTCTATATTTGGACGAGCCGACCATAGGGCTTGACGTGATGGCAAAACAGCAGATTCGAGAATTTATCAAGGAAAGGAACCGCCTGGAAGGCACGACTGTGATATTGACCTCTCATGATACAAAAGATTTGGACTGTGTGTGTCAAAGAATCATTGTGCTTGCAAAGGGGCATATTATTTTTGACGGCTCTATCGAGCGGTTTAAACAGCAGTATACAAGGGAAGGGGTGTCGGATATTGAGGATATGGTAAGGAGCATTTATGAAGAAAACATATTCACAGATGATGATGACTATAGTAAAATGGAACAATAATGATTGGAGACAAGCCACATGACGACAGGAGAAAAGATAGCGGTATTGCGTAAAGAAAAGGGAATCACACAGGAGGCTATGGCGGAGAGCCTCAATGTATCAAGGCAGTCAGTTTCGCGGTGGGAGATGGACGCGGCGTTTCCGGAGACGGAGAAACTGATTAAACTCAGCAGGCTTTTGAACTGCAGCATAGACTTTTTGCTAAACGGCGATGTATTGAAAGACCGGGAAGACGATGCGGATGTATCTGCACAGGGCTGTTTTCAGTTTCTCCGTGAGTGCACATATTTTTTCCTTGCAACAGTTATGGACAGGAAACCGAGGCTCAGACCGATGGGGTTTGTGTTTGCGGATGACAGGGCGTTGTATTTGGCTACGGATAACCGTAAAAGCGTTTATTCCGAGTTGATTCAGAGCCCATTTGTTGAGATTGCAAGCTACAACCTCAATACACGAAAATGGATTAGGATAAACGGCAGGACAGTGCGGGATAATTCCGGAGTGATACGGGAGAAAATGGAAGAACTGTATCCGATGATCAGGCAGGAATACATAGGAAAAGACGAAATGTATCTCGCGATTTTTAAGATGATGATTGAGGAGGCGTCAATTCATTGAAAAGAAAATCAATCGGGGCACGGCATGAGATGATCGTGCAGCCCGCATTTATTATCGGCACCTATAATGAAGACAAGAGCCCGGATTTTGCACCGATTACATGGGTAAGCAAGACTTGTGAGCAGGGGGAAGAATATCTGATTGTCATCAGTATGTATGGAACCAAGAAAACAAAAAAGAATATACAAAGAACAAAACAATTCAGCATCAATCTTGTCAGTACGGGGATGCTTGCCCTGATGGACTATTTCGGGCAGACATCCGGATTTGACGGTGCAAAGGATGAGATGGCATACACTTACGGCAGGGCGGTCTGCGTTGATGCACCGACACTTGATGAGAGCCGGTGGGTCTGTGAATGTGAAGTGCTCTCGCAGGTTGCCGCCGGTGAATCAGACACCTTTTTCTGCAGGATAAAAAATGTGCAGGTCGATGAGCGGATTGACATAGATACGAACGGCATTGACCTGACGCTGTTTGACCCGGTAATTTATTCCGGAAACTATCATTCCATCGGGGAATATCTGGGGACAATCGGGGATTATTATGGGAAATAATATCAATATTTTTGTGGCAGATTCATATTTATATACGGAGAAAAATTTATGAAAAAACATATTATCATTGCAGGTGTGCCGCGGTCTGGAAAAAGCACCATTTCTCAAAAAATTTCGAGTAATTTAGGATATCAGCATATAAGCATGGACTCAATAATAGCAGGAATTGAAAGGGTTTTTCCTGAAACAGGCATTAATTCAGATGCAGATACAGACCTTTGGGAAAACATTAAATATATCAGTTCTAAGATGGCATTATTCATTCAGGCGATGATAGACAGCGGGGAATATAATGAATGTGATTATGGGATGGTAATTGATATATTTCAATTATTGCCACAACATTACATTCAATATATAGATTCTTCTGTTTGTGAAATTTATTATTTTGGCACATCAGAGGTGACTTCTGAAGAGAGATATGAGCTTTTAAAAAAATACGACACACCAAAGGATTATACTTATTATAAATCGGAAGAAGAAAATAGAGAAGATTGTGCAAGCATTGTAGCAATAAGCAGGAATCTGAAAGAACAGTGTAGAATATATCATTTGCCATATTATGATACATCTTATAACAGAGAACAGGTATTTGAGTCCATTTTTGGATTTTGAACAATGTACTTGAAAGCAATTGGAATTTTTACTTCCTTTTCAAAATTATATACTCGCTAAAAATGAACTTATAAAGATAGATTTTCGATTTATAAAAACATATTCAGAATTTATAAAGAGAAATAGGATTTGGAGAGTAATCAATATGGAAAATTTTGAAAAAGCCTTTGATAATGCTGCAATGGATTATGATAAATGCCGTCCAATGTATGTAAAAGAGATATATGAGGATATACTTAACTACAAACCAATAAACCAAGATAGCCGAGTGCTTGAAATTGGCATGGGAACAGGAAAAGCGGCTCAGCCAATTCTTGATACTCATTGCCATTTTGTTGGAATTGAACCGGGAGAGAACCTTGCAGCCCTGGCAAAAGAGAAGTTACAGAAATATGCAAATTTCTCATTATATAATCTGGCTTTGCAGGATTATATATGTGCAGATAATTCTTTTGATTTCGTATATGCGGCTACGGCATTTCACTGGATTCCAGAAGAATATGGTTACAGGAGAGTTTATAATTTGTTAAAAAGCGGAGGTGTGTTTGCTCGTTTCGCCTATCATGCTGGTGCCGATAAAGGACGCAGAGAGTTGACGGATGAAATACAGGAACTCTATCGCAAATACATGTATCAAGAGACCCCTCCCGCCCTGTTCAGCGATGCGGATGCCAAAAGGCTGGCTGATAAAGCGCTTGCCTACGGTTTTGTTGATTCAAAACATATGCTGTATCATACAACAAAAGATTTCACAGCCGATGAATATATATCGCTGCTGAAAACGTATCCGGATCACATGAAGCTAGAACCAACCGTCCGCGAAAAGCTATTTGAAGGGATTTTTCATGCCATAGTGGACAATGGTGGAACCATGACAGTGTATTACACAATGGATTTGGAGCTTGCGGCAAAGTAAATTCCGATTCGCAGGCAAAAGAATATATAAAAAGATATTAGTCATTACATATGAAACGGTGAGCGCAGACGTTTATCGCTTTTCCACACTGTCGATAGGATTAGCACAATCAAAATCACTGTGATAGCCGCTGCTATGGTAGAACTGACTCTCATAGTTGGAAATTGATTATATTTCAACATATAAGTAACAAAAGCATTTGGCAGATTTACAAAATAGGACACAATTAGATTGTTGTCTGAAAGTTTGTATGCAATCGCAAACCCAAGACCTACGCCAAACAGCAGAAGAATATTTCCCATAGAGCGGAAACCGGGATAACCTAAATGATAAAGTGAGAACATTAGCCCGGAAACTAAAACAGCAGGTAACCAGCCAAATTGTTGCTCAACTCTGCCCTGCACAAATCCACGAAATAAAAATTCTTCAAAAAAAGTAGTCATAATAAGCGGCGCAATACCCATAGGCAATAAGTGCCAAAGCAATTGTTCGCCTACAGCTATCTTCGGAATAAGCTGTCCGCCGATTGAAAATGCAACAAAACAAAATAAAACAACAAATTGCCGTACACCCAGTTTTTTTATACCAACAGAAGCTGGTGATTCTTTTTCTTTGTGTAAATAATATAGAGGAATAAGAAAACTGAATATCAATCCATACATAAGATTATAGAAAATAAAATAAAGTACAGGTGCCGGATTGAGGTTAGCTAATGCAACACTAACTATTATCATTATTTCTATCCCAATAAAAAACAGGAGTAGTTTGTATTTTTTCATGATTAATATCCTTTTCTCTAAATTATTTTGAGCGTTTCAAGCAATTTGTATGTTCCGCACAATTCTGTTTTGCAAGGTCTGTCATGCGCTCGACTGTTGCAATATGCGAAAAAGGTACTGCATTATTTTCTTGATGTGAAATCCAGTTTTCAATTCCTGCAATATGTTTTTTAAGTATTTCCGCTCCTGTGCTATATTTCACTACTATTCTAATACAATAGTAGTGTTGTTCATATTTGTCAATAAACTTTAAGATAAATAGCAAGGTGTTAATAAACGTCATATGGAAATGAGGGGGGATTCCATAGGCTGTTATGTGAAAATGAAATTGACTTTTACGCTGCGCCAAATTATATTATCCTATGGGAATGGATACAGCGGTCACGCCATACGGACATACTGTGCCCTGCTATAATGCGGAAAGAACACTGTGCGATATTTTCAGGACAGATACAGAAATGCGGGAAAAATTAGAAATTATCCTGCGGGAGCAGAGTAATAGCGTATAGGAAAGGTTTTAAACCCTATGAAGAATAAATAGAATATCATAATATATGTTGTTCACTCATTGACGAATGTGTAAAAAATGTGTATTATATATAAGGGGGGAGGGAATAATGAAAAATAGGGATTTAATAAAGCGGCTGGAAAAAGCTGGTTTTGAACTTAAACGGCATGGAAGTGACCATGATATATACAAAAGAGGGAGCGATGAAGAGCAAATTCCAAGACATCGTGAAATCAATGAAAAGTTAGCAAAGGCGATATTGAGAAAATGGGGATTATAATATTCCCGGAATGCAGTAAGAAGAGGAGGAATTTATAATTGAAAAAAGTATATCCGGTAATATTTACGCAATTGGATGATAAAAAAGAAACTGTGCTTGTAGAAGTTCCAGACTGGGGGATTTTGACAGAGGGTTATGGGATGGCAGATGCTATGTACATGGCGAGAGATGCAATAGGCTTAAATGGGATAGATTATGAAGATGATGGAAAGGACATTCCGGAGCCTAGTGAGTTAAATGCCATTGATGTTTCCAAAGGAATATTTGCTGATGATGGGGAGAGTTTTGTTTCGCTGGTGGATATTGATTTTGTGGAGTATCGCCGCAGGGCAGATAATAGGACTGTGCGCAGGAATGTTACAATCCCCAGCTGGCTGAATCAAGAGGCAGAAAAAGCGCATATTAATGTATCAAGGGTTTTGCAGGAAGCATTAATGACTAAATTAAATGTCTCAAGGTAAAATGTTTCTTATAACATTGGGAATAGTTACCCCTTTCGCTGGAAAGACTTAACCTTTTTCCAAAGGCTGTTATAGAGCTCATCACCCTCATCTTCAATCAATTCCTAGGCGATCAGCTTTTGAATCATGTAATCGGAAGGGCAGATGACATCATACGAGTAAGTCACTGGTGCGGCTTTGGCATCCGGTGAGAAAAGGGGAGCAGAGAAAGGTAAGTAGTAAAGCGGAGGATAATATTTTTTCATTGTAAATTTTGGTGGAGAGGATATCCGCATCGGCGCCCAAATCTAAAGCCGCCTTGTAGGTGTAGGAGCTTAGCTGGCGCATTCTGGGCATAACACTGAGAATCACATACGGGATGCAACATGGGTTCGTCAAGAAGGAGCCCCTTCGGCTCGTTGACAATGGTTCTTGCTTTGATAAAAAGTTCAGAATGTTTTTTGGCGTTCCATTTTGGGGGAAAGGGTGGTATAATCTCCGTAAAGGGCAAAGGCAGAAACCTTAGGTCAATCTGGGAATAGGAGCCCTAAGAAAGGAAGGTTCATTATGGGAAAAGAAAAATATGTTGCATATGTATCCACGTACACAACCGGAAACAGAAGCGGATGCGGAATACGAATTTATGATGTGGATATGGAAAACGGAAGATTTTCAGAGAAGGATCAGGTGAAGATTACCAATTCCTCCTATGTAACCATATCCCATAATCAGAAATATTTATACTCCATCACGGATTTTGGCGTGGAGTCTTACAGGATTCTGCCTGACGGCAGTCTTGAGGTTTTAAATCACGCTCCCATCAACGGGATGAGGGGACGCCATCTCTCTACGGATTATGAAGACCGCTTTTTGTTTGTTGCCGGGTATCATGACGCCAAGCTGACGGTGCTTCAGGTGAACGAGGATGGAACCATCGGAGAGATCACGGAGGAGATTTTTCACAAGGGGCTTGGGAGTATTGCAGAGAGAAATTTCCGTCCGCACATCAGCTGTGTAAAGATGACCAGAGACAATAAATTTTTGTGCGCGGCAGATCCGGGAATGGATCATGTGGTGGTATATGAGCTGAATCATATTACCGGGAAACTGCGTCAGGTGGATATTATCAGGAGCGAACAGGAATCCGGTCCCCATCATATGAAATTTTCCAAGGACGGACGGTATCTGTATATTGTCCATGAGCTGAAAAATTACATTGACGTATATACTTATGAGCAGGATGACCGTGGAAATCCTGTCTTTGAAAAGATACAAAATGTTCCCACCTTAAATAACTACCATGCATCCGGTTCTGCAGCCTGCGCATTGAATTTTTCGGAAGATTTTCAATACATCTGCTGTTCCAATGCAGGTGATAACAGCGTGGTGGTTTACTCCATTGACAAGGAGAGCGGTATGCTGGATAAGTGCTTCTGCCTGCCGGTGAGCGGGGATTATCCCAAGGATGCAACGCTGTTTCCGGATAACAGACATTTGGTTTCCCTCAATCACGAATCGGATACGATGACATTCTTCAGCGCGAACATGGAGAAGGGCACTCTGGTCATGAACGGCAGGGAAATCCGGGTGGATCAGCCCAATTGCATTATTTTTTACAAATTAAAATAAGGAATCACGGGAAGCCATGCATTATAATTGTTTGATCGTAGACGATGAAGAAGACCTTGCGAAAATGACCTGCGAATATTTTCAGCTTTTTGATGTGTCCTGTACATGGAGGAGAAATCTTTCGGATACCGAAAGCTTTTTACTGGAAAATCAGGCGGATACACTGCTTTTGGACATCAATCTGGAAGGAGAAAGCGGATTCCGGTTTTGTAAGAAGCTCAGGGAAACATCAGAAATTCCCATCTTGTTTATCAGCGCAAGGGACAGCGACGAGGATGTGCTTGCGGCGCTTAACATCGGGGGAGATGATTACATCCAAAAGCCTTATACGTTAAGCGTTCTTTTGGCAAAGGTGAAGGTGCTCCTTCGAAGGATTGCGCAATATCAGAATCAGAACCGGGCGCAGGAAGAGAATAAGGTGCCGCCCCTTGACGCAAAAGATAAAAACGGCGGTCTTTATCTGGATAAGGAGACCAGAAGCGTATATCTGGACGGGCAGAAGCGGGAGCTGAAGGCTAAGGAGTTTCTGCTTATGCAGTGCCTGTATGAGCACCGCAATAAAATCGTGACCAAGAAACAGCTTTTTGACGAAGTCTGGGGAGATGCCTTTTACAGTGATGGAACCTTAAATGTGCATATCCGGAGACTGCGGGAAAAGCTGGAAGAAGACCCCAATGTCCCGAAACTGATCAAAACGGTTTGGGGAACCGGGTATATGCTGGAATACGGAGGAGAAAATGAAAATTAAATATCTGGCAGTGGGCTTTACGTTGGTTATCACGCTGATATTTTGTTTCTTTGTAAGCGGAATGAACAAGGAACGGCAATCGGCGGTTGATATGGTTTTTTACAATGGAGAATTGCAGCAGATCGGCAGGGCGGTCCGGTCGGGGCTGACAAGAGAGGAAGTGGAGGCGCAATATGACTGCGGCCTCCTTTTTTTGGAGGATTTGGATTACAAAGAAAGACTTGGGGAGGCCATGGCAGAGGGAGCCGTTATTTTTGACTATGAGACCGATGATGGGATTATGGGAAAAGTCATATGGAACCGGGAAAGCCGTAACTATGAATTATGGAAAAAGCAGACGATGCAGAGAGTCTTTTTAACTTTTTTGGGACTGCTGGCTGCGGGATATATGCTGTTAGCCGTGATTTATGTTTTTTATATAAGACCGTTCCAAAAGCTGAAAAGCTTCTCGGCGGAGATTGCCAGAGGCAATCTGGATTTTCCCCTTCCCATGGAGCGGCATAATTTTTTTGGAGCGTTTACGGAAAGCTTTGATCTGATGCGGGAGGAATTAAAGCGTGCCAAAGAAAAGGAATATCAGGCAAACCGGAGTAAAAGGGAATTGACGGCGGAGCTTTCTCATGACATCCGGACGCCGGTGTCCGCAATCAAGGCGGCCTGTGAAGTGCTTGAAGTGAAGGAGACTTCGGAGGATGTTAAGAAGAAAATTGAAGTGATTGCCGCAAAAGCGGATACCATTGACAGACTGGTGAGCAATCTGCTTCATGCCGCCTTGGAGGAGCTTGAGGAGTTAAAGATAGAAACCCGTGAGGAAAGCAGTCTTTTGATTCCCGAAATGTTTGAATCCATGAAAAGCTACAGCGATCTTTTTGCAGGGGTGGAGATTATTCAGGAGAACCGGATTCCTCAATGCCTTTTGTATCTGGATGCCCTGCGGATGGAACAGATTGTGGACAATCTGGTGAGCAATGCGTGTAAATATGCCAAAACCCCGATATTCGTCCGGTATCAGGATGAGAAAGAGGGAATTACGATTTTCATCCGTGATAAGGGGAAGGGAGTGCCGGAGGAAGAGCTTTATTTTGTGACGGAAAAATTTTTCAGGGGAAGCAATACCCAAGGGATTTCAGGTTCGGGGCTTGGGCTTTATCTTGCAAAATACTTTATGGAGCAGATGCAGGGAGGAATGGAATGCTATAACGACGGCGGGTTCTGCGTGACGCTTTTTGTGCGGAAGGTATCGAAGGGCTGACTTTGTATTTGTCATGCCATTTTGAAGATTTAAGAATCAGTTAAGAAAGAGACAAGGGTTAAGAAAAGATTTCCTGCTTAAAAACCTTTATGATATTAAGAAAAGAAGCGAAAGGCAGGTAAATGAATGGAAGTGATATTAAAGGCGAAGGATCTGTGTAAGACCTTTTCCAACGAAAGCGTCCAGCAGCATGTTCTGAAAAACCTGAATCTGGAAATCAGGCAGGGAGAATTTGCGGTAATCATGGGAAACTCCGGTTCCGGCAAGTCTACGCTGCTTTATGCGCTGTCGGGAATGGACAGACCGACTCTTGGCAGTATTCAGTATCGGGATGAGGAGATTACCGGATACAGTAATGACAAGCTGGCAGTATTCCGCAGGGAACACTGCGGATTTGTGTTTCAGCAAAATTACTTAAATGACACCATGAGTGTTCTTGACAACATTATGGTCAGCGGACTATTAAAGAGCCGGAATAAAAAAGCGATTGCACGGAAGGGGATGGAGCTGCTTTTACAGGTAGGAATATCCGAGCAGTGCTTTCACAAGTTTCCGTCCCAGTTATCCGGCGGGGAAGCTCAACGGGCGGCGATCGTCAGGGGGCTGATCAATGACCCGGAGATTTTGTTTGCGGATGAGCCTACGGGGGCGCTTAACTCCGCCAATACGGACAGCGTTCTGAATGTATTGTCCTCCCTGCATCAGAGAGGGCAGACGATTGTGATGGTCACCCATGATATGCGTTCAGCTGAAAGGGCGGACAGAGTTCTCTATCTAAAGGACGGGCTGATTATGGGAGAGCTGGAACTGGGAGAATACGCGGACGGCGATTCTCTCCGGCATGAGAAACTGCGCCTGTTTCTTAAGGAAATGGGGTGGTGATATGCAGCAGAGCCTTTTTATTGCAGGAAAGAATTTAAAGAAAAAGAAAAGCGATGCCATTGTGCTTGCGGTGATGATTGCAACGTCGGTTTTCCTTTTGTATGTGAGCCTGAGCGTGCTTTTAAACATGGACCGGGTGGTGGATTCTATTTATGAAAAATGCCGGACAGCAGACTGGTATATGCTTAATATCGAAAGAAATGTGGAGGGGATTGAGGATTTTTTTGCGTCATGTTATCAGGCAGAAGAATTTGAGAGCACTCCGGCATATTTGGCTTCAAGTGGAAAATATGGATTTGACGGGGAGGCGGACAGCAGCTTTATTTTTTTGCTTGCCTCCGCAGAGGAAAAGCGGAATATATGCAGTATTTATCCTGAATATCAGGGAACGCTTTCGGAGGATGAAATTCTCTGTCCCTACTATTTCCGTTCGGCTTTCGGACGCAGGCAGGGAGATTTTATCTGGCTGTCTTTTGGCAGGGACAGAACCTACCGCTTTCAGATTGCAGGATTTGTGGAGGATCCGCTGTATGCAAATCCAATGAATATGGCTGTGTACAAATGCTATCTGGCAGAGACGGTGGTAGAGTGGCTGAAAGAGTCGGAACCGGAAGTGATTTCTTATATGGAATATAAGGTCAAATTGAGAGAAGGAGAAGATTGTCAGGAATTTACAAAAGAAATCTCAGCGTCAATGAATCAAAAAATGCCGCATATCGATGATGCATTTAATTTTTCCTTCGACTGGCAGACCATGAGATACGGAGATACCATGATGAGCAAGATTGGCATAGGAATCGCTATGGTGTTTGCAGTTCTGCTTTTTATGATTGCTATGGTTGTTCTGTGGTTTTGTATTGGAAATTTTTGTGAGATGAACCTGAAGGACATTGGGATACTGAAAGCCTCCGGGTATACCGGCAGGCAGATTACCCAAAGCTTCGTGCTGGAGATGGGAATCGTTTCTCTGATTGGGAGTGCGGCAGGGCTTATTTGCGGGGGTCTTGCAGGACCGCTTTTGGGAAGGCTGTTAGCCGCCGTTATGGGTCTTCCCTATGAAAATGGATTTGACATTTTCAGCGCGGTGACAGCGTTTTGCGGAAGCGTGCTTCTTACGGTGGTGATTACCTGGCAGTGTGCCCGCAGATATGGAAAGACTGAAATTTTGGATGCGCTCCGGGGAGGGGTTCGCGCTCATAACTTCCGCAAAAATTATTTTGCCCTGCATAAGAGCCGGCAGCCTCTTTTGACTGCGCTTGGAATGAAAAATATCTTTGGTGCAAAGCTGAAAAATGCGGGGATTGTATTTGTAGTCACTCTTCTCGGTTTTGCAAGCTGTACCGGATTTTATTTGTATCAAAATTTTGTCAAGGAAACGGATCTGCTCATGCGGCTTATCGGAATGGAGTTTGGTCATGTCGGCATTACGGGAGAAGATGTGGATGAGCTTGGAGGAGAGATTGCGTCCTATCCACAGGTGGATAAGGTTCTTTACTGGAGTTCGGCAAATATCACAGTATATCATAAGGAACAGTCCATAGAAGTCACCTGTGACTTCTGGAAGGAACCGGAGAAAAATGAAAATGAGTTTCTGCTTGAAGGAAGACTGCCGGAATATGATAACGAGATTGTGCTCACTGCAAACATCTGTGAGAGTATCGGCGCACAGACGGGAGATACCGTTTACGTGGAAGGAACCAGCGGGCGGAAGGATTATATTCTTACCGGGATTGACCAAAAAATAAATAATACGGGAAAAAAGGCTTTGATGAATTATGAAGGGGCAGAACGCTTAAACGGAAGCAGCATGACCAAAACAATTTACATCTATGGGAATGAAAGCTGTACCAGAGAAGAACTTCTCGCGCTGCTCTCTGCCGATTACCCTGACCGTGAGATGACGGATATGGAGAGGATGTTGTTGGATTTACTAGAACCCATAACTTCCGTGATCGGGACAATTTGTTTCATTTTAATTGCGGTTACGGTGCTGATGGTGATTTTGATCGTATTTCTATTGATAAAGACAAAGCTGATCAGAGAACGAAAAAATTATGGAATCTCGAAAGCACTTGGATTTACAACCGGACAGCTCTGTCTGCAGACTTTGTTTTCCAATCTTCCGGTGACAGCCTTGGGCGCACTTTTGGGCGCGGAACTGGGCAGGTCTGCAGGAGGACGCTTAGTGGAGGCCTGCTTGTCCACTAGCGGAATCCGGCAATGTGAGATTCAGACTGCTCCCTTGTGGGACGTGATTACGGTGCTTTTAATCTGCCTCACCGCCGTGGCAGTGACCCTGCTGTGCTGTCAAAAAATTAAAAGGATTGAACCGGCAGAAATGCTGGCGGATGAGTAGAAGGCTGTCGCATTAAGACCGAGTCGTACGATATATAGTTGATTACATTCTGTAAAATGTCCATATATCGTATGCGCTCTGCTTATTGCGACAGCACCGTTACATTTCAGTGATAAAAATTTTTAAGATAATCCATTCTGGCACTGGTATTGAGCATACAGGCATCTAACAGCGTGAGGGCGGTCATTGCCTCCACCACCACAACTGCCCGGGGGACAATCACCGGGTCATGGCGTCCTTTAATCTCCACGGTGATATTCTCTCCGTTTTTGTTCACAGTCTCCTGCGGGGAGAAGATGGAAGGGGTAGGTTTCACGTGGGCGCGGAGAATCAGCTTAGATCCATCGCTGATGCCGCCTAAAATCCCGCCTGCATGGTTGGTCTTTTTGGAGATAACGCCGTCTTTCATTTGGAAGGCGTCATTATTTTCGGAACCGCCAGCGGTTGAAACACGGATGCCGTCGCCGATTTCCACGGCTTTTACGGCGCCGATGGACATGACAGCCTTGGCTAGGTTTGCGTCTAACTTTTCAAAGACAGGGTCGCCGATTCCGGCGGGAAGCCCCTCTGCAATGCATTCAATCACGCCGCCGGATGAATCCTTTTTCTGCATACATTCTTTGAGGTATGCGCATGCCAGCCTGTCCGCCTCCAAGTCCGGCATACAGGACGCGGTAGAGTAGATGGCTGAGCGGTCAAAACGGGTCATATCCGCATGGATAGGACCGATGGATCTGGTATATGCGGTAACCGTGATTCCAAGTTCCTTTAAAATCTTGAGGGCAACGGCACCGGCGGCTGCGCGGCATGCAGTTTCCCTTCCGGAGGAACGTCCGCCTCCTGTATAATCCCGGAATCCGTACTTGGCGTCAAAAGTATAGTCGGCATGTCCGGGACGGTAATAAGAGGCAATCTCACTGTAGTCGGAAGATTTCTGAGAGGTGTTTTTTATTAATAGGGAAATGGGAGTTCCGGTGGTCTTCCCTTCAAAGGTTCCGGATAGGATTTCCACCTGATCCGCTTCCTTGCGGGGGGTGGTTATGGAACTCTGACCGGGCTTGCGGCGGTCTAAATAAGGCTGGATATCGGCTTCGCATAAAGAAAGACCTGCCGGGCAGCCGTCAATGACAACGCCTAATGCCTTGCCGTGAGATTCCCCCCATGTAGTGATTTTAAAGATTGTTCCAAATGTTGAGCCTGCCATAAAAACTCCTTCTGTTTCTATATTTTTATAAGAGAATTATAGACGAAAATGGCAAAAGTGGCAAGGAAGAGAGAAAAACAGTTAAAAAAGTTGAAAAATATGGTGAAAAATCTGCAAAAAAACAGAAATTACCTATTGTAAAAAGTGATAATATTGTGTAAGATATAAGTTAAGTCCATTTCTTTTTTACATAAACCGGGGGAAAGATGAAAAGGAGTCTTTACGAGAGAACAAAGCAATTCTTTGTTAATATGGGGCGAAGAAGCAGGCTGTTAAAGGGGCCTGCTATTGTTGGTTTGGCAATTTCCATGATTCTTCATCACTTTTTTGAGTATTGCAGGCGCGGCACTAAGCGGTTTGTATGTGCGGCGTTTATTCTGCTCTGCTTTATGGTCGGAAACAGCTTTGCTTTCCCGGTATTTCAGTATGACAGCGGGTTTGTGTCCGGTGAGCAGAAGATAGAAGCGGTTACGGTGTCGGTGGATTCGGACATTACTTTTGCCGATGAGAAGCAGGTATCCTATGAGGACATTGTGATTTTGGAGGATGAGGATGTCTTAGACGGCTATGAGGATATTGAACATTATGGGTTAGAGGATGCAGATAAATATCTTTTGGATGATATTATAAGTGAGGAACAGGTAACTCAAAATAAAGAGCCGGAGCCTTCTGACGAGGAAGAAGCAGAGCCCTCTGACGGGGAGGAAACCGATTCCTCTGACGAGGAAACCGATTCCTCTGGCGAGGAAAGCGATTCCTCTGATGAGGAATCGACTGATAGTGCGGTGCAGGCGGGATTTTCGGAAGACGACTGGAAGCTTATGTTGATCAATAAGCATCACCCGATTCCAGATGACTACACCTTCACGCTTGGACCGATTAAGACCATCAAGGGAGAAATGAAGTGTGATGAGCGGATCATCGAGGATTTGCTTGCCATGATGCAGGCGGCATATGATGAGGACGGGATTATCTTAGGTATCTGTTCTCCTTATAGAAATTTCAACTATCAGCAGGGTTTGTTCAATAAAAAGATTAAGATTTATATGGGAATGGGCATGTCATACATGGACGCTTATGCGTTGGCGTCACAGACTGTTACGGTTCCCGGTGCAAGCGAACATGAGGTCGGGCTTGCAGTTGATATGGTATCGGATACCTACTCGGATCTTGATGCGGGTTTTGCGGATACCGATGCAGGGAAGTGGCTTAAAGAGCACTGCTGCGAATACGGATTTATTCTGCGTTACCCCAAGGACAAAGAATATATCACCAGCATTGAATTTGAACCCTGGCATTTCCGCTATGTGGGCAGGGATGCGGCAACGATCATCATGGAGGAAGGGCTCTGTCTGGAAGAATTTTGGGATAAATATATGTAGATAGATGAGGACATGGGCAGACATGCTGCATGTATAGACGGCACGGCACAGACCGAAGAGAGAAAGGAATACGAGTAATGTACCGGTTGTTAAAGCAGGAAGGAAGAGCAAAAAGAGGAGAATTTACAACCGTTCACGGAAAGATACAGACGCCGGTCTTCATGAATGTAGGAACAGTGGCGGCAATTAAGGGCGCCGTTTCAACAGAGGATTTGGAGCAGATTCATACGCAGGTAGAGTTATCCAATACCTATCATCTCCATGTGAGGCCGGGAGATCAAATTGTCAAACAGCTTGGCGGGCTTCATAAGTTTATGTCGTGGAATAAGCCGATTTTAACGGATTCAGGCGGTTTTCAGGTATTTTCTTTGGCGGGGCTCCGCAAGATCAAAGAAGAAGGAGTCTATTTTAATTCCCACATTGACGGCAGGAAAATTTTTATGGGACCGGAAGAGAGTATGCAGATTCAATCCAATCTGGCTTCCACCATTGCAATGGCATTCGATGAATGCCCTTCCAGCTTAGCCGACCGGGCTTATGTGCAGGCTTCCGTAGACAGAACCACCCGCTGGCTGGAGCGGTGCCAAAAGGAAATGAAGCGGCTGAACGGATTGGAGGATACCATCAATCGGAACCAGCTTTTGTTTGGAATTAATCAGGGGGCGGTTTATGCGGATATCCGGATTGAACATGCAAAGAGAATTGCGCAGATGGAGTTAGACGGTTATGCGGTGGGCGGTCTTGCAGTGGGAGAAAGCCACGAAGAGATGTATTATATTTTGGAGGAAACAGTTCCCCATCTGCCAGTCGATAAACCAACCTATTTAATGGGAGTGGGAACGCCTGCAAATATCTTGGAGGGCGTGGAACGGGGAGTGGATTTTTTTGACTGTGTTTATCCCAGCAGAAACGGCAGGCATGGTCATTTGTATACCAATCACGGCAGGATTAATCTGTTTAACGCCAAGTATGAGCTTGACCAGCGTCCTATTGAAGAAGGATGCTCCTGTCCGGCATGCAGGCGGTATTCCAGGGCGTATATCCGCCATCTTCTGAAGGCAAAGGAAATGCTTGGAATGAGGCTCTGCGTGCTTCATAATCTGTATTTTTATAATACCATGATGGAAGAAATCCGGGATGCGCTGGATGCGGGAGAATTTACAGCGTACAAAAAACGAAAGCTGGATCAAATGTCGGCCGGAACATAAAATTAGAAAAAAGCTTGTCTTTGATTCCGTAATTGTGTATTATAGTTGTTAGACTCGGCAGAACGCCGGAACAAATCAGGAGGAAACATTATAATGGGTATTTTATTGTCAGAAGATGCAGGCGTTGCGGCAGGCGGCGGTATTATCATGGTTGTTTATCTGGTACTTATTTTTGCGTTCGTATATTTCTTTATGATCCGTCCGCAAAAGAAGGAACAGAAGAAAATGGCAGCTATGTTATCAACACTTGAGGTGGGAGACTGTATTCTCACAAACAGTGGTTTTTACGGAATTGTCATAGATATTACGGATGATACGGTAATTGTAGAGTTTGGTAATAACAAGAACTGCCGTATTCCTATGCAGAAAACCGCCATTGCTCAGGTAGAAAAGGCAGATGCAGAATAAAATTTACCGGATGTAAGGCGCAGTTTATCCTGCGCCTTATTTTTTCCGGGAGGGAAACATTGCCATAAGAGAAAGGAAGAGATAAGATGAAGCTGAATATTGTATGTATACCCGGGGACGGAATCGGACCGGAGATTGTGGCAGAGGCAAAAAAGGTTTTGGATAAGGTTGCCGCTGTGTATGGCCATGAAATGAGCTACACGGATATTTTGATGGGAGGAGCCTCCATTGACGTGCATGGAGTTCCCCTTACGGATGAGGCTGTTGAAACTGCAAAGGCGGCGGATGCAGTACTGATGGGTTCCATCGGCGGGGATACCACAACATCCCCCTGGTATAAGCTTGCTCCCAATTTAAGACCAGAGGCAGGGCTTTTGGCGATCCGGAAGGCGTTAAACCTATTTGCAAACTTGCGTCCGGCAGTGCTTTATGAGGAACTTGCCGATGCATGTCCCCTCAGAAAGGACATCAGTGCAAATGGATTTGACATGCTGATCATGCGGGAGCTTACCGGAGGGCTTTACTTCGGCGAGCGTTATACAACGGAGGAAAACGGAGTGAGAAAGGCGGTAGATACCTTATCTTACGATGAAAATGAGATCCGCCGGGCGGCAAAGAAAGGATTTGACATTGCCATGAAACGCCGCAAAAAGGTGACCAGTGTTGATAAGGCAAATGTACTTGATTCTTCCCGCTTATGGCGCAAGGTGGTTGAGGAGGTTGCCAAAGACTATCCGGAAGTGACGTTAGAGCACATGCTGGTGGATAACTGTGCCATGCAGCTTGTGAAAGATCCGGCGCAGTTTGACGTGATCTTAACGGAAAATATGTTTGGCGACATCTTATCGGATGAGGCAAGCATGGTGACTGGGTCGATTGGAATGCTGGCATCGGCGTCCTTAAACGACAGTAAGTTTGGTCTTTACGAGCCCAGCCATGGTTCCGCTCCGGATATTGCAGGAAAGGGGATTGCCAATCCCATTGCAACGGTTTTGTCAGCAGCGATGATGCTGAAATATTCCTTTGATCTGGATAAAGAGGCTGCCGCGATAGAAGCGGCGGTAAAAAAGGTACTGCAAAAGGGATACCGCACAGTGGATATTATGTCCGAAGGATGTCAAAAGGTCGGATGTAAAGAGATGGGTGATTTATTAGCAGATGAAATCAAATAAGAAACTTTCATGGGCGGATGCGGCATTCCTGATTTTATTTGCCGGAATGGCTGTATATTACGGGTGGAGATTATTTGCGCTGACCCCATGGTATGATGAATTATATACCTATTACTTTTTTATCAGCAGGGGGCCGGTTTATGCGGCGATTCACTGGCCACTTCCCAACAATCACGTGGGATATTCTGTTTTGTCGGCAGTGCTGGATTTGTTTGGAAATTCTTACATAGGGCTCAGGGGGGTATCCTATTTGTGTGCACTTACAAATTTGTGTTTGTTGTACCGGACAGCCTCAAAGTGGATGAGCGGATGCCTGCCTCTTGTGACGGTGATTTTATATGTATCCATGAGCCTGGTTAATCAGATGGCTGTACAGGGAAGAGGGTATACCTTGGGAATTACCTGTTTTCTCACAGCGTTTCTATGCATGATGAACATCTGTACCGGAGAGGAGTGCGCTAAACGGTATTACATGATTTATGCGTTTTCGTTGACGCTGGGGCTTTATGCGGTGAGCAGTAATGTATACTGGGTATTGCCGCTTTGTCTTTCGGGAGGCGTTTACCTGCTGATGGCAGGCATACAGGAGCGGAAAGACAAGAGCGTATCGTTTTTTAAGACCTTTTCGGGTTCACGGCTTTTAAAGCTGGTGGCGGCTTCGCTGGCGGCGGCAGTGTTCACCGTTATTTTATATGGGATTATCTGGCTTGCAATCGGCTCGAATCTTCTGGTAAAGGATGAAGCAGGAGTTTATTACGGGCTGTCCCATGTCAAAATGATTTTAAGCTCTCCCTTCGCGGCGGTTAAGAGAGGGATGGAATATATGCTGGATACGCCTTATATTCAAAGTGAGGCAAGGGAGGGATTTTTAGGAAGGCTTGGTGAATTTTTCAAGCTTTTGTCCGGATATTATTACGGGCAGCTTGACTTGCCTGTCCTTATAATATGGTGTGTGGGGCTTATTATGCTGGCGCGCCGGGGAGTGATTAAGCTCAAAGACCGTGCAAGCCGGGAGATTCTGCCGGAAATCTTTTTATTTTTTCAGATTATCTTTGTGCCGGTCTGCCTGTTTATTCAGTGTAAGCGTCCATATTACCGGGTGTTTACTTATGGGGGAGTTGTCTTAGCCCTGCTGATTGCATGGATGCTGTATCAGGCGGCCGGGCGGCAAAGACCTGCCGGAAAAGTGGAAGTGATTCTTTTGTCTGCAGCGGTATTGTTTGGAATAAAGTGTTTGGTCTTTTCCGGGTACAATGCGGAGTATGGAGACAGGGAACATGAGATTGAAATGGTTTTACGGCAGGCGGATATAGAAGACGGCAGGAATTATTGTGTGACAGATTGTAATCAGGAGTATCTTTTATATTTTCTTTATGGAATACGCTGCGAAAATACCCAGATAGAAGGGGCGGATATGGTCATCTTAGATAAGCGGATGATGAACCCTGATTTTGATGAAACAGTATGGGAATTTTATCACTATTACGACAGTATTCCATGGGACTATGTGGAAACCATGCAGAAGACTTACGAAAGCAGTAATTATGTACTATATCAAATAAAATAAAGGAGAGATGAAAATGAGAAGTGATTCCGTAAAAACAGGGACTCAGCAGGCACCCCACAGAAGCCTGTTTAATGCGTTAGGCTACACGGAGGAGGAAAGAAGGCGGCCGCTTATTGGAATCGTCAACTCTTATAATGAAATTGTTCCCGGGCATATGAATCTGGATAAAATCACGGAAGCGGTGAAAATGGGAGTTGCAATGGCGGGAGGAACGCCGGTGGTGTTTCCTGCGATTGCAGTCTGTGATGGAATTGCAATGGGGCATGTGGGAATGAAGTATTCTCTGGTAACAAGAGACCTGATTGCAGATTCCACGGAATGTATGGCTATAGCGCACGGCTTTGACGGGCTGGTGTGCATTCCGAACTGTGACAAGAATGTTCCCGGACTTTTAATGGCGGCGGCAAGAGTCAACATCCCTACGATTTTTGTGTCCGGCGGTCCCATGCTTGCAGGAAAGGTGCATGGAGAAAAGAGAAGCTTATCTTCCATGTTTGAGGCAGTTGGAAGCGTGGCGGCAGGTACCATGACTATGGAAGAACTCAGCGAATTTGAGGAGAAGGTTTGTCCCACCTGCGGTTCCTGCTCCGGAATGTATACGGCAAATTCCATGAACTGCCTGACGGAGGCGCTTGGGATGGGGCTTAGAGGAAACGGAACCATACCGGCGGTTTACTCGGAGAGGATTCGTCTTGCAAAACATGCGGGAATGAAAATTATGGAGCTGGTTGAAAAGAATATCAAACCCAGGGATATTATGACAGAAAAGGCATTTCTCAATGCGCTCACCGTGGATATGGCATTAGGCTGCTCTACCAATTCCATGCTTCACCTGCCTGCAATCGCTCATGAGGCGGGAGTGGAATTGAATTTGGATATCGCCAACGAGCTTTCGGCAAAGACTCCGAACCTCTGCCATCTGGCACCGGCAGGTCCTACTTATATGGAAGACTTAAACGAGGCGGGCGGCGTATATGCAGTGATGAAGGAATTGACCAAGAAGGATCTGCTTTATCTTGATTTGCTTACCGTAACAGGAAAGACGGTTGGAGAAAATATAGAAAATGCAGTAAACAAGAATCCGGAAGTGATACGTCCGGTAGAAAATCCTTATTCACAGACCGGCGGGATAGCGGTTCTGAAAGGAAATATTGCACCGGATTCCGGTGTGGTGAAGCGCTCTGCGGTGGTTCCTGAGATGATGGTTCACGAGGGACCGGCAAGAGTGTTTGAGTGTGAGGAGGATGCCATCGATGCGATCAAGGGAGGCAGAATCGCCGCAGGCGACGTGGTGGTTATCCGTTACGAAGGACCCAAGGGCGGTCCGGGAATGCGCGAGATGTTAAATCCCACATCCGCAATTGCAGGGATGGGGCTTGGATCTTCGGTAGCGCTGATTACGGATGGACGTTTTTCGGGGGCTTCCAGAGGAGCCTCTATCGGGCATGTGTCGCCGGAGGCGGCGGTTGGAGGACCGATTGCTTTGGTGGAAGAGGGCGATATTATAAGCATTAATATTCCGGAGAATACTCTTAATGTGAAAGTATCGGATGAGGAGCTTGCAAAGAGAAAAGAAAACTGGAAGCCGAGAGAGCCTAAGATTACCACCGGCTATCTGTCCAGATACCGGGAGATGGTTACCAGCGGAAACAGGGGAGCGGTTTTGGAGATTCCCCATACAGGAAACGGCAGAAATGAAAACCGGTAAAACAGCAAAGGAAGGGATTAGACATGCAGTTGACAGGAGCGGAAATTGTAGTTGAATGTTTAAAGGAACAGGGAGTAGATACCGTGTTTGGGTATCCCGGCGGCACCATATTAAATGTGTATGATGCCTTGTATCAGCACAGCGGAGAGATTAGGCATATTTTGACTTCCCACGAACAAGGAGCGGCTCACGCGGCGGACGGTTACGCCAGAGCCACCGGCAGGGTAGGCGTATGTCTTGCCACAAGCGGACCTGGGGCAACCAATCTGGTAACAGGAATTGCGACGGCGTATATGGATTCAGTGCCTATGGTAGCTGTCACTTGTAATGTAGGGCTTCCGCTTCTTGGAAAGGACAGCTTTCAGGAGGTGGACATTGCAGGGGTGACCATGCCTATCACAAAGCATGGATATATCGTTAAGGATGTAACGAAGCTGGCGGACACCATCCGCAAGGCTTTTGCGATTGCAAGGGAAGGACGCCCGGGTCCGGTGCTCGTGGATATTACCAAGGATGTGACGGCAAACACCTGTGAATATGAGAGGGTTCTGCCGGAGCCGCAGGCATCTTGCAGTAAGTATACACGGGAGGATATTGAGAGAGCAGTGGAGTTAATCAAGGCTTCCAAGCGTCCCTTTATCTATGTGGGAGGCGGCGCTGTGATTTCAGGAGCCTGCGAAGAGGTGCGTAAGCTGGCGGAGCTTATGGATTCGCCGATGTGCGATACTCTGATGGGAAAAGGCGTTATGGATGGTCATGATAAGCGCTATACGGGCATGATTGGCATGCACGGAACCAAGGCGTCCAATCTGGGAGTCAGTGAATGCGATTTATTAGTTGCCTTAGGCGCAAGATTTTCGGATCGCGTAGTGGGAAATGCGGCAATGTTTGCCTCAAGGGCAAAGGTGCTTCACATTGATATTGATGCGGCTGAGATTAACAAAAATATCAAAACGGCGGCGTCCGTTGTGGGAAACCTAAAAGAAATTCTCACTTTGATCAACAGAGAACTTACTCCCATGGAGCACAGGGAGTGGAATAATCATATTCAGGAATTAAAAGAAAAATATCCCCTTAACTATGAGAAAGAGGGGCTTTCCTGCCCTTATATCATGGAGGAGATTGACCGGATTACCGAGGGAAAGGCGCTCATCACTACCGATGTGGGACAGCATCAGATGTGGGCGGCACAGTATTATAAATATTCTCAGCCAAGAACCTTTTTATCCTCCGGCGGGCTTGGCACGATGGGATACGGGCTGGGAGCCTGTATCGGCGCAAAAGTAGGAAAACCCGATATGATCTGTATCAATATTGCAGGGGACGGGTGTTTCCGCATGAATATGAATGAGCTTGCAACGGCTTCCCGGTATCAGATCCCCATTATTGAAGTGGTGATTAACAACCATGTGCTTGGAATGGTCCGGCAGTGGCAGACTTTGTTTTATGATAGGAGATATTCTCAGACGGTGTTAAACGACGGGGTTGATTTCTGTATGGTAGCAAAGGGGCTTGGCTGTGAAGCAATCCGGGTAACTAAGAAAGAAGAGGTTGCGGAGGCGATTACAAGGGCAATTGAGATGAAGCGTCCTATTCTGATTGAATGCGTCATTCCGGAGGATGATAAGGTGTTCCCCATGGTTCCTGCCGGAGCGCCTATCAGTGAAGTATTTGATGCTGCAGATTTGGAAAAGGATTGACGAACGGGATAAATGAGTTTACAATGTTTCCCAGATGTTTTTAGTCAGACTGACGTGCGGAGTGCGGCAGCGTTTGATAAGATGTAAATCGTCACAGGAGGAGAGAATAGTGTCCAGAGTGTATAACTTTTCAGCAGGTCCGGCAGTTTTACCTGAAGAAGTATTAAAAGAAGCTGCAGATGAAATGATGGATTACAGAGGTTCCGGAATGTCTGTCATGGAAATGAGCCATCGTTCCAAGGTTTATGATACGATCATTAAAGAAGCGGAAGCAGACTTAAGAGAGCTTATGGATATTCCTGACAATTACAAGGTATTGTTCCTGCAGGGAGGCGCCAGCCAGCAGTTTGCCATGATTCCCATGAACCTTATGAAGCATAAAAAGGCGGCTTATATTGTGACTGGCCAGTGGGCTAAGAAGGCGTATCAGGAGGCTAAGATTTACGGTGAGGCAATTGAGATAGCCTCATCGGCGGATAAGACGTTTTCTTATATTCCGGATTGTTCTGACCTTCCGATTCCGGAAGACGTTGATTATGTATATATCTGTGAGAATAACACAATTTATGGAACCAAGTTTAAGACGCTGCCCAATACCAAAGGGCATGAGCTGGTGGCGGATGTGTCCTCCTGCTTTTTATCGGAGCCTGTTGATGTGAGCAAGTACGGAGTGATTTACGGCGGCGTACAGAAGAATGTGGGTCCGGCGGGCGTGGTGATCGTGATTATCCGCGAGGATCTTATCACGGAGGATACGCTTCCCGGAACGCCTACCATGTTAAAGTATAAGACCCATGCGGATGCGGATTCCCTTTATAATACCCCTCCGGCGTACGGCATTTATATCTGCGGCAAGGTATTTAAGTGGCTGAAGAAGCAGGGCGGTCTTACGGCAATGAAAGAGTACAATGAAAAGAAAGCAAAGATTCTCTATGATTTCTTAGATGAGAGCAGGCTTTTTAAAGGAACTGTCAGAAAAGAAGACCGTTCGCTTATGAATGTGCCTTTTGTCACCGGAAGCGAGGAATTAGATGCAAAATTTGTAAAAGAAGCAAAGGAAGCAGGATTTGAAAATCTGAAAGGGCATAGAAGCGTTGGCGGAATGCGTGCCAGCATTTACAACGCAATGCCCATCGAGGGAGTAGAAAAGCTGGCTGCATTCATGAAAGAGTTTGAAGAGAAGAATGCCTGAAATGAGGAGAATGAAAATGTTTAATTATTATTGTCTCAACCCGATTGCACAAGTCGGATTGGAAAAGTTTACGGAAGAGTTTGCAAAGACGGAGGAGATGGATAAGGCTCAGGGGATTTTGGTAAGAAGCGCCGCTATGCATGACATGGAGTTTTCGGATGAGCTTCTTGCAGTGGCAAGAGCCGGTGCCGGAGTCAATAACATTCCTCTTGATAAATGCGCAGAAAAGGGAATCGTGGTATTTAACACGCCCGGCGCAAATGCAAACGGAGTGAAGGAGCTGGTGATTGCAGGAATGCTCCTTGCTTCCAGAGATATTGTGGGCGGAATCAACTGGGTTCTCTCCGCTAAAGATGATGAGAATATTGCCAAGGCGGCCGAAAAGGAAAAGAAGCGCTTTGCCGGTACGGAAGTACAGGACAAAAAGCTGGGTATTATCGGGCTCGGCGCAATCGGCGTAAAAGTGGCGAATGTTGCAAAGCATATGGGAATGGAAGTTTACGGTTACGATCCGTATGTATCGGTGGATGCTGCATGGAATTTAAGCCGTGATGTAAAGCATGTGCTCAATGTGGAGGACATTTATGCGAATTGTGATATTGTCACCATCCATGTACCGCTTCTCGACTCCACCAAAGGAATGATTGACAAGGCGGCAATCGACAAAATGAAAGACGGCGTTATCATTTTGAACTTTGCAAGAGATCTGCTTGTGAACGAAGCGGATGTTCTGGAAGGAATCAAAAGCGGAAAGGTGCGCAGATACGTTTCAGACTTCCCCAATCCAACAACCGCAGGACAGGATGGCTGTATTGTCATACCTCATCTTGGTGCTTCCACGGAGGAGTCGGAGGACAACTGTGCAAAGATGGCAGTGAAGGAAATGATGAATTACTTAAAGAACGGAAACATCAACAACAGTGTCAATTATCCGAACTGCGATATGGGCGTATGCACACAGGCAGGGCGTGTGGCGATTTTCCACAAAAATATTGCAAATATGATCACAAAATTTACCGCCTGCTTTGGTGATGAGGGAATCAATATCACGGATATGATGAACAAGTCAAGGGGAGAAGTGGCTTATACCATGATGGATATTGAAACAGCCGCAGATGAGAGTATTATAAAGAAACTACAGTCCATAAATGGAGTGTTCCGCGTGCGCGTGGTGAAGTAGTCAATAACGCTGCATTCTGAGAATTGATGAAGAAAGCGCTGTCCGGCAAGGGGCAGCGCTTTTGTAAATGCCGGTTTAAAATTGGCTGAAGTCCACCAGATTTTCTTCCAAATCTTCTTTCAGCATGGCATCCTGTTTGGCGGAAACAACGCTTGCAAGATCCATGTATTTAATAAATACATCTTCGATACTTATGTTTTTCTCGTTGGCGATTTCCTGCATAACAGGCTTTAACTGATCTAACTGAAAAGAAATTCTTGTTTTTTGAGGGTCAATGTCGCCTAACACATCCTCCGCGTAAGCGTTAATGCGGGAGAGCATTGCCTTGTCTTCCTCAGTCAGGGAATCATATCCGTTAGAATTTTTGGTTGTCTGAAACATTTTTTCACATCCTTTTCCATAATATGTGCATTGGAGCGTACAAACGACACTTTTAAACACGATATGATTGTAACACTTGATGCTTGTGTTGTATAGATATCTTTGTTAAAATAAACTGTGACAGCTTAAAAGACATGCCGCGCGGATGGAGAGTCCGCTGTGGTCAGATGGAGGATACCTATGAACAGTAAATTGTATAAGTTGATGAACTGGCCCCGCATTGAGGGTATTATTTACTCAGAAGAAGACAATCCGCATGATATTTTGGGTCCCCACGTGATTGGCAAAAATGTACTTTTTCAGACCTTTCAGCCGGATGCTGAAGCGGTGGCGCTTATTACACAGCCGGGTGATAAGAGACATAAGATGGAACTGGTGGATGAGGCAGGTTTTTTTGCTTATACAATGGCAGGCAAAATCCCCGAAAATTACGTATACGAGGTAAAAGACAAAAGCGGCATAAGGGTCGTGAAAGATGCTTACCGCTATCAGGCGGGGATGGATCAAAAGGATATTGACAAATTTAATGCCGGGATTCATTATACGGTGTACGAAAAGCTGGGCGCGCATCCTATGACCATTTCCGGAACTCCGGGCACTTTGTTTGCAGTGTGGGCGCCGAATGCGCTCAGAGTCAGCGTGGTAGGCGATTTCAACAACTGGGATGGAAGAGTCCACCAGATGAAGCGGAACGCTGAGGGCGGGATTTTTGAGATATTTATACCTGATGTGGGCGTGGGAGAATGCTACAAATATGAGATTAAGGCAAAGGGAGGGATTACGTTCCTGAAAGCAGATCCTTATGCTTTTGGACAGCAGCTCAGACCGGATACCGCATCTATCATAAGGGATATTTCTGCCTATACTTGGAAGGATCAAAAGTGGATGAAGGAACGGCAGACGGTCCAGAGCCCGAATGCGCCGATCAGTATCTACGAACTATACCTTGGTTCTTTCAAAAAGGATGGAGATACAGAAGAATATTTAAATTACCGCGCTTTGGCGGATGAGGTTATTAACTATGTCAAAGATGCGGGATATACGCATGTAGAGCTGATGCCGGTGATGGAGCATCCGCTGGATGCCTCATGGGGGTATCAGGTGATTGGATATTATGCGCCCACGGCAAGATACGGAAGCGCAGAGGATTTTATGTATTTTGTGGATGCGCTGCATCAGGCGGGAATCGGCGTGATTCTGGACTGGGTTCCGGCGCACTTTCCAAGAGATGTTTACGGGCTTTCTGGTTTTGACGGAACCTGCCTTTATGAGCATGCGGATCCGAGGCAGGGAGCACATCCCCATTGGGGAACCCTGATTTATAATTACGGGCGTCCTCAGGTTGCAAATTACCTGATTGCAAATGCAATGTATTGGGTAGAACAGTACCACGCGGACGGAATCCGGATGGATGCAGTGGCATCCATGCTTTATCTGGATTATGGAAAGAATGACGGAGAGTGGGTTGCTAATATTTATGGAAGCAACGAGAATTTAGAGGCGGTAGAGCTTTTAAAGCATTTAAATTCCATGATGAAAAAGCGGAATCCGGGAGTTCTTATGATTGCGGAGGAATCTACCGCATGGCCTAAGATTACCGGCAGTTTGGAAGACGGCGGGCTTGGGTTTGATTTGAAATGGAATATGGGATTTATGAATGATTATCTTTCTTACATCAGCTATGACCCTTATTTCCGTTCTCATCATCACAATGAGCTGACGTTCAGCATGATTTATGCGTACAGTGAGAATTTTGTGCTGGTGTTTTCCCATGACGAGGTGGTTCACGGGAAATCGACCATGATTGGCAAAATGCCTGGGAATAGGGAAGATAAATTTGCAAATCTGCGGATTACCTATGCCTACATGATGACCCATCCCGGCAAGAAGCTTTTATTTATGGGACAGGATATTGCAGAGTTCCGTGAGTTTGACGAGTCCAGGCAGACGGAATGGTCTTTGCTTTCTTGCGATGAGCACATAGGAATTTACCGTCTGATGCAGGATTTAAATAAGCTGTACCGACAAAAGCCAGCTTTGTATGCGTTAGATACCAGCCCGGAAGGCTTTGAGTGGATTAATTGCATCTCACCGGATAAATGCATGGTTTCCTTCCTGCGCAAGACGGATAAGCCGGAAGAGACGCTGGTGGTCACCGTGAATTTTGCAAATGTGGAGCAGGAATTTACCATAGGAGTTCCACTGGAAGGAAAGTACAAGGAGATTTTAAATACCGATGCCAAATGCTACGGCGGGCAGGGAAGGATTAACGGACGTGCAAAGTGCGTGCTGGAAGAGGAAATGGACGGAAAGCCTTACTCCTTTAAGATGACGGCGGCGCCGTTATCCGCAAGTATTTTTGCCTTTATACCCTATACGGAAAAGGAAAAACAGCAGATTGTCCAGAAGAAAGCGGAGCAGGAGGCTGTCCGTCATGCACAGGCGGCTATGCGCGAGGCGGAGGAGGCAAAGAGGCTCGCCCTTGCGGCAAAAGCAGAGGCGGAAGAGGCGGGCAGACAGGCAAGAGAAGCCAAGGCGCGCGCGAAAGCGGCGGAGGAAAAGGCGGAGAAAGAGCTGCAAAGGGCTTTAGAGGAGCAAAAGCGAGTGGAAAATATGAAGAATAACCATTCAAATCCGTAGAGCAAACATGCTCACAAATTTGTCACAAATTTGCGGAAGTAGGGCAATCGCAAAGTCATAAATAGTATTACAGGCATTGAAAAATAAGGATTT
>JAMPGL010000043.1:7976-30350 GCA_023663945.1 Lachnospiraceae bacterium | reverse complement strand
AATACAACAGTCAGAAACTCCGGAACTTTCATAGTACTTCGACGGAAGACGGGTCTTTCAAAGCGCAGATAACTGCGAAGTGATTTTTAAAGAAATTTTAATATAAAATTTCTTATTCTGGCTGAAAATTTCCAGTTGTATTATGGGAAGATATTGGATATAATAAAAACAACCTGAAATGTACGATAATTCTTGTTGTTTTGAACCTACAGATACTTTAAACGGGATTCCTATATTTCCTTGCGGCTGTCAAGCCCTCACTTCCATAAAGCATGCCTTTTGGAAGGATTGGAAGGGAAGGCAAAAGCACAGGCTGCGGTTACCCACCTAGCATGGCTAGGAGTCAAAAGACAAGAACCGGCATTTTGGGGATATACCGAAAGGTATAAATAAAGCAGCTCAAATGCTGTATTTTACAAAAGAAAAGCAGCCTGTTTGCGGGCTGCTTTTCTTTTCTTGACCTGCAAAGCTATGATTTAAATGAGGAGTAACAGGATATTGATGGAAACGAGATTTCGAATATGGGCGAAGCTGATGCTGATCGTCCTTCTAGCCGCGGCTTTTATTTATCTGATAGCCAGAGATGTGACGGTATGGCAGTTAAAACAGCCGAAAGGGGAGACAGCGGATGTCAGGGAAGTTCAAATTTTGACAGAAGAGATTCTCCTTACGGATGTCTGGGTGCCGGATAGGGAAGGGTTTAAGAATTTTTGGGAAGGAAATAAGAGTGAATATCTGGATTATGGTACATATAAACAGCTTCTTGGTTATCTGAGCGCGGAGCCAGAGAATTATTTTTATGAAAAGAAGTACAAAGATGAATTTTTGTTATTGCGGGAGGACTGGCACCGCAGTTATGAAAAACTGCTTAAGGAATTAGGACTGCAGGATGTAATCCGGCAGGAGCAGGTGGATATTTTGTGCGGAAATGATTACCTTGCAGGGGAAAATCAGATTGAGGAAGGAGAGCTTCTCTGCAATGGAACGGAGCGGTATCTTATGATCTCGCCTGAATTTGAAAATTGTCAATTTCAGACGGTGCTTGCTTATGTGAGGGGAAACCGGCTGTTAACCCTGTCCGGAATAGGGACGGGAAAACAGCATTTTGATAATGTGTGGATTATGGAATGTAATTCTAAGGAGTTTCGGTTCTTTGACGGGAACTATGAGATTTCCCTGCCGGTGGAACAATTGGGAAGCCGGATTTTGGCGGAAATCGAGCAGGCAGGGGCACAGGGAGGATATAGGGAGCAGATTGCAGATCTTGCATTTGGGGAAGGAATGCTTAAGGAAATATCCGTGAAGCGGGAAAAGGCAGGGGGAAAGCTGCTTGGTCTTGGAGACGGAACACTGGAATTAGAGGGAGCCGGAGTGCTGGAAATAGCGGATAACTGCATCGGATACCGAATCTATGATAAGCTTCAGACGGCGGAATTAAAGGATCTTTCCATCGGGTATTCCTTTGCGGATTTTGTGATAGAGGATGGAAAGGTGTGCGCCTTTTTACTGGTTCGGAAGGAGACCATGGAGAATATCCGGGTGGCAGTCAAGAACCAAGATAACGGGCAGATTTATCATCCGGAGCTGGAATTTGTCTGCTCGGACGGGATGAAGGTTCTTTACGGGGAATATGAGGACAGGAAGGAGAAGGTGATTCCCGCAGGAGAAAGATTCCGGGTAGAAGCAGGCAGTGAGTATTTCGAGGGAGGACGAATGGAGCTGTACCCGGAGGTATGGTCAGGCAGAATCGAGGTGTGCTCCCAGAAGAGAGCTTATGGAACGCCATCCTACAGAGGCATGATGGAAATTGCTAATACCCAGCAAGGGCTGGTGCTGATTAACGAACTGCCCTTAGAGGAATATCTGTATTCGGTAGTGCCCAGTGAAATGCCTGCCTCTTATCCCATGGAGGCACTGAAGGCACAGGCAGTCTGCGCCAGAACCTACGGATACCGGTATTTGGAGAATCCGGGCTACGGCAGTGTGGGAGCGCATGTGGACGACAGCGTCAGCTATCAGGTTTATAATAACATTGCGGAAAACGTAAATTCTACCAGTGCGGTAAAGGAAACCTCAGGAATTGTGCTGTATTACGGAGAAGAGCCCGTAAACGTATATTATTACTCCACCTCCTGCGGTTTTGGAAGCGATGCGGGAGTGTGGAACGAACAGCAGAAGGGTGAAATGCCTTATCTGAAATCAGTCTACGGCGGTTTTCAGGGAGAAGGAGATCGGGAGGAACTGATGCCGGAGGAACTTGCAAAGGAGGAATGCTTTCGGGAATATATTTCTCTCGTGGATGAAAATGCCTTTGAAAAAGAAGAACCATGGTTTCGGTGGAGCTATACCGTGGAAAATCTGGATGTCTCTATGCTGTCGGACCGGCTTAAGGAACGGTATCACGCCGCACCGGATAAAATCCTTTGCGGGGAGGGAGAGGAATTTATCTCCAAAGAGCCGGGGAAGATAAAAGAAATTTATGAGATTTGCTGTCTGAAACGAAAAGAGGGCGGCGTGATGGATGAACTTTTGATTGACACGGATCAGGGAGCCTATAAAGTAATATCGGAATATAATATCCGCTATATTTTAAACCAGCAGAATCAGGTAATCCGTCAGGACGGATCCGTTTACGAGAGCAGCACGCTTCTGCCCAGCGCTTATTTTGTGATTGACACTGTCAAATCGAAAGAAAATGTGATAGGATATACTGTGACTGGCGGCGGTTACGGACATGGGGTAGGGATGTCACAAAACGGTGCAAAGGCTATGGGGCTTATGGATTTGGACTGGGAGGAAATACTGACCTTTTATTTTGGAGACTGCCGGATTGAAAACATTTATGAGTGAGGAGGCTTTATGTTTAAAAGACTCTTGTTTATCGGATATGATTTTGGAAAGCATATGAGCAAAAAGAATATCAGCGCTTTTGCGGCAAGCACGGCGTTCTTTATCTTTTTGTCGCTGATTCCGGCGCTTATGCTTCTCTGTGCGCTGATTCCCTACACACCGCTTACGGAGGCGAATCTAATGAGCGTGGTGACGGAAATATCTCCGGAGGCAATGCATCCGCTGTTAATCAACATTATCGCGGATGTCTACGAGAAGTCGGTGGGAATCATTTCCATCACGGCAATCGCAACCCTCTGGTCGGCGGGAAAGGGCGTGCTGGCGCTGATGCGGGGGCTGAATGCAGTCAATGATGTGCAGGAAAACCGAAACTATTTTCTTCTCCGGCTGGCGGCAAGCATGTATACCATATTGATTCTGCTTGCGGTAATCTTTTCCCTGATTGCCACTGTGTTTGGAAACACGCTTGTTGAGATCATTGAAGGGGTGATTCCGCAGACGGCGTATCTGTTTAGTCTGCTGATGCATTTTCGGACTCTCTTTGCGTGGCTGGTTTTTACGCTGGTGATTGCCCTCATGTACACTTATGTGCCGGAGGCGAAGCTGGGCTTTAAAATGCAGCTTCCGGGAGCAGGAATAGCGGCGGTGGGATGGAGCGTTATGACATGGGCGTTTTCCGTGTACGAAAACGAATTTAACGGATTTAACACTTATGGGAATCTGACCACCATTATCATTTTGATGCTGTGGCTTTATGTGGGCATGTATATTATTTTGGGGGGAGCTTACCTAAACCGTTATTTTAAACCGGCTTTTCAGTTCTTTATTGGAAAAAAGGGTGTTGACAAGCGAAAGAAGATTGACTAAAATAAGTGCAGTCATAGTAAACGACATAAAGAAAAAGCTGTGAAGGTGCCAAGCAGCATATTATTTTCTGCCAGAGAAAGGAAGCCGTCGGCTGAAAGCTTCCCCCAGTTCAGATAATATGTGAATTTCCCACCGGAGCTTTCAGATTGAAGCGGAGAGAGCAGTTCCGTGAGTAGGTTTGAACGTGGCGCGCGTTAAGCGGATGAAGTGTCTGCCGTCAGGCAGGAATTTGGGTGGTACCGCGGAGAAAATTCGTCCCTTGTATGGAAACATGCAGGGGATTTTCTTATGCGCAGAAGAAATCAAAAATAAAGAGGAGACAGGAAAATGATGTTTAATGCAGACGAACTTAAAAAAGCTTTTATGGACGACATTCAGGCGGCAAAATCTGAAAACCAGCTTTCCGAGGTTTGGAAGAAATACTTAAGCAAGACCGGGTCGGTTCAGGGGCTGATGAATGGAATCAGGCAGGTTGCCAAGGAGGAGAAAAAGGCATACGGCCAGTTTGTGAACGAGGTGAAAACCTGGGTTCAGGAAAAGTATGATGAGAAGAAGGCTCAGATTGAAGCCTTCGAGCTTCAACAAAAGTATGAGAAGGAGACCATCGATGTGACCGTTCCCGTAAGGAGACGTCCCATGGGAAATCTTCATCCGCTGACCACGGTAAAATACGAGATCATCAATGTGTTCTCCGGCATGGGATTTGAAATTTTTGAGGGTCCGGAAATCGAGGATGACGACCACAACTTTACCAGACTGAATGTGCTGAAAGATCATCCTTCCAGAGACATGCAGGATACTTTCTGGCTGACGGAAGACCTGCTTCTGCGCACCCATACGTCGCCGGGACAGATTCGGGTGATGGACAGCAAGAAACCTCCCATCAAAGTGCTTGTACCCGGGAAAGTATTCCGCTCAGACTCAGATGCCACCCATTCTCCGATGTTCAGCCAGATGGAGGGGCTGGTGGTGGATAAGCATATCACTCTCTGCGACCTTCAGGGAATGCTGGACGAATTTGTAAAAGGACTGTTTTCCGATGAGGCAAAGACAAGACTCCGCCCTTCTTACTTTCCATTTACCGAACCGTCGGTTGAGGTGGATGTGAGCTGTTTTAAGTGCGGCGGGAGCGGGTGCTCTCTGTGCAAGGGAACCGGCTGGATAGAAGTTCTTGGAGCCGGCGTGGTCAACAAGAAGGTGCTGGAAAACTGCGGCATCGACTCGGAGGAGTATTCGGGACTTGCATTTGGAATTGGAATTGAGCGTATTGCCATGCTGAAATATGGGATTAACCATATGGGCAGACTTTTTGAAAATGACATCAACTTTTTAAAACAATTTAAGGCATAGTTGGAGGTGTAATCGTGAAAGTATTACTTAGCTGGTTAAAGGAATATGTAGATATTGATGTGACGCCGAAGGAGCTGGAAGAAAAGTTATTTTCCACCGGATTTGAAGTGGAAGAGATGGTATATCTTGGCGAAAATATAGAAAAAATATATGTAGGGCAGGTCACCTCCATTGAGAAATATGAGGGGACGCATCTTTACATCTGCCACATTGACTGTGGAGAGCATGGACATGACCATTTGATTCTCACAGGTGCGGACAATGTATTTCAGGGCGCTAAGGTTCCGGCATGTCTGGTGGGGGCAAAGCTCCCGAACGGGATGGAAATCGGACCTCGTAAAATGAAAGATATGATGTCCTATGGAATGCTCTGCTCCGGGGAGGAGCTGGGGCTTAACAAGGACTGGTATCCGGGCGCCGATGTGGACGGCATTATGATTCTTGACGAAGAAGCGCCTGTTGGAGAGGATATTAAGACTTATTTAGAACTGGAGGATTATGTGTTTGACATTTCCATCACGGCAAATCGTCCGGACTGCCAATCGGTGATAGGCATTGCCCGGGAGGTTGCGGCTTTTCTTGGAAAAGAGCTCAAAAATCCGGATATGAGTTATACCTGTGATGAGACGGTAAATCCGGACATCAGCGTAACAGTGAATGACAAGGATGTCTGTCCAAGATATCTGGCGCATTACGTGTATGATGTTCAGTACAAGGAATCGCCTCTCTGGATGAAGCGGAGACTGATTGCCGCAGGGCATAACGCCATTAATGCCATGGTGGATATTACCAACTATGTGCTGGTGGAGATGGGACAGCCGATGCATGCATTTGACCTGAGCACCTTGGAGGGAAGCTCCATTGTGGTCCGCAGGGCCAAAGAAGGGGAAGAACTGGTTACGCTGGATGAAAAGAAGCGCGTTCTTGACGGCAGTAATCTGTTAATCTGCGATAAAGAGAAGGCTGTGGGGCTTGCAGGCGTTATGGGCGGCCTGAACAGTGAGATTACAGAAAACACCCGGGAAGTCCTCTTTGAGTGCGCCAAATTTACCAAGGACAATGTGCGCAAGACGGCAAGACGTCTTGGACTTCATTCTGATGCGGCGGCACGCTATGAAAAGGGAATTGACGAGTATTCGGTGGAGTGCGGTATGGCAAGAGCCCTTAACCTCACCCAGACCCTTGGAGTGGGAAAGGTCAGCGCCTCCCACTTTGACGTAAGCGCAGGCGCATCCACCGAGAGAAGAGTGATTCAGGTGGAGACCGCAAAGGTGAATTACGTGCTTGGAATTGAAGTGCCGGAAACAGAGATGGTACGGATACTTACGAATCTTGCATTTGGAGTGGAATTAAAGGACGGCGTCCTTACCCTGAGCATTCCCCGGTATCGTGAGGATATTGAAAACTATCAGGACATTGCGGAGGAAGTGATTAGAGAGTACGGCTATGACAAGGTAGTTCCCACCTTTTTAGGGGAAGCGCTTGTGACAAACGGCGGATTAAATGATAAACAGAGCAAGGAATTGGCGGTAAAGAACTTTCTCTGCACGCAGGGGTATTTTGAGATTCAGACGATCACCATGACGGCAAAGGGAGAGTTCGATCAGTTTTTGATTCCGGAGGATGCAAAAGAGAGAAGCGCGGTTGAAATTTTAAATCCCATCACGGAAAACTTAAGCATTATGAGAACCTTTATGGCGCCTTCCATGGTAAAGGCACTGGAAAACAATATCAAAAACGGTGAGACGGATTTAAGATTTTTTGAGCTTGCCAATGTCTACCAGCCCAAAGAACTGCCCCTTGTGCAGGCTCCTTATGAGATTAAAACCCTCTGTCTGGGAACCTCCGGCGCGGAAGAGGACTTCTTTGCCCTGAAAGAGACCTTGGAGAATCTGGCGGCGTACAATGACCTTAAATTCCGGTATCAAAAGGGAAGTGTTCCGTACCTTCATCCGGGAAGAACGGCGGAAGTGTATTGTGACGGAGAAAAGGTCGGCGTCTTTGGACAGCTCCGGTATGATATTATCGACTCGCTTGCCATAGCGAAGGACAAGAAGGCGGATACCAAAATTTTTATTGCAGAACTGAATTATGATGTGCTGAGCGCAAAGTTCAAAGAAAAGATTAACTATGTGCCGGAATCTCCCTACGCGAAGGCAGGCAGAGATATTTCCATGGTGGTGGATAAGAAGGTAGAATGCGGGCAGATTATTGATAAGATTGAACAAGCGGATGAACTTGTTTCCAAGGTGGAATTGTTTGATATTTTTGAGAGCGAAAAGCTTGGATTAGCAAAAAAGAGTATGGCATTTAAGATTGAGCTTGCTTCCAGCGAAAAGGATGTCACCGATGAAATGACAGAGGAGGTCATCGGCAAAATCCTAACCCTGCTGAAAGAAGCTTACGGCGCGCAGATGCGCAGTTAAAAGCGTATTGTGTTCTGACGGAAAGGGATGGTAATTAAAATGGAGAAGAAAAACACTTGGGAAACCTACAGCAGTAAGCAGTTAAAGGAAGTGGATGCATTTGCGGACGAATACCGGCGCTTTTTGGATGAGGGCAAGACGGAACGGGAGTGCGTGGATTTCATTGTCAATACGGCGGAAAAGGCAGGATACCGGGAGCTTCAGGAGCTTATAAAGGAAGGAACCTCCTTGAAAGAAGGAGATAAGGTCTATGCCGTGTGCATGAACAAATCCGTTGTGATGTTCCGCATTGGAAAACGCCCCATGACGGACGGGATGAATATTCTTGGAGCGCATATCGATTCCCCCAGGCTGGATGTCAAGCAGAATCCCCTTTATGAGGACGGCGGTTTTGCTTATCTGGATACCCATTATTACGGCGGGGTCAAGAAGTACCAGTGGGTAGCGCTTCCCTTAGCGCTTCACGGCGTAATCGTCAAAAAGGACGGAACTACGGTGGAGGTCAATATTGGAGAAAATGAGGATGACCCGGTATTTTTTGTATCAGACCTGTTAATTCACCTTGCCGGTGAGCAATTGGAAAAGAAAGCCTCCAAAGTGATTGAGGGGGAGGCTCTTGACATTATCATCGGAAACCGCCCGATTACTATCGGAAAAGAAAAGAAAAAGGGGGAGAAGGCTTCTGACGATAAGGATAAGGAATCCGCGAAGGAGGCAGTGAAAAAGGGCATTCTTGATATTTTAAAAAAGAACTACGGCGTGGAGGAGGAGGATTTTCTCTCCGCGGAACTTGAGGTGGTTCCAGCCGGAGCGGCAAGGGAGGCAGGGCTTGACCGGAGCATGATTTTAGGCTATGGTCAGGACGACCGGGTATGTGCCTTTTCTTCCCTGAAAGCTATGCTGGAAGTGGAGGAGAGCGAGCGGACGGCGTGCTGTCTTCTGGTGGATAAGGAAGAAATCGGCAGTGTGGGCGCTACCGGAATGAAATCCCGTTTCTTTGAAAATGCTGTGGCGGAGGTCATGAACCTTTTGGGAGAGTATTCGGAGCTGAACGTGAGAAGAGCTTTAGCGGCATCCTGTATGCTGTCCTCCGATGTGAGCAGCGCCTATGATCCTACTTACGCCTCCAGCTTTGACAAAAAGAATGTGGCTTATCTTGGTGGAGGCATGGTATTTAATAAGTTTACCGGTTCCAGAGGAAAGTCCGGTTCCAACGACGCCAACGCGGAATATCTTGCGCATATCAGACAGATTTTTGAAAAAGAGAAAATAAATTTCCAGACGGCGGAGCTTGGAAAAGTGGATTTGGGCGGAGGCGGAACCATCGCTTATATTCTGGCACTGTATGGAATGAACGTGATTGACAGCGGCGTAGCGGTGCTGAATATGCATGCTCCATGGGAAGCTGCGAGCAAGGCGGATGTGTACGAGGCAAAGCGGGGATACGCGGCGTTCTTAAGAGGAGCAGACCTGTAATGAGTGGAGCACTTAAAACTTCGGATTTTTGGTTTGACCTGCCGAAGGAATTGATTGCACAGGATCCGTTGCCGGACAGGACAGCTTCCCGGCTTTTGATGGTGAATAAGAATACCGGAGAATGGAAGCATGAGAGGTTTCGGAACATCACAGAATATTTGCGGCATGGAGACTGTCTGGTGCTTAATAACACCAAGGTTCTTCCGGCAAGGCTTCTAGGCGTCAAGGAGGATACCGGCGCGGCAGTAGAAATTCTTTTGTTAAAGCGTCATGCCGGGGACGTATGGGAAACTCTGGTAAAGCCCGGAAAGAAGCTGCGTCCCGGAGCAAGGGTGCGGTTTGGAGAGGGAGAACTTAGGGCGGAAATTCTGTCGGTGACAGAAGAGGGAAACCGATTGGTGCGGTTCTTTTATGAGGGAATCTTTGAACAGGTTTTAGACTGCCTCGGCGAGATGCCTCTTCCCCCGTACATAACCCATAAACTTCAGGATAAGAACCGTTACCAGACGGTATACGCCAAATATGAGGGTTCTGCGGCGGCTCCGACGGCGGGGCTTCATTTTACGCAGGAACTGCTTTTGGAGATTGCAGAAAAAGGAGTGAAGCTTGCCTATGTGACGCTTCACGTAGGGCTTGGAACCTTCCGCCCGGTAAAGGCGGAAAATCTGTTAGAGCACCATATGCATTCGGAAACCTATCAGATTACGGAGGAGGCGGCAGAGATTATCAACGAGACCAAACAAAAGGGCGGGAGGGTAATCTGTGTCGGAACCACAAGCTGCAGAACCATAGAGAGCGCTGCGGATGAGAGGGGGCTTTTGACTGCATCCTGTGGGGATACGGACATTTTTATTTATCCGGGGTATCGGTTCAAGCTCTTAGACGGCCTGATCACCAATTTTCATCTGCCGGAGTCTACGCTTCTCATGCTGGTAAGTGCTCTGGCAGGCAGAGAACAGGTTTTGAGGGCTTATGAGGAAGCCGTAAAAGAAAAATACCGTTTTTTTTCCTTTGGAGACGTTTGCTTTTTCACAGATGACTTTACAAAAAATTCTTAATCGTATAATATATAGTAAATGACATAATAAATTGTACTTTTCGATTCTTGCAAAATTTATATACGTAAACTTTTGCAAGCTATATTTTGTAATGGAGGTTAGGCTGACATGGAGGAGAGAAGAAGAGCGAACAGGCGGAAGCTGGTATCTAAGCTGGTTGTCAAGCGGCTGGATCAAGCCGAAACGGAAGAGGTGGAAATTGAAATCGTGGATGTGTCCAAATCAGGAATTGGATTTCAGTGCGATCAGCTTTTGGGAATCGGAGCGGTATACGAGGGATTTCTCAGAATCTGGACGCAGGAAGTGATTCATGCGTTTTTGGAGATTGTGCGTATTGAGAAGAAGGAGAACGGTTTCCATTATGGCGCAATTTTTATTGGAATGCCGGAATCCGATGCGTCCAGAATTGAAGTGTACGATATGGTAGAAAGCTTGAAGCAGGAAAAGTAGATGACGACAGGATGGGATTATATCATTTTAACTGCGTCAAATGAAGAGCAGGCAAGAGGATACAGGCTCCAACTGGATCATCGGAAGAAATGCGGATTTCTTCCGGATGACTGTGCCATTGCAGTGCTTCCGGATCCGGCAGGGAAAAGAGTCGGGTCCGGCGGCGCTACGTTTCATGTACTGAAATACCTTGCAGAGAAAGCTATGGAGGGCGGAGAACGCTGTCCGGCGGAAAGCTGCCTAAAAGGCAGAAAGATACTTGTTATCCACTCAGGAGGAGACAGCAGGAGGGTGCCTCAGTACAGTGTGTGCGGAAAGCTGTTTTCACCGGTTCCGAGAGAGCTTCCGGATGGAAGGTTTTCCACTTTATTTGATGAGTTTATTTTATCTATGGCGGATGTAGCCAATAAAATTAAGGAGGGCATGCTGGTCTTATCCGGCGATGTGCTTCTTCTTTTTGATTTTCAAAACGAGCAGTTTCAAAAAATTGATTTTACGTTTCAGGGCTGTGCCGCAATTTCCATCAAGGAGCCGGTAAACACCGGCAAAAACCATGGGGTGTTCCTCACGGGGCAGGATGGAATGGTGGAGCAGTTTTTACATAAACAGCCGGAGGACATGCTGAGAAGGTCAGGGGCGGTCAATGAAAAGGGCTGTGTGGACTTAGACACCGGGGCGGTGCTGTTTGACAGCGAACTTCTTGGGGCATTGTTAGGGCTGATTAGCACAGACGGCAGAATTGATGGGGAGAAATACAGCCAATTTGTGAATGAAAAGGCAAGAATCAGCTTTTACGGCGACTTTTTGTATCCGCTGGCATCCGGCGCTTCCCTGACGGAGTTTTACAGACAGGCACCGGAGGGGAACTATTGCAAAGAACTGCAAACATGCCGGGAGCAGATCTGGCGTGCGCTCTCCAAATTCAGTATGAGGGTCATCAGCCTGTCGCCGGCTAAGTTTATCCATTTTGGAACGACGGAGGAGCTTTTAGATTTTCTTACGAATAAAATGGATGAGTACCGTTCTTTTGGCTGGATCAAGGCGGCGGGAACGAACCGGGAAGAGTGCGGATCCGCAGAGTGCAGATTTGCAGTAAGAAACAGCTTTCTTTCACCGGAGGCGGTAGTTTTTGAGGGAAGCTATCTGGAAAACAGTGAGCTTGGAAAGGGAGTAACGGTCATGGAAGGGGCTGTCCTCTCCGGAGCGGCGGTTGAAAATATTACCGTACCGGCGCATACGGTACTGCACGCAGTCAGGCAGAAGAGCGGGCGTTACGCGGCAAGAGTGTACGGTGTAAAAGATAATCCCAAAGGCTCTTACAAGGAGAACGCTGCCTTTTTAAACGGGCATATTCGGGAAATGCTGGAATATTATCGGATTCCTGTCCGTGAAATCTGGGAGGGAGAGGCGGACAGCTTGTGGGAGGCAAAGCTGTATCCCTTGGAGGAGTCTTGTCAGGAAGCGGCAGAAAGCTCTCTTATCTTGTGCGAGATGGCGGAGAAAAAGGCGGATAAGGATAAGGTCATGGAATGGCTTGGGAAGGAGCGGATCAGTCTGTGCGGGAGCTTCAATCAGGCTGATGTGGAAGCGGTGATTCCCTTTGAACAAGAATTGAGAAACCGGATTCAAACGGACCGTGAAGCGCAAAGATTGATTGAACAGGGCGCCTACGGCTCCGCAATGAGGCTTTATGAAGCGCATGGGATGGAACAGGAATGTTTTGCGGTCATCCGGAGGCAGATTGCAGACGGGATGAAGGGGAGCTGCGGCTTTCGGGAAGACCTGCGCATTGTGAAGGACGAAGTAAAGATAGAGCTTCCCCTCCGGGTAAACTGGGGAGGCGGCTGGACGGATACACCGCCTTACTGCAACGAGCATGGAGGAATGGTCTTAAATGCCGCAATTCGTTTAAACGGGATTCTTCCGGCACAGGCAGCAGTCCGGAAGCTTGCGCAGTACCAGATTGAATTTGAGAGCGAAGATTTAGGTGCAAAGACGGTGATTCATGAGCTTTCCCAGCTGCAGGACTGCATGGATCCTTATGATAATTTTGCCCTTCATAAGGCGGCGCTGACTGCCTGCGGACTGATTCCCGCCAAGGAGGAAGCGGCAGGGGAAGACGGATCTTTGGAAAAGATTTTAAGAAGGCTTGGAGGAGGAATCTATCTCTCAACGAAGGTGGTGGGAGTGCCCAAAGGATCCGGGCTTGGAACCAGCAGTATTTTGGCGGGAGCCTGTGCGAAGGCAATTGCTGAATTTACCGGGACAGAGGCAAAAAGAGAGCTTTTGTTTAATCAGGTGCTTTATATGGAACAGCTGATGAGCACCGGAGGCGGCTGGCAGGATCAGGCAGGAGGAATCCTGCCCGGAATTAAAATGATTACCAGTAAACCCGGCGCACGTCAGATTTTGGAAGCGGAGCCGGTGCATGTGGATGAGGGGACAAAAGAGGAATTAAACCGCCGTTTTGCCGTGATTTATACGGGACAGCGCCGGCTGGCGCGGAATCTTCTCCGGGAGGTGGTTGGAAACTACATAAGGGGAAGGTGTGAGTCCGTGCAGGCTTTGGAACAGATGAAGCAGACGGCGCGGCGGATGAAAAGAGCGCTTGAAAAGGGGGATGTGGACGAGCTTGCCAGATTGTTTAATCATCACTGGAACTTATCCCTGCAGTTGGATGCAGGGGCGTCCAATCCCGGTATTGACAGAATCTTTGAGGCAATTGAGGATTTGATTGACGGCAGATTTATTGCAGGCGCCGGAGGAGGCGGATTTGTGCAGATTATCATGAAAAGCAATGTATCTGCGGAACAGGTCAATCAAAGATTAAAAGAAGCATTTCCGGGAACCGAAATTGCCTTGTGGAACAGCGAATTGTATTTTGAGCAGTAGGCGCCCGCCCCGCGGGGCAGATTAATTTCTGCGGTAGACCGTATAGCCTTTTGCGGAAAGAATCTGCGCCGCCTGTTCGATGCTTTCTTCTTGATAAAATTCTACCTTTAAGACACCGTCATCCTGTTCCCGGTTGTGGGTGATTCCAATGTTTTTAATGCTGATTTGGTGGAGCGCAAGGATGGTGGCGATGGAGGCAAGGGCGCCCGGTTCATCGGCAATTTCAATATTGATGGAATAGGATCTTTTGATGGGACCGCTGGATGTGCCGATAAAGGAATCCCGATAGCTTCTTGCCTGGTCAAAAAATTCATAGAGCTTTGCTGCATCGGAGGATGCAACCTGTCTTCTGATGTTGGAGAGCGCGTCCATGTATGCGTCCAGCAGAGTCAGAATATTTTCCCCGTTGGTCATGCAGATCTGCTGCCACATAACCGGAGAGGAGGAGGCAATGCGGGTAATATCCTTAAATCCTCCGGCGGCAATCATTTTCATAATGCCGTCCGCCGAGTCGCAGTCCCGAATCAGATTTACCAGAGAAGCGGCAATTACATGGGGCAGATGGCTGACAGCCGCGGTGACATAGTCGTGCTGGTCACAGGTGAGAATCAGCGGGATAGCGCCTAAGGAGGAGACCAGCTTTTCAAAGTCTGCAAGCACTTCCTTCGGTACGCTCTCACAGGGCGTGAGAATATAATATGCATTTTCCAGAAGCAGGGCTTTGGAATTCAGATAGCCGGTGCGTTCGCTTCCTGCCATAGGATGTCCGCCGATAAACTGAGCTTCCAGTCCGGCTTCTTTTATGTGCCGGTGAATGTCAGTTTTTACACTGCCCGCGTCCGTAAGGATGCAGGAAGGAGAAATAAAGCGCCGAATCAGAGACAGATTTTTATCGTTTTCGGATACCGGCGCACACAAAAAGAGATAGCCGCACTGAGCAAATTCTTCTCCTATCTCGGATAAGGGCACGTTGACGACGCCCTCTGAATGGGCGGAGGCAAGTGCGCTTTGATTAACATCATATGCAAGGATCCTGCATTCGGGATAGACCTTGCGGATGGCTTTGGCAATGGAACCGCCGATTAAGCCAAGCCCGATAAAACCGCAGACAAAATTTTCTTTCATAGTTAGAAGCTCCTGTTTACCAACCGGCAGAACGGGCGGAGCTCGTCTGTCAGTTTTTGGAATTTTTCAAAAGTGAGAGACTGAGGACCGTCCGAAAGGGCGCGGGCGGGATCGTTGTGAACCTCAATCATAAGCCCGTCGGCATCGCAGGCGACGGCGGCTTTTGCCATTGGCGCTACATATTTGTAGGAGCCGGTGGAGTGGGAAGGATCCACAATCACCGGAAGGTGGGTTCTGTTTCTAAGAACAGGGACGGCGCTTAAATCTAAGGTGTTCCGGGTGGCAGTCTCAAAGGTACGGATTCCGCGTTCGCACAGGACTACATTGGGATTCCCCTCTGCAATAATGTATTCTGCGGCGTTTAACCACTCGTCAATGGTAGCGCACAATCCTCTTTTTAAAAGCACGGGAAGCCCGGACTGCCCGGCTTCTTTGAGGAGGATAAAGTTCTGCATATTTCTTGCGCCGATCTGAATCATGTCCACATATTTAACAGCCGCTTCGATGGCGTCAAGGCTGACCACCTCGCAGATGGTGGAAAGCCCTGTTTCCGCTTTGGCTTCCTGCATATACCGCAGCCCTTCCTCCGCCAATCCTTGAAACGAATAGGGGGAGGTGCGGGGCTTATAGGCTCCGCCTCTTAAGATGGATGCACCTGCGGCCTTCACGGCTCTTGCAATGCATAATAACTGTTCTTTGCTTTCCACGGCGCAGGGACCCGCCATAATCGTTAAACTGCCGGGACCGATAGAAGTGTTTCCGACAGCTACCGTGGAAGCTTCGGGATGAAATTTGCGGTTGGCAAGCTTGTAGCTTTCCGTGACGGGAACAATCCGGTCCACGTCCTTAAAAATAATCAGATTTTCCGTGGACAGGCGGGATTTGTCCCCCACAATTCCAATAATCGTGACCTCTTCACCTTGGGAGAGGTGAACCTGCAGACCGTTATCCTCGATATATTTTGTGACGGCACGAATGCTCTGTTCCGATGCTTGGGGTTTCATTACAACAATCATAATCGATGGGCTCCTTTCTAAATCTTTCAACAATATAGCACTTCAACGTGCGAAAGTCAACCGCCCTCTGAGGGGAAAAAAGGCACAGCAAGGGGCTTTTGGCAGGTTTGACAAAGACGGCAGGAAAGTAGAGTGTATAAAACGCATGATTTTACTTGTATATTTCTCAAAAATTTAGTAAAATGTACACATGGGATTTGAAAGCCATAAATCTTAGCGGATTAAAATATGGAATAATGTCCTAAAATGCTGAAAAATGGAGGAACTAATATGAATATTTACACAACTGACAAAATCAGAAACGTTGCGCTGCTGGGGCACGGCGGGTGCGGAAAGACCAGCCTGGCGGAAGCAATGGCGTATTTATCAGGCATCACATCAAGAATGGGCAAGGTCGATGATGGAAACACAGTCAGTGACTTCGGCAAGGAAGAGCAGAAGAGAAAAATATCCATTAGTACTTCCGTGATTCCCATTGAGTGGGAAGGATATAAGATTAATATTCTGGATACGCCCGGATTTTTTGACTTTGCAGGAGAAGTGGAAGAGGCAATCAGCGCCGCCGGAGCAGCGATCATCGTTGTAAACGGCAAGTCCGGCGTTGAGGTGGGTGCACAAAAGGCTTGGGAATTATGTGAGAAGTACAAACTGCCCAGAATGATCTACGTGAGCAACATGGATGTGGACAATGCTTCTTTCAGGCAGGTAGTTGAGGATATGACCGCTTCCTTCGGAAAGAAGATGGCGCCGTTCCATCTTCCCATCCGTGAAAACGAGAAATTCGTGGGATACATCAATGTCATCACCGAAACGGGGAACAGATGGCAGGGCAAGGAAGTTATAGAATGTGAAGTGCCTGAGTACAATAAGGCAAACCTGCAGATCTGCCGTGATACGCTGATGGAGGCGGTAGCGGAGACCAGCGAAGAGATGATGGAACGTTATTTTGGCGGAGAGACATTTTCCGAGGCGGAAATCCGCGCGGCGCTGCGCACCAACGTATGCGACGGCAGCATTGTTCCTATGACTATGGGCTCCAGCCTGCTCTGCCAGGGCGTATATACTCTGCTTGAGGACATTGTGAAATACTTCCCCAGCCCGGAGAACCGCGAAGTAGCCGGAATCAACATGAAGACCAACGAGATTTATCATGCGGATTATGATTTTTCCAAAGCGAAATCTGCATATATTTGGAAGACCATCGTGGATCCTTTTATTGGCAAGTATTCCCTGATCAAGGTTAATTCAGGCGTGCTTAAGACGGACGATGTGCTCTACAACGTAGACAAGGAAATTGAAGAAAAGATTGGTAAGATTTATGTGATGCAGGGCAATAAGCCTGTTGAGGTGAAAGAGCTTCACGCCGGTGATATCGGCGCACTTGCAAAGCTGACGGCAGCCAGAACCGGAAACAGCCTTTCCACCAAGGCAGTAACCATCAAGTATGGCAAATGGGATATGCCGGTTCCTTATACATACATGCGCTACAATCCCAAGAATAAGGGAGACGTGGATAAGCTTTCACAGGCTTTGCAGAAGATTTCCCACGAGGATCTGACCATGAAGATGGTGAATGACTCCGAAAACAGACAGATGCTCCTTTACGGAATGGGAGATTTGCATCTTGACGTGATTGCAAGCAAACTGCTGAATGAATATAAGGTAGAGATTGAGCTGACCGAGCCTAAGGTAGCTTTCCGCGAAACAATCCGGAAGACCTCAGATGTGGATTCCAAGTACAAAAAGCAGTCAGGCGGACATGGACAGTACGGTCATGTTAAGATGAAATTCGAGCCGTCGGGCAACTTGGAGGAGCCCTATGTATTTGAGCAGATCGTGGTAGGCGGAGCGGTTCCGAAGAACTATTTCCCGGCTGTGGAGAAGGGTATTCAGGAATCTGTTTTAAAGGGACCTATGGCGGCGTACCCGGTAGTAGGCGTAAAGGCAACGCTGTATGACGGTTCTTACCACCCGGTAGATTCTTCCGAAATGGCATTTAAGACCGCTGCCATTCAGGCGTTTAAGAAGGGATTTATGGAGGCGGGACCGGTGCTTCTTGAGCCGATTGCTTCTGTAAAGGTTACCGTGCCGGATTCTTATACCGGCGATGTAATGGGCGATCTGAACAAGAGAAGAGGACGTGTGCTGGGCATGAACCCTGCACCCGGCGGAAAGCAGGTTATTGAAGCGGATGTTCCTATGATGGGAATGTTTGGATATTGCACGGATCTTCGTTCCATGACAGGCGGACGCGGAGAGTACGAATACGAGTTTGCGCGTTATGAGCAGGCGCCTTCGGACGTACAGGAAAAGGAAGTTGCGGCAAGAGCGTCAAAACTGAATGACGGTTCTGAAGATTAACTTTCTTACGGGTTCTTTTTAGAAGAAGGTAATCATAAACAGGATGCTGTATTGGGGGATATAGCATCCTGTTGTTTTTTTCGGAAAATAAAGGTATAATTTACAAATAGATTATTTCTAATAGACTATTTTTAAAAGAGAGGATATCAGATTTGAAAAAGACAAAATTATGGAAAACAGCTTTGGTGATTGCAGCGGGATTAGTGGTATTGGCGGTCTATTACTATATAACGATACCTGCAATTAACATTCATTCGGTGGGAACCTGGGGAGCAATGATCTTTTTGCTGGTGCTCCTTATGGCGCTTGCACTGCTCCGCAGGATTCAAAAGGAAAGGAAGACAATCGTGGAGGGAGTGAACCTGCGTTTTGATATTCGGAGCATAAGTCTTCACATGAAAATTCTTGGCATTTTGACGCTGGCGCTGTGCCTGATTTATGCGGCAGGCTCTCTTTTGTCGTCACCCTTTTTTAATGCGGCGAAGTATCAGAGGCTCTTAAGCATTGAGGAGAGGGAATTTACCGACGACATTAAAGAGGTAGACTATAAGACCATTCCTCTGCTGGATAAGGACTCCGCGGCGCTTCTTGGAAACAGAAAAATGGGAAGCATGGTGGACATGGTATCTCAGTTTGAGGTGTCAGGAGATTACTCTCAGATTAATTATCAGGGAAAGCCTGTCCGTGTGACCCCGCTTACCTATGCCAGCACCATTAAATGGCTGACAAACCAAAAGAATGGTATTCCAGCGTACATGCTGATAGATATGACAACGCAGGATACGGAGTGCGTAAAGCTTTCGGAGGGAATCCGCTATTCCAAGGGAGAATACTTTAACAGAAATATATACAGACATTTGAGATTCCATTATCCCACGTATATCTTTGACGACCAGATTTTCTTTGAGATTGATGAGGAGGGGATTCCTTATTGGGTGTGCCCGGTGAAAAAGTTTAATATCGGGTTGTTCGGCGGGCAGACCATCGGAAGAGTGGTGCTCTGCAATGCGCAGACAGGAGAATGCACGGATTATGCGGTGAAAGACGTGCCGCAGTGGGTGGATAAGGTTTACTCTGCGGAGCTTTTGATTGATTTATATGATTACCATGGAATTTTACAGCACGGTTACTGGAACTCCGTGCTGGGTCAGAAGGACTGCCTGCAGTCCACCAACGGATACAATTATATTGCGTTGGAGGACGATGTATGGGTTTACACCGGAGTGACCAGCGTCAGCGGCGACCAGTCTAACGTAGGGTTTGTCCTGATGAATCAGAGAACTATGGAAACCCGTTATTATAAGGTGGAAGGAGCCATAGAGGATTCCGCCATGTCGTCGGCGGAGGGACAGGTGCAGAACTTGGGATACCGTGCCACCTTCCCGCTGCTTCTTAATATTGCAGATGAGCCCACTTATTTTATGGCGCTTAAGGATGGAGCCGGTCTGGTGAAAAAGTATGCTATGGTCAACGTGCAGAAATACCAGTGGGTAGCCATAGGCGACACCGTTCAAGAGTGTGAGAAAAATTATACGGAGCTGTTAAATACCAATGGAATTGTCAGCACCCTTCCGGAGAATGGCAAGAGCGTGACCGGCAGGATTGAGAGTCTGACTCCGGTTGTGCTGGAAGGAAACACTCATTATTACATCTGTCTGGAAAATCAGGAGGATATTTTTGATGTGGATTTGTCGGACACCTCTCTGATACAGATTATCCGATGCCGGGCGGGAGACCGGATTACGCTGGAGTATACCGAAGGGTATGGGCTTAATGAGGTTCGGGTGCTTAAGCAGGAATAAGGCAGGCGCAAGAATGTGAGCGGAACGTGCGTTCGGACGATGAAATGTGGGCGTTTCCTTGACATTTTACGGTAATATAGGTACAATTAGGGCTAGTTTGTAAGAGTGAAAAGCTCCGCTTTGGAAAATGAAAGGAAGGATAAATAAAATGGCAGTACTGTACAATCACAGAGAAGTGGAAAATAAATGGCAGAAAATATGGGATGACGAAAAGGCGTTTCAGACATCAGAGGATTATTCAAAGCCTAAATATTATGCGTTGGTTGAATTTCCCTATCCGTCAGGGCAGGGACTGCATGTGGGACATCCGCGGCCTTATACGGCGCTTGACATTGTTGCCCGCAAGAGAAGAATGCAGGGATATAACGTGCTTTATCCCATGGGATTCGATGCGTTTGGACTTCCCACGGAGAATTATGCGATTAATAACCATATTCATCCGAAGATTGTCACCAAGAATAATGTAGAGCATTTTAAAAACCAGCTCCATTCGCTGGGGTATTCTTTTGACTGGGACAGAGAGATTAATACCACGGATCCGGAATATTACAAATGGACACAGTGGATTTTCCTTAAATTATTTAACGCGGGACTGGCGTATAAGGCGGAAATGCCCATCAACTGGTGCACCTCCTGCAAGGTGGGGCTTGCCAATGAGGAAGTAGTGAACGGAGTCTGTGAACGCTGCGGCTCTGAGGTGGTTCGGAAGGTAAAAAGCCAGTGGATGCTGAAAATCACGGAATATGCAGATAAGCTTCTACAGGGACTTGACACGGTGGATTACGTGGAGCGCGTCAAAGTATCGCAGAAAAACTGGATCGGCAGGTCTACCGGTGCGGAAGTGGATTTTGTGCTGAAGGATAAAGAGGATAAGATGACTATTTATACCACCAGACCGGATACCCTCTTTGGCGTGACCTACATGGTGATGAGCCCGGAGCATCCCTTCATCGATAAATATCAATCCGACATTAAAAATTGGGATGAGGTAATTGCTTACCGGGAAATGGCGGCGCGGAAGTCTGACTTCGAGCGCACGGAGCTGGCAAAAGAGAAGACCGGCGTCATGCTCTCCGGATTAACCGCAGTAAATCCGGTTAACGGCAAAGAAATCCCCGTATGGATTTCTGACTATGTGCTGATGTCTTACGGAACCGGAGCGATTATGGCAGTGCCTGCCCATGATGAGAGGGACTGGGAGTTTGCCAAGAAGTTTAATATGCCGATCATTGAAGTGGTGGCAGGGAGCCCGGTGGATGTCAATGAGGCGGTATATACGGATGTGGCGGCCGGAACGCTGGTTAATTCTGACTTCTTAAACGGGCTTTCCGTAGCGGAAGCACAGGAAAAGATTATTGCATTTTTGACGGAAAAGGGCATTGGACATCAGAAGACAAACTTTAAGCTCCGGGACTGGGTATTTTCCAGACAGCGTTATTGGGGAGAGCCGATTCCCATTGTAAAATGTGAGAAGTGCGGTTATGTGGCTCTTCCGGAAAGCGAACTGCCTTTAGAGCTTCCGGAGGTGGAGAGCTATATGCCTACCGATAACGGAGAATCTCCGCTGGCGCATATGCAGGATTGGGTAAAAACCACCTGCCCGAAGTGCGGCGGAACTGCTTATCGGGAGACGGATACCATGCCGCAATGGGCGGGTTCATCTTGGTATTTCTTAAGATATACTGACCCCAATAATAAGAATGAGCTTGCCGGCAAAGAAGCGCTTGATTATTGGATGCCGGTGGACTGGTACAACGGCGGTATGGAGCATACCACACTGCATCTGCTTTATTCCCGCTTCTGGCACAGATTTTTGTATGATGAGAAAGTGGTTCCTTGTCCGGAGCCTTATCTGAAAAGAACTTCCCACGGAATGATCTTAGGGTCTAACGGGGAGAAGATGAGTAAGTCAAGGGGCAATGTAGTGAACCCGGATGACATTATCAGAGATTACGGTGCGGATACCCTGCGTACCTACGAAATGTTTATCGGAGCCTTCGATTTAAGTGCCGCATGGTCTGAGGACGGCGTGAAGGGCTGCCGCAGATTCCTTGAAAGAGTCTGGAAGCTTCAGGATATTTTAACGCAGGAAGAGGGATATTCCAAGGATCTGGAAATCAAGATGCACCAGACCATTAAAAAAGTCAGCAATGATTTTGAAAATCTGAAATATAATACGGCGATTGCCGCTATGATGGCGCTTATCAATGAATTTTATAAGAAGAATGCCGTCACAAGGGGGGAGATGAAGACGCTTCTTACCCTGCTTAATCCGGTAGCTCCCCACATTACGGAAGAGATTTGGCAGACCATTGGCTATGAGGGACGCATTTACCAGACTGCGTGGCCAAAGTATGATGAGGCAAAGACCATTGAGTCCACAATTGAAATTGCGGTTCAGATTAACGGAAAGACCAAAGCGACTCTGGCAATCGCAAGAGACGAGGATAAGGATCAGGTAATTGCCAGGGCAAAAGAGACTATCGCCGATAAGCTCACCGGAAACGTAGTGAAAGAAATCTATGTTCCCGGAAGAATTGTAAATATTGTTATGAAGTAAATTGCTGCAAATTACTGTAAATCGCAGCAAATTACCGTAAATTGCTGCAAATTACTGTAAATCGCAGCAAATTACCGTAAATTGCAGCAAATTACTGTAAATCGCAGCAAATTACCGTAAATTGCAGCAAATTACTGTAAA
>JAMPGL010000043.1:0-7876 GCA_023663945.1 Lachnospiraceae bacterium | reverse complement strand
TCGCAGCAAATTACCGTAATTTGCAGTAATCGAAATCATTCATGCCGTTTACTGTGGAAAAGATTACAGGAACGACGCGCATGGAAAGATTACAGGAATGACGCGTATGAGAGTATGAAAAGCCGGCAGTTGTGCCGGCTTTCAACGTTTTGCCCGAAGCGCCATCACCTTTTCAATCTGTGCCAGTTCATCCGGTGAGGCGTGTCTTTTTAATACGGTAACAATCTTGTTGATTTCCTCATCCGTGAACGATACGTTTTTTTCCTGTCCCCGTTTGACAACTGCCATCAGGAAGGGGAGCATCTGTTCTTTTTTGAGATTTTTGCTCTCAAAAAGAAGTGCCTGCAAAAATTCAAGCTTATAGGGATCAATACCCTTTAGGGAATCATCATTCATCCAATTATTCTGCACTTATTTAACCTCCAAAAATCATTTATTTGTTTCCAGATTCATTTAACATGTCAATGTCCGCAGACTTAAATAAATCAAACATCTGTTTCTGCTCCGGCGTCAGCATATTCATCAGCATGCCCATCATGTCAAATCCGGTATCGCCGGACTGTGATTCATCACCGGAAAAAGCATTGTCCGGCATGAAATCCTTCATCAGTTCCATGGTTCTATTCATCTCCTTGTACATTTCCATCCCTTGTAATAACCCGCGGATCTGCTCCAATTGTTTCCGCTCGCTTTCCGTACAGTAGGGGATTAATTCGGAACACAGCTTTTTCATATCCGGAGAGGATTCTCTCTCCATACAGCCGCAGAGAGGGTAGGGATTCTTTTTGTAATACTCGATGGTATAATTCAGTTCCAAGAATTTAATATAAACAGCCAGAGATTTTTGCGTCTGATTATCCATATAGGGCAGCATGACTTTCAGCATTTGAATATGATTCGTAGAAAATAGAGTATCAAATGCAGCTACTTTACTGCGGTCATTTGCTTCCATAACTGCTCCTTTTTGGCTGGTTGAAATATTTTATGTTTTTCGCTTAAGTGATATGCAGAAAAGTAGGCTCCTTGCAGAGCCTACCTTTCAGACATGGTGAAAAGAAAAGGGTACGAAATTAGCATCCGCAGCTGTTACCAAAGAGAGAATTGCCGTTGCCGCACACGCTGAGAAGTAACAGGATCCAAATGATCTCACATCCGCATCCGCAGTCAGATCCGTTGTTGCCAAAGAGACCGTTGCCATTGCCGCAAAGGGACAATAAAATAATAATCCAGATAATGGAACTGCATCCGCATCCATTGTTGGAATTTGCAGATGTATTGCATCCACATCCTGTAGCTGTTAAGTCACTCATATGTTGCCTCCAAAAGTTTATTGTTTATTATGGTTTATCATATGTGGCATAGCTTGTATGTGTTTACAGGATGAAATAAATTTTTATCACTGGTAATGTTTTGAATTGAAAGTGCAGTATTTTGTAAGAATAAAAGAAAAGTTCGTGTCATTTAGTGTAAAAATCTTGATAAAATCAATTGAATTTTACACGAATATTTATTATACTATAACTGAAAACTTTAAAGGAGAGAGCTTATGTACCGAAAAATCATGCATTATTTAGAAAATTGGAAAAAGGGCGGACACCGCAAACCCCTTATTTTGCAGGGAGCAAGGCAGGTGGGAAAGACGTATTCCGTACTGGAGTTTGGACGTACACACTATGAGAATGTAGCCTATTTTAACTTTGAGACAAATCCCGGACTAAATGCAACCTTTGATGAGGACATCAGCCCGGATTACCTGATACCAATTTTATCTCATATTGCAGGTCAGACAATTGTGAGAGAAAAAACGCTGATAGTATTTGATGAAGTACAGCTTTGCGAGCGTGCTCTTACTTCTCTGAAATACTTTTGCGAAAGCGCGCCTGATTATCATATTATTGCGGCAGGCAGTCTGCTTGGCGTTGCAGTTAACAGAGCAAAGTTTTCCTTTCCGGTGGGTAAAGTAGATATTATAACTCTTTATCCTATGGATATGGAAGAGTTTATGCTTGCGCTTGGAGAGGAAGGCTTGGTAAAGCAGATCAAGAAATGTTTTTATGACAATAAGCCTATGCCGTCTGCACTGCATGATACGGCGATGCGGCTGTACCGCCAGTACCTTGTTGTGGGCGGAATGCCGGAGTGTGTGATGCAGTTTGCCGAAACAGGAGACTATATCCTTGTGCGCCATATGCAGGATTCAATTTTGACAAGCTATCTTAATGATATGAGTAAGTATAATAATTTGAATGAAATCAAGAAAACAAGACTTGCTTATGACAGCATTACCGTGCAGCTTTCCAAAAAGAATACTCGATTCCAATACAAACTGATTAAAAAAGGCGGCAGGGCTTCGGAGTTTGAAAACGCTATCGAATGGTTATGCCTGTCTGGAATTGTATCTCAGGTGTATAAGGCAGAGCAGATTAAGAAACCCTTGGAAAATTACCGTGACATTGATTCCTTTAAGATTTATGTTTCGGATTTGGGACTGCTTGCTGCCAAAAAGGATTTGAACGCCAATGATATTCTTTATATGGTGGAAGAGTTAAGTGATTTTAAAGGCGGAATGACTGAAAATTATGTTAATGTGCAGCTTATGATAAACGGTTACCGAACCTATTATTGGGAGTCTGAGCGCGGAGCGGAGATTGACTTTATCATTCAGAGGGAAGGCAGGCTCATTCCTGTTGAAGTCAAATCGGCAGATAATACCAGAGCTAAGAGCCTGAAGGTTTATATGGAAACATATAAGCCGGATTATGCCATTAAGCTTTCTGCTAAAAATTTTAGTTTTGAAGACGGGAAAAAGACGGTTCCTCTTTATGCTGTGTTTTGTATCTGAATATATGTAAACTTGACATGTGTAATACAAAATGCTATTGTAATGATGTGTAATCAAAAATGCATCAGGTGAATGATATGAGAGAAGAGACATATGCGAAATGCTGTCGTCTGGCAGGGAAATACAGCGGTTACGTCAGTACGGCGGAATTATTAAAGGAAGGATTGACGAACAGGCAGATTGCTGAATTTGTCACCGCCGGAATGCTGGAAAAGGTCTGCTTCGGCGTATATTGGTTTCTGTGCGGGGAATATCAAAAGCCCCGTGATTATAAAGCGATTGAAATAGCAAAGAGCGACCCGAGAGCGGTGATATGTGCCGACAGCGCCTGCTTTTATCATGGACTGATTACGGTTGAACCTCCGGCTGTATCCGTTGCGACTCCAAGAACTGACCGAAGCAGGCTGGGACTGAATTTTCCGGTGTCAAGACACTATTATGCGGAAAACACCTTTTCGGACTATCAGAAGATTGTGGATACAGACTACGGCAGATATACGGTCTTTGATTTGGAGAGAAGCGTGTGTGACTGTATCCGGTTTAAGGATTCCATTGATGAGGATATTTTTGCTCTTGTTATTGAATGCTATAGGAAGCAGGATAAAAGCGGGAGACGGCTTCTTGAATATGCCGGGAGACTGCATATGCTGAATCAGATGCGGGAGTATTTGGGTTAGGGGGAGGGGTGAAATGTTCGTGAAAAACTTTTGAGACAAGAAGAGAAAGTATTTAGGATAGCATTTTCAAAGCGGCATTACAAACATTGAAAACATAATATGCTTAACCAGACAGCTGGAGGGCGTGCAGCCATTCTGTTTCGAGTCTTGTGGAAAGGAGTGGTGCTTGTGAGTACATATGAGGAATTAATAGTTATATTAACTGTTGGACTTTTGATAGTCGAAATTCTGAACTTGAAAAATAAGTAAGCCGCCCTGTTCCCTGGTAAAGAATAGGCGACTTACTTATTAGCTCTTTTATTTGCCGGGACGGATAGGCTTCATCTATCTTCCAGCTGTCTTGTTAAGCATATTATAATCAATATGCAAAAATCTGTCAAACAATAACGAAATTCAGATTCAAAATTTATTGCATAGCTATCACTTTGGTGATATAATGATTGTGGAAGAAATGAGGCAGGAAAATGGATAAGCTGATTACACTTTACCATGGTTCGGAAAAAATTATAAGGCAGCCGGTTTTTGGAGAGGGTAAAAAGAATAATGACTTTGGAGTTGGCTTTTATTGCACGGCAAGTGAGGAACTTGCAAAAGAATGGGCTGTATCCTCGTTACAGGATGGCTTTTCTAACTGCTACACACTGGATACAGAATATTTAAAGATTTTGAACCTGAACAGCTCTGATTATACTATCCTTAATTGGATTGCCGTTTTGGTAGAACATCGCTCATTTTCGTTTAAAACCCCTGTAGCAAGGCGGGCAAAGCGATATTTGATTGACAATTTTGGAGTCAACGTAAATGCATTTGACTTGATTATAGGATACCGTGCCGATGATTCTTATTATGATTATGCGGAGGCATTTCTTAGCAATGGCATTACTGTAGAGCAACTCGCGCAAGCTATGCGGCTCGGGAAGCTGGGGGAACAAATTGTCATTAAATCAAAGTTTGCTTTTTCCAAATTAAAATATGAAGGCTGTGCTGTCGCGAAGAAAGAACAATATTATGCTTTTCGCGAAACCAGAAATAATGAGGCAAATCAACGTTATTTGGAAATGCTTGAGGAGGAAATCAACGGATTGTACATCCAAGACATTATACGAGGAGGCGTTAAAAATGATAATCCACGCATACCAAGAAATGTATCTGAGTAAGGCGCAGGCGGTGCTTGGCGATGCCTTTGATTATGCGGTTAACGTTTTCGATATTCCGGGAAATGAATTTGTGAATTTATTTATTGTAAGTTCTATGAGCAAACGGCTGGAAAATGGCGAAGCGGCATGTATTATGGGGAAAAGCGGTATTGATATTGTTATGGAAATCGTTGCTGAAACAATGGGACAGGAGCTTCAAATAGAATCACAGGAGCGTTTTGAACGCTCTGGGGAATATTGGATTGGGTGGGCTGTCGCCTATTATCAATGGTATTCAGATAGAAAGTATAGTGACATTTTTACAGCCGTATCTTTTGATGACCTGCAAAAAATGTACTTTATGCTCCACGAAGCGGATATAACAAAGTTTGTTGACATTATGGATTCGCGGATGAAGGAGCATTTTGTTGAAACAAATTTAAAGAGTGCCCGCACAACCTATGGGCTTACGCAGGCAGAGCTGGCGAAGCAATCCGAAGTCAGTCTCCGTTCCATTCAAATGTATGAACAGCGGAACAAAAACATTAACAAGGCAAGTGCCGAGACTATTTATCGTCTTGCCAAGGTTCTGAAATGTGCAATGGAAAATTTGATTGAGAAGTAACCATATTTTTTGCTTTTGATATGGGGAAATGTTGTATATATAATAGAAATACAAAACAGATACAAAACCATGTATATTTTGAAAAAGAGAGGATTAATAATATGATGTATCCATATGTAACATTGAATGACGATACAGAGATTACGCATTCGGAGATGCTTTCGGATGGAAGAGTAAAGGTTTATATTGAAACTCCTGACCTAAAGGATGGATTTCATAATGCGACATGCTATTTGCCGGAACATTCTTGGGAAGATATAAACGGATATTCTGATGCCGAAATGGACTATTTTAAAGAATTTGTTCGCAATAATGCTCATTTAATGATTGAGTTTTCTAAAGAAGGAGCTGAATATAATGAATTACAGAAAGCAAAACGAAATGCTGAATATCTTGCAATGTTGAACAAATCAGATGAAGAATTGAAAACCGAAAAAGTGATAGTTAAGACTATGAAAGAATTAGAAGCAATGGAGAGCTGAGAAGGTGAATGTTTAATTCACAGATCTGTCTGACATATGAGATGTCTGAAAATGATTTAATAATTGTAAAGTCCTGTAAAAGGCATTATGAAGATTGAAACGGGAAGCTTTGATTGTAGCAATGATTGTTAGGAGATTTGAAATGTCAAAATATTCTATGATAATGTCATGGTCAGAAGAGGATCAAGCTTATATTATTGCCGTTCCTGAATTGCCTGGATGTATGGCAGATGGGAAGACGCCTATCGAGGCAGTGGAAAATGCAGAAATTGTTATTCAGGAATGGATTGAAACGGCTTTAGAAGATGGGGAAGAAATACCAGAACCGCATCTATTTTCTATGCTAGTATAGATGGGAGGAGATAAAAGTTACAGTAAGTAAAGCAAAAAAAGCAACGGCAAAATACGAAAAAGAAAACTATGAAAAAAAATAACAACAAATTGTGCTGGTTTGTATTTTTGAAATTGAAGAAAAATAGTGTGAAAAGATGTTGTGTTGAGTGAATATGGAACAGATAAAGAGATAGTCAGTATGTCCAATATTAGTGAAATTCAAAAGGCTGTTGTACCGATAGCACGCCATTATGGTATAAAGAGATTGTATTTATTTGGCTCTTACGCAAAAGGTACAGCGAATGAAAAAAGTGATATAGATTTGCTTGTGGAAAAGGGAAAGCCAATGTCCTTATTGCAGCTTTCGGGAATGCGCCAGATGGTTCAGGAGGCTTTGCAGCTTTCGGTTGATTTGTTATTATTCTTAAAAAGATTTTGGATTACTGTGTGCAAGTGAATGAGGAAGATTTTTCTGTATAAGCTTTGGTATGAAATTTTATTTTGCATAAAAAGCAGGCAATACATCGCAAAGAAAAAAGTTAGATTGCCAACGATTGCTTGACACAAACATCTTGTGAAATCAATAAGAATATCATATAATAGAGATGTAACTAAACGGAAATACATTTTGGAGGAAAACGAGTTTATGGTATTAACCGAGGCTGTCAAAACAAGAGAAGATTCCTATACAGTGGAAAATGCTATGAATGCTTTGCTGTCAAAATTGGACGAAGCATTAGATGATGTAGAGCATGGACGGGTATTGGACGAAGCTGAATTGTGGGCTGAAATTGATGCAATTATATTTTAGACAATTTCAAATATCGTGAACTGAGTGAAAATTTTACGAAGAAGATAAAAACGGCAGTTGACGGTTTGAGAGCATTTCCCAAAAGTCATAATATAACAGGGATTCATTACAGAGGATATGACATATATCTAAAACCATATCGTACATACCTTCTGTTTTATATTGTAGATGATGACTTATCAGTAGTAACAATTTTTCGTGTGTTTGATGTACAATGTAAACCACAATGTGAAAGCAGGTGATAATATGCCGACAACTGTAGCAGCAAATATCATTATTAAATTGACTGAAGAAGGCTGGGATGCTGAAAAAATTAATGCTTTTATTGTTTTTATTGAAACACATAGACCATCTGAAGATGAAGCAATGGGCATTCTTAAAAATCAAAAATAAACATGATCAAAAGGCTATAGGAGTAATAAAATTTTTATTGAAGAATCAGCGTAAATGTGTTATAGTAAGTACGTAATAAAAAATAACAACCGTTCACAAGGTGGGTTGACTGAGAGAGAGGCAGAAATTCCGCTCCGTCACCGGTCAAAGTTTAGGAGTGGTCTTTATGTAGCTTTACTTACAAAACGTAAAAAATGTAAGCAATGCCAAAAGGAAAAGTCCAAAGAACATTATATCCTATCACCTCATCCCATAGGAATATCGGGTCAGCCCACCCTGCAACACGGTTGTCTTTATAAGATTTTCCATCATAGTTAATGAGTCGGGACAATTCATATTTTTATTGCTTTGTACTGTCTGCCCTCTCATGCCGTATCGAGCACTAATAAATTTTTCCTGGATGAGCTCCCTTAAAAATGAAAAAATAAACATGATCAAAAGGCTGTTGAAAGCTGCCCGATTTTTTTGTTGAAAGCTGTTGCTTTTTGCGGTAAACTGTATCGTATAGTTTTAACAGAAAGAAGCTTCCTGTATAATTCAAATATAGGGAATTCCAAGAAAGAAGGTTGAGAAAAAA
>JAMPGL010000042.1 GCA_023663945.1 Lachnospiraceae bacterium | reverse complement strand
GAGAGAACTTTCCGGAGCTGTATGAGAAATACCAGGATAAAAAAGTGCTTCATATCAGCCATTTATAGGTAAAATCATTGATGACTATGGTTCTGCGGGAAGTTTTGTTTTTCGGGGTGCTTTCCTCATAAATCTTGGAATTGGTGTCATAGTCAGTGTACTCCGTCTGCGTCCTCTCAATCTTAATTGTCCTGTGTTCAAGGTCAATCTTGCTCCATTTTAAGGCAAGTAATTCTCCTAACCGCAAACCAGTTCCGCAAAGGATAAAGAGTGCCGGAGAGTTGCGGTATTTCTTACATGGTAAGATACCGCTCCTGCTCAATCCCCTACTCCCCTTCGCTGGTGGTGTTGTAGTTCACGTCCGAAAACAGGTAGCTTTTGCTGTAGCGGTTATCCGCCACCTCAAAGATGCCGTCTGGCGCTACTTTAAGAAGCTCTATGCACTCCTGCACGCTCTTCGGGGTTTTATACAAAGGCTCCCCAGCCTTTTTGTAGATAGAAAATTTGTCCTGAAATAATCTCAATCTGTCTGCTCCTTCCTTTCTGCCGGAAGGGATGGAGACTGAAACTGCATCTCATTTTTTCGCTGTCTATTCCCCATATGCAGAAAATCCCGGCAAGGGGGCTTTCCGCACTCCCTTCCGGGTCTGATGATTGTTGTATGCTTCTAATTGATTAAGCGAAATCTCTCAACATTTTCTGAATGTTTCTTTTGTGCTGTTCCATTCCGGGCTGGCTGTATGATGAAAAATCCCAATAAAAAACACACCTAAAAGCTGTATTTAAGTGTGTTCCAATCCTAAAAAAATATTTATACTTTCATAAGTTTGCGTTTCTTCATTATTTCAAGAAGCTCCGCTGCACCGGCTTTCGTATCAGCCACAATTTCCGCCGGTGTCATGCCCTCGTATCTTGCCGCATTGTATTCGCGTATCTTCCTGATGTCATCCAGATCAAAACGCTCACTGATCTCAGGTTCCTTTATCATTACTGCCATAATCTTCATCCTCCTCTTCCAGTAATGCCGATGGCGGGTAGATCATTAAATCTTTGTAGCCCTCATAGGTTGTGATAGCTTTTATCCCCCGGATTGTCTTAACATTGACGATATGCTTAAAATTCCATGAAATGATAAAATCGCATCCTGCAAGGATTGCCGCCGCTATATGCCTGCAGTCGTCATAACTTTTTCTTTTTAAGAATCCAAAGTCAATAAACTTCTCGGCAAGGTTTACGGTGTCTTCATCTGTTTCAATTATATTATACTCTATCTGGTCCAAATATTCCAACAGAGTTTCCCGTTTTTCCTCACTGCATTTATTAATCTCATACACCACCACATCAGAAATATAAATATCATACCGTCCTTCTTTAAACAATTCCCATATCTCCTGCGTTTCCTTCATTCTTTCGGGCGCATCCTGCTGGTCAAGGTAACTGATCACTGATGTATCCAGATATACCTTTATCTTATTCATGTGCTGTCCTCCTTCCGGCTTGCTTATTTTTACCATATATATTTCCAAATAAAAGCAGATAGTTAAGCTTTCATAGTATAGCCCCGTCTGTTAAATATCTCCCGTATCTCTTTTTTCGTGATTTCCCCGCGCTTTTCCCTTTCCAGCAGTTCCTTCATTTCCGGCGTGGGTTCAAGCCCCTCTATCTTTATCTCTTCCACGTCGTAAACGTTTCTTTTCCTTTCCTCCGTAGCCATATGCTCCTTCCTCCTTTCGCTTTCCTTGCCGCCGCCCGTTTTTCCGCTTCCTCCTTTGCCTTAATCTCCGCCCTCATTTCGCGGTAGCCGCTGGACTGGAACACAAGCGCTTTATTCCGAAAAATGCTCCGCATATACCGCGTGAACACTTCCCGGAAGCCATACCGTTGTAGGAGTCAAATACCCCGTAGCAAGCTGACGGGGTATTAGACCCTCGCGGCAGTCGTCAAGGTCATGCAAGCATGACTTTGACTCGTTGCTCGCGGGAATAAAAACCACACCTAAAGCTGTATTTAAGTGTGTTTCAATCCTTATAAAGGTGCTTATACTTTCATAAGTTTGCGCTTCTTCATTATTTCAAGGAACTCCGCCGCACCGGCTTTCGTATCTGCCACAATCTCCGCCGGTGTCATGCCTTCGTATCTTGCCGCATAGTTCATCTGCTATGATAGTATTTATTTACATGTCCCCATTGCAGCACTCATATCCTGTACAATCTTTTGACTAATTTCACCATTATTTGCCATATCTGACATAATGGAAATAGCCTGTTCATGAGACATGCCATCTTTGTACGGTCTTTTTTCCGTCAGTGCCTGATAAATATCAATGCAGGTCATCAGCCGCTCCTCAAAGCTTAAATCTTGCTCTGTCAGTCCCTGCGGATAGCCCGTTCCATTTAGTTTTTCGTGATGATTAGAAGCCCATTTCACGATATCAGAAATCCCCTTTATCTGACACAGTATGTAATGGGTGGCAGCAGCATGATTTTTCATTTCCGCAAATTCATTATCGCTGAGCTTTCCCGGCTTTTCCAAAATGTCATTAGAAATCACCAGCTTACCGATATCATGCATTGCCCCTGCAAAATAGTAACGGATTGCTTTTTCCCTGTCAAATCCATAATAATGTGCCATCACTTCCGCTTTTTCTGCCACTCCCCTTGAATGTGCCTGTGTAAATGCTGATTTATAATCCACTATTTTTGCAAACAGTCCTGCAATATTTCTAATTTCCCCGTCAGAATAATCATAAAATGTTGTTTCAATTTCCTCTTGGAAATAGGTCAGGGCATCTCCTTCCTGCATATCCAGTAATCTGTCAAAATTCACAGCTCTAAGGAATAATTCCACGGCATCACCAGAAAACAAACCTCCTGACTGCTTCCGTACCCACCTGCGGAGCTCCTCAAACTCTGTGATTGCCATTCCATTCAGCCGGCTTGTCATATCAATGACATCTGCCAAATGTAAAATCTGAGATTTCAATGTGGTTTCTGAGTCTGTTTTGCCCAATGCCCCGGAACCATCTGCATTCTCGTGATGGTAAAGAATGATATCCTTTACATCTGTACGAAACGGCAGCAAGCGGATATTCTGCTCTCCAATCACACAATGGCGGCAATTCATCTCTGCCCCCGCCAATACGGTTATGTCAGAAAACTGCATGGCCAAATCCTGCGGCTCGAAACGATTTGACAGTTCCTCATGGATAAACTCTGTCAAAGCATTGTCATGCAGTATACAACATCCTACAAAATCTCTCAATTCTTCTCCTGCAAACCCTGCCTCTTTTCCCATTAACAATGCAAGACCTGCCACACGCTTACTGTGACCGGTATCCAATCCCAATAGTTCTATTTCTACCTTGTCTAATGCAAATGACAAGGCACAAAGCATATCCGTCAAATCTAATTTCATAAGCCGCTATCCCTCCAACATTTACACTATCAGTCACTGAAATCACTGTCCAAAATTATGGTAAAAGCATACATCTGAAGTATTTCAGGATACTCTGACATCAATTGCTTCAGCCTGTTTTTCATTTCCGTATATTAAGATAGTATAGCGCAGCGCATTCTAAATAGCCATTATAAATTTATTTTCATGTCCATTTTCCACTATCTTCACTATTGTTGCATCCTTTTTCTCTAATGCCCGTGTTTTAGGGATAGATTTTCTTTCCAAATTCATATGCCTGTCTTAAATAATCTGTCCTGTCAATCTGCGGTTTCCCATTGGTGTCGCCACATCCCCCTGCAAGAAGCATCCCTTTGTCATGAAATCCTATGTAATTAATCAGAGTAAATTGATAATAGGAGACTGCCTGTTCAAACGTCCAAAAGAAGTTATCTGCGGAAGTCATCAGCAGAGCGCAGTCCCCCACCGGATATTTTTCATACCTTCCAAGCGGCGGATTGACATCCTCCTCTGCGATACAGTAAAACCGTTCTATAAATGCCTTTATCTTAGATGAAATGGTCCAAAAATATAAGGGTGATGCAAAGACAATACAGTCTGCATTTTTAATCTTAGGCACAATTTCATTAAAGGAATCTTTCTGGATGCATGGTTTTCCATAACGGCAGGCATTACAGCCAAGACAGCCCTTTACTTCATTTTTTAAAAGGGAGAACAGCTCCACCTTGTTCCCTGCTTCTTCCGCTCCCCCTATGAAATGTTCCACAAGCTGTGCGGTGTTCCCTTTCGGTCTTCCGCCGCCCTGTATGACGAGTATTTTTTTCATAAACTCATATCTCCTCTCTTTTCCTTTTTGCAGCAGGCATTCACTTCCCCACGTTTCCTTTATCTGTTTTCCATTTTATTAAAACACCCCATGCACCACTATCAGCACATGGGGTATCCCATCACATACCATCAGAGAATTACTATTCATCTTACCTAATTATTCCGGTTACAGACATTCCTTTATTTTCTCAATCATTTCCTCATATTCCTCTTCGCTTAAGTACTTTTTGTCAGGGTTCATCTGAAATACGCCGCCCCACTCATCCTGTCCTTTATACTTGGGAACCAAATGCATATGCAGATGGCATCCTGTATCGCCGTAAGCGCCATAATTGAGCTTATCCGGCGCAAACGCCTTATGAATCGCCTTAGCCGCTCTGGTGACATCCGCGAAAAAACGGTTCCTTTCCTCCTCGCTAATATCCACAATCTCACTGACATGATCCTTATATGCCACAATGCATCTTCCCGGCTTGCTTTGTTCCTTGAATAAAATTAACTGGCTCACATCCAGATCACAGATTTTAATCCCAAACTTAGCAAGCAGTTCTCCGCCCTGACAATACCCACAACTTAAATCCTTCATCTCTGCCTTCCTCCTTAATTTGAATTAAAACGAAACCGTAAGCTGCATTTTAAATGCTTCCTCTCCGTACACCGCATGGGGGATATCTTTTGGCATAACCAGAGTCTCTCCCTCTCCCAAAAGAAACACTTCACCGCCTACGGTAAATCTTCCTGTACCTTCTAACACCGTCACCATTGCATCTCCTCCCGATGCATGGGTGGAGATTTCCTCTCCCTTATCAAAAGAAAAAATCGTCATGCTGACCTGTTCATTCTGAACTAATGTTTTACTAACCACCTGTCCCTTTTGATATTCAACCAAATCCTTCAGTCTAAGGCTCACTTGCTTTTCAATATTCTTGTACATGGATATGACATCCCTCCGCTTAAATTATAAAAATTGCATAGAGGCTGTCGCATTAAGACCAAGCCATACAATATATAGTTGATTGCATTCTGTAAAATGTCCCTATATTGTATGCGCTTTGCTTATTGCGACAGCCCCGTCTGTTCATTAATTACTCTTATTGCTCATACGCCAGAGCCTTATCCCCTGCGGATACCTCGCCGTAATCAGAAGGCTTCAAATTGTCTGCCTCCACATTGGTAAGAATTACAGGTGTTACTGTTTTATAACCCTTCTGCGTAATCAAATCAATGTCAAACTTTAAGAGAAGCTGACCCTTTTTCACCTTGTCTCCTTCTTTTGCCATCGGAGTAAATCCTTCTCCCTTTAACGCAACGGTATCCATTCCCACATGAATCAATACCTCGGCACCGTCCTCAGCCGTCATTCCAATCGCATGGCCTGTCGGGAAAAAGGTTGCAATCACGCCATCGCAGGGGGCATACACTTCGCCCACGCTTGGAACAAATGCAACTCCGCCGCCAAGAGCTCCCGATGAAAATACCTCATCCTCCACATCGCTTAAGGGAATCATCTTGCCGGTAATCGGCGCATACAATGTCCCTGCTTCTGCCAGAGTCTGCTGTGCTGCCATAATCTGCTGTTCTTCTGCCTTAGGTTGCGCCTGTCCGGGATCCTGATATTCAATGGGGTCTAATTTGCCGTTCTTAGCCCAAATGCCAAACATGATATAGCTTGCAATAAACGCCGCCACCATAGCTATAATCACGCCGATTACTGCAAAAAGGAGATTGCTCATGGTATACCCAAGCGCCGCCACATCCTCTGTAGGGATATACGCCGGCAGAACCAGAAGTCCGGGAGAACCGCCTGCAAAACGCGCAACTCTCATAATACCCAAGAACAAACCGCCGATGCCGCCGCCGATCATGGCCGCATATAAGGGGAATGTGAATTTCAGGTTTACACCATAAAGAACCGGCTCCGTAATACCGAGTACGCCTGTCAGGCCTGCGGAAGATGCCTGCTGTTTGGTATCCGGGTTCTTGGAACGGAACGCTACTGCCAGACCTGCGGTTCCCTGTGCCACATTGGATACCAGCATACCGGGTCCAACCACGGTATCCCATTTTACGGTAGCAAGGTTGTTTGTACCTATCGGAATCAAACCATAATGCGTGCCTGTCATTACCAGAAGCGGGTTGAAAATACCCACAATCGTAGGAACAATCCATGGAGCGCAGTTATTCAGCCATACAAAGAAGATGTTGATCAGATTGGATACCCATGCGCCAATAGGACCTAACACAATGATCGTTGCAGTGCCGCCTACCAAAAGGCTTACAAGCGGAACCGAGAAAAACTTGATTGCCTTAGGAGATATTTTCTGCATAAAGTGTTCCACAATCGACATAAACCAGACACCCAGAATAATCGGAATAACCGAGGAGGTGTAAGTTGCCTTGGTAACCGGAAGGAAGCCTAAGAAGGTAACTGCCTCTTCCGCTCCAAGCAGGCTGATAAATGCCGGATACACCAAGATACCCGCCAAAGCCATAGCCGTACCCTGATTACACTTAAACTTTCTTGCACAGGATGCCGCTAACAGAATCGGCATAAAGTAAAATGCCGCGTCCGCCATAGCGTTTAAGATAATATAGGTCTGCGTTCCGCTCTGCAAAACGCCGAATGCGGAAAACAAAGCCATAAATGCCTTTAAAAGACCGGCTCCGGTGATTGCCGGGATAATCGGCTGGAAGATACTTGCAATTCCCTCCAAAAGCTTGCTCAATTTGGAGCGGTTATCTTCCTTTTCCGCGTCAGCGTCTTCAACCGCCGCCGATGCCTCAAATCCGCCAATTGATATTACCTCCTGATAAACCATCGGCACATCAGGCCCTATGACAATCTGGTACTGGCCTCCTGCATTTACCACCGACAGGACTCCGGGAGTCTTCTTCAGGACTTCCGTTTGTGCTTTACTATCATCTTTTAATGTAAATCGAAGGCGGGTCGCACAATGAACTACTCCGTTTACGTTTTCCTGACCGCCGACATTTTGTAAAATTTTTACAGCCAAATCTTTATAATCCATATCCGTCTCCTTTCCTGCTGCTTTCTATTCTTTGGTAAATTCCGTGCTGTTAATCCAAATCTTCTCCGTTTGATTCAATTACTTTTTTGTACCAGTAAAAGCTGTCTTTCTTCATTCGTTTCATGGTGCCGGTGCCGTCGTTCTGCTTATCCACGTAAATCATGCCGTAGCGCTTACGCATTTCGCCTGTAGACGCCGAAACCAGATCGATGCATCCCCAGCAGGTATACCCCAACAGCGGAATCCCGTCTTCGTTAACTGCCGCCAGCATTGCTTTAATATGCTCACGCATATAGTCAATCCGGTAAGGGTCGTGGATGCTCCCATCCTCTTCCACCGTATCGGCGGCTCCAAGACCGTTTTCAACGATAAATAAAGGCTTTTCATACCTGTCATACAGGGTGTTTAACGTAATGCGGAGTCCCAGCGGGTCAATCTGCCAGCCCCACTCGGAGCTTTTCAGGTAAGGGTTTACAACCGCGCTGATCACCGCATTGCTTCCCCGGCTGTGATTTTTGATGATTTCCGGATCCGCCGACATACATCTGCTGCAATAATAGCTGAAAGAAATAAAATCAACCGTGCCTTCTGCAAGCTGCTTTTCGTCCTCCGGAGTGATTTCCAGCCGTACGCCTGCCCGTTCCATCCGCTTCTTAGCCCATACCGGATAAGCGCCGCGCGCCTGCACATCGATAAAGAAATAATTGTCCCTGTCACACTCCATTGCCTTATAGATGTCCTCCGGATTGCTGGTATAAGGGTAAAAATTACCTGCCGCAAGCATACAGCCTATCATGCTTCCGGGCATTAATTCGTGTGCCAGGCTGACGGCTCCTGCACTTGCCACCAGCTCATAATGCGCCGCCTGGTACTTGATCTGCTCCTGGTCTTCCCCTTCTTCAAAATAAATCCCTGCACCCATAAACGGCATATGCAGAAGCATATTGATCTCGTTAAAGGTAATCCAGTATTTTACCTTTTGACCATACCGCTTAAAAAGAATCCGGCACAGATGAAGGTACGCATCTACCATGCGCCTGTCCTTCCAGCCCCCATACTTTTTGATTAGGGCAATCGGCGTGTCAAAATGACAAATTGTTACTAACGGCTCCATCCCATAACGATGGCACTCATCGAACAAAGCGTCATAAAACGCCAGCCCTTCCTCGTTGGGAGTCTCATCGTCACCGTTTGGGAGAATGCGCGTCCATGAAATGGACATTCGATAGCACTTAAAGCCCATCTCTCCCATCAGACCGATATCCTCTTTGAAATGATGATACATGTCAATCGCCTCGTGCGCCGGATACACATGCGCATCATCGCAGTCCAACATCTTCATCATTCCGCGGGCAACCTTCATTCGGTCCTCCCCAAATGGAATTACGTCCACGCTTGACAAACCCCGTCCTCCGTCTAAGTAACCTCCTTCACATTGATTGGCGGCCGTTGCCCCGCCCCATAGAAATACGCTTTCCATTTTCATACTTTAAAGTCATCCCTCCTTAATATTTCTGTAATCACGCTTTCTAAAGTACATTCTAACAATAGCTTATCAAAAACCCAAAATGATGTCAATTATCACATAATCTTTGGTTTTTGTCTTTACTATGATTTACAAAAACGGGGTCATATAAACCGGAAGACAAAAAATATCCCGTTCTTTATCCATATCCCTCGTATAAATTAAATATCTTTGGAGTATTCTGTCCGAAAATCTTTCTGTAAAGACATCTAATGATTTGTGGGTCTTATATCCTGATGATTTAATTTCTAATGGACAAACCTTATTTTTTCTGGACAGCAAAAAATCAATCTCATAATTATGCCGTGTGGTTTCGTTGGGCATTGTATAGTAAAACAGTTGATTCCCATTCGCCGTCAGTATCTGTGCGGTCACATTTTCGTAAAGGTATCCCAAATTTGCGCTAAGCTTGTCGCTTAACAGTTTTTCATAAACCACATTCTCCGTAAATTCCCTATCTTTAAACATTAATGAAACAAAGAGCCCTGTATCACTTAAAAACAGCTTAAATCTTGAAAGGTCTTTCGTATTTGACATTCCAACATTGGGATCATTCGCATGATAGGATACCAGAACAGTCTTTGAATCCTTCAGTTCTGCAATATATTCCAAAATCTTATCCCGGGATTCGCTTCCAAGCACCGCACTCACCTGATAACGTGACGCATTGGTATTAAGCTTAGCCGGTATAGAATCAAACAAAAGTGATAACCGCCCCGTAGAGTCAATTTTCATAAAATCATCTTCATAGAGCGACAAAATATCTCTTTTTACCTCATCCACTTTTCTAAAATTATTTGTTTCAATATACTCATTGACTGCCTGCGGCATTCCCCCTACGAGCATGTATAATCTAAACTGTCTTAGCTGTTTCCTGTTCAATTGTTCCCCCAATGCTCTTCCAGTTTCATAAAATTTTTTAAGCATCGGAAACGTCACGTCATCTCCAACCGCCCATAAAAATTCTTCATAATCCATCGGGTACATACTTATTTTACGCTCTTCGCTGGGAATCAAAATGTCTTTCACATTCTTTTTGATGGATATTAAGGAACCTGTCTCAATATAATCATATCTATGATCCTGAACAAGCGGCTTAATTGCCTGACGCGCCATGGGGCAAAGCTGGACTTCATCAAAAATAATCACTGATTTTCTCTCATGCAAATCAGTTTTGTATTGTAGTTGCAATTGCAAAAAAAGGTAATTCAAATCCGAAACATCATCAAACAAGCACCGTACTTCTTTTGATGCTTTCGCAAAATCAATCAGAATGTAACTTTCGTATTCTTTCTTGGCAAATGCTTCTACAATTGTTGACTTACCGACGCGGCGCGCCCCTTCTATTAAAAGAGCTGTTTTCCCTTCGGAATCCTCTTTCCATTTAAGCATTTTATCATATAATTTTCGCCTAAACATACTGCCTCCTGCGCACTCACATTGTTTTTTAACGGCTTTTCCATTTATTCGCATTTTTGTTTCTCAGTCTTTACTACACATTCGCATTTTTTATTTTAATATTTTTCTACACATTCGCATTTTTTATTTTAATATTTTTCTACATATTCGCATTTTTTATTTTAACATTTTAACACATATCCGCGTTTTTCACAACAAATTCTCCTCCTGTCCTATCCTTTTATAAACCTCCTCCACCTCTTTTCCTGTTGCCAAAAGCTCTGAAAAAGCGCTGGCGCTCCCTGCGGAGACTCCCATCCGAAAGGCATGCGCATAATCCTGCTTCTGAATCCATCCTGCCAAAAACCCTGCCACCATGGAATCTCCCGCTCCTACCGCATTGACTAATCTTCCCTCCGGTGCCGGAAGCATATGCACTTTCTCATTTTCATCGGCCAGCACCGCTCCCTGCCCGGCCATTGATACCAGCACATTCACGGCTCCCATCTTTTTCAGCCTGCAGGCATAGGGAACCGCTTCTTCCCTTGTGTTCAACTTCACCTTAAAAATTTCTCCCAGCTCATGATGATTCGGTTTAATCAGAAACGGTTTATATTCCAGCACATTTACAAGCAGGTCTTTTGACGCGTCAACGACAAATAGGACTCCCTTATTCTGGAGCCTTGTCATAATATCCCTATAAATAGAGTCCGGAAGACACTCAGGAATGCTTCCCGCCAAAACCAATATATCTCCGCCTGCCAGACTGTCCAGTTTCCCGTACAGTTCCCGTACTGCTTCCTGCGTGATCTCCGGTCCCCTGCCGTTAATTTCCGTGCCGTCATAATCCTTCAGCTTCACATTGATTCGGGAAAATCCCCCGTCCACGCGGATAAAATCCGTGACAAGCCCCATCCTGCGCGTTTCTTTTTCGATCTGCTCCCCCGTAAAGCCCGCCACAAATCCCAGAGCCGTATTCTCAATTCCAAGATTATTAAGAACCATGGACACATTGATTCCCTTCCCGCCCGGGAAAATGCGCTCCCCTGTGGTGCGGTTTGTCCTGCCCAGCCCAAAGCTTTCCATGGACACAATATAATCCAAAGAGGGATTAAAGGTAACTGTATAAATCATCCCGGCATTCTTCCTTTCCAATCTGCTCAGCGGATAAAGTTGGTGCGTTCAAAAAGTTCTCTTTCCGGAAGACCGTATTTTTCCTTCCCAAGCGCAATGCTTTTCATTAGAAATGTCATATTTCTTGCCAGCGTCCGCATCGTCTGCAGCCCTTCTGCATCCTGAACCGCCTCTCCGGGCGCTGTGCCGTGAATGCTGTTCCAATACTGGCTGGACGCCACCGGCATTCCCGAAATCGTAAAGAACTTATTCAGCTCATCAAAGGTTGCCGACAAACCGCCCCTCCGCGCCGCCACTACCGCCGCTCCCACTTTCATGGATTTGTCAAAGGATGTACTGTAAAACAGCCTCGTCAAAAAGGCAACCAATGTTGCATTGGCAGATGCATAATAGACGGGGCTCCCCACTACCAGTCCGTCGCACGCTTCAAATTCCGCAGCCGTCGCATTTACCAGATCATCAAATACACACTTTCCATTCTGTGAGCAGAAGCCGCAGGCAATACAGCTGCGAATGTCCTGACTGCCAATATGTAAAATATGAGTCTCTACTCCCTCCTGCTCAAAAATCTTCTCCATCTCATGCAGTGCCGTAGAAGTATTCCCGTTTACCTTAGGACTTCCGTTGATCATTAAAACCTTCATCACTCTTCCTCCAATCCGCTTTTTATTACACCGTAGCATTTTCATATGCCGTTGTCAATTTCTGCTGTTTTAAATTTCTGTACCAAATACAGCAGGCGGCACAGCAAATACCGTTTACTATTAAAAGCGGCGCCTCTATTTTCCGCTTGGAACTTAGAAACGCCGCATACGTGCTTATTCAATTACAAGACCTGTCAAATGAAAGTCCGTCAAATCTTTTGGATAAAAAGATTACTCTTCCTTAGAGTCCTCTTCCTTCTTATCTTCCAGCTTCTTAAGAGCTTTGGCGGCAAAATCCTTTCCGCCCACGCCAAAAGCAATTGCAAAAGCGATTGCCAGAGCCGCAATGATCAGAATAAACGCTGTATTTACAATCTCAGATGCAATGCCAAGCTCATTGAGCACCATAAATCCGCCAAGGACATAAATCGCGCACTTTGCAGGAAGTATGTAAGTAGTCTGTCCAGCCTTGGTAAGAGCTTTCTGTACAATTGCATTGCAGATAAAGCATGCCACAAGAATCAACAGTGCCGCCAGCACATACGGCATGTAGCTGATGATGGTGCTTCCAATGTCTGTGAGAACCTCCAGTCGAAGCACTCCAAAACCTTCAACGATGAAGAATACAATCATAATGGCTTGAACCGTTTTGCCAATTACCTTTGAAAGCACAAAATTGTTGTTTTTGCTGTCAAGAAGAGCAGAAAGCTTTGCATCCAGTCCTGCGGAAGCAATCAGATTCTCAACAATATTTCCAGACAGCTTTGCAACCATGCATCCCACAATGATAAGAACAAGGGCTACCAAAATGTTCGGGATAAATCCAAAGATAATATCAAGCATTCTGATTGCCGGCTCCGATATTGCGCTGATGTCCAGCACCTGCAGTGCAGTAATGATAACCGGAATCAAAATCAGCACGTAAATGATGTAAGCCAATGTCTCAGAAAGTTTTGCTTTATCAGACGCTTCAATGCCTGCAATCTCCTGAAGATGATCAACTTTAAGCTTGTTGAAAATCGGAGCAAGAATCTCACGCACAAGCTTTGCAACAAAAAACCCTACCCAAAGAATTACTGCCGCCGCAAGAATATTCGGCACATATCCCCACATGGTATTTAAGATGGTTAAGATCGGCATGGAAATTTCATTCATGCCAAGGCTTTCAAAAATCCCCGGCACAAACAGCAAAAATACCAGCAGATAAACGATTTTGCCGATACTCTCTGTTAATTTCGCACTGTCAGCCCCTGTCTTTCCAAGCAGAGAACTGAGCTTTGTTTTGGTCAGCAGTTTCACTACCAGTGATTTCACGATTGCCGCCACAACAAATGCAAGGATCAAGATCAGGACTGCTTTGATCACTGCTCCTAATCCGGAGCCTAAGGATCCTAAAAATGAAGCAAACAATTCTACCATATTTAAACCCTCCAATCAAATTTTATACTTTATTATATTTTTTTTCCTATCTAATTTCAATAGAAAAATACTTTTTCTGTCTATATCTGTAAAATATGGTAAAAATGTACAATTAAACCGCCTTCTCCCTCCACTTGCCCCTCTTATAAAAGATAAATGTGATCAAAGCGCCAATCAGCCAGGAAAGGAGAAGGGAAATAAAGATGCACTCCTGTCTTCCGTTCGGCAGTTCCGGGGTTCTGGTGAGAAATGAAATCCCGTATGCGATAGGCACTCTGATTAATATTGTGGTGACAATGGAAATCCACATGGGCGTCATGGTATCCCCTGCCCCACGCATGACTCCTGAAAGGCTCTGAGTCACTGCCATTGCAATATACCCTACCGCCAAAATTCCCATCATGTCCCTGCTGAGCAGAACCAGCTCCGGCGTGCTGGTAAAGATTCCCATAAGAGTTTTGCCAAAAATTAAAATCAATCCGGTAATCACAGCCGAAGTGGCCACCGCTATCAAAGTTCCCTGCTTTGCGCCTTTATTGACTCTGTCCATGCTTCCCGCTCCCACATTCTGACCGGCATAAGTAGTCATTGCCGTTCCAAAGGAAAAGTTAGGCATCATGGCAAATCCATCTACGCGCATGACAATCACGTTTGCCGCAATGAACATCTCTCCAAAGCTATTGGTAAGAGACTGCACCACAATCATTGCCATAGAAAGAATCGCCTGCGTAATGCCGGAAGGCAGTCCTAAACGAATAATCTTTTTGGTGTACTTTCCGCGGGGTTTCAAATAATCACGCTTCAGGTCAAAGTACTCTTTCATCCGCAGTAAGCGGAACAGACACAAAAGGGCTGAAATTGCCTGAGCAATCACCGTAGCCAGCGCCACGCCGTTAACTCCCATCCCCAGCTTCGCCACAAATAATAAATCCAGCGCGATATTGATTACGGTGGAAACCAGAAGATAGACCAGTGCCGACACCGAATCTCCAAGCCCCCTTAAAATTCCGCCTAAAATATTGTAGTAAGCAAGACCCGCCGAACCGATAAACAAAATAAGCAGGTAAGAATGACACCAGTCAATAATGGACTCCGGCGTATCCAAAAGCTCCAAAAGCGGTCTTGCCACCAAGGATGCCGCCACCATCACAAAAAGAGAAGCCGCCGCCGTAAGGGTAATGCAGTTTCCAATGGTAATTGATAACTTTTCCCTTTCTTTGGCTCCAAAATACTGTGACACCATAATACCGGCGCCCACACTGATTCCCACAAATAGAACGATCAGCAGATTCAAAATAGGTCCTGCGCTTCCCACCGCCGCCAGTGCATTGTCTCCAACGTAGTTGCCGACTACCACACTGTCCACCGTATTATATAACTGCTGTGCAATATTTCCTACCAGCATGGGAACGGCAAAAAGTACAATCTTTTTCCACGGGGAGCCTGCTGTCATATCCACCGGCTCGACAAATTTTTTCAAAAATTCCATAGTGATTCTCCCTCTTTATATAATCTTCTGTAAAAATATGCTTAGTTTGCAAAAGAAAAGCCCTATACATCCATATAGGGCTTACAATGTTTTTTGTCCTACATTGCGAAAGGTAGAAATCCATAAGATTTCTTACTTATAGTGTACTCAAATCTAATCAAACATTCAATGAACAAATTGTAAATTTTTTATAAAAAATACCACGATCACACTATCCATAATGAGGCTCTTACTTCTTTCTTCCCCCTCTTCCCATTCCTCTATCCATAGTCCCCATATCCGATAACGATACTCCCGAAGCGTCAATCAGGGCATCCGGACTCTCCTTCTGCCCTTCCGTAGTTGTCGGAATTTCTCCCGCAAGCTGCCCCTCCACGCTTTCCGCCCTGAGCAGGCAAAAATCCTTTAAAGCCGCGATGCCCTTCTCAAATTCCTCATAACTGCAGAACTTGGTAGGATCCTGTTCCACATAAGGAGCTATCAGCGTCTGTGCCTCAGTAATCATTTCTTCCAAATATCCGCTGTAAAAATATTTTTTCAAAAACTCCGCAAAATATTGATGATAGCTTTCGGTGTATCCTTCATCTGCAAAAATCCATGCAAGCATGGGACGCTCTTCCACGCCGGTTCCCGATACAGGAGTATCAATGGGGTAATTCACCATGCTTCCAGCGCCGCTCCCAGCACCGCTTCCCGCATCAAAGCCTCCAAAAGCAAGGTTGTAATCCCAGGGAATCATGGAAAGCTTCCCGTCTTTCTCATACAAATAATAGTTATGCATCAAAGTTCCGGTATAACTGTCAAAGTTGCAGACAAAATTATGAACCACAAAGTAGCGCAGCACCGCATCCACGTCTACCACATTTTCAATCTCTTCCTCTTGGGAAAGATTTTTCAGGGAATGAATCAGACGGTCTTTGTCTCCATCCGTAATCTTTGTTTTGGCGTTATCAAAAATATTCTGATAGCTGTCATAAGAATCATCCGAATAGATAAGCGCCACATCATTGCCTCTCATAGACATTCCTCCCCGCCCTCCAAACCCGGACGGTTCTTCTAAATCGTCAAATTCAGGCTTCCTCCCCAAATCGAAAGGCATCTCCGGCATTTCTCCTCTCTGTCCAAAAGGCTCCCTCATTTCCGGTTCTCCCGGAAACTCCGGTTCCTCATCCGGAGAAAGTTTCTCATCCCCTTCTTCCATAAAATTCTTTATGTCGTCAGGATTAAATCTCCCGCCGTTTCCGCGTCCTCCGCCCATATCCATGCTGTCCGGCTTGTAAAGATTCCCGTAATCACTGCCGTAATTGCGCTGTAAGAAGCTTTCTTCCACTCCTTCCACTGCCAGATAAAGTCCCCAGTCCTCACCGTTTACCCTGATAAATGCATAACTACAGAGCGGGGCTGACACTCCAAACTCTCCCATCATGCGGTAGGTCAGATAATCCTTCATATAAGTGTTGTCCTGTATCAGATTGTTCAGACTGATTTTATCCAGACCGTGATAAGTATTTCCACTCTCATAGCAGTCAAACTCAATCTTAAAACTGTAACGGTTGTTTCCGTATTCTTTAACAGAGCTTAAGGAGGTGTTTCCTTTTGCACGTATCCCGATATTCTTATAGGGTTCTCCGTCAATCACCAGCGCACAGGCGGAATACTCCTCGTTCTCACAGCTTTTGATAAAGCTGTCCCAATCATCCATTACAATGTCAATGACATGCACCTTGGAATCATCAAACAATCTTGATGCATATCCGGTCTGCGCCGTGACGGGCACAACTCCCAGCTTTGAGGCATTCACAAGGAATACCGTCAAAAGAAGAACCAGCACAAGCACTCCACAGCATATTTTGTCAATCTGTTTATGTGTTGACATACGGTTTCCTCCTACCCCATGTACTCCCCGTTATAGCTGACCAGCACGGCGCTGTTTACCCCATCCATATCGGCAAGCTCATTGATAAAGTCTGTGTTATCCTCCTTCATACGGATTTCCAGATTAAGCTCCACCGCTCCCTTTTGAGCCGTTTTGCTTTTTACCACGCATTTTCTTATCTTTCCCTGCAAATAATCAAGCGCCCGCTGTTCGCTTTCCTGTCCCTCACAGCTCAGCACAAGAATATATGGGTTAAAGTGGGGCTTCCGGTTAACGAAAACCAATAGTACGACTCCGATTGCCAGACTTCCCACTACCGCAAGGGGAATCATTCCAGCCGCCAGCACGATGCCCACGGCAATAGACCAAAACAAAAATGCAATATCCAAAGGCTCCTTGATAGCAGTCCGGAACCTCACAATAGACAGGGCGCCTACCATTCCCAGCGACAGCACCACGTTGGAAGTGACCGCAAGAATCACCACTGTTGTAATCATGGTAAGCGCAATCAGCGTCACTCCAAAGCTGGAAGAATACATTACTCCGGAAAAAGTCTTCTTGTAGACCAGAAAAATAAACATTCCCAGCCCAAATGCCAGAACCAGCGCAATCAGCATATCAAAAGCGCTCACACTTCCTATATTCTCCAAAAATCCTGATTTAAAAATATCCTGAAACGCCATCTCTTTCTTCCTATCCCTTTCCGCTTTATTTTCTTTTATCTTTCCTTATCGTTTCTTTCCTGTTATGCTCTTATCCATAAATCCGGCATGCCGCATATTTGGAATAAGCGCACGCACGCCGGTTCGTGAGCTGCAATGCATCTCGGATTACATCCGGCAGAAAGGCATCCCACTTTACCTCCAAAATGATTACCGGGTCTCCCGCCGGTATCGTCACGCAGTCCGGATTTAAAAAATCCACACAGTCAAGCCCCGTTCTGATATTATAGTCCAGCGTGACGCGGACATTTCCCGGCGCATACACAAAGGGCTCACGGGTATAATCCACAATGGTCTTAGGCTTAAGCCCGGCGAACTGCATCTTGCAGGACAGCTCCCTCACCAGCTCATAAGGGCTCTCCTTGATAAAACTGAGGTCTCCTCTAATGACGGCACATGCCTCCTCCCTTGTAAGGGGCGCGCTCTCCTTGCTTGTGAGATTATTTCGTTTTTTCTTTTTTTCCAGATGAATAACCGACAAATCACCGTCATAACAGCGGATGCGGAATTTTTCCCGTCTGTCCGTGCCGTCAATTTTTTCCCGCAGTGCTTTGTCCTGCAGATTATCAAAATAAAGGCTCCTGATAGTATATTTTCCATCTCTTGCATGAGGATCCGGCTTCATCACCGCTCGCATGCGCTGGCGGATCAGCACCGCGTCAAGTGCATTGATCTCATGCTTCCACTCGTGTCGAAATTGTTCCAACTGTTTCCCCCCTTTTGGCATTTTAAGAACTGGCATTAGTTTACTTTTAAAATTTGTCCAACCAATGGAAAATTTGTGAATTTTGTGTGTTCCTCCTTTTTGTACATCAAAGATTTTCAGATACTAAGAAACCCTCATATTGCGCACGCGCAACATGAGGGCTCCCATCTATAATAATACTACTTCATACAACCAGTTTGTTTGACACGGCTTTTTGACCTGCCGTGGAGATCATCTTCTCCATTTCCGTCTGCACATCGGTTTTTTTATTTTTCTCAGATTTAGACTCTGTGCCCGCCGTCTCCTTCGGCTCTCTGCCCTTGCGTTCCGCGGCCTTATCGCTCTCTTCCATAAGGGTTTCCATCGTCTGGGAGGCAATCATTGCCTTCATCTGATAAATGCCCTTCTTAATCTGCTTTTCCTCTTCGGCGCGCTTCGCCGCCTTGCTCTCCTGACCTCCCATAAAACTTTGGACATTTCCTATTTCTACTTTCATACTGCTTCCTCCTGTACTCAAAATTGCCGGCACCGTCCTGCCATTGACTCTCATAAAAACAGCGGACAGGCACCCATACATCTATTTTTACTCCCATATCTGTATCGGTCTGTCCGCTTATCTTTTTAAGAGAAATGGCACAAAACGTCCATTATCCGTCATGAAGTCAATAACCCCGCCACAGAGCATAGCACATCTTCGATGCGGGGTATTGACCCTCGCGGCAGTCGTCAAATGTCTGCAAGCAGCCACTTGACTCATTGCTCGCGGGAATAAGCAATCTGTTATACCATTTACTGTATATTACCCAAGGATTGCTTTATCACTAACAAATTCCTCCCCGCTTGCTTCTCCAAACTTGTGGAGCAGTTCTTCCACGGTAAGCTTTTTCTTTTCTTCTCCTCGGATATCCAAAACAATCCTGCCGTCCATCATCATGATCAGACGGTTGCCGTGAGCGATTGCATCCTTCATGTTATGAGTGATCATAAGGGTGGTCAGATGATCCCTGTTTACAATGTATTCCGTGGTTTCCAACACCTTCGCCGCGGTTTTGGGGTCAAGCGCTGCAGTATGCTCATCCAAAAGAAGCAGCTTGGGCTTTTGCAGGGCAGCCATCAGCAGGGTGAGCGCCTGTCTTTGTCCTCCCGAGAGGAGACCCACCTTGGTGGTAAGCCGCTCTTCCAGTCCAAGTCCCAGAATTGCCAGCTTCTCCCGGTATTCCTCACGTTCCTTTTTGGTAATTCCGGCGCGGATTGTCCGCCCGTGTCCCCGGCGTTTTGCAAGGGCAAGGTTTTCTTCGATTCCCATGGTTGCCGCCGTTCCCATCATAGGATCCTGAAACACACGTCCCAAGTATTTCGCACGCTTGTGTTCAGAAAGCTTCGTCACATCCTCGCCGTCAATCAATATCTGACCGGAATCCACCTGCCACACGCCCGCAATGGCGTTCATCATGGTTGACTTGCCCGCTCCGTTTCCGCCGATTACCGTCACAAACTCCCCGTCTTCGAGGGTCATGGAAAAATTGTCAAGAGCAAGCTTTTCATTGACTGTTCCGGGATTAAACACTTTTGTCACATTTCTAATCTCAAGCATGATTTTTGCCTCCCTTCTTTAAAGCGGACGTTGCAAAATATTTATCCTTCCAATAAGGAATTGCAAGGAAAATTGCAACCACCACCGCGGAGAAGAGCTTCAGCCGGTCCGGCTTTACGCCCATCCAAATCACTGTTTGGAGGACAAAGTAATAAAGAATGGAACCGCATGCTACGCCGATCAGCTTAAAACCAAAATTATTGAACAGTCTTCCAAATACCGCCTCGCCGATAATCACCGCCGCAAGCCCGATAACAATTGCGCCTCGTCCCATATTCACATCCGCAAATCCCTGATACTGGGAAAGCATTGCGCCGGAAAGTCCCACCAGGCCATTGGAGATCATCAGCCCCAGCACCTTTGAAAAATTGGTATTGATTCCCTGTGCCCTTGCCATGCCTGCATTGCATCCGGTAGCCCGCAGCGCACAGCCGAGCTCCGTTCCAAAAAACCAGTAAAGAACAGCTACAACCAGCATGATTGCAACTGCCACCACCAAAATAGTGTTTTTATATATCGGAACACCTTTTATGTAACGAAGCGATACCAAAAGGTCGTATTTGTCTACATTAATTGCCTGATTCGCCTTTCCCATAATCTCCAGATTTACGGAATACAGCGCCAGCTGCGTAAGAATACCGGAAAGAATCGGCGGTATCCCCATAAAAGTATGAAAAATTCCGGTGGCAAGCCCGGTGAGCATCCCTGCAAAGGTTGCCGCAAGCATAGAAATAAAAACATTATGTCCGGAAAGCATCATCATAATACATACCGCTCCGCCCGTACATAATGAACCATCCACCGTCAGATCTGCAAAATCCAAAATCCGAAAAGTAATATAAATGCCGATTGCCGTGATTCCCCATATTAGTCCCTGAGCAAGCGCACCCGGCATTGCGCTAAGCAGATTTAAAACATTCATTGAGCTCCTCCATTGAAAAGGGGTGTGTTTTCAGAAAGGCAGTGAGAGTCCGCCTCCCACTGCCGTTTCCATTTCCTGTTTGTTGTCCTTATTTATTCTGCTGCCGCGATTGCTTCGTAATCATCCGGAATGGTAACTCCTAAAGCTTCGCAGTTTTCAACACTGTACTTCTTGGTAAAGTTCGGCGCATACTCGATAGGCATGGTAGAAATATCCGCCTCGCCCTTAAGAATCTTAGCCGCCATCCTGCCGGTGCCTACGCCCAAATCATAATAGCTGATGGAAAGCGTTGCCACGCCGCAGCCTCTACAGATACCCTCCTCACCTGCGATAACCGGTACGTTTGCAGGGATACAAATATTAGCAACGATCTCTGTATTGTTTGCCACGGTATTGTCAGTGGGCGTATAAATTACGTCCGCTTCATTTGCCGCTGTGGTTGCAATTGCAGAAAGGTCGTTGGAATCAGAGAATGCATAATATTCGCACTCATATCCCTTTGCCTCCAAAAATTCCTTAACCGTATCAACCTGATACTGGGAATTAGGCTCTGCGGAACAATACAAAAGCCCTACCTTCTTTGCATCCGGGAACAGCTCCTCTAACATATCCGCCTGCCCGTCAAGGGGCGCAAGGTCTGATGTACCGGAGATGTTTCCACCTACCGTGCCGGAGAAATTATCAATATCAAGAGCTACGCCGTACTCCGTAACGGAAGTTCCAAGAATCGGAATCTCATTGGTTCCTGCAGCTGCTGCCTGAAGTGCCGGTGTTGCGTTTGCCAAAATCAGATCCACTTTCTCTGAAACAAAACCATTGATAATGGTGGAACAGGTGTTGGAGTCGCCCTGTGCATTCTGCACATCGAAGGTAATCTGATCACCAAATTCTTCTTTTAATGCATCCATGAACCCTTGTGTTGCCGCGTCCAGTGCGTCATGCTGAACCAGCTGGCAGATTCCTACTGTGTAAGAAGCGCCGTCTGATTCCTCCGACTGCGCCGGAGCCGCTTCCTGCTCAGCAGTATCGCTTTCCGCTGCATTGTCCGCTTCCTGCTCAGCAGTATCACTTTCCGCTGCATTGTCCGCCGCACTGCTCTCTTCCGCAGACGCGCCTCCGCATGCCGCAAGGCTGACTGTCAATGCCGCCGCTGCCAATAATGCCAAAAACTTTTTCATTTCATTTTCCTCCTCTAAACAGTTTGTTTTCACCGTTTTTGATTATACTGCTTTAACGCAATGAAGTCAACGTTTATGAAATGAAAATTTTAAGTAAAAATTTTTAGGCGCGTTTACGCCTGCTGCTTATCCTCCTGCTCCCGTTTCTTCTTATACATTTCGATTGCCTCCTGAATCATATCCTTAATGTCCTTTTCGGTATCATCCAGGCTCTCCAGCATCTTTTCCCACTGCTTCTCCGTATACGCCTGTGCGCCAATCTGAATCACAGGCTCGGTCTCTCCCTTTTTGACCTTTTCCAAGATTTCACTTTTCCGGTTTTGAATCAATTCCATGATTTCTCCAAATCCGCCTGCCGCTTGTTGGGACTTGCCCTGGCTGGTTCTTTCCCCAAAAGAGGTGTTTTGATTTACTCCCTGCACTGCCATAATCTTATTCTCCTTTAAACATCATAAATTGTCTCTTTACCTCCGGATAACGCGCCTTGGGAACCGAAAGCTCCCTTCCGGTCTTAAGCCGGAGTACATAACTGCTGATCTTTTCGATATAATGCATATTAACAAGAAAGCTTTGGTGAATCCGCAGAAAATCCAGCCCTTTCAGCTCCTGCTCAATCTCGTCTAACTTTTTATAGATGCTGTAAGTCTGTTCTCCCACATAAAAGATATTTTTGTGACGAGATGTTTCAATATAAACAATCTCGTCCACCTTGATGCTCTTTTTTCCTTCCACAAAAGAAAATTGAATGATTCTGTCCCCTTCACCGTCATCACATCTTGCAGCCCTTAACCCACTATTCATACGCCCCTGTCATTCCGCCTCCGTTTCTGCCACATAGTATATGAATTATATCGGTTCGGTTTTAAATAAAATTTGGGAAGATTGCACCAAACGACTAATCACGGCACAAAATGACCAAAAATCCTTCTATGCCAAAAGCGCATGACCACAAGCCATGCGCTCTTTATGCCTACGGAGTCAAATACCCCGTAGCAAGCTGACGGGGCATCAAACTTGTAACGCAGCAAGCTGCGGGGTATTAGACCCTCGCGGCAGTCGTCAAGGTCATGCAAGCATGACTTTGACTCGTTGCTCGCGGGAATAAACTGCTCCAAAAACTGCTGTAAAGGATAGGGCTTACTTCCGAAAGCTTCATAATATCCAGTCACCGTCCTTCGATTCCCGGAGTTTTGCATTTATACATTTACCTCTGTCCACATCCGCCTGCGCAATTCTTACAATCGCATCCACATTGGAGGGATTTCCCGCTTTTTTTATCACAAATCATCTTCCGGATTACCAATCCCACGATGCAGACTAAAACTGCCGCTGTAACGATAGTTCCCATGACCTTCTCCTCAACACCTTTTACGCTCTGCTTCATCTTATGCAGATGTTATTTGCTCTGTACCATCTTTTTCATGTTTACCTTTAAGGTTCCGCTCTCTTTGTATGGCCGAAACAGCAGATAAAGGAAACCGACTACCAAAAGCACTGCAACTGCCGTACCGATTCCAAACGCTCCTGCACTGAACAGGGATCCTAACTGGTAAACACAGAGGGAAACTACATAGGCAAGCACTGTCTGGTATCCAATTGCAAACCAGAACCATTTTGCATTATTCATCTCTCTCTTGATTGCTCCCATTGCCGCAAAGCAAGGCGCGCACAACAGGTTGAATATCAGGAAGGAATAAGCCGCAACCGCGCTCATGCTGCCTGCTAACGCTCCCCAAATCTCCTCTCCCTCGTCTGCTACTTCTGCAAATCCAAAGAGAATGCCAAAAGTTCCTACTACATTTTCCTTAGCAATCAAGCCGGTAATTGCCGCAACTGCCATCTTCCAGTCTCCCCAGCCAAGAGGAATAAACAGGGGTGCAAAAATGCTTCCCAGTCCCGCTAAGATACTGCTGTCAAGCTGTTCTGCCTCCAGCATTCCAAAGGAACCGTCCGCCCAGCCAAAGCTCATTAAGAACCAAAGAACGATGGTTGAAAGGAGGATAATCGTTCCTGCCTTTTTGATAAAGGACCAGCCTCTCTCCCACATGCTTCGAAGCACATTCCCAGCCGTAGGCATATGATATGCCGGAAGCTCCATAACAAAAGGCGCCGGGTCTCCTGCAAACATCTTGGTCTTCTTTAAAATAATACCGGAACATACAATTGCCGCAAAGCCTACAAACCATGCGCTCCACGCCACCCATGCGGCTCCGTCAAACAATGCGCCTGCAATCAAACCGATGATCGGCAGCTTCGCCCCGCAGGGAATAAATGTGGTGGTCATAATCGTCATTTTACGGTCTCTGTCATTTTCAATGGTTCTTGACGCCATAACTCCGGGAACCCCACATCCGGTGCCAATCAAGATCGGGATAAAGGATTTGCCGGAAAGCCCGAATTTACGGAAAATACGGTCCATAATAAACGCAACTCTTGCCATATATCCGCACGCCTCCAAAAAGGCAAGGAAGATAAAGAGCACCAGCATCTGCGGTACAAATCCCAAAACAGCGCCGACGCCCGCCACAATTCCGTCAAGAATCAGCGATTGGAGCCAGTCAGCGCATCCGATAGCGCCAAGCAGACCTTCTACTAACACCGGTATTCCCGGAACCTCCAATCCAAACAGGCTCCATCCGTCGCCGAACACTCCGTCATTTGCCCAATCCGTCGCCCAAGTTCCCACAGTGGTCACTGAAATGTAGTATACAATGAACATAACCACTGCAAAAATAGGAAGCGCGAGCCATCTGTTCGTCACAATTTTATCAATCTTATCGGAAACCGTCAACTTTTCCTTGCTGTTCTTTTGGTAACATTCACCGATAATAGATGAAATATATACATATCTTTCATTGGTGATGATGCTTTCGGTATCATCATCCATCTCTTTCTCTATGCGTTCAATCTCCGCCGATACATCCGGCACAAAAGACATCTGCTCGGCAATCTTGTCATCACGCTCCAAAAGCTTAATGGCAAAAAAGCGCTTCTGCTCAGCCGGAATCTCATTCCCAAGCTTATCTTCAATCTTTTCAAGAACATTTTCCACCCGGACCGCAAACTTATGAACCGGAGGTACTGCCTTCTTTTCATTTGCCAGTGCAACTGCCTTTTCTGCAGCCTTTGTGATTCCGGTTCCTTTCAGTGCAGAAATTTCAACTACCGGACAGCCCAGCTTTTCAGAAAGCTTATCCGTGTTGATCTTATCTCCGCTTTTCGAGATTATATCCATCATATTGACAGCCATAACAACCGGAATCCCAAGCTCCATAAGCTGTGTTGACAGATAAAGATTTCTTTCAATATTTGTGCCATCCACAATATTAATAATAGCATCCGGCCTCTCCGAAATCAGATAATTTCTCGCTACCACTTCCTCCAAAGTATAAGGGGAAAGGGAATAAATTCCGGGAAGATCCATGATTACGACATCCTTATGTCCCTTTAATTTTCCTTCCTTTTTTTCAACCGTTACGCCGGGCCAGTTCCCCACAAACTGATTAGAGCCCGTAAATGCATTAAATAGTGTTGTCTTACCGCAGTTTGGATTTCCTGCGAGTGCAATCTTAACAGACATTTCTCATCTCTCCTCTTACTTTTATTAGTTATCTCTAACTCATAATCAAAAAATTATTACTCTACAAGAATCATCTCTGCATCCGCCTTCCGCAAAGAAAGCTCATATCCCCGCACAGTAACTTCTACCGGATCCCCAAGAGGCGCAACCTTCCGCACAAATATTTCCACGCCCTTGGTAATGCCCATATCCATAATTCTCCGTTTCACCGGTCCCTCTCCGGTAAGTCTGCTGACTTTTACAGTGTTACCGCAGGGAACTTCTTTTAATGTTTTCATTGCTGTACTTTCACTCCTTCCTATCAGCCTACCAAAATCTTATTTGCCATATCCCTGCCGATGGCAACCCTTGCGTCTTTCACATTCACGATCAGACTGCCGCCCACCTGAGATATGACCGTTACCATGCTTCCAGTCACAAAACCCAAATTCTCCAAAAATTTTCTGGTTTCTTCCTTTCCGCCCACTTTATTAATAACTGCAGGCTCACCTTCTCTTGCTAATGACAAGGGCATACTCCTACCTTCTTTCTCTCGGATGGGAATCCGGCTCTCCCAAGTTCAGACCCCCACCCATGCACTTTATATTGGTGATCGCTTTTGCTCACGAGGTTAGTATAGTCTATCTGTCGTTAGTTGTCAATATCATTATTAAAATTTTTATCCTGAAAAAGGTTTGGCTCAAATATCTCCTCCGCTCTACATGACTGCCGCTTGATACTTTTCTTCTGCCTCCTTTTCCGACAATCCAAATTCTTTCTGCAATGCTTCTTGTATCTCTTTTTCGGAATGGCTGTTAATCAGCATTTTGATAATATACTTTGCTATCCTCAGCTCCCTTTCTGTAGTTTCAACCTCTGCCCTTACCTCTGCTCTTGCCTTTGCTCTTGCTTCCTCTTCCATTTCTCTTTTTGCCGCCTGAAAATCGAATGTCACTCCTTCAAATAATCTGCCCATTTTCCGCTCCTTAATCTTTGCAACCGCCTTTTCCGTCTTTTCCACTTCCAAATTCATGCTGTAAAGCAATACGCGCGTCAACTTTTCCATAACACCCAGAAGGTATTCCGGCGTATCCTTTAAAATCTTATTTATCTGGTTATCAGAAAGCTGTGTAAAAGCTTCCATATCTTCCACACATCGAATTTTGTTAATCAGCATTGCCAGAGAAATTTCGTCTCCTTTATCCAACAGTTCTTTGTTGGAATAATCATGCAGGCTGACTACCTGATATTTAAAATGCGGTAAATAATCACTTAATAATTCCTTACAGAGTATCCGGTCTGCCAGGTCACGAGATGCTGTCCACCTGCCTGTCCCTTCATAGTATACAATCGGGAAGACCGGCGGATAACGAAACTCCTTTCTATCGCTTATATAAGGGTATCGTTTTTCCATCTCTTTTTCATAATCTTCCCATATGTAGAGCATATATCGGAGTATCTGCATACTCACATTATACTCCACTTTTGTCTTATGTTCAATAAGAGAAACTATATAAAGTGATAAATCAAGCGAGTTTCCGTCCTCTTTTGTGGGTAAATATTTACCAATATTCACCTTTTTAACCGTATCGCTTTCCCGTTCTTCTCCCAATAACGGAACATAACGTTCTGACACATCTTCAAGATCTTCAGGGCGGATATTTTTCAAAATGTCCATATCCGCATAATTTCGCAGAAATTGCGAACATAAAATATTATCCCCGAAAATCAGCTTACTGCTGCTGTCCCTTGGCTGCGTGTTTAAAATAGTAGGTTTGTTTTCTTTTGCCATGGCATCTCCTTTTCTGTGCAATATCCCTGCACCCTGCGACTTGGAAAAGGAAAGAAACACCAGCAGTCTTCCTGACATCACTTGCTTTTCCTGTCAAAAAATAGTAGTGGTAAACTAAGAACGATTCGTTCCGTTTATTCCCGGTTTCACCGGAAGTCAGACATCACATAAACCTATGTGATAAATGAATATGCAACTACTATAACACCTTTCTAACAAAAAAAGCAACCTATTTTTATCTCTAAACCTGCAATTCACTCTCTTGTTGCAGAAAATGTTCCATTTCAATTACTGCACTTTCGTTCTGCTGTTCATTAAATCCATGCCCGGCATCCCTGATCAGCATAAGGGAGCATTGCCCCTTTTCATAGCTTTCCTTTGCTTTCACCGCATATGCGTAATTTACAACCTCATCCCGCATGCCATGAATCAATAACACCCTGCCCTTATATTTGCTGATTTCCAGATAGGGATCCATCGCCTGCATTTCCTCATGGAATCGCCGGGGCAGATTCATTTGGTTCGGGCACGCAATAAACTCCGGAACGCACCGCACATCATAGCGGGCTCCGCCCAGTATCCCCAGTCTGGCATGATCCGGGATGCATAACGCCGGATAAAGCAGGATCAAATTCTCCACCGCACTTCCTAACCTGGCGGCGGTCAGCGCAGAAACAAATCCACCCTGACTGCATCCCATTAAGGATATTCTGCTTCCATCCACATAAGGAAACTCCTTAATGCCTTCAATAACAGCAATTAAATCCTCGCATTCTGTTCCAATCGTCATCTCAGAAGGAGTTCCCTCACTTCTTCCGCTTCCGCCAGCGCTTCCCCCACAAAAGTCAAAGCAGTACGCCGCATACCCCATCCCGGCAAATGCTCCGGCGTAATATTCCATTTCCCGGGCGCTGCTGCCAAACCCGTGGCTTAATACCATTGCAGGCATAGAAAGACCTTCTGTTACGGCTCTGTCCGCAGAAATAAATTCCTTCGCGTATATTTTCATGCCGTTTCTAAAAAAAGATAATTCCTTTTCTACTATATTGCTCATAAGTCCTCCTTGTTTCTGATTTGCGTAACAGAAAATGCCATCATCCGCTTTAAGAAAATGTGTACAAATTCATCAACAACGATTTATATCTTTCCGTCTGCCGATCAATGTCCTCCTGCGTGACTCCGTAATACAAATAAATATCCTTCATTATTTCCCTCATCTGCTTTATGATCTTTTTATCTCCGCTGTAAGAAATACTAAACTGCTCCCATTTATGCTCTACCATCACTTCCATTTCACCTATACCTGCAAAATCAATTCGATATAAATGAAAATCCACGGGAAAGACTTCATCCGGAACCGCCTGCGACATCTTATTTCTTTGTCCTAACAGGCGCAAAAACTCTTCCAGCGATTCCTTGTCTTGCTTTTTGGGCAGTTCCAGCTTTAACAGGTCTCCAAGCAGTTCCGGCTTATGCCGGGTAATCAAGGATTCTTTCAAGCTGTTTCTCTGCTCCTGATAATTCCGGGACTGCTGCGCCTCTTCCACCGCATGATATTTTTCCTTAATGTAAGAAACTGTCTCCGTGAGGGTATGAGCATCTGCAACAATCCTTTTAGCAATCCTGTTTTTCTTCTTCTGGCAAAGATATTTTCGGATACGCCTGAGAATCCTCTCTCTCCTTTCTTTTCCTACAAGGAAAACACTTGTAGGTCCGTCCACGCTCTTAACAGTTACGTTTGTTACTCTTTTACTCATAATTTCTCCTTTCTTTTGCCACTTTTACAGTCTTTTTTGTTTCAACCATACTGCTCCTTCTTTTCATCAAAACCTCTTTTCCAACATGTCTTTTGCAGTCATCATATCAAAAATACTCATCTGACCATTTTTCCATGTTTTCTGCTCCGCCTCCTTTATAACATCATCATTCCGTAAACTGCCTACAAGAAATGGTGAATTTGCATCATGAGCTTTCCTGTTGGCGGTCACAGTCTGTCTGTCATAATTTGCATAACAATACAGGCAGCCATGTCCACAGGTATTGTACACTCCTATATCTGCCCCCAGCAGGCAATTGCATTCCGCTCTTGCCGTCCTTTTATTCGGCACATCCAGCTTCCATCCGATTGCCCTCTCAAGCACTTCTTTCGACATACATCCATCTGCATCTACATTCTTTCGCACAAGCCGGCTGTCTTCACAGCATAAGTGAATCTGAAGATGATGTTCGCCGGCAATTTCTCCAAAGGCTTCTATCAGGTACTCTTGTTCCTGCGCCGTAACCTTCCGCACCCCTGGGAAATTCTTTTTGGTCTTTTCGTATAAATCGACAAAGCTTACCACGCATTGTCCCGTCGCTCCCACAAGCCGCTCCGCCAGCCGTTCAAAGCTGCGAATATGCTCATCCACGGAATACTTTTCTGTGATAAAAATAGGATCGTACCGCCAGCTTACCCTGTCTCTTCCTACTAATTGCGCTAATTTCCGAAAAGATGACGTTACCCGTTCTTTCTCCGGAACGTAAGGTTCAATCTCTTTTCCGTAGGGCGTAATAGTCACAAACCAAAACATCTCAAATTCGGACAAAAGCTCCAGCCGGTCAAGCATAGGCTCCGGATTTTTGGTGCAAAACACGATCACGTCAACCACCTCCGGCGCGAGAATGTACTTTGTAACCTGCAATGGATTATAGGGATTTCGCACCAGTACATATCCTTCCTTAATTCGATTGTAAAACCAGTCACTGTAATAAGCCGGTATATCTGTCCTGCTTCCGGTATTAAGAATCACTCAGCCCAAGTTCCCCTTTCTTTACGCACCACTGATAAATCAGTCAAATACGACTTTCCAATTCTCATCACTATTTGCCTCAAAACACATTTTAATCTGCTCGTATACGTTTTTGTCTTCATCCAGCACCGGCAGTTCATTCAATGAAAAGTAACCGCTTTCCGTGGTTTCCAAATTTTCCTGAAACCTGCCCCCTATAATTTCACATAGTACAAAAACCTTACATATTCCATACGCGTATTTCGGAAAATTGTATTTATTCCTGTCCTGCAATGCAATAATTTTCACCGGAATTACATCTAATCCGGCTTCCTCTTTTACCTCCTTCACAGTATTAGATGCTATTGACTGATCATAATCAACCCAGCCGCCCGGAAGCGACCACTTCCCTTTTTCCTTTACAAGCATAATCTTATTATCTTTAAACAGGACTCCCCTTGTCTCTATCTTGGGTGTCTGATAGCCTGTCTCATTGCAAAAAAGCTCTTTTACTTTCTCAATCGGAAGCGTTGTTTTCAAGGACATCAATTCTGCCGAAATTTCCCGTATCCTCTCAAAACGCTGCATATCGTACTTATCCTTTGTATAAGTAAGCCCGCACTGCGCAAGCGCCTGAAGCTCCATTGCCAGTTTTGTTAAAATGTCCATGTCATTCATTACCTCTTATGCCCCTTCCCTTAATAGCTCCTTCCGCATACCCGCCTCATTCCTTTTTCTCCCATCCTATATATAATACTGCATATTACCGGCGCACGCCACAAATATTTCTTTATTTTTTTTATTCTTTCTTTGTGTTATAATCCCTTATAGATAATAACACAAAAGTTTTGATTTCTAAAACTATTTTTATTGTAATGGAGGTTACTATGCACAGAAATGAATCTGCCGAAGATTATTTGGAAACTATTTTAATTCTCAGTAAAAGCCGCCCGGTGGTGCGTTCTGTAGATATTGCAGAGGAGATGGGCTTTAAAAAATCCAGCGTCAGCGTTGCCATGAAAAACCTGCGGGAAAAGGAACATATTACCGTAACGAAGGAGGGCTTCATTTATCTCACTCCTTCCGGTAAGGAAATTGCCGAAATGATTTATGAACGTCATGAACTGCTTACTAAATGGCTGATTCAGCTTGGCGTTGACGAAAAGATTGCCGCGGCAGATGCCTGCCGGATTGAACATGATGTCAGCAAAGAAAGCTTTGAGGCAATCAAGAAACATATCAAAAATTAATGATGGAGCGGAGTGCTGTATGATGAAGGAAATGATTCAGATTTTACCGGAAAATGATTTTGACAGCCATATGGACCGTGAGGTTATTCCTTATCTCTCCTCGATTGTCAAATGCGGTTATCTATCCATTGATACTGCCAGAGGAGATGCAGGACGGCTGTATTACGAAATCTACCGTCCCCAAAACGCCCGCGGCGCAATTGTAATCAGCCACGGGTTTTGCGAAACTATTGAAAAGTATAAGGAAGTTATCTATTACTTTACCAAAATGGGCTTTCAGGTTTATCTTGCAGACCAGCGTGGACACGGACGGTCTCTCCGCGATACCAGCCACCCCAACATGGTGCATATCAACCGTTTTGAGGATTATACGGAAACCCTGCACCGGTTTATTACCGCTATCGTGATACCCGGCTCCGTTTCCCTGCCTTTGTATCTTTACGCACATTCCATGGGCGGCGGTATCGGCGCATTTTATCTGGAAACTTACCCAGACACCTTCCAAAAGGCAGTCCTCACTTCTCCAATGCTTGGGATCGCTATGGGCTCTGTGCCTGCCTTTCCTGCAAAAGCGCTGGGATATGTGATGATCAAGCTTGGCAGGGCACAGTGCTATGCCCCCGGCCAGCATGATTTTATTCCCGGAGAAAAGTGGGAAGAAAGCGGTTCTTCCTGCAAAGAACGGTTTGATTATTATCAACGCAAAAAGGAATCCACCCCGCTTTTCCAAAACAGCGGTTCTAGTTACAGCTGGGCTTACCGGTCATTGTGTGCCTGCACCCAGATGACGCAAAAAAAGAATTGCGCCAAAATCACTATTCCCGTTTTGGTATTTCAGTCGGAAAACGATACTTTTGTGAAAGCATCCGCCATCAAACAGTTTGTGGAAAACACTCCCACTGCAAGGCTTGTTCCCGTGAGCGGAAGCCGGCATGAAATCTATAACAGCCATCGGGACATATTGATTCCTTACTATCAGGAGATATTCCGGTTTTTGGATGAATAAGTTCCGGTTTAGTTTGATTAGGCGTATTATCAAAACGACCACTCGTATCAAG
>JAMPGL010000041.1 GCA_023663945.1 Lachnospiraceae bacterium | reverse complement strand
CAAGCTATTTTACATCACAATGTGGAGAGTTGAAACACTTTCATTACTATTTGTGTCGCCAACTGAAAGGCGGCGGAATGGAGATTAAAATGACATATCAAGAGGTGTTTGAAAAATTTAAGAATCAATTCAAGGATGCGGATGTAAGCAGTATTAAAGGGCATCTTGCTTATCAGTTTAACATTGTCGGTGATGGCGCTGGTGCGTTCTATGCAGAGGTAAATGATGGCAAATTGTCGATTGAGCCATACGAGTATTACGACAGAGATGTTCTTTTTACATGTAAGGCGGATGTGCTGTTTAAGATTATTTCAGGGAAAACAGATCCGGTCGCTGCATTTACATTGGGGAAGCTGAAAGTGGAGGGGAGCATCGAAAAGGCTTTGCTGCTGAAGAATATGATTAAGTAAGTCTGTTGTGTTTTTCGAATTGAATGGATAGATGATTAAAAAAGGGGCGTTCCGGCTAAAAGGAATACTCCTTTTTTTGATATGACGGGCGGATCAGGGACTACAGTGAACGGGATTTATCGTGAAAATGTCTTAAATCTGACGTAGTGGATTTCAATAGAAAAATATGGTGTAAATGACGGGATTTTTTGCTATAATAAACTATATAAAGGAATTGAAAGGAATGATATCAATATGACAATACAGCAAGAAGCATATGAAAAGATTATGAGATTACCAGAGGATGGGATACGGCTGATTCTTGTCATGGCAGATGAGATTGCAAGGCAGCAAGGTATACTTACTGAAACAGATAGTCAAATAGAGCAGGATGCTTCATTAGCACGTAAGAGAAAAGCGTTCCAGAATATGTTGAAGATGAGAGAGCAGGCGGTTTATCCGCAAGATTTTGATTATAAAAAACTAGTGGGGGAAGCGATAGATGAAAAATATCATTTCGCTAATTGATACGAATGTAATTATAAATTTCATTACCAAAAGAGATGATCCTTATAAAGAAGCGTGTGCGGAAGTGATGAGATTATGTGCAGAAGGTGTTTTCGAGGGATATGTTGCATTTCACTCTCTGTCTATTATCTGGTATGTGATTAGAAAACAGGAAAATGAGGACAGGGCAAGAAAATGGCTTAATGAAATTTGCAATATATTGACTGTAGCGGGTGCAACTCATGAGCAAGTAAGAGATGCAATCAGAAATGCAGATTTTCATGACTTTGAGGATTGTCTGCAAGATGAATGTGCTATGCATATAAACGCAGAATATATTGTAACTTGCAACATAAAAGATTTTGGACATGCAAAAGTACCTGCTGTAACACCGGATGCTTTTATAAAGGTTATAGCTGGAGACTAGAAGAAGCAAGTCGCCGCTCACAGATAAGAATGCAATTTTTGAATTATGGACAAAAAGGGAGAGGTGAACAATGGCGGATTGGCTAGTTGCTGGATGGGATTTTTTTTATTTTGTTATTACCCCGGAAGAATTAAAAGCATGTCTGAAAGATTTTCACTTGGTAGTACATAATGCCCATGTACCAATTGACTACGTTGAATCTTCAATAGATTCGTATATCAGTATTCAAAGGGAATTATTTAGGCGGCTGTCAATGGGAGAAAAGTTAATTTGGAAAGAACACGCTAATCTTTTTAAAATGATAGCAATTACCACCGAAATGTCACGTTGCGGTTATGGGAATATACATGAATATGATGGAAAGTTATGGAAAGGGGCAAATTTTGATGAACCTTGCGTAAATCTCTCACCATTTATATTGTCTGTCATTCGCAGCAAAAATGGTAGTTTCAGCATCAACACAAAATTTTCATATATACAAAATCCAGAAAATACAGTGGGAATAAAATTATCTTACCCGAAAAAAATACAATATAAGTTTCCTGACGGCAGTTATGAAGAGCTTAAAAGTACAAAAGAGTTAAAATCATATCAGGATTTTCTTTTGATTAAAAAATCTATTGAGAAAATAACAAAGCCGTTGTCATTTTGGATGAATGATAAACTTGTAAAACCAAAGATACGAATTAGTAATGATGCATTAGAAAATATTGGAGAATTTTATTTCTTCAAAGAAAACTCCATTGTGGATATATGTAAGCAAAATAAAAAGGAGCGTTCCGGATAAAAGGAATACTCCTTCTTTTGATATGACAGGCGTGCCCGTGTTAAATTGTAAAAAGTACGGCGCAAAAAAGAACAAAAGTTCGATTTTTACCTATACAAATTTGAAGGTTTGTGATAAGATAATAAAGCTTATTTTTTTAATATAGAATCCGAGGTGAGTTTTAGTGCAAAGTTTTTCTGCGAAAAATGAACAAAATTGTTTTAAACTCCATTCAGAATACCAGCCCACCGGCGACCAGCCACAGGCAATCGAGGCTCTGGTAGAAGGCTTCAAAAAAGGCAACCAATTCCAGACTTTACTGGGAGTTACAGGCTCCGGCAAGACCTTTACGATGGCAAACGTGATAGCACAACTGAATAAGCCCACTTTGGTCATAGCGCACAATAAGACCCTCGCCGGACAATTATACGGCGAGTTTAAGGAGTTCTTCCCCGAGAATGCGGTGGAGTATTTTGTATCCTACTATGATTATTACCAGCCGGAGGCATATGTGCCTTCATCGGATACTTACATCGAAAAGGATTCAGCCATCAATGATGAGATTGATAAGCTCCGCTTGTCAGCAACGGCATCTCTCTCAGAAAGGCGGGATGTGATTGTTGTTGCCAGTGTTTCCTGTATTTACGGGTTGGGAAGCCCGGATGATTATCAGGAGATGATTGTTTCTCTGCGTCCCGGAATGACCAAGGACAGAGATCAGGTAATCAGGGAACTGATTGATATTCAATATGATAGAAATGATATGGATCTGGAAAGAGGATGCTTCCGGGTGCGGGGGGATGTTTTGGAGGTATATCCGGCGCAGGGCGGCGATTATCTGATACGCATTGAGTTTTTTGGGGATGAGATTGACCGGATTGCGGAGACGGATCCGCTCACCGGGCAGGTTCATGCGACTTTGGAGCATATTTCTATTTTTCCAGCGTCTCATTATGTGGTGCCACAAGAAAAGATTAATGCTGCCTGCAAGAACATTGAGCTGGAGCTGGAAGAGCGTATCCACTTTTTTAAAGGGGAAGACAAGCTTTTGGAAGCGCAGAGAATTTCTGAGAGGACAAACTTTGACGTTGAAATGCTCCGGGAGACAGGCTTTTGTTCAGGAATCGAAAATTATTCCCGGCATCTTGCCGGAATGCCGGCGGGAACAATGCCTCACACGCTGATGGATTATTTTGGAGATGATTATCTGATTATTATTGACGAATCTCATATGACGATTCCGCAGATTGGCGCAATGTATACCGGCGACCGTTCCCGCAAGACAACCTTGGTGGAGTATGGTTTCCGGCTGCCTTCTGCATTGGATAACAGACCTTTATGTTTTGGAGAGTTTGAGGAGCACATTGATCAAATGATGTTTGTGTCGGCAACGCCTTCGGTCTATGAGCGGGAGCACGAATTACTGCGGACGGAGCAGATTATCCGTCCTACCGGGCTTTTGGATCCGGAGATTTCTGTGCGTCCTGTGGAAGGGCAGATTGATGATCTGGTGACAGAGATTAATAAGGAGACGGCAAAGCACAACAAGGTTCTTGTGACAACCCTTACCAAGCGGATGGCGGAAGATTTGACAGATTATATGAATGATGTGGGGATCCGCGTGAAGTATCTGCATTCGGATGTGGATACGTTGGAGCGGGCTGAGATTATCCGGGATATGCGGCTGGATGTTTTTGATGTGCTGGTAGGTATTAATCTTTTACGGGAAGGCTTGGACATTCCGGAAATATCACTGGTTGCCATTTTGGATGCGGACAAGGAAGGTTTTTTGCGTTCGGAAACGTCGTTGATTCAGACCATCGGGCGTGCGGCAAGAAATGTGGAAGGGCATGTGATTATGTATGCGGATCAGATGACGGATTCTATGCGCGCGGCAATTGATGAGACCAACAGGCGCCGCGCCCTGCAGCAAAAATATAACGAAGAGCATCATATCACGCCTCAGTCAATCAAAAAGGCGGTCAGGGATCTGATCAGCATTTCCAAGGTGATTGCCAAGGAAGAGCTTCAATTTGAAAAAGATCCGGAATCCATGAGCAGGAAGGAACTGGAGAAGTTAATCGCGCAGGTTGAAAAGCAAATGAAAAAGGCTGCGGCGGACTTAAATTTTGAAGCGGCGGCAGAGCTGCGGGATAAGATGGCGGAGCTGAAGCGCAAACTGAAAGACTTGAAAGACGAGGAGCGAAAGGAAAATAAAGCATGACAAAGTTAAGAGGGCATGACAAGGCTAAAAAGTATGCCGAAGTTAAAAAAAGCATGAGAGGCTGAATTAAGCATGACAAAGCAGAAAAGGCTGTTAGAGCAAAAGCGTGACAGATTTTAGAAAAGATAGATGAGAAAGGATATGAAGCAGAGATGAAATTATCGGACAAACATGTTGAAGCACCAAGAATGCGTCCGCGGGAGTACATTAAGATTCGGGGAGCAAATGAACATAACCTAAAAAGTTTGAATGTAGATATTCCAAGAAATGAGCTGGTAGTTTTTACCGGGCTGTCCGGTTCCGGAAAATCTTCGCTTGCTTTTGACACGATTTATGCGGAAGGCCAGAGAAGGTATATGGAGTCGTTATCTTCTTATGCAAGGCAGTTTCTTGGACAGATGGAAAAGCCCAATGTGGAGAAGATAGAGGGACTTTCGCCGGCAATCTCCATTGACCAGAAATCAACCAACCGCAACCCCCGTTCCACGGTAGGAACGGTAACGGAAATTTATGATTATTTCCGGCTGTTGTATGCCAGAGTGGGAATCCCCCACTGCCCGCAATGTGGAAGAGAAATCAGGCGTCAGAGTGTGGATCAGATGGTGGATCAGGTGATGGCGCTTGCCGAGGGAACCAGAATCCAGATTCTTGCTCCGGTGGTCAGAGGGCGGAAGGGAGAACATGCAAAGGTCTTCGACCGTGCCAAGAGGAGCGGTTATGTCCGTGTCCGGGTGGACGGCAGTCTTTATGAACTGACAGAGGAGATTAAGCTGGATAAAAATATTAAGCACAACATTGAGATTGTGGTGGACAGGCTGGTGGTAAAGCCTGGGATTGAGAGAAGGCTTACGGATTCGATTGAGAATGTGCTGGAACTTGCCGAGGGGCTCTTGATGGTGGATGTGATTGACGGAGAGACCATCAACTTCAGCCAGAGCTTTTCCTGCCCCGACTGCGGTGTCAGTATCAGTGAAATTGAACCTAGGAGTTTTTCTTTTAATAATCCTTTTGGAGCCTGCCCGGTGTGCTTCGGGCTTGGCTACAAGATGGAGTTTGACCCGGATTTAATGATACCGGACAAATCTTTGAGCATTACGGGAGGCGCGATTCAGGCGCTTGGGTGGCAGTCCAGCAGTGAGCCGGGCAGTTTTACCAATGCGCTTTTGCAGGCATTGTCAAAGGAATACGGTTTCAGTCTGGACACTCCGATTGAGGAGCTTCCCGATGAGATTTATCATATGTTGATCCATGGAACTGGCGGCAGGCAGGTTAAAGTACATTATAAAGGCCAGCGGGGCGAGGGCGTGTATCCGGTAGCGTTTGAGGGGCTGATCCGGAACATGGAAAGAAAGTACCGGGAGACGGGCTCCGACATTATCAAGCAGGAGTACGAGACTTTTATGCGCATTACGCCCTGTAAAGAGTGCAAGGGCATGAGGCTGAAAAGAGAATCCCTTGCGGTCACTGTGAGCGATAAGAATATTTATGAGATTACCTCCATGTCCATCCGTGACCTGTATGATTTTTTGAAGGAAATGAAGCTTTCCAATCAACAGATTTTAATTGGAAAGCAGGTGCTTAAGGAGATTAATGCCAGAGTGGGATTTTTGATTGATGTGGGATTGGAATATCTTTCTTTGGCGCGGGCAACGGGTACGCTTTCCGGCGGAGAAGCTCAGAGAATCCGTCTGGCTACCCAGATAGGCTCCGGGCTGGTGGGCGTGTGCTATATTTTGGATGAACCCAGTATCGGTCTGCATCAAAAGGATAATGACAAGCTTCTCAACACCTTGAAGAACCTTCGGGATCTGGGCAACACGCTGATTGTGGTAGAGCATGACGAGGATACCATGCTGGAGGCGGATTATATTGTGGATATTGGTCCCGGAGCAGGTTCCCACGGCGGAGAGGTGGTCGCGCAGGGGACTGCCGAAGATATTATGAAGGTGGAAGAGTCCATTACGGGACAGTATCTGAGCGGAAAGATCCAAGTGCCGGTGCCGGAAAAGCGGCGCAGTCCCAAAAGCTGGCTGACGGTTACGGGAGCGGCGGAAAACAATCTACAGAATATTACGGTAAATATTCCTACCGGCGTGTTTACCTGTGTCACAGGGGTATCCGGCTCTGGAAAGAGCTCTCTGGTCAACGAGATTCTTTATAAGCGTCTGGCAAGGGATCTAAACCGTGCGCGGACCATTCCCGGAAAGCACAAAAACATTACGGGTATTAAGAAGCTGGACAAGGTAATCAATATTGATCAGTCCCCTATTGGAAGGACGCCTAGGTCGAATCCGGCGACTTACACCGGGGTGTTTGACATGATCCGGGATTTGTTTGCGGGAACGCCCGATGCAAAGGCAAGAGGCTACAAAAAGGGCAGATTCAGCTTCAACGTGAAGGGCGGAAGGTGCGAAGCCTGCGGCGGAGACGGGATTATTAAGATTGAAATGCATTTTCTTCCGGATGTTTACGTGCCCTGTGAGGTTTGCGGCGGCAAGCGTTACAACAGGGAAACGCTGGAAGTGAAGTATAAGGGCAAGAGTATTTATGATGTTCTGGATATGACCGTGGAGGAGGCAGTTCCTTTCTTTGAGAACCTTCCTTCCATCCGGCGGAAGATTGAGACCTTAAACGATGTGGGGCTTTCCTATGTAAAGCTGGGACAGCCTTCCACCACCCTTTCCGGAGGAGAAGCCCAGAGAATCAAGCTGGCGGCGGAGCTGAGCAGGAGAAGCACCGGAAATACCATTTATATTTTGGACGAGCCTACCACCGGACTGCATTTTGCGGATGTGCACAAGCTGGTGGAGATTATTCACAAGCTGGTGGACGGTGGAAATACGGCAGTGGTGATTGAGCACAATCTGGATGTGATCAAGACGGCGGATTATATTATCGATATGGGACCGGACGGCGGCGACAGGGGCGGAACGGTAGTGGCATGCGGTACGCCGGAGGAGGTTGCGGAGAATCCGGAGTCTTACACGGGGCAGTATGTGAAAAAAATGCTGAAAAAGTATAAAGAAAATCTGGAAAAATACCGATAGATAAATAGGAGTAGGCAGATTTTTGTTAATTTTTTATGAAATCCCTTTGACAATGCATTTTGATGGGTTATAATAAATCGTATATGTGCCTGATGATTGGATTTATTATAATATACAGATAACAATATGCATAGAAAGGGGTATATAGGAATGTACACGGATATCGGAATTGACTTGGGAACTGCCAGTATTTTGGTCTACATCAGAGGGAGAGGAGTTGTGCTAAAGGAGCCCTCCGTTGTAGCTTTTGATAGAGATACCAGCCGAATCAAGGCGATTGGAGAGGATGCAAGGCTGATGCTGGGAAGAACGCCCGGAAACATTGTAGCTGTTCGTCCTCTGCGTCAGGGAGTTATCTCTGATTACAAGGTGACAGAGCAGATGATGAAGTACTTTATTCAGAAGGCTCTCGGAAAGAAAACTTTCCGCAAACCCAGAATTGCAGTGTGTGTTCCCAGCGGCGTTACGGAAGTCGAAAAGAAAGCGGTTGAGGATGCAACCCTGCAGGCAGGCGCCAGAGAGGTTTCTATCATTGAGGAGCCGATTGCGGCGGCGATTGGAGCAGGAATTGATATTTCCAAGCCCTGCGGAAACATGATTGTGGATATTGGCGGAGGAACTTCGGATATTGCGGTAATTTCTCTTGGAGGAACCGTTGTAAGCGCGTCCATTAAGATTGCAGGCGATGACTTTGACGAAGCACTTGTAAGATATATGCGTAAGAAACACAATCTGTTGATTGGCGAGAGAACAGCAGAGGATATTAAGATTAAGATTGGCTCCGCGTTTAAACGCGTGGAAGTTGATTATATGGATGTCAGGGGACGTAATCTGGTGACAGGTCTTCCGAAGACGGTGAAGGTGTCTTCCGAAGAGACGGAGGAAGCGCTGAAAGAGACCACGGCACAGATTATCGAGACCATTCACAGCGTTTTGGAGAAGACGCCCCCGGAGCTGGCGGCAGATATTGCAGACCGGGGAATCGTGCTCACGGGAGGCGGAAGCCTGCTTAGAGGGCTGGAAGATTTGATTGCCGAAAAGACAGGAATCAACACTATGACAGCGGAGGATCCGATGACGGCTGTTGCAATCGGCACAGGCAAATATGTGGAATCCCTTGCCGGTTATAAGGATGAATAAAAAGCAGGCTGAACCTGCCTGTAAAGAGGTGTTTATATGGTAAAAGGTTTGTATACTGCCTACACAGGCATGATCAATGAGCAGCACAGAATGGACGTGCTGACCAATAATCTGGCGAATGCGGATACCAACGGCTTCAAAAAGGAAGGGGCGACAAGCCAGTCCTTTGACAGTGTCCTTGCCTACAAGATCAAGGATATTTCAGAGGGGAATATCCGTCTTGCAAGGCGGATTGGGGTGAACGATCCGGGCGTGAAGATCGGAGAGGGCTACACGGATTTCAGCGAAGGTCCCATCAAGACAACCGGAAATACTTATGATCTGGCACTGACAGACAGAGGCTTTTTTGCCGTTGAGTTTACCAACAAGGCGGGAGTCACCTCCGTGAAGTATACCAGAGACGGTGATTTCACATTGACGCAGGAGGGACGTTTGGTTACCAGAGACGGCGATCCGGTTTTGGGAGAGGACGGTCAGCCCATAGAGATTGACCCGTTAAAGGAAGTGCAGATCAATACCAGCGGGCAGATTATACAGGATGATCAGGTGGTTGCAACCATTCAGGTCACTGATTTTGAAGATTATAATTACCTGGAGCGCTACGGGGAGAATTATTTCCAGCCTATCGAGGGCGCGGTGGAGACGGACGCTCCCGCGGAAGTGTATTCCGGTTATCTGGAAACTTCCAATATGTCCGTGGTAACGGAGATGGTCAACATGATTACGGTTTCCAGAGCATATGAGAGCAACCAGAAGATTATTACAACCATTGACGGCACACTGGACATTGCGGCGAACCAGCTGGGTAGAATTTAAGGAGGTATTTGATGGTTAGAAGTTTATGGACGGCTGCTACGGGTATGAACGCCCAGCAGACTAACGTGGATACAATTGCAAACAACCTTGCCAACGTTAATACGGTTGGATACAAGGCTCAGGTGGCAGAGTTTAAATCCCTGCTTTACCAGACGCTTCAGACGGCGACTACAACAGCCAACGGAGATCCGAAGCCGACCAGCTCCCAAGTGGGATTAGGCGTGCGGACATCCTCAATTAACTCCATTGTCACGCAGGGACCGCTGCTGGCATCAAACAGCGACACCTCTTTTGCAATTGAGGGTGACGGCTATTTTGCAATTCAAGGTGCTGACGGAAATACTTACTATACTCGTAACGGAGATTTTACATGGGCAACCAATGGTCCTGGAAACGGCATGATTTTGACCAATCAGGATGGTCTTCCGGTACTCAGCTCCACGGGAAGAACGATTACGCTCAATTCTACTTATGTAACTAATAAAGTAACAGTAACCGCAGACGGAACCGTATGTTATCCGGATGCCAATAATGTGCCTCAGTCTTTGGGGATGACCATTGGAATGTATCAGTTTAACAACCGCGGGGGTCTTGTGCGGAAGGGCGATACCCTGTGGGCTGCCAGCGCTGCCAGCGGGGACGCGCTGAATGAGGCGACAAACCGAAATCTGGTTCCCAGCAAGATTGTTCAGGGTTATCTGGAGGGAGCTAATGTGCAGGTAGCGGACGAAATGGTTAATCTGATCGTTGCGCAGCGTGCCTATGAGATGAACTCCAAGGCGATTACGACTACGGACGAAATGATGCAGACGGCAAACAACCTTAAGAGATAATTTTTAGGGAGGATTGAAGGATATGGATGGGATTGGCGGATTTTCTTCTGCCTATGCAGATTATGTGCAGAGCCAGAACACAGCGGAAACCAAATTAAAAGAGACCATCAGCGGTACGGACTATTCGCAGGCAACGGATGATGAGTTAATGGATGCCTGTAAGCAGTTTGAGGCATATTTCTTGGAACAGGTTTTTAAGGAGATGGAAAAGACGGTAGACTGCTGGCGGGACGAGGACAGCCTTGACAAGAGCAACAGCATGGTGGATTATTTTAAGGACAATGCCATTCAGGACTTGGCTGCTACGTCCACGGAGATTCAGGGTCTTGGGCTTGCACAGACATTATATGAACAGATGAAGCGCAATTACGGCTTATAAATGTAATTAAGATAAATAAGGCTGCCTCGATAAGACGGATTACCGTCTTGTTTGGCAGCTCTTTTTGTGTCGGAGGGAAAGTTGGAAACAGTCAAAGGATATGTAGATCATGTTATTTTCCAGAATAAGGATAATGGATATGCGGTGATTTCTTTTGATACGTCAGGAGAAGAGCTAATCTGCGTGGGAACCTTCCGTTCAGTGGAAGCGGGAGAGATGCTGGAGCTTACGGGGGATTATGTGGAACATCCGGTCTATGGACGTCAGTTAAAGGTGGAAAGCGTCCGTATCAGCATACCGGATGATGCGATGGGAATGGAGCGCTATCTGGGTTCCGGCGCAATTAAAGGAGTCGGGGAAGCTCTTGCGGCAAGAATCGTCAAAAAGTTTGGCAGCGACACTTTTCGGGTGATTGAGGAGGAGCCGGAACGGCTTGCGGAAGTAAAGGGAATCAGTCTTCGCAAGGCGCAGGAGATTGGTGAACAGATGATTGAAAAAAGAGATATGCGGGAGGCGTTTATCTTTTTACAGCAGTACGGATTGTCCAATACGCTGGCAATTAAGATTTATCGGCGGTATGGGATGGGGCTGTACGGAGTTATGAGGGAAAATCCCTACCGTCTGGCGGAGGATATTGACGGAGTGGGGTTTAAGATTGCCGATGAAATAGCAATCAAGGCGGGAATATGCGTGGACTCGGAATATCGTGTCAGAAGCGGAATCCTCTATACGCTTCTCAGGGCATCTGCGGAAGGGCATATTTATCTGCCTGAAAATGTGCTGGAAGATAGAGCCGGAACTATGCTTGCGGTGGAAAGGGAAACCATATCTTCCCAGCTTGGGAATCTGACGATGGATCAAAAGATTGTCATGAAGCGGAAAGGGGAGGAAGTGCGGGTTTACGCCGCATCCTATTATTATGCAGAGCTTGCCTGTGCCCGGATGCTTCATGACTTAAATGTGAAGGTGGAAGAGGATTTTCTTCCGGCGCAGGAGGCACGGCTTGATCAACTGCTTCATGTTTTGGAGCAGGAGCAGGGGATTGTATTGGATGAATTACAGAGGCAGGCGGTGCTTATCAGTGTCAAATCCGGTCTGATGATTCTTTCGGGGGGACCGGGAACCGGCAAGACCACCACGATCAACACCATAATCCGCTTTTTCGAGTCGGAAGGATTGGATATTCTGCTGGCGGCGCCCACCGGAAGGGCGGCAAAGCGCATGACGGAAGCCACCGGCTATGAAGCGCGCACCATCCACCGGCTTTTGGAGATAAACGGTTCTTTGGAGGAGGGACGGAGCGCACAATTTGAAAGAAATGAAGAAAATCCGTTAGAGGCGGACGTTATAATTATTGATGAGATGTCTATGGTGGATCTTCCGCTTTTTAAATCGCTTCTCTGCGCGGTGAGCGTGGGAACGCGCCTGATCATGGTGGGCGATGTTGACCAGCTTCCCAGCGTGGGACCGGGACAGATTTTGCATGATCTGATTGAAAGCGGGGCGTTCCCGGTAGTGATGTTAAAGACCATCTTCCGGCAGGCGGGAGAAAGCGACATTGTGGTCAATGCGCATAAGATTAATCAGGGCAGGGACATTGAACTGAACAACAAGAGCCGGGATTTTTTCTTTTTGGAACGAAAAGACGTGAATGTGATTTACAAACATATGATACAGTTAATCCGCGAAAAGCTTCCTCCTTATGTGGAGGCAAAGCCCAGTGAGATTCAGGTACTGACGCCCATGCGGAAGGGCACCTTAGGGGCGGCTGCCCTGAACGGAATCCTTCAGCAGTATTTGAATCCGCCGTCGCCTTCCAAAAAAGAGCATCTTGCAGGGGAAAGGCTTTTCCGGGAGGGCGACAAGGTGATGCAGGTCAAAAATAACTATCAGCTCTCTTGGGAGATTCTGAGCCGTTACGGGATTCCCATTGATAAGGGAATGGGAGTGTTCAATGGAGATATGGGGATTGTGAAGGAGATTCAGGAGGCGGTGCATATCCTGACGGTGGAATTTGATGAGGGCAGGCGTGCCGATTATTCTTTTGCGCAGCTGGATGAGCTGGAACTGGCATATGCCGTGACAATTCACAAATCACAGGGAAGTGAATATCCAGCGGTGATTCTCCCGATCCTTTCAGGACCGAAAATGCTGTTTAACAGGAATCTGCTCTATACGGCGGTGACCCGCGCCAGACGGTGCGTGACGATTTTGGGAAGCAGCGATATGGTTCGGGAGATGATACAAAATGAAAATCAGCACAAGCGGTACAGCAGCTTGTGCGACCGGATTAAAGAGATCGAAGAAAGTGCAGGTGGGGAATATTAAAATGAATCCGCTTGATTATCTTTTTCCATCCAGATGCATAGTCTGTGATGAGGCGGCAGACAGACCCGGGGCGGGAGTCTGTGATAAATGCAGGAATAAGATGATTTATATTAGAGAGCCCTATTGCCTGAAATGCGGAAAGCAGCTGAAAAAGGATGAAAAGGAATACTGCGGTGACTGTGAAAGAATCAGGCATGTGTTTGACGCGGGAATGTCCCTCTATGATTACGGGAGCATGGCGGATTCTGTCTATAGGTTTAAATATGCGGGACGGATGGAGTATGCCTCCTTTTATGGAAAGGATCTGTACGAAAAGCGGGGACGCTGGCTCGGCGCGCTGAAGCCGGATGCCCTGATTCCGGTTCCGATTCATCCATCCAGAATGAGGAGCAGGGGATATAATCAGGCGGCGCTGATTGCAAGGGAATTATCAAGGCATTCGGGAATCCCGGTCAGGGAAAATTTGATAAAGAGAACTTTACGGACACAGCCGTTAAAGGACTTAAGTCATGGAGAAAGGCAAAATAATTTGAAAAGGGCTTTCAAAATCTGTCAAAATGATGTAAAATTAAATACGATTGTTATAATAGATGACATCTACACAACCGGCAGTACCATAGACGCTATGACAAGGGTTTTAAAAGATGTCGGCATCCGCAGGGTGTATTTTATAACATTGACTATTGGGAGAGGCGTATAAATACAGGAGGTGTTCATATGAATGTACGTAATTGCAAAAAGTGCGGAAGGATATTCAATTATATAAGCGGTCCGATCACATGTCAGAAGTGTCGGGAAGAGTTGGAAGAGAAATTCCAGGAAGTCAAGAAGTATGTGCGTGACAACCCGGGCGTGGACATAACGGTGGTTTCAGAGGAGTGCGACGTGGAACCCAAGCAGATCCGCAGATGGATTCAGGAGGAGCGCTTGGAGCTGTCCGAAGATTCCCCAATCAAGATTGCCTGCGAAAGCTGTGGCGCGATGATTCGTTCCGGACGTTTCTGCAGTAAGTGTAAAGCGCAGGTGACAAAGGACTTTACGGGAATTGTGAACCAGAACAGGGTACAAGAGACATCTGCCGGTGAGGAGCGCGTGAGCAGACGCAGCGGCGACAAGATGCGTTTCCTGCATGGAAATCCGGGTGAGCAGTAAGTCGAAAGGCAAAGGTATGATTAACGAAGAGAAAGTCATTCTTATGACCAGAATGGCATCCTATGAGGAACATGAAGGAAAAAAGGATATTTCCATAACTCACTATTTTAGAGGCGATTACATCGGATTTCAGGTTTTGAAATCGGTGATTGCCGCTACAATCTCATTCTTTGCGCTTTTTGCGGTATATTTATTTTACAATTTTGAAGAACTGATGCAGGATATTTATCAAATGGATCTTTTATCGTTCGGCAAAAATGTAATTGTCTTGTATCTGTGTATCGTAGGCGCGTACGGGGTAATCTCTTACGTGGTGTTTGCAAGCAGATACAGCAGAGCAAGAAAGAGCCTGAAGCATTACTACGACAATCTGAAAAAGCTTTCAGGCATGTATGAGAAATAACGAGGATGGTCATATGACGACATTATTGGTTGTAAAACAATACATTAGAAACTTTATCACCAAATACGAAATTTATTTAAAACCGCTGATGAAGCTGATTTTGGCACTTGCATCTTTGATGATGATCAACAGCAGGATCGGTTACATGCACCGGCTGGATAATATTTCCGTGGTGCTGATTGTTGCGCTGATGTGCTCTTTTATGCCCATGAATTTTATTGTTTTTGTGGGAGCGGCGTTTATTTTAATGCATTTTTATGCGTTGTCGCTGGAATGTGCGGCAGTAACACTTGTTCTGTTTCTTGTGCTGTTTCTGCTTTACTTCCGGTTTTCACCGAAGGATACCATTGTGGTGGTGCTTCTTCCTATGTGCTTTGTGCTTAAGATTCCCTATGTGATTCCCATTGCAATGGGATTGTTAGGGACGCCGGCATCGGCGGTCTCCGTGGGATGCGGAGTCATTGTCAGCTATGTGATTAACTACGTGGCGGACAGTACGACAGTGCTCTCCGGCATGGAAGCCGAGGACATTATGACCAGGTTCCGGTTCATTATAGACGGGCTTTTGGACAATAAGGAGATGGTGCTCACCATAGCGGCGTTTGCAGCCACCATTATCGTGGTGTATCTGGTCAGGAGATTATCCATCGATTATGCATGGACGATTGCAATGATCGTGGGAGCGATTGTCAATGTGATGATTCTTCTGGTGGGCGATTTGATGTTTGACACAAATGTTTCCATTTTAGGGCTTTTTGTCGGAACAATCATTTCAGTACTGATTGTGAAGGTTTTGGAGTTTTTTGTATTCCACTTAAACTACAGCAGGGTGGAAAAGGTTCAGTTTGAAGACGATGAATATTACTATTATGTGAAAGCGGTGCCGAAGATTACGGTGGCGGCGCCGGCAAGAACTGTAAAGAGAATTAACACTCCCAGAAAGAAAAGCAGTTCGGGACAGTCAAAGAGATAAAAATAAGATTAAAATAGAGTGACGGGGACAACTTAATGTTACGAGTTTTGGAAATTGTAGAAACATACCTGTCAAGAGTTTCAGGTATCAGATGGACGGATATTGCAGAGCTTGTAATTCTCTCGTTTCTGCTCTATCAAATATTAGTGTGGGTCAAGAATACGAGAGCATGGTCACTTTTAAAGGGAATCCTTGTCATTGCGGTTTTTATTCTGGTGGCGGCATATTTTGAGATGAATACCATTTTGTGGATTGTGCAGAATATGTTCGGCGTGGCGGTGACGGCTGTGGTGGTTATCTTACAGCCGGAATTGCGAAAGGCGGTTGAGGAGCTAGGAAGAAAAAACATTATCACTTCCATCATGCCGTTTGAACTTGGTAAAAATTCAGCAGAGGGAAGATTCTCAGACAAGACGATCAATGAAATTGCAAAAGCATGTGTAGAGATGGGCAAGGTGAAAACCGGTGCCCTTATTGTCGTGCAGCAGAACCAGCTGCTTGATGAATACGAGAGAACCGGTATTGATGTGGACGGCATCGTCACAAGCCAGCTCCTTATCAATATTTTTGAACACAATACCCCCCTTCACGATGGAGCCGTGATTATCAGGGGAAACAGAGTTGCTTCCGCAACCTGTTACCTTCCGCTTTCCGATAATATGGCACTGAGTAAGGATTTGGGAACCAGACATAGAGCCGGCGTGGGAATCTCGGAGGTTACGGACTCCCTTACGGTAATTGTTTCGGAAGAGACCGGAAAGATCAGCGTAGCGTACGGCGGTAAGCTGGACCGCGGCCTGAACGGCGAAGCACTGAAAGAAAAATTGAAAACAATACAGAATAAGCCGGAGGAGGAGAGCCGGAAGAGGATTCTGTGGAAGGGAAGGTCAAAAGGTGAAAAATAAATTGACACGTAATATTGGCCTTAAACTGGCGTCGGTGGTGCTGGCTGTTATTCTCTGGCTGGTGGTCAATGCAGTAAATAACCCTACGGTTCCTCAATCCTATTATAATGTTCCCGTTACGCTGCTCCATACGGAGCTGATCACGGAATCGGGGCAGGTCTACGAGGTGTTAGACGGAACGGATATGATCAGCAGGGTAACGGTGAGAGCTCCCCGGTCTATCATCAGTGAACTAAAGGACGAGAACATTATCGCAACTGCGGATGTAAGCGACATCAGCAGTTTGGATACCATAGCAATTAAGCTGACTACAGACAGGTCAAGCAGAGACATCAGCAGTATCACGGGAAGCATAGATACGGTTAAGCTTAAGATTGAAAATGAAAAGGTTAAATCGCTGGCACTGAAAACGTCCACCTCGGGGCAGGTGGCGGATGGGTACTTGATTGGAGAGGTTACCACCGATCAGAACCTTGTGCGGATTACCGGTCCGGAGTCTGTTGTCGATCAGATAACCAAGGCTATCGTGGATGTGAGCGTTGACGGAATGACGGGAGATATTGTCACCAACGCAGAAATCAGGCTTTATAATGCGGAAGATCAGATTATAAGCAGCGACCGCATCACTCAGAATATTAAATCAGTGGGCGTAAAGGTAAGCATCTGGCAGAAGCTGTCTGTTCCTGTCAATTACAGCGTTACCGGAACTCCTGCGGCAGGGTATCATGCAACGGGAGAGATTGTGGACAGCGGAGAAGAGGTTACCATTGCCGGAAAGGCAAGCGCGCTCAGAAGCATTACAGCGATTAACGTACCGGGAGAGGCATTGGATATTACCGGACTCACAGAAAGTCTGGTGAAAGAGATTGACCTAAAGCAATATCTGCCGGATAATGTGTTCTTGGTTGATTCCGGGACGGCGGTACGTCAGGTTACGGTTCCCATTGAGGTTGAGATTTCCAAGAGACTGGAAATCCGGGGTGAAAGAGTTCGGCTGGCAAATGTTCCGGAAGGATATGCGGCGAGTATTTCGGAGCTGGATGAAAGCTTTGTGATTGAAGTGATTGGTCTGTCGCGGGATGTGGCAGCCCTGCAGGCACAGAATATTACAGGTACGGTAGACGTGGCAAAATGGATGAGCGAAACCGGCATGGATGAGCCACATCCCGGATTCTATACGGTGGAAGTGGATTTTGGCCTTCCGGCGGACGTCAGGCTGCGTGAGGCGGTTACCGTAACGCTCCATATATCGGAGCCCGAAGAGCAGTAATTGAAAGGAGTTAAACATAGAAATGAGCAGATTGTTTGGAACAGACGGCGTAAGAGGCGTGGCAAATGATGAACTGACCCCTCTTCTGGCAATGCAGCTTGGTCAGGCGGGTGCCTATGTACTTACCAAAGAAAACATGCATAAACCGACGATCATGGTAGGATGCGATACCAGAATTTCAGGGGATATGCTGGCAAATGCCCTGATGGCTGGAATCTGTTCCGTGGGTGCAAATGCAGTTTATGTGGGGGTGATTCCCACGCCGGCGGTGGCATATCTGACCCGAAAATACAAAGTGGATGCAGGAGTGGTCATTTCAGCTTCCCACAATCCGGTGGAATTTAACGGGATTAAGTTTTTTGACGGGAATGGCTATAAGCTCCCCGATGCATTGGAAGATGAGATTGAAGCAATCATCAAAAGCGACATGAGTGGGATTAAGTTTCCAATCGGACCGAATGTGGGCAAGATTAAATACCGGACGGATTCCAGAGAAGAATATATTAACCATTCCATTCAATCGGTAAATGTGGATCTGACAGGTCTTAAGATTGTTGTGGATTGTGCGGAGGGTGCGTCCTACTATACCTCCGTGGAGGCACTCAGGGAATTAGGCGGAAATATTGTGGCTATCCACAACATGCCGGATGGAACCAATATTAATGCAAACTGCGGTTCCACGCATATGCAGGAGCTTCAGGCAAGGGTAGTGTTTGAGAAGGCGGATATTGGTCTTGCATTCGACGGAGATGCGGATAGGCTGCTGGCTGTAGATGAGATGGGCAAGATTGTTGACGGCGACCAGATTATGGCAATTGTGGGGAACCATATGAAGGCGAACGGAGAATTGTCAAACGATACCATCGTTGCAACGGTTATGAGTAATCTGGGATTTTTTCTGATGGCGGAAAAGAACGGCATGCATGTGGAACAGACTAAGGTGGGCGACAGATATGTCCTAGAGCGGATGAAGGAGATTGACGCCAGCCTGGGAGGAGAGCAATCCGGGCACATTATCTTTTTGAAGGAAAATACCACCGGCGACGGGCTTCTCAGCGCACTGCATCTGCTGAAGGTCATGGTTGAGACGGGGAAGAAGCTTTCGGAGCTTGCCTCGATCATGGAGGTGCTTCCGCAGGCATTGGTGAATGCTAAAGTTCCGAATCACAAGAAAGAACGATATATGGAATATCCGGAGATTGCAGAGGCAATTCAAAAGCTTACGGATAAATTTGCAGGTGAGGGAAGGGTACTGATTCGTCCTTCGGGAACAGAACCGCTTGTGCGCGTTATGATAGAAGGAAAGGATCAGAAAATGATAGAAGAGGATGCAAAGAAACTGGCAGAGCTGATACAGAATATTATGCTTTGACAGATAAAATGATTGGAGGGAAAGGTTATGGTAAGGCAGAAGGTGGTTATCAAAAACCCTACAGGTCTGCACCTCAGACCGGCGGGAATCTTATGCAAGGAGGCAATGCAGTTTAAGTCCCTGATCACATTTACATTTCGTGAAAATACGGCAAACGCGAAAAGCGTGCTGAGCGTATTGGGTGCCTGCGTAAAGTGCGGCGATGAGATTGAGTTTATCTGTGACGGCGAGGATGAGCAGCAGGCATTAGAAGCCCTTGTTAAGGCGATTGAAAGCGGATTAGGTGAATAAATAAACGGAAAGGCATGGGAGAAAATGCTGAATTATAAGCGATACAAAAAAAATCCGGTAGTGGATTATCCGGAAAGAGAATGGCCCTGTAAAGAGATTGAAAAGGCGCCGATCTGGTGCAGTGTTGATCTGCGTGACGGAAATCAGGCGCTCATAGATCCTATGGTGGTCAGCGAAAAAATTGAAATGTTCCAGTATTTGATTGGGCTGGGATTCCATGAAATTGAGATAGGGTTTCCGGCGGCAAGCCAGATTGAATTTGACTTTCTCCGTCAGCTTATCGAACGGAGGATGATACCCGACGACGTGAGGGTGCAGGTGCTTACCCAGTGCCGGGAGGAACTGATTGACCGGACTTTTGAGTCCATAGAAGGCTGTAAAGAAGCGATTGTGCATATTTATAATTCCACTTCTACTTTACAGAGAGACGTAGTCTTTGGAATGAACAGGGAAGAGATTATTGATATTGCCGTCCGGGGCACACAGATGGTGAAGGAGCGTGCCGAGAAATTCCCGGGGAAGATTATTCTGGAATATTCTCCGGAGAGCTTTACGGGGACAGAGCTTGACTTTGCTCTGGAAATCTGCACGGCTGTACAGAAAACCTGGGGTGCAACTCCCGAAAATCCGATCATTATCAATCTTCCATCCACGGTAGAGATGAATACGCCCAATGTGTACGCCGATCAGATTGAATGGATGAACCGTCATTTTGAGGATCGGGACAGCATTATTTTGAGCGTTCATCCGCACAATGACCGGGGAACAGGCGTTGCGTCTGCGGAGCTTTCTATTTTAGCAGGGGCGGAACGCGTGGAAGGCACTTTGTTTGGAAACGGGGAGAGAACCGGCAACGTAGACATTTTGAACATTGCCTATAATATGTTTTCTCAGGGAATCAATCCTGAGCTGAATATTGAGAAGGTCAATGAGATTATTGAGATTTATGAGCGGTGCTGCAAGATTCCCATCCACCCAAGGCATCCTTATGCAGGCAAGTTAGTGTTTACGGCGTTTTCCGGCTCTCATCAGGATGCGATCAACAAGGGAGTCAAGGCGATGAAGGAACGGCAAAGTGAGTTTTGGCAGGTTCCTTACCTTCCGATTGACCCTTCCGACATAGGCAGGGAGTATGAGCCGATTGTGAGGATCAATTCCCAATCGGGCAAGGGCGGAGTTGCTTTTATCATGGACACTTACTTTGGGTTCAAGCTTCCAAAGGGCATGCACAAAGAATTTGCCAATGTAATCCAGAATATTTCTGAAAAACAGGGAGAGGTTTCGCCGGATGAGATTATGGCGGCATTCCGGCAGGAATATCTGGAGCAGAAAGAGCCGATTCATTTCCGCAGGCTGAAGGTGGATGATTTAAGCGGAGAAATCCAGTCTGAGTTTGATACGAGGGTTTTGGTCATCTATACGGATAAAGGCGTGGAGAAGTCCTTTGAGGCAGTCGGAAACGGTCCTATTGACGCGGTGCAGAGGGGATTGATGCATGAGCTTGATATTTCCATTAAAGTGTTGGATTACGAGGAACATGCTCTTCAGAGCGGTTCTAATTCTCAGGCGGCAGCCTACATTCATCTGCTGGATTCGGACAGTGGAAGAGTCACTTACGGCGTAGGCGTGAGCTCCAATATCACCAGAGCTTCTGTGAGGGCAATCTTCTCAGCGGTTAACCGCATGGGTCTGGGGTAAAGGCAGAATAAATAGTTAGAATCATAAAAGCCAAAATGCGGTAACAGCATTTTGGCTTTTGATAAATTCGATGTTTATGGTGTAACGGCAGTTCCGTTAATCTGGAAGGTATCGCCGTCCTCCACGATGCAAATCATGGTCTTTCCGGTGTTAAGCTTAATCTCATTTCCATCATCATCATAGAATCTGGTCGAACCGTAATCGGAGGTTTTTTCCCAATTCACATGAATGCCCTTTCCGTTTGTGAAAAACCATCCATCCCGGGTGGTGTCGTGGCACTGAAAGGAGAGATAACCCTTTTGGTCGCGGACCTCGTAGTAGGTGTTCTGAATCAGCAGGTTCTTAAAAGCAAGCTGCGTATTCGTGGCAAGATCCATATGCGGTCCCTCACGTTCGCCGGACAAATGCTGGTAACGGTCGTAAAGACCGGTCTTTTCATTGTACTGAAAGTAGCAGTTTGTGAGTGGATAAGCAAGGGACAAATCCACCAAGGAGGCGTCAACAGCATTATCATATTGAGTCAGCATGTTCGGCTCCTGTTCCGATGCGAACAAAAAATGCTGTTCGTCAGAATAATTATCCCGATATTCCAAGGAATAGTTGGCATTGTCAATATAGTCTTTAATGAGAGATGATTTTGTAAAAGCGTTATCAAAATCATTCTTGGCAATGTCCCGGAAATGATATGTCTTGGAAATATCAATATTTAAGTTGATATGTTCGGTATCCTTCCTTTCAATCAGGTCATCCATGTAAAAAGGACCGCCGTAATGAATATGAAAGGCATCCCACTCAAAGGACCAGTACAAAAAGTAATCGCGGCTGCTTCTGACGTTCCCTGCCTTTTCCAGACCGTCCCAATTTTCCCAAATTCCCATCAATCGCGTAATGCTGGATTCAACAGCGCATTCGTAGAGCACATCCGCTGTTGAGAGACCGTATTGGCTTGCCGTTTTGGTGTTGGGAACCATAATTGCAATGGGACGCCGGGTGGCAATCTCTTCCGGAACCCACTCGTTGGTAATACGGCTTCTGACCATTCCCGCCGCGGGCGGAATGTCCGCGGCAGGCTCATCTGTCTCTGCTTGTGTCTCCGGCACGGCTGTCTGTTCCGCAGCCGGCGCCTGCGGGGCAGGCGTGTCGAGGGGCTGTAAGGAAGTCTCCGGACTTTCCTTTTTTTGGCAGCCAGCAAATAAAAGTAACGATGACAGGGCTATCAAAACAAGTATTTGGAATTTTTTCATTGTGATCTCCCTCTCCATACGGTTCATTATTTGGAGGATTTTAATGTGGTTCCGTCAGCATCAATGGTATCGCCGTCTTTTACGATACAGAACATGGTCTTACCGGTGTTGACCTCTACTTCATTTCCGTTATCATCGTAGTATCTTGTAGGCTCATAATCTGCTGTCTTTTCCCAGGTAACATGAATTGCTTTACCATTTGTAAAGTAATATCCGTCTCTGGTGGTGTCGTGGCACTGGAAGGAGAGGTAACCCTTCTGGTCGCGGACCTCATGATAAGTAAACTGAACAAAAATATTTTTGAAGGAAAGCTGCTGGTTATTGTTTGCAGCATCCACATCCGCCTTGCCGTACATGGAACGGTAGTAGAGACCGTCTCCCTCGTCGTAGGAGAAAGAAGTCTTGGTGATGGGGTAAGCCTTTGAAAGATCAAGCTCCTTGGCACTGACCGCATCACTGTACTGCTCTAAGGTATTAGGAGCAGCGGAAGAAGCAAACTTAAAGTGGTTCGGCTCATGATAGTCCTCACGGTAGGTTTTGGAATAACCAAACTTGTCAATAGCCTTGTTGATGCCCTCCGCGCTTGCGTACGCATTCTGAGGAGCGGAGCGGTCCGATGCGCGGTAAAAGGCATTTTCAAATAAGCCGACCTTGCCGCCGTCGCCGTAACTGCATCCGGTTATATTGTTGGTGCTGTCCTGCTCGATAATATCATCGATATAAAAAGGACCGCCAAAATGAACATAGATGGAATCCCACTCTAACGCCCAGTAAACAAAGTAATCACGGCAGCTCCGCACGTTGCCGATCCGGTCAAGAGATTCCCAATCCTTGAAGATTGCCATACTTCTGGTAATGCCGCCTTCCACGGGACACTCATAAAGAAGATCTGCCTTGGAAAAATTGTAGTGGGGCAGTGCATTGGAATCATTCGGGCTCATAACAGCGATAGGCCTTGCATCTTCAAGGTCTCCGCTGATCCATTCATTAGTAAGGGTACTGCGTACCATTCCTTCCTCAGGGGGAAGATCCGTCTCGTCTTCCGTTTCTTCTGCCTCAGAAGCTTCCTCTTTGTTTTCTTCGGGCTGTACTACTTCAACGATAGGCTCAACAACAACGGGTTGAACAGCATCTTCGTCTTTGTCTCCACAGCCGGATAATAAAAGAGATGAAGATAAGGCTACAAGAAAAAGAACTTGCAATCTTTTCATCATATTTCCTCACTTTCGTATCTTTAAATATAGAGTGATTACTGTAAAACCACACGGCTACTATTATAGCACATGCACGGGCGATAGTCACTAGAAAAATGTGTAAAAAGTCCTACAAAATTATTAAGAAATTATTACAACAAGTACAAACATTGTAACTATATCAGGGAGAAGTTGGATAAATGCTTGTCTAAAAACGATTTAAAGGGTACAATAATAGTCAGTATTGAGGAAAGGAAGCTGAGTGCTATGAAGAAGATTATCGTGACAGGATGCAATGGACAGCTGGGACGGGCGGTGAACTTGGAATTAGGAAACAATCCGGAGCTTGAATTTATAAATACAGACGTGGCGGAGCTGGATATTACCAGTATCGATCAGGTGATGGCGCTTGCAAGGGAAGTAAAGCCCTACGCCATTATCAATTGTGCGGCGCATACCGGAGTGGATGCCTGTGAGACAGATGTGGACAATGCATACCGGATTAACGCGGTGGGACCGAAAAACTTAAGTATTGCGGCAACAGAGACAGGGGCAAAGATGATCCACATTTCTACGGACTATGTGTTTGACGGAAAGGGAACGAGACCGTATCTGGAATTTGACCGGACAGATCCTCAGGGCGTATACGGCGCCACAAAGCTTGCGGGGGAGAATATGGTGAAAGATTTTGCCAGCCGGTACTTTATCCTGCGGACCGCGTGGCTTTATGGAGACGGCAAAAACTTTGTGAGAACCATGCTCCGCTTATCGGAATCCAATGAAGTGGTGAGAGTAGTCCGCGATCAGGTGGGAAGCCCCACCAGCGCCAAGGAATTGTCGGGCGCAATCGCACATCTTTTATTTACCGAAAATTATGGCTTATTCCATGCGACCTGTGAGGGGAGCTGTTCCTGGGCGGACTTCACCCGGGAGATTTTCAGGATAGCGGGGAAGAGTACGCAGGTTCAGGGCATTACCACGGAGGAGTTTGGGGCAAAAGCGCCAAGGCCGGCTTACTCGATTCTGGAAAATTATATGTTAAAGCTTACCACGGATTACAGGTTTGCAGACTGGCATGAGGCGATAGAGGAGTATTTAAAAAATGAACTTTCTCATTGATTTACTTCATAATCAGATTTTTATCTCTGCGGTGCTGGGCTGGCTGGTAGCGCAGGTGCTGAAAACAATCATCCATATGATTGTCAGCAAACAGTTTGTAGCGGAGCGGATGGTGGGCGGCGGAGGAATGCCCAGCTCTCATTCTGCAACAGTCAGCGCACTTGCAACGGCGACGGGAATGCGATGCGGCGGGGGAAGCGTTGAGTTTGCCATAGCGATTATGCTTGCCATCATTGTAATGTATGACGCAATGGGAGTCCGCCGGGAGACCGGCATTCAGGGGCGCGTGCTCAATGAGATTCTGGAAGTTTTTACCAATATGGGAAAAGAAATCAGCGCGGGGGCAAAGCTGAAGGAGCTGGTGGGACACACGCCGCTTCAAGTGCTGATGGGTGCGGTTCTTGGGATTGTGATTGCAGTGATAACAGGAAATCTATTTTAAAATAAACGTCAAAGGAGAATTTTATGCAAAAAGTAGCGCTTATTACAGGAATAACAGGGCAGGACGGTTCTTATCTGGCGGAGTTTCTGCTGGATATGGGGTATGAGGTGCATGGTCTGATCCGCAGACACAGCATCAGCAACACATCACGGATTGACCATATTCTGAAGTCGGATTATCATAAGGTGAAATTTTTTCTGCACTTTGCAGATACCACAGATTCAAGCAATCTGATGAGACTGATGTCCGAAATCCGTCCCACGGAGGTATACAATCTGGCGGCTCAGTCCCATGTGGGAGTTTCCTTCGAGGTTCCGGAATACACTGCGGAGGCTACCGGAGTGAGTACCTTAAAGCTTCTGGAAGCAATCCGGGTAAACGGGGGTAATTGCAGGTACTATCAGGCATCCACTTCGGAACTGTTTGGAGGAATCCCTGAAACAGCGCCTCAAAGTGAGACAACGCCTTTTTATCCTAAGAGCCCTTACGGAGCTGCAAAGCTCTATTCCTATTGGATTACCGTAAATTATCGGGAGTCCTATAACATGTTTGCATGCAACGGCATTTTGTTTAATCACGAATCGCCCAGAAGGGGAGAGAATTTTGTAACCCGTAAAATCACGCTGGCGATTGCCAATATCATAGCCGGAAATCAGGAGAAGCTTTCTCTTGGAAATATGAACGCAAAGCGCGACTGGGGCTTTGCCGGGGACTATGTAAAAGGCATGTGGATGATGCTTCAGCAGGACAAGCCCGGTGATTACGTCCTTGCCACCAATGAGACCCATACGGTGAGGGAATTTGTGGAAACGGCGTTCGGCAGGCTGGGAATCCAAATCCGGTGGGAAGGAACCGGCGTAAACGAAAAGGGATATGATTCTCAGACGGGAAGGCTGCTTGTGGATGTAAATCCTGAGTTTTATCGTCCCGCGGAGGTGGAGTTTCTCTGGGGCAATCCTGCCAAAGCGGAAAAGGAACTTGGCTGGAAGCGCGATGTGGACTTTAAAGCTCTGGTATCAATGATGATGGAAGCGGATTTGAAGGAGATTGCAGGGATAACCTGTGAGGAATACATTGCCAAAAGAAAGTTGGACGACGACGATAAAAAAGAGGCATAAATAAATGATTTCTGTGATTTTCATCTGGCTGTACATGCTTTTTACCTGCTATCTTACAGGTTTTTTGTGTGTGAAAGTCATATCCGGGAATGGGAAATTTAAGTTCAAAAGGGAAACCGATTATTTCTATGCAGGTATCGGGGCAGTAACTGTATACGCTCAGATATTCAGCATTTTTGGAAAGGTTGGCCTGCTGGCGAATGTAATATTGCTGATAGCCTGCATCCTGATCTGCGTATGGCTCCGCAGAGAGCTGGCAGAGCGGTTTCGGGCGCTGCGCCTGACGGTGACGCCGGGAAGAACAGCAATGGCCTTGCTGCTGTTTTTGGCGTTTGCCTACGGGACTTCCAGAGGATATATTCACTATGATACCGGATTGTACCATGCCCAGAGCATTCGATGGATTGAGGAGTACGGAGTGGTTCCCGGTCTGGGAAATCTGCACAGCCGTCTTGCTTACAACAGCTCCGCCTTCTGCCTGTCGGCGCTTTACAGCATGGCGTTTTTGGGGGGAAGGTCATATCACTGCTGTGCAGGATTTCTGGCATTTTTATTATCGCTGGTGTGCAGTGAGATGATCCGCAAAGGCTTTTTTCAAAATCCCCGGCTGTCGGATTTTGCCAGAATCATAGGAATCTATTATCTTTTAAATATTTTTGACGAAATGATTTCTCCGGCATCAGATTACTTTATGGTTCTTTTGGTACTTTTTATTGTAATCCGCTGGCTGGAGCTTTTGGAAAGGAAGGAGAAGTCCTTTTTTCCTTATGCAATGCTGAGTGTTATGTGCGTGGTGGTGATCAGCGTTAAGCTTTCGGGAGCACTGACTCTCCTGTTGGCGCTTCTGCCTGCGGTGCAGATGGTCAGAGAAAAGAGAGTTATAGAAATTTTCAAGTTTATAGGGACTGGCATCTTGGTAATTGCGCCTTTTCTGATCCGCAATGTGATTTTGTCAGGATGGCTGATTTACCCTTTTACGGCGGTTGACCTGTTTGACGTTGACTTTAAGATTCCCAAGGGAATGGCGGAGTATGATGCCAGAGAGATACAGGTGTGGGGAAGAGGATATTCGGATGTGACGCTGTACGGACAGCCTATCGTCAAGTGGATGCCGGAATGGATTCGGGGGCTTGGAGGAGTTGATACCGTATTTCTGGCGCTGGCTGTAAGCGGTACGCTGCTGTTTCTTTGGTTTGCAGGTTATGCTTTGTGGAAAAAGAAAAAGGAGATGCTTGCTTATCTGCACGCGGCAGGAACCTTGACCATATGCTTTCTTTTTTGGCTTTTCAGCGCGCCCCTCATTCGTTACGGCTGTGTCTTTTTATGGCTGGTCCCCGTGGTGACCTGGGGATATTTGTATTTAAAGATTTCACCCCATATGGATCGGTTTCGGGTTTACGGAGTTTTTATTTTATTGGCTGGCGTTTACAAGGCGGGAGCCTTTGGGACGGAACAGTGTCGGCTTGCCTCTGCGGATTATCTAATCCTGCAGAAGGACTATGACCGATATGAGACGGAAAGCTATGAGCTCCACGGTTATACCTTTTATTATTCTCCGTCAGGAGACCGGACAGGCTATGACGCTTTTCCGGCTTCCCCCGTAAAGGCGGAGGACATTTTCAGGGGAGAAACCATTGAGGAAGGCTTTAAAGATGTGATACATTCTTAAAAGGATGCCGGAGTTTTGACCCGGCTTCTTAAAGGAAAGAGGAGAAAGGAACATATGATGGAAAAAACAGATAAAATTTATGTGGCGGGACACAGAGGATTGGTGGGAAGCGCTATTGTCAGAAATTTAAAGGAAAAAGGGTATGCCAACATTGTAGGGAAAACCCACAAGGAGCTGGATCTCACTAATCAGGCTAGGGTGGATGCCTTTTTTGAAGCGGAAAGACCGGATGTGGTCGTGCTTGCCGCGGCAAAGGTAGGGGGAATCAATGCAAATAATACTGCGCCTGCGGATTTTGCCTACGAAAATATGCAGATTCAGTGCAACGTGATTGAGTGCTGCCACCGTTATCAGGTCAAAAAGCTGTTGTTTTTGGGGAGCACCTGCATTTATCCCAAGATGGCGCCCCAGCCGATTCCGGAGGACGCACTGCTTACCGGACCTTTAGAGGAGACCAACGAGGCTTATGCCATAGCCAAAATAGCGGGACTGGAAATGTGCAAATTTTATAAGAGACAGTATGGAGATGATTTTATCAGCTGTATGCCTACGAATCTCTATGGACCTCATGATAATTATGATCTGCAGGGTTCTCATGTTATGCCGGCAATGATACGAAAGTTTCATGAGGCAAAGGTGAATCAGGCAAAAACCGTGGAGCTTTGGGGCACGGGAACTCCCTTGCGTGAGTTTCTCTATGTGGATGATATGGCGGATGCCTGTGTTTTCCTTTTGGAAAATTATGAAGGAGAACAGCATGTGAACATCGGCACCGGCAAGGAAGTCACAATCAAGGAGCTTGCGGAGACGGTACAGCGGGTGGTAGGCTATCAGGGCGAGATTGTCTGGAATAAGGACATGCCTGACGGAACGCCGCGGAAGCTTACCAACGTGGATAAGCTCCATCAGCTTGGCTGGACTCATAAGGTAGAGCTGGAAGAGGGCGTAAAGCTGGCTTATCAGTGGTTTCAGGAGCATGTGGAAGAGGCAAGAATGTAGAGAATTGAAATAAGGATTGACAGGATAGGTCTAATGCATTAGAATTGTAATAAATCTAATGCATTAGACCTTTTGCAGTTTTGAAGGAAACTGGAATAGGAATGCAAAGGAAGAGGATTACGAGAGTTGACGGATTGATGTGGAAGGGATAAGGAGGAAGAATATGATTCCAAAAATATTTGAGAGCGAATATCGCTTTTGTGAAATCTTATGGGAGAACGAGCCTATATCCAGCGGTAAGCTGGCTAAGCTGTGCAGTGAGAGACTGGAATGGAAAAAGTCCACCACCTACACAGTGATTAAAAGGCTTACGGAGCGTGGGATCATTAAGTCGGAGAAAGCAGTTGTAACTTCTCTGGTATCCAAGGAGGAGGTGCAGGCGCAGGAAAGCGCGGATATTGTGGAAAAAAGTTTCAAAGGTTCCCTGCCTGCTTTTATTGCCGCCTTTGCCAAGACCAAAGATCTCAGCAGCCGTGAGATTGAGGAGATTCAGCAGATTATCGATCAGTATAAAGAGACAGGAAGATAAAAGATTCTGTCAAGGGAAGGAGTTCTATGGGGGAAATTTTTCGACAAGTATTTAATTTAAGCGTAACAGGAAGTTTTTTGATTCTGGCAGTGATTGTGGTGAGGCTCCTTTTGCAAAAAGCGCCCAGAAGCATGGTCTGTATTTTGTGGATTTTGGTGGGAATCCGGTTCCTGATGCCCTTTTCCATAGAGTCGGATTTTGGAATAGTCCCTGCGGGAGAGACTGTCAGGTACAGCGGTAATTTTGCAGGTATGCCGGTGATGAACACGGGGCTTGAAGGAATCGATGCTCCCATCAACTGGAGGGTTCAGGAAAATTACACATCGGCGGAAGCGGAAAACAGCCTGATGATATGGGACTTATGCGCCTATGTATGGATTGCCGGGATGGTTTTCATTGCCGGGTACTTCGCCGTAAGCTGGTACCGCCTCAGAAAAAGAGTGAGAACGGCAGTGCCGGAGAGCCGGTGCGGGGAAAAGGTTTATCTGTGCGATGATATTCCTTCTCCCTTTTTGATGGGAATTGTGCGGCCGCGTATTTATCTGCCTCAGGGGATAGCGCAGGAGGCGGTTCCCTATGTGATCGCCCATGAAAAAGCGCATCAGAAAAGAAAAGATTACTTCGTGAAGTGGATTGCAAGCTTATTTTTGATTGTGTACTGGTTTCATCCGCTTATCTGGATTTCTTATCTTTTTCTTTCCAGAGATATGGAATTTGCCTGTGATGAGCAGGTGATTCGTCAGATGGGAGAAGAACATAAGAAAAGCTATTCCAGCGCCCTGCTTGGATGCGCGGCGGGCAGGAAGCTTGGCTTCTGGTGCCCTGCCGCCTTTGGAGAGACGGGGGTAAAAAGCAGAGTGTTGAAGGTGCTTCATTATCAAAAGCCCGCCCTTTGGGGAGTTGCGGCAGCAATCCTATTGATTATGCTCACCGCAGTCTGCTTTTTGACCCAGAAAAAGGAAACGCCTGAGGAAGGCGGCGTGATTGCGTATGAGGGTGTGGAATTTGTTTTGGAGGAAGCAGTCGCCTGCAAAGAGACAGACTTTTTAAGACTGGTGTTTTCGGTACGATCGGACGGAACAGCCAGCGAAGCACTGGTGAGGGAATATGCGGGGCTGGTGAGTGCCGGACTTACCGGAAAATATTATAATGATGAAGAGGAAAATAAAGTTCAAATCGTGGAGTATGGAATTTACAATCAGTCTATGGAGAAAGCTTTGACGCTTGTGATGCAGCAAAAGGAAATCGGAGCATTTTCACCGGATTTGGTGAAATACGAGGAGGCGGACGAATATTCGCTGGACAGCTTTATCGGTAAAATCAGAGTTTTGATTTCTCCCCATTCCTTAAGAGTGTTCTGCGAGGACGGAATGCCCAAAAAGAAAGAGGGCGGGGTTCTGGCGGCAAAGATGAAGAATGGAGAATTATGGAAGGTTTCGAGGATTCCCGCCTGGCTGGGAGAATCAAAGTCTGAGATAGAATTTGACGGGGAGTTCTTGTATGCTTTTGCCGCACAAGACGAAGAGAAGGGATGGCTTTCCTGCGGTTATGAGGAGCCGGTTTATAGGAAGGGGATTCAATCCTTTGTGTTTGTGCAGGAAGAGTAAGTCAAAGGTCAAAACCAGCCTTAGCTGGTTCTAAGCATGATTTTGACTCGTTGCTCGCTGGAATAAACTCGCTGCCCACGGGAATAAATACAGCCCCCGAATCGGTATCAGTTATCGGTTCGGGGGTTTTCTATGTCAGCATTTAAAATGCGCACCTGCCTGATGTGGTAAAATGGTCTGTAAGCGCGTCTGCTAAGTCTGAGCCTGATATTCCACTGCCGCCTTGATAAAGCCTTTGAACAGGGGGTGCGGCCGGTTGGGACGGGATTTCAATTCCGGGTGCCCCTGAGTTGCCAGAAAGAAAGGATGATCCGGCAGTTCACACATTTCCACAATACGACCGTCCGGAGAAATGCCGGAAAGCTTCATGCCGTGCCCGGTAAGAGGAGCGCGGTAATCGTTGTTAACTTCGTAGCGGTGCCGGTGCCGTTCATAAATAGTCTCTTCTCCATAGAGTGCGTAGGCTTTGGAATTTTTATCCAGCACACAGGGATAAGAGCCCAGCCTTAAAGTGCCTCCGATATCTTCTACGCCGTTCTGGTCAGGCATCAGGGCAATCACCGGATGGGTGGTGGCAGGGTCTAACTCAATGCTGTGTGCGTCGCGGTAACCGATTACATTCCGGGCAAACTCCACAATAGAGAGCTGCATGCCCAGGCACAGCCCCAAAAAGGGAATTTGATGAGTCCGGGCGTAAGTGATGGCTAAAATCTTTCCTTCGATTCCACGGGAACCAAAACCGCCGGGAACAAGGATTCCGGAGGAGCCGCCCAGCAGTTCTTCCACATTTTCCGGCGTAACTGTTTCGGAATCAATCCAGTTGATAGACACTGCCACATGGTTTGAGATACCGCCGTGCTTCAAGGCTTCAACAACACTGATATAGGCATCGTGAAGCTGGACATATTTTCCTACAATTGCAACCGTCACTTCGCCGGAAGGGGAACGGAGAGATTCTACCATTGCTTTCCAATCGGAAAGGTCGGGCTCCGGACAGTCCAAATTCAAACATTCACATGCCACCTGAGCCAAATGCTCGTTTTCCATGGCAAGAGGAGCCTCGTACAGATATTCCACATCCAGATTCTGCAGAACCCGGTTGCTGGGGACATTGCAGAACAAAGCAATTTTATCTTTGATGCCCTGATCCAAAGGGTGCTCACTGCGGCAGACAATAATGTCCGGGCGGATTCCCATGCCCTGAAGTTCCTTGACGCTTGCCTGTGTAGGCTTGGTCTTCATTTCCTGAGATGCTTTTAGATAAGGAATTAAGGTTACATGTATTAAAATCGCGTTGTCATGCCCTGCTTCATGCTGAAACTGCCGGATAGACTCCAAAAAGGGCTGGCTTTCAATGTCGCCCACTGTTCCGCCCACTTCGATAATGGCAATCCGGGTCTCGTCATCAGAATAATTGCGGTAAAACCGGCTTTTGATTTCGTTGGTGATATGAGGAATTACCTGAACGGTTCCTCCGCCGTAGTCGCCCCGGCGTTCTTTCTGCAATACCGACCAGTAAATTTTGCCGGTGGTCACGTTGGAATTTTTTCCAAGGTTTTCGTCAATGAACCGCTCGTAATGCCCCAAATCCAAATCGGTTTCGGTTCCGTCCTCCGTGACAAAAACTTCGCCGTGCTGAATGGGATTCATAGTGCCGGGGTCTATGTTGATGTAGGGGTCGAATTTCTGCATTGTCACCTTGTAGCCCCGGGCTTTCAAAAGCCTGCCCAGTGAAGCGGCTGTAATTCCCTTCCCCAGCCCGGAAACAACACCGCCTGTTACAAATACGTATTTTACTGCCATAATGATTTTCCTTGCTCCTTGATAAAAATGAAAAAGACGCCAAGAACTCTCTGTTCAAAGCGCCTTTGCTTTAATAATAGGATTTTAGCACCGGAAGAGGGGGGATGTCAAATGATTTTGGAGCGGGGAATAGAAGAGAGGCAACAGTTCAGCCTTGCAGTTCCGGATGCAGGAAAGCCCCGTGTCATGTTCCTTTTTGACATGACTTTTGATGCGC
>JAMPGL010000040.1 GCA_023663945.1 Lachnospiraceae bacterium | reverse complement strand
ATATCCGCTGTCTATGCATTCCAAGGTTCAATATTCGGTTCGCCCTCTCCTTTTAGATAATAATTAAAATAATTAAGAATGATACCATTCATTTCGGGAATGAATTCTGATGAATCTACCTCGCCTTTTCCCAGCATTTTCGATAAAGCGGGCGCAAAAAGAGGCAGATCTGTGAAATCCATATGCTCCGTACCATCGAAATGTGCTTCCCTGCCGTCAATGGCATTGTCAAGCAAATATTTGTTTACATAGTCTTGTTCTCCATCAGCGCGGAGCTTAACGTAAGACTCCCAATGACTTGCATTATCCAGTGAAAGTATCGGTATCGGGTAAGGCTCAGGATTATAGACAATTTCCCCGTCACTGAATGCTATTTGTTCTCCGAGCATTGTGCCGTCAATGTCAACTACCGCCGTAATGTCTCCGCGCTCTCTGCCGAGCTGTACCGCTGCCGCGCCTCCAATAGAATGCCCCGTAAGTCCGATTTTTCCTGTGTCTGTCATTTCAAGCGCCTTAAGAATATCCGCCTTTGCATCCTCAGATTCCGTGTACCATGCCGTATCAAGCTCCCTTAAGTCCTTCGCGACTTTTATGGTATCAAGCACAAAGTTTTCATCCGCCGTGCGGAGGGACATCCATTCACATGTAATATGATAGTCATCCTCAGTCTCGGTAAAATCGGAACTGTACTGCATATAAGCGGCAGTCTGCACAAACTCAGGGTCAACTATAATGGTTTTGCCCTCTGTGTCCTTGGTAAAGAAAGCGTAATAAGGGTGGTCTATGCTTGCTACAACGTAGCCATTGCTTACAAGTTCTGCATACAGTGAATAATTGCTCTGATAGTAGCCGAACGAGCCGTGAGCAAATAATACCAGAGGACAATCTGTTACATCACTGTCAGGGTAGTAAAAGTGAATAGGTATCTCACGGTAAGAGCCGTCGTTTTCACGCGTTTCAAGCCTGCCGCTGTCAATCAATATTGCCTGCGTTTCCTTTACTTCGTACTGACCGCTTGTTTTCAGTCCTGAATAGTCCGTGAACAGAAAGGCAGGGAAAAGTGAGAAGCAGATAATAACAATATTCATAACAGTACCGGCAATCGCTTTTCCCTTTGTTTTATCTTTGTGGGTACTGCCGCGCTTTATAAGATATACAAGACAGGATATGGCTAGGCGTATTCCCAAGATAACGAGACAGCCTGTGAATCTCCATTTCTGTCCCGTTATAGTCATAGGCAAAAGCATTACAAGCAGCATGAGCACAAACTCAGCCGCACAGAATAATAGTCTGTTTCTGCGCCAAAGGCTCTTGTATTTTGTAAGACTGAGCACCGTAAGCGCAATTTCCATAACCGTAAAAACCGCAAATAATATAACTCCCATTTCAAAACGCTCCATTCCTTTTTGTATTTCAACTGATGTATTACTATAATTGCTCATTCCGGCTCTTGCAAAAGTCATATGTGCAAGCTTTTACAAGACCGAAATGGCAATTATTAATGTCGTTAACTATAAAAATACATCATATACAAAAGAAATCAACCAAAAAAATGTAAGATGCAATTTTGAATGGTAAAATGCATAAATTTTAGCTTTTACTTAAAATACTCCACTCCAGACTCAAAAATCTTCATGTCGTGCTCCCCGTAGATATTGATTGCAACGCCCTCTCCGCGGCGCTCCGCATGAGCCATCTTTCCAAAGCATCTGCCGTCAGGCGAAGTGATTCCTTCTATTGCGCAGTAAGAACCGTTGATGTTCCACTCCTCATCCATGGAAACATTTCCATCTAAGTCACAGTACTGTGTTGCCGCCTGACCGTTTGCAAACAGCTTCTCTATCCACTCCTTGGAAGCCACAAATCTTCCTTCTCCGTGGGATGCCGGTGTTGCATACACACCGCCAAGCTGTGCATTTTTAAGCCAAGGCGATTTATCAGATACGACTTTTGTATATACCATCTTGGAAATATGGCGGTTAATGGTATTAAAGGTCAGGGTCGGAGAATCCTCCTTCTGTCCCAAAATCTCGCCATAAGGCACCAGTCCCAGCTTGATCAGTGCCTGAAAACCGTTGCAGATTCCCAGCGCAAGACCGTCTCTCTCATTTAAAAGATGCATAACCGCTTCCTTTATATGCTCATTTTGGAAAGCAGTTGCAAAGAACTTTGCACTGCCGTCAGGCTCGTCACCGGCTGAAAAACCGCCCGGAAACATGATAATCTGCGCCTTTACAATATCCTTTTCAAAAATTTCCACGGAACTTCGGATATCCTCCGCCGACCGATTCTTAAATACTCTGGTGATCACATCCGCACCTGCACGCTCAAATGCCCTGACGCTGTCATATTCACAGTTGGTGCCCGGAAATACCGGAATAAACACAGTGGGTCTGGCAGTTTTATTTTTACAGATATAAATAGAATCCGCATGGTACAGGCTGCTTTCAACCGGATCCGTGCCCTTTTCCGCCTTGGTAGGGAAAACCTTTTCCAGCTTCGAGCACCATGCATCCAAAGCCTCATCCATGGTAATTGCCGTATCAAGATAACGAAAGACAGGTTCCTCCAAAATCTCCGCAACACTGCGGAATTTCAGTTCTGCAGCCTCTCCCCCCGTCTCTTTTGCCAAGAGAAGCTCCTGTGTGTCCGCCTTACTTAATTCCAGCACCAAATCACCCAATCCGTTCTCAAACAGATCGCTGATTCTCAATTCTTCGGACATCGCTAAGCCCAGCTTATTTCCGAACGCCATCTTGCTGAGTCCTGCCGCGAGCCCTGCCGCATCCAGTGCATAAGCCGACTTCACTTTGCCCTCCTTCATCAATTTGCTGATAAAGCGGTAAGTCTGCATAACATGCTCATAAACCGGAATGTCAAATTCATCCTTGTCAAACCAAAATTGCATCAGAACATTGCCTGCTTCCTTCAGTTCCGGCGTAATAATCTCTTTGCAGTCCGCCACATCCACGGCAAAGGATACCAAAGTCGGCGGAACATCAATCTCATTGAAGGTTCCGGACATGCTATCCTTGCCTCCGATTGAAGGAAGCCCATAGCCAATCTGCGCATCATATGCGCCCAAAAGGGCAGCAAAAGGCTGGCTCCATCTCTCCGGATCAGAGGTCATCCGTCTGAAATACTCTTGGAAGGTAAAGCGAATCTTCTCAAAATTTCCTCCCGATGCCACAATCTTAGCCATCGATTCCGTCACCGCATAGACTGCTCCGTGATAGGGGCTCCATGAGGAAAGCGCCGGGTCAAATCCATAGCTCATCATAGTCACGGTATCTGTCTTTCCTTTCAGTACCGGAAGCTTGGCTATCATCGTCTGCGTTTCCGTCAATTGATATTTTCCGCCATAGGGCATCAGGACGCTTCCGGCGCCGATGGAGGAGTCAAACATCTCCACAAGCCCCTTCTGGGAACATACATTGAGATTATTTAGGGTTTTCAGCCATGCTCCCTTGACATCCTCTGCCTCCATGCACTCCTTCACTTCGGGAATGGCGATCTTTTTCAGATAATTATCTTCTTTATTGGGAACGGACACCTTTACATCGGTTTCCTGATGGGCTCCGTTGGTGTCTAAAAACGCACGGGAAATATTGACAATCTCCTTCCCTCTCCACTTCAGCACCAGCCGGGGTTCTTTGGTCACTACTGCAACCGGAACCGCCTCAAGGTTCTCTTCCCCTGCATAGCCGAGAAACGTCTCCACATCCTTCGGATCCACTACCACCGCCATCCGTTCCTGAGATTCGGAAATGGCAAGCTCCGTTCCGTCAAGCCCTGCATATTTCTTAGGAACTTTATCTAAGTCAACCACAAGCCCCGGTGCCAGCTCTCCAATTGCCACCGATACGCCGCCCGCCCCGAAATCGTTGCATTTCTTAATAATCCTGCTCACTTCTCCTCTTCGGAAAAGCCTCTGAATCTTCCGCTCCGTGGGGGCATTTCCCTTTTGCACCTCCGCCCCGCAGGTTTCAATTGAGCTCTCCGTATGTACCTTGGAAGAGCCTGTCGCTCCGCCGCATCCATCCCGCCCGGTTCTTCCGCCCAATAAAATAATCACATCATCCGGGTCAGAATTTTCCCGAATCACATTAGCTCTCGGTGCCGCACCCATTACCGCGCCAATTTCCATGCGCTTCGCCACATAATCCGGATGGTAAATTTCCTTTACATAACCGGTTGCAAGACCGATCTGATTTCCATAAGAGGAATAACCGCTTGCCGCCCCTCTCACCAGCTTCTTTTGAGACAGCTTTCCTTTCAGAGTCTCAGATACCGGTACGGTAGGATCCGACGCTCCGGTCACGCGCATGGCATGATACACATAGCCCCTGCCGGAAAGGGGGTCTCTGATCGCGCCGCCAAGGCAGGTCGCTGCACCGCCGAAGGGTTCAATTTCGGTAGGGTGATTGTGTGTCTCGTTTTTGAAAAATACCAGCCATTCCTCCGTCACCGGCCCGTCTCCGTAATCCATTTCAACGGGAACCACCACGGAGCAGGCGTTGATTTCATCGGATTCCTCCATATCCTGAAGCTTCCCGTCCTGCTTCAGCTTCCGCATCGCCATAAGCGCAAGATCCATCAGACAGACAAACTTGTCCTCTCTTCCTGCAAAAATCTCGCTTCTGGTATCTAAATAACTCTGATAGGTAATTTCCAAGGGCGTCCTGTAATAACCGTCTTGAAACTCAATATTCTTTAGTTCCGTTGAAAACGTTGTGTGACGGCAGTGGTCGGACCAATAGGTATCTAACACCCGAATCTCCGTCATAGTAGGGTCTCTGTGCTCTTCCGTCACATAATAATTTTGAATGTGGAGAAAATCCTTAAAAGTCATGGCAAGCCCCAGACTGTCATACAGTCCCCGAAGCTCTTCCCTTTCCATGTCCCTAAAACCATCAAAGACAGCAATATCCGCCGGTTCCTCATATTCCGTAATCAGAGTATCCGGCTTTTCCATCCCGGTTTCTCTGGAATCCACCGGATTAATGCAATATGCTTTTATTTTATCAAACTCTTCGGAAGATAAATCGCCTGTGATCAGATAGGTAACTGCGGTGCGGATAACCGGTTCCTCATCCTCTTTCAGGAACTTTATGCACTGCATAGCCGAATCTGCACGCTGGTCAAACTGCCCCGGCAGGAACTCCACGCTGAACACCCGTCCTCCCTCTGGAACCTGAATGGTTTCCCGATACAAAAGGTCTACCGGCGGCTCGGAAAAGACACATACTGCCGCGCGCTCAAAGGTTTCTTCTGAAATGTTCTCCACATCGTAGCGGATATACACCCGCACGTCCATAACGCCTGTTATCCCAAGATAACTGCTTATCTCATCCTTAAGTTCCTTCGCCTTCACTGCAAAAGGGGCTTTCTTTTCTACATAGATACGCTTTACATTTCCCATTGTGAATCCATCTTCCTCCATTTGAAATTGTTTAGTTAACGACATTAATAATTGCCATTTACTATATGTGTCTTTATCCATTATATCGAATCAGACAGGTTTTGCAATCTGATTTTACTTCCCCGTCACAGAAAATCCATTGAACAATCGTTATCTTCTCCGGATTTTAACCGCGGTCCAGTCATCCTCCTCTAAATGATATTCCCTGTCACAGTAAGGACAGCGTCGCTCTCTTGAGGCGTCGAAGCTTGCACCGCACCCTGCACACTGTACTTTTTTGATGGAAAATCCCAAATCCGAATCCTTTTGTAATTTCCTATATACCGTCATGCGGTAACGGTCATTCTTTGTGGACATGCTCCCTGTATCGTAGACATCTGTCATATATGCCTCCAAGTCCACATAGCAATACCCATTCTCCGCCCAGCACCGATACAGCTTAATGCTTCCCCGATATGAGGACTCTACTATATCAGAACAGTCCGGAAGTTCCTCCTCCCCCGCATAGACTGCCAAATTCTTTTGGGAATCCGCAAAAATCAATATTTTAAGCAGTCCTAACACTCTGCCCACAAAGTACTCATAAGAAAAATTCTTATCATAGGGTTTCATCAGTCTGGTCAACTTATTTTGAGTTCCTGCCGTGAGCATAACTCTGGGAAGATTCCTTCCCGCATACCCGAAAAGACCAAACGCCATACACAGATTCATCACAAAATAACCGGCAAAGGCACCTATCGGTATACTCCCCAAAAGGGAAAAGAGAATCTGCGGTCTTTCTCCGCGGATCAGCGCGCCCGCCACGGATAGTACAAATACCGATGCCACTCCGCCCAAAAGCCATCTTTTCAGCTTTGCATCCGCTTCCTTCTTTCCCATGGCAAAATCATGCTCAAAATAATATCCGGTTACTTTTGGAAAAAGATCCTGCATCAGAAATCTGGTACGACAATACGGGCATCCCTCTAAGAGCTTCTTCACCGGGCTGACTGCACCGCAGTTTGGACAGCAGCACCTTTCTTCCGGACTGGGCTGTTCCATCCGGGTAATCGTCTGGTAAAAATTCAGGGGTTCTTTCTTTTCGTACACCTTTTTGCCGCCACGGTAAAAAATCAGTTTCTTCATGTACGCTGAGACAGCTAATACATTGGTATAAATCCGATCCCGGTAAGTATTGCTGTAAACTGTATCATAATCCTCTCCCCGGAGCGTCAGCTGATATTCCATCTGCAGGCTCCGCTTTTTGAGGCGCGCCTCCTGCAGTTCCAGATAATATCGGATATCCTGATTTCCCAGCGACGGCTCCCTGCCGTTTCGGCTCCAAGCCTCCAGCTCGCCTGCAAAATCCCTGTATAATTTTTCCTCTTCCCGTGAAAGAGTTCTTGTTTCTCTTCCCAAATCACTTCTCCTTTGCCCTGATGCATCATGTACGCCGAACAGCGGAATTTCGCACTGCGGAAGCTCTCTTCTCACTCATGCAGTCTGTGAATCAGCTTGTAAACAATATCCCCCTGAGAGATCAAAGCCTCCTTGTGGGCAAAAAATACGATGCCGTCCGTGGGCGCTTTTATGGTCTGCCTGACAACTCCCTCATAAGGGTCGATCACCTCCGCCATCACATGCCCATAACGCACATCCTCTCCCGGTTCCACCAATCCCTTAAAGATTCCCGCCGCCTCACAGTTCACATCCGTGAGATCCTCTTCCACGATCACATGGCTGATGTATCCGCTGTGACTCTCATAGCGGATAATCCCCATCCGGGTCAAAAATCTTAAAATCGCCGCCAATGCCTGTCTGGCGCTTTTCTCATCGATAGAATCGTTCCGGTTGGTGTATACGGAAAATGCCGCAGTCGTCTTATTCTGCCAGTTATAATTCAAGGTCTTTGTATCGATGGGCGTAGGCCTGCGCACCACCACATAAGGCAGTCCAAATAAATTCGCCAGGGAAACATTTTGAAATCCGGTTTCCATCATGCGCACATGAGGCACAAACTCCCCGGACATATAAAAGCTGGTAAGCTGAATGCCGTAAGCATATTCCCGTATTTTGTTAAAAATGCCCGCCGCAATCCGATCCGTGGTATCACCGCTTTCCTTTCCGGGAAAAGCGCGGTTAATATCAATGTCCTCCACGCCAAAAAACCGTCTTCCAACATTCATCCCCATCCCGTTCACCACCGGAATCACCAGAATATTTTTGCCTGCATTAATACATCCCTTTGCTTCCAAATCCTTAAGGATTCTCACAAGCTGGGAGCAGATATACATCTGCTGCATCTCGTTTCCCCTGACAGAACCCAAAATACATGCCGCCGGCTCTCCCTTTCCAAACCGATATCCCCGTATGACCATCTTTTCCCGATAGGGAGAATGTATCGTATATATTTCTTCTTTCTGCATCGGTTACTCCTCCTCTATCCCTGTAAGTATTCTTGCAAGCAGCGACCCTTCCCGGACAAAAGGATACTCACGGAGCGTAAACACAAGACCGCTTTTTTCAGCACGGATCTCCTGAAGCACCTTTCCCTCTAAAGGACTGACGATAGACCCCAGCATATCTCCCTTTTTTACATAATGATTATGGGCGATAATAGGAAGAAAAACACCTACCTTTTCCGAGCGGATAAACTCCACCTCTCCATCCGTTGAGATTACCGGGTATTGAACTCTTCCCACTTCACCGCTCCACATGCCGAGCTCCTGCATGAGATGAAAGATTCCTTCAATTACCTGACTTCCGTAGCCTCTGTCAATCCGCGTGCCAACTCCCATTTCCACCACCAGGGACGGAACTCCTAACATGTTCATGGAATGCGCCAGAGTAGCCTCATGTACCGTTGCCGCCGCGTTCATCCAGACCATATCCGTGTTTAACAGTCTGGCATAGGGCAAAAGCTTTTCCGCAAAATCTTCGCAGACCCTGACCTGCGGAATTTCTTTTACAAAAATATCGCTTGCATGAACGTCAATGCAGAAGTCCGCCCCCGCAAGGTCGCCCACGATTGCCGCCGCCGCGCGTTCCATGGTCGTTCCGTTTTCTTTGCCGGGAAACATGCGGTTTAAGTCCATATCCAGACCCGGAACGTTTCTCTCCGCCATATCCAGCCCTAAAGGATTCAGCGCGGGATAAATATCTACCGTTCCGTTAAGCATATCCGTATGCTCCAAAAGTCGTCTGGCAATTTCATAACAGATGTATTGTCCTTCAAATTCGTCCCCGTGAATCCCCGTCACAATTGCCATTCGCATGTTATTTTCATTCTTTCCCTGTATTCTGTTCTTTTTGATTGACAGCTTCTCCCCTATTGGCAGTTTTATGGAAAAAACCTCCTGAACCATTTCCGCCAAACCTCCTTCTCTTCACATTACATGATAAAAGCCCCAAGGCTTTCCCTGAAGCTTTCTGTTCATCCTTTTACTCTTCGGCAAGCAGCCCCTGCATGACAAACATGATCTCCCGGTCTACCGCCGCCTCCGAAATTCCTCTGGTATGAGACGCAATTTTCAGCCCCTCTAACACATACATAATATTTCTGGCATATCCCCTCGGATCATCGCAATAAAATTCTTCCCTCTCGACTCCCGCCGTAATCAGACTTTCCAGCGCATACACTGCGGCGTCGAACTGCTTTTTCAACAGGTTCTCCCTGCCGGGAATCTGATTGGCAAAAAAGTATTCATAAACCGCTTTTCCTAAAGAGGGCTTTTTGTTCAACAGTTCTCTCTTCTGCTCTTTAAAGAACAACGCAAGAATCTCGGCGGAAGTTGCCTCTTTGGTGATGCTTCTCCCAAACACATCGTCGGCATCCTCCTGCTCCATCTGAAGAACCTCCTCAAACAGTTCTTTCGTGCTTGAAAAGTAAAGATAAAGCCCGCCGCGGCTGATTTGACAAGCCTCCACAATATCCTTCATGGTCACTTCCTTATAGCCCTTTTCCATAAAGATCCTGCGCGCCGTTTCCACAATATACTTCTTCTTTTGTACCGATTTCTCACTCATATCCCCAAAACTCCTAACCCGTGCTATAACCTCTGCATCCTTTGCGATTACGCCAGCGGTTCATCCCATACGTCAAGCAATTCCTTAATTCTCTTTAAGCCATGATAAAATACCCCGTTCTCTATTGCCCTTGACCAAAGCACGCCTTTGGTCATGCCTCCAAGCACATATTTCGCCATAATTCCAAAAATGTTTTCAATATCTTTCAGCTCCGACCGGTCAATCATTTGAAGCTCATCCTGTTCCGTGTGGATTCCGTTCCGGGAAAACACATATACATAATTGCGGTTCATCAGCCCGGTTGCGTTCATCTCCTTGACAAAAGATAAAAGCGTACTGTCATATACCGGAATTGTCATGGATGCCTGCGGCATGTCGCTTCCCTGATAGCTGTGAACCATTTTTTTGCCGGATTTTTCTTCCAGCCACGGAAGATACCGAAACAGGTTTCCCATAATCCGGCGGTATTTATCTAATAGTTCCTGTCTGTGTAAATTTTCCTTTTCCATATCCTGCAAATTCCTTTCTACAGTGCAATATATCATTCAACCCTCCCGCAGCTGCCATATGTGCACGGTAAAAACCATTATTATCTTACCATAAAATTCAAAAAAAGAATACACAAAATATGTGCTTTTCCATGGATTCCTTTTAAAATTTGACATATTGGAGGCTTATTGGGAAAAAGGAGTGCCTTAATACGACAAAAACCATAGGATTCTGTGTCCTATGGTTTTTGTGTTCCTATCCTATTAACAGTTTCTAAACGCGTTACATCATTCCGCCCATGCCGGCGCCTGCAGGCATTGCGGGAGTTTCTTCTTTGATGTTTGCAACGACGGATTCCGTTGTAAGCAGTGAAGAAGCAACGCTTGTTGCGTTCTGCAGTGCGCTTCTGGTAACCTTCGCAGGATCAAGGATTCCGGCTGTTACCATATCCACATATTCTTCTTTCAGGGCATCAAAGCCTACGCCAACCTCGGACTCTCTCACCTTATTGATGATAACACTTCCTTCCAGACCTGCATTTGCTACAATGTGGTACAAAGGAGCTTCCAGAGCTTTCAGCACAAGCTGTGCACCGGTCTTCTCATCACCCTCCAAGGTCTCCGCCATCTTTTCCACTTCCTTAGCGGCATGAACGTATGCAGAACCGCCGCCGCAGATAATGCCTTCTTCCACAGCCGCTCTTGTAGCCGCAAGCGCATCTTCCATGCGGAGCTTCACTTCCTTCATCTCTGTCTCGGTAGCCGCGCCTACACGGATCACCGCTACGCCGCCTGCCAGCTTAGCAAGTCTTTCCTGTAATTTTTCTTTATCAAAATCAGATGTTGTCTCTTCAATCTGTCCTTTAATCTGGCTGATTCTTGCCGCGATTGCTTCCTTGTCGCCTTCGCCGTCAACGATCACTGTATTTTCCTTCTGAACCTTAACGGATTTCGCGTGGCCAAGCTGATCCATTGTAATGTCCTTAAGTTCAAGACCAAGCTCGGAGCTGATTACCTGACCGCCTGTAAGAATGGCAATATCTTCAAGCATTGCCTTTCTTCTGTCGCCATAACCGGGAGCCTTAACAGCTACTACGTTGAAGGTGCCGCGGAGTTTATTGACGATCAAAGTGGTAAGAGCTTCTCCTTCCACATCTTCTGCAATGATTAACAGCTTCGCGCCGGACTGTACAATCTGCTCAAGCAGCGGAAGAATCTCTTGGATATTGGAAATCTTCTTGTCTGTGATCAAAATATAAGGATTGTCAAGAACTGCTTCCATCTTATCCATATCGGTTGCCATGTAAGCGGAAATGTAACCTCTGTCAAACTGCATGCCTTCCACAAGGTCAAGCTCTGTCAACATGGTCTTGCTCTCTTCAATGGTGATGACTCCGTCGCCGGATACCTTTTCCATCGCATCTGCAACCAAACGTCCTACCTCGTCATCTCCTGCGGAGATTGCCGCAACTCTTGCAATATGCTCTTTTCCATTTACCTTAGAGCTCATCTTTGCAATTGCTTCCACTGCACAGTCGGTTGCCTTCTTCATACCCTTTCTTAATATAATCGGGTTAGCGCCTGCCGCAAGGTTCTTCATTCCGCCGTTGATCATTGCCTGTGCAAGTACGGTAGCGGTTGTGGTGCCGTCGCCTGCAACATCGTTAGTCTTGGTGGCAACTTCCTTGACAAGCTGTGCGCCCATATTTTCAAAAGCATCTTCCAATTCAATCTCTTTTGCAATGGTAACACCGTCGTTGGTGATAAGCGGTGCGCCAAAGGACTTGTCAAGAACTACGTTTCTTCCCTTAGGTCCTAATGTCACTCTTACGGTATCTGCCAACTGATTTACACCTGATTCAAGCGCCGCACGTGCGTCTGCGCCATATTTAATTTCCTTTGCCATTTTTATCGGCCTCCTTTTTTATTCTAATACTTATCATTCTGCTTGGATAAACAAATTTCCTTATCTTAGACGTTCTTACTGAATCACTGCAAGAATATCGCTTTGTTTCACGATGATGTATTCTTCCTCTTCAATCTTAACATCGGTGCCGGCATATTTGGAGTAGATAACCTGATCTCCAACCTTCACTTCCATCTTAATCTCTTTGCCGTCAACCATCCCGCCGGGACCAACTGCAATAACCTCTGCCTGCTGAGGTTTTTCTTTGTTCTGTCCGGGTAATACGATACCTGATTTGGTGGTCTCTTCCGCTTCCAGCTGTTTCAATACAACTCTGTCTGCCAATGGTACTAATTTCATTGTTAATTCCTCCTTTATTTCTGTTTCATTATTTACTTTGCTTATCTTTTGCCCGGTCTTCCGGGAGTTGTTAGCACTCATTTACTTTGAGTGCTAATCATCAAAACATATATTAATTTTATATGCTTTCCTTTGCAACCGGTATTACAGGCTGTTTTTATGGTATTTTCTTCCTTTTTCTTTTATTATCTCTCTTTTTCTCTCATTATCTCATTTTTAAAAAGAAGTTATGATTTAATAATTTGTTTAGAATTAGAAATCCCGAAGACGTTCATCTCCGGGACTGCTCTTTTTATCTCTTTTCCAGACGTTGTCTGTACCCTTCGGAATTTTTGACTGCAAATTTATTTTCAAACATCTCATATTCCGCATCCGAAAGCCTTTCCTCCAAGGTTTCTTCTATGTTCGTCTTATAAACAATGCCGACTGCCACCGAAGGCGCCAAGCGGGGATCCTCGTAAGCAAAGCACCGCTTCTGAATCCTCTCCGCATAGTCCTCCGCCTCCCCGTCCTCTGCCATGGGGATTAACACTCCAAATACATCGCCGTCAATTCTTCCGATAATAAAGTAAGAGCCCGCCTCCTCCTTAATAATATCCGCCACAATCCGAATCAGGCGGTCACTCTCCTCGTCCCCAAAATGATCGTTGGCATATTTCCAGTCATTGATATTTACGTTGAGCACTGCCACCGGGACAACCTCCGACCGGTCAATAATCTTCATTCTCTCCTCAAAATAAAGCTTATTGAAGACGCCTGTAAGCACATCCTCCCGCTCGTTTCCTTTTACCTTGTGCAGTTTATCCGCAAGCTGCTTTTCCAGTTCTTCCAGATAAATACTGCTCTCTCTGTGAAGGTACGCCTCTTCGCCCAGCTTAGCCAAAAGCTCCACGGTTCCATCCACCGTCTCATTCATAAGACGGCTGTCCTGCACGCTTTCTGATTCGTTCACATAGAGATGTCCCAGCGTTCTTCCCTGTATTTGGAGCTTTCTCCCCGGATTGCTTACCACATCCGGATGAAAGCCCAAAAAGCTGTCGCCGATCACAATCTCCTTTTCCCCCTGCCTGTCGGTTAAAAGAATATTAATCTGAAATACTTGCGCAAGGCTGTTTAAATATTTTTTGATACTTTCCATATTATAAAGATTGGAAAGCGAATAATTTCTGATATTTTCCTTAATTCTCCTGTCATAAGGAATTGCATCGTACCCCATAATCCAAACCATGCCTTTCTTCCTGTTTTGTCCCCTTAAGTATACCGTTTCCGTCCTTCTTAGGCAAGCATTTAAGAAAGTTATTTCTTTTGATAAGTCAAATGTTCATTAATTTTACAGTACTCTCCTGTTTTGGTGTAAGAATCCATCAAATGATTATCCGCCTGATAAGCTGTCGGAATCTCCTCCCGGTTCTGTCTGGTTCCTCTCTTGTCCTCTTCCCTCTCCCATGCGTTCCGGCGGTTATTTCCTGCCGTCTGCTGCCCAATATCGGAGGACATGGCAAAGCCGTCTGTATTTTTCCCGAAGCGCTTTAACGCGGAGCGGGTTCCTATCCGAATCCTGCCTTTGACTGCTTCCCATTTATTAACGATGTAATCGGAAAGGTTCTGCCTCACATGAAGAAGCATCTCACGCACGCCCTGCCCGGACCAGTTCCGGTTAAAAACGGGCAGAACATTCCCCTTTTCACCTTCTCCCTCGTCGCCCAATGCTTCCCACATTCCCCGGATAAAGCCGGTGCCTGTTCCCGTCTTTCTTCCGCTTCTCTTAGTGCCGGTCTCCAATCCCATTACCAGCATCTCTTCTTCGGACGCCGCTTTCTCTCCAGCCTGATAAGTATCCATCCGGATACCTGCCGCCGCGCCCGTATTTCTGGCAGTCTCCTCCTCAAGAAGACATTTGGTGATATGGTGCGTATGTGAATGTGTGAGCTGATTTCCTGAATAGGAAGTAGTATCGCCGTCAATCCGCATGAAGCTCTCCTTTCCTCTCCGCTTTCCTTATTGCGTCATCAAAAAACTGCTTACTGCATAAACTGTCTGTCCATTGTAATCAAGCTGTGACCAGCCGTTATCGCCTATGGCTGTCCGGGTAAGCGTCTCTCCGTTATGAAGGACTCCTACCACGGTATCATCGCTTGCCGTGCTCGGCACCGTGCGCAGATTGGTCTCAATCTTTGCCGTAACCTGCTCACTGACCGGCGTATACACAGGTCCCTGAGGCGGCGCCTGCTGCCCGGTATCCTCCATATCCGTGGTAAGATAACTGGTTACCGCATAGAGCGTCTGCCCATTATAAATCAAGCGGGACCACCCGTTATGCCCGATTCCGGTTCTTACCGCCGTGTCCCCGTGAACCAGCTTGGCAACAATGCTTCCGTCATCCTGAGTGCTTGGCTGATTCCGTAAGTTCGTTTCCTGTTTGGCAGTTACCGTCTCATTGACCTCCGTAAAAATAATCCCCACTTCCGGATTAGCCTCCACCACTTCTGCCGGAGCCTCATCCTTTGCCTCCGCCTCCTTGGCATAACCAAAGTATGCCAGATTAACGTCCACTTTGCCGGATATGCCGTCTACCTTTCCCTGGCTGGTGTACTGCCACATATCATGCGTGCCGGAATAGCTGGAAGCTGTAGTCTGAGGATACGGCTGATCCGGATACTGCGCCACCCATATTTTGTATTTGGATGCAAGCGTCCCGGTATTCCACTGCGCATTGCCCTCTAATTCCGAGCGTGCCGCATAAAACATGGGCGTATATCCGCCCGCGGAAATTTCATCCAAAAACGCGCAGGCAAGGTTTGTTCTCTCTTCCACGCTGAGCCCGTGCTGTCTGCTGTCCGCAGATTGGAAGTCCTCACAGTTATACGCCACCGGATAAGTAATCCGGTACTTTGCAATTAATTCTTTGGTAAAAGCGGCTTCCGCCCTTGCCTCCTCCATTGTCACCGCCGAAGAAAAAAAGTAAACTCCCAGCCTAATTCCTGCCGCCTGCGCCTCCTGCATGTTATACCGCGCCGTGGGGTCTTCAAAAATCTCTCCCGTGGACTTGGCACGGTAGCCTGCCCGGATCATGGCAAATTCCACTCCGGATGCCTTAACCTTTGCCCAATCGATGGTGCCCTGATACTTGGATACGTCAATCCCCATGGTCAGCTGTCTGGTCTCATCTGCGCCAAGAGGCACTACCGTAACCTCCGCCCCTGCCGATTCATTTCCCGCCGCGCCTCCTGCCTGCGGATCCTGCGCATCATCTAAGGCGCCTGCCGTAATCTCTGTCTGCACCTCACTTACGGGCGATGCCTCCGGCGAAGGGGAAGGAATCGCAGATTCCATTTCGGACTTCTCACCCTTATCCCCGGTCTCCCTATCCTCACCGGAAAAGCTGTCCTTATCATCCGAAAGGCTCCCGCCAGCCGATTCCTCTTCGGGAATCTCCTCCCAAAGACCCAGCTGTGCTTCCACGCTCTCCCGCTCTTTCCTGCTTCCGTTTAAAAAGACCACAAACAAAACAATCAGCATTACAAGAATCACTGCTCCCAAAACGCCGAGACCGATTAATGCCTTTCGGTCCGGCATTCCGGATGGCAGCTCATCCTCATAATATTCTTCTTCCTCATCATCCAAGTCTTCGATAAAATCATCGTCAAAATCGTATTTCTTCATCATCTTCATCCTGTTTCCAACTAGATAACCAAAATATTCTTCTTACGTCTTCATTATATAAAAGGATTCCGGCAGTCCGTCAAAATCTCCACGATCTCCTCAATCGGTATTCTGGTTCCATCCTGCATTACCATAACGCGCTCATAGGAATCAATCTTTTTTACCCGGCTTTTCCGGGTAACGTAATCTCCCCCTGCCTTTCTCTCATCCGGCAGAAAATAAGTGACCTCCGCCTCCGGCAGGGAAACAATGTGCTCCTGTATCCATCGGAGTTTCTCATCCAAAATCTGCCGGGCATCCTCATTTAATTCCAACTGTTCCCGGGTCAGCCGCCCGGTCTCCGCTATGGCATCCTCATAGCCGGTCAGGGCGGCAAAGGGCGAAAACTGCGCCGCCCGGTCCGTCCTGCTCATCTGCGGATGGCTTGTCGAAACCGGATGGGGCATCCCGATAATATCATCATAGCTGTGACAGCCGCTTTCCGTTGTTTCCCTTCCTTGAAGCATCATGCCTTATGCCCTCCAATCTGCCGGTTCCGCTCCACGGTCATAGCGCCTTCTTCCAGATTCATTCCCTTAAGGACAGCATTCTTGCCGTACTTTTTCTTAATGTCCAGCATTGCCTTTTGAATCTTTTTCTCCCGCGCAAGCTCTGCGTCCTCCGCCTCTTTCTGCTTTTGGCGGGCTTCATAATCGGTAAACAGATCCATCTGTTCAAAGCTGTCCTCGGGCGCTCTCTGTCCTTCGGGCTCCACATGATTTGCCGTCACATAAACCCTTCTCACCAGCAGATTTGGATCTACGATCCTGTCATAGAGCTCCGTAACCGCACTTAAAATCCGTCTGGTAGACGAGGTATGCCTTTCTAAATTTGCGGTTCCGTGGGCGTGTTTGGGAATCTTCCGCCCATAGTGGTCGGTTGTGACCGGTCCCTTGTAGCTTTTGCGAATTTCCGGATTGCTCAGGTTCTCAATGTCATACCCCACCGTAAGCACCATCTGATCCGTCACCAGCCCCTTATCCACCAAATCCAAAACTAGGAGATCTGTCATCTCCCTGACAATCAGCCTCCCCTTGTCATAAGGGTAAGGACATTGGAGCACCTGCCCGGATCCAATGCTGTTATTGTCCGGCTTGTAGGCTTTAATGTCCGCCATAGTGCAGGGCTCCCATCCCCACGCATGGTCGATAAGCAGTTCTGCGTTAATTCCAAACAGCCTGTACAATAGTTCTTCGTTATGATAATCGGCAGGCTTCCCAACAGAGCATCTTGCCACGTCCCCCATGGTGAACATGCCGTTTTCTTCTAATTTGCGGGCATACCCTCTTCCCACGCGCCAAAAATCCGTAATCGGCTGATGATTCCAAAGCAGCCTCCGGTAAGTCATCTCATCAAGCTCCGCAATCCGCACGCCTCCCTCGTCCGGGGTAACATGCTTTGCCACAATATCCATGGCTATCTTGCACAGGTAAAGATTGGTTCCAATTCCTGCCGCCGCCGTGATGCCCGTTTCCCGGAAAATATCCTGTATCATCTTCTTTGTCAGCTCCCGCGGACTCAGCCCGTAGGCATTCAGATAATGAGTCGCGTCAATCATCACCTCGTCAATGGAATACACATGAATATCCTCCGGAGCAACATACTTTAGATAAATATGGTAAATTCTCGTGCTGTATTCCATATAAAGCGCCATCCGCGGAGGAGCCGCGATATAAGAAACAGACAGCTCCGGAGAACGCCCCAGCTCTTCACTGTCATAAGAAGAACCGGTAAACGCGCGTCCCGGCGCATTAAGCCTTCTTTGCGCATTGACCTCCTTTACCTTCTGAACCACCTCAAACAGCCTTGCGCGCCCGGGGATTCCATAGGACTTCAGAGAAGGAGACACGGCAAGACAGATGGTTTTTTCTGTGCGTGAAACATCTGCAACCGCAAGATTTGTCGTCAGCGGATCCAGTCCCCTCTCCTTACACTCAACGGAGGCATAAAAAGATTTCAGGTCAATGGCAATGTAAACGTTCTTTTGTTCTTTCCCGCTTTCGCAAGTCCGGCACTCCTGTGACATCTCTCTGCCTCCTTTCCATCTATGAAGTTATTATATCAGAACATACGTTCTATTTCAACATTATTTTTCTGCTTAATTCTGGTTTTTAATCTGCTCTCCCTCTACCAGCGGATACCCTGTAAGGCTGCTTCCGTCCAAGTCTTCCTTATGCATATCCACCGCCGTAATCTGATGATTCCCATAAGTTGTGTAATAATAAATCCCCTTATCTGCATTACAGCAGGCAGTGTAGATGGTAATCTCATATTTTCCATCTGCCACTTCACAGCATCCTCTCTGCTGATCCACCGCTCCTAAAATATGAAAAAACTGACTGACGCTCTCGTTCTCAGAATCGCCGGAAAGAGAATTCATCTTCACAAAAGCCACCCTCACAAAACGGGACTGAGAGGACAAATCCCCCGGAAGGCCTAACGCCCCCATTCCGCGGCTGTAGTTTTTCAGCGGAAGCTTCGTGCAAAAGCTGTTTTTCGGATCTCTGACGGAAAGGTGCATATAATTATTTAACTGAAACATCTGCTCCGGAAAAGGCGGATTGTTGGTCAAAACCCCAACCGGATTCTCATATGTCATAAGTCCCTCCTCCACGGATTCCACCACAATGGCTCTCTCCCTGTCAGAAATAATCCAGTGAAGCTGCGCCGGAGGCAGGCTTTCGCTAAAGGATTCCCCTGTCAGATTCAGCCGGTCAAGCAGTTTTTCAGCTTCCGCCACATTTTGGCACTGACACAAAATCCATGGGATAAACTCAAATACCGCCACGTTGTCCTTATCTTTTTCCAAATCCCGGTATTTGGCGTTCCCGACAAAATTAAGCCCTGCCATGCCTAACCCCTTTTCATTGACCGCATCATAATATAAGGGATACCCTTCTGCCACATGAGCCATGCCGACCATGGCATAATGCCGTTCCATCATGCCCATATTCCGAAAATGAAACACATAATTGCGGGGCGTAACCGTAACCTCCTCCCCATAAGAAAATTCATAATCCAAGGTCCGTCCAAAGTAAAAATCTTTTGTCAAATAAGTTGCCGCAGTACACATAATTCTTTCTCCCTTCTTTTATAGTTAATAACATTCTTCCCTTATTCTATCCAAAATACTTTCCAGTCCGCATATTCCCTGTTAAGGGAAAACCGCCCCTTCATCCCCTCCGTGAGGTAAATCTCTCCTTCGCCGGTAATCAAAATCATATCAAAGTCCCGATGTGCCTGCCAATATTCCTTTGCTTTATCATATCCCATCACAAACAGCGCCGTTGACAGGGCATCACACCGCTTTCCCTCCTTCGCCAGAATTGTGACGGAAGAAAGACCGCTGTCCGCGGGATACCCGGTAACCGGGTCAAGAATATGCCCGTATGTCCTGCCGTCCTCCCCCACAAAATACCGCTCGTAATTGCCGGAAGTGACCACCGACAGATCGCAGGCTTCCACCACTCCCAGATACCCTTCTCCAAAAGGATTCCGAAGCCCAATCTTCCAATTGGTTCCATCCGGCTTTGTTCCCATGACCTGAATATTACCGCCAAGGTCCAGCAGCGCCGACTTCACGCCTTCCTGTTTTAAAAGCTCTGTCAGAATATCTCCTGTAAAGCCCTTTCCCACCGCCCCGAAATCAAGCTGCATATCCTCTGGAAGAGTCACAAGGTCTCCCTCTATCAAAACCCGGCGGTACCCGGTTTTCTGTAAAAGGCTCTCTATCTCCTCCTTATCCGGAATCCGGTTCTCCTCGGTGGTAAATCCCCAAGCAAGGAGCACCGGATAAATCGTGGGCTCCAAAGCCCCTCCGGTCTCCTCCGCCATTTGAAGGGCAAAACGGATTAAATCACCGGTTTCGCCACTGACGGATACCGGCACTCCCCCGCTGTGATTGAGGGCATAAACTTCGCTTGCCGCATCCGTCGTTGACCAGAGCTTTTCCAGCTCCTCTGCCTTTGCCTGTGCGTCTAGGACTGCCCTGTCCGCCTCTTTCCCATAAGCAGTCAGGGAAATATAAGTGCTCATTGCAAAAAAAGATGCGTCAGCCTTGGACCCATCCGTTTTGATCATCCGTGCGCCCGCTAAGCAGACGCCCAGAATCAGCAGTATCACCGTCAGGGAAATCATTTTATTTTTCACCTGTCTGCTCCTTTGCCTTCCCATTCTCCTCTTTTTAAGAAATCTTAGAAGATTTTTCTAGGATAAAAACTGGCGGAAAAATTCGCACTCCTCCTGATTACATTTCTTGGCATCCGCAGTACGGATATTACAGTGGAATACGTGTCCCAGCTTCTTATTAGCGTTTCCATAAAAATGGAGTTCAAAAGGAATCTCCTTTTCCATTAATTTTGCCGCAAATGCCGGAGCCTGATTCCTCACAAAATCCTCTGTGGCAGTCATCAAAAACACAGGCGGAAACTTATTCGTTAAATGAGATGCCGCATGGAGCTGTTCCAATTCCTTTTCACTTCCCGCTTCCGGGAATAAATCTTCTAATATCTTAGGCAATGAGCTTCCCGGATTATCAATCTCCGCTTTCATGTCATAGACCCCGCTGTTTAAAGCAAGGGCTGTAGGCACAAATCCTTCCGGAGTCCTGAAATCATATTCCGCCGCATACTCCGGATTGGTGCAGATGCAGGTATAAACAGCAAGGTTATGTGCTCCTGCGGAATCCCCCACCGCAAAAATATGTTCCAAATCAAAACCGTACGTTTCTGCGTTTGCAAGCACCCAGGCAAACACGCTGTTGGTGTCCTCCACCATCGCCGGATACTTGTATTCCGGTGCCAGCCGGTAAGTGAAGTTGACCACTGCAAATCCCCGTCTTGCCAAATCCATGCAGTAATATTGATACAGCTCCTTGTCCCCATAGACCCAGGCTCCTCCGTGAACACTGACAATCACCGGAAGCGTCCTGCCCTCCTCCGCTTTGGGGCGGTAGACATCCAGACGCTGCATCTCCTTATCCTGGCCGTAGACAATATCATCATAGCGGACTACATCCTCCGGCGTGGTAAGACCTGCATCACGGGCGGCGTCTGATTCTTTCCAAGAACTTCGTATGAAATCGCTTGCCTTAGACATATTGATTCCCCTTTCTGATTCCTTTCTCTGTTTCATCTTCTCTCTATTATACCTTGATTTTTGCCGTCACACAATTGCTTCCGGAAATAAATTTATTTGCTATTGTTCCTCCATTTTGATATAATGTGCTTAATTATTGATATTTGACATCGGAGGAAGCCACCATGTATCACTGCAATGTTTGTTTCTATCTTGTCGGCTGTGACAGCAGCTTTATTCAAATGGTCCGCGCAATGACGCCGCCGGAACAATTTACCTATCAATTTGTAGAAAGCGGCACTCTTTCCGAAGCATCTGCCGGCAGTGCAGATGTGATTTTTATGAATATAAAAGGCGGAGAATCTGCCGTGCTTAACACCCTGTTAACCTGTCAAAAGCCGGATTCTCAGGTAATCCTTCTTGCGGATAAGGAACAGACGGCTCTGCTGCCGTTTGAAAAGCTTCCGGATTCCTTTGACATTTGGACGCTCCCCCTTTCCGGGAAGGAGATTTCTTTCCGCCTTTCCAAATGGTTTCACGCCTACAAGATGAGCAAGGATTATTGGTTATGCCAGAATTACCTTGACGCTACCATCAACGGCGTTCCCCATCTAATCTGGTATAAGGATAAGGACGGCGTTCACAAAAAGGTCAACGAAAGCTTTTGTCAGGCAGTCAACAAGACCATGGAACAGGTGGAGGGCAGAGGGCACTATTACATCTGGGATATTGAACCCGATGAATATGCCAAAGGCGAATTTATCTGCATGGAGTCCGAGTTTGAAGTTATGAACAAAAAGGAGACCTGCATCTTTGATGAGACCGTAAAGATTCGGGATGAGATGCGCCAGCTCAAAACCTATAAATCTCCCCTGTTCGACTTGGACGGCAGCGTTATGGGAACCGTGGGCGTCGCTACAGATATCACTCAGGAACGGATTTACGAGCAGATGATCCTTAATAACGCCAATACCGACTTCCTTACAGGGCTTTACAACCGCAGATATATTTATCAGTTTATGGAACAGGAAAGCGACAATCCTCTGACCGTGTTTTACCTTGACCTTGACAACTTTAAGACCGTCAATGACCGTTACGGGCATCAGGAAGGAGACCGCGCTCTCCTCACCACCACTCAAATTCTTCAAAAATGTATGCCGGATGATATGATTGCCCGAATCGGAGGCGATGAGTTTGTGGTGGTCAAGGTGGGCGAATGCTCCAAAGAAGAGGTAGAACAAACGCGCCTCTGGCTTCAGGAACAGCTTGATACCACTTTTGCCAAAGACGAACATCTTAAAAATATATCCGCAAGCATCGGCACTTCCCAATCCGGGCAGGGCGCACTGATCATGGACGCGCTGATCGGGGAAGCCGACCGTTTGATGTACGAAGAAAAGAGCAAGAAGAAAACCTCTATTGCATAAGAACCTTCGGTTCTTCCAGTCTTTGAAGAAATTTCCTACTTATGTAAGAAAATGACCTCCCTAGCCAGAATAAACTCTGACGATTGGGAGGTCCGTTTTTAATTATAGCTTTTACAAGACCGAAATGGCAATTATTAATGTCGTTAACTATAGAAATCGTTATCCTACCTTGATCACGCCTTTCACAATATCCGCCTTATTGGTCACGCACTTTTCCAGCGCCTCTTGAATATCGTCAAGCTCAAAGGAATCCGTCACAATGTTTTTAATGTCAATCTTTCCGGACGCCACCGCGTCAATCGCCATCGGATAGATATTTCTGTACCGGAAAACAGTCTTAAAGGTCAGTTCCTTATCCAGCGACATTCCAATGGGAAGGGTCATCTCCCCGGAAGCGCTGTAGCCTACAAATACAATCACCGCTCCCTTTTTGGCTCCCCGGATTAACTGCGAAGCCGTAATCTGGCTGCCTGCCGTCTCAATCCCAAGATCAAAGCCCTTTCCGTTGGTAAATTCCATCATCTTGGCAACCGCATCTTCCTCCTTGCCGTTAATCACAAGGTCTGCTCCCAGCTCCTTTGCCTTCAAAAGACGCTTTTCCATCACATCCACCACGGCAACCCTAGAAACGCCCATTGCCTTCAAGGATAACAGAGTCACCAGACCGATGCAGCCTGCACCTGTCACCACCGCCGTCTGTCCCAAGGATGCTCCGCCCTGACGCGCCGCATGCATTCCCACTGCCAGCGGTTCAATCAGTGCTCCTTCCATGGTGCTCACATTTTCCGGCAGTTTGAAACATAAGCCTGCCTCATGGGCGACATATTCCTGAAAAACGCCGTCCACCGGCGGTGTTGCAAAAAAGATGACATCCTTGCAGAGATTGTATTTCCCTTCCTTGCAAAATTCGCACTCTCCACATGTTTTGCCGGGCTCTAAAGCTACCCGGTCTCCTGCCTTAAGGTTCTTAACCTTTGCGCCGACTTCCACTACCGTGCCTCCGGCTTCGTGCCCCAGCACAAAGGGCGGCTCTACCACAAAATCCCCAATTCTGCCGGACTCATAGTAATGCAGATCGGATCCGCATATCCCCACGTACTCCACCTTGACCAGCACTTCATTTTCTTCGGGAACCGGAACAGGCCTCTCCTGAATTTCCACCTTCCGAAGATCTGTCATCACTGCTGTTTTCATCATTTTTTTCTCCATAAGCGTCCACCTCCTAATGCCAATATAACACCCTTTTGTTCTGGGGGCAATCCTTTCATTGCTTTACGCTTCCCGGCTGTGCTTTTCCCGAATCTGCGATACGATCTCCTCAACCTTCTGCTCCGTCAAAATGTATTTCTTGTGGAACAAAAATACTGCAATCAAAAGACCTATAATGGGAATGACCGTCATTGTCATGCGGAGCCCAAAGATAGAAGATTCCGCAGTGTTCACTGCCGCCGCTGTGTTGGACGTGTCATTACTCAAATTGCAGACAGACAGGCAGACCGAAGCAATCAGCGCCGCAACGCCGGAAGCCAGCTTAACCACAAACGTCTGCATTGAAAAGATCACGCTCTCATCACGGCGGTTATTTTTCAGTTCCCCATAGTCTACCGTATTGGCAAGGAACACCGTAGTTAAGACAGTCAGCATTCCAAACGCCGTAAATACAAAAAATGCAGGCACCAGCAAAACCACAATATTAGTAAGTCCCAGACACATCAGCAAGAACAAAAGTGCATATCCCGTGATTGCCATAGCGAAGCTCACATAAAACACCTGCAAAGAACTGATAAACTTGCGGAGCACCGGGTAAAAGAGCATCATGGATAAAATCTGGATGCCTCCCCCAAAGGTATTAAACAACGTATATCCATTATACCATGTCTCCCCGCCAAAGTCATACTTAAAAAAGTAAATCAGCAGATTTGATGTGATATAAAGAGAACAGTTGATCAACACGATTGACAGCACCACGATCATCGTCTGATCATTTTGAAGCAGTGCCTTGAACATCTGCCCCACCGACGGTGCTTCCACATCCACCGTGGATTTTTCCTTGATATTCAGACAAGTAATCAGGATAAATACCACAAAGAGAACCGCTATGATCAGCGCGAACCATTTGAAACCGTTTCTCTCATTTCCCTGTCCCAAAGCCTGAACGCACATCACCGTAATGATCGTGATCAACGCCGAACCGACGCCGGCACAGGAACGGGCGAGCGTGGTAAGCCCTTCTCTTTCCTTGCCGCCCTCCGTAAATGCCGGGATCATGGACCAATAAGGAATGTCCATCATTGTATAAGTAACTCCCCATAAAACATAGGTAATTGCGGCATAAGCAACCAGTCCGCTTCCGTTAAGAGCCGGCGGTGCCGCAAACATGACATACAAAATTACCGCATTGGTGATAGTTCCAATCAACAGCCACGGACGGAATTTGCCCCACTTTGTCCTCGTCTTTGCCACCAGAACACCCATGATCGGATCGTTAAAGGCGTCGAACACACGCGCCGCCATCAGGATAATTCCCATTGCAATTGCGCTGACTCCCAGAATATCCTGATAATAATACAGAATATAACTTGCGGAAAGCATATATACCATATCCTTTCCCACCGCGCCAAGACCATAGGATACCTTTTCTTTTCCTGTCAGTTTCATAGAATTACCTTCCCTTCCTTTTTACTTTTCTATTCCTCCGCCCCGCACTTAACGGACGGTAATGCCCTCAACCAGAATGTCCACCACTTCATTAAGCGCATCACGATAGGTTATCTTATTTTGTATCAGAACATCTCTCTGAAAAAATTGTTCCAGCGATGCCTCCAGCATCATTTTAAGGATAGGGATTTTGACAGGGCGGATACTCCCTTCCTCTATCCCCTGCTCAATAAGCTCTATGGTTCTTTCCCAGCCGGTTTCCAGACGCAGTTCAACCTGCTTGTAAATCCGTGGATACTTTCCCTTCAAAAGGTACAACTGCCGAAAATCAATGTCCCGATACCCTTCGGGCAGAACCCCAAGAATCTTATGAATCTTTTCCACCGTACTAAGCTCTTTATCCTCAAAAACCTGCCGTTCGCTTTCTTTAATATTGTCAAAGAGATAGTCCACCATCGCCAGAGACAGAGCTTCCTTGTCCTCAAAGACCGTATAAATCGTCTTTTTGCTGATCTTTAACAGCGCGGCAATGTCGTCCATGGTAAACTTCATGCCCTTTTGATTAAAAACCTGAATCGTTCCCTCCAAAATCGTTTCTTTTAATTCCATAAGCATTCCCTTTTCTATATAAAAGACATTTATGCAGATAAAATAGGAAACTGAATTTTAGTTTTCAGTTTCCTTCATTTTACCATCCGCACTATGATTCTTCAAGAAACTATTTCTACAAAAATAGTTTCCGAAATTTATCTATTTTTACTAATTTGGGGTTACTCTTTTAACTCCCTCTTTTTCTCATACATATATTTATCCGCCCGTTTCATAGTATCTTTTAAGGATGAATCTTTTTCCGAATCAAAAACCGCATATCCGGCTGCCGCTTCCATACGCATAGAAAATCCCGGCAGGCGCAGCCCCTTCATCTTTTCCTCCAGCTGCCGTCTGTCCTCCGCAAAATCCTCCTCTGTCAAATTTTCAACGATACAGCAAAACTCGTCTCCGCCAATCCGGTACAGCTTCCCACGCTTGTCAAAAACTTCCTGAATCACCTTACTGCTGACGATAATATAGTAATCTCCGGCATCATGCCCGCAGGTATCATTAAACAGCTTTAAGTTATTCAGATCAAGCATGATAATCCCTGTTCTTCTGCTGTTTCTGACAGTCCGCCTGTCCAGATCTTTTTCAAACTCTGCACGATTGTATAACTGCGTCATGGGATCCCGTGCCGCTTCCCGTTTAATCTGCGCCGCCTGCTTTCCCATGGCTGTCAAATTGATAAAGTCCATCAAAAGCGCCGCCACAATTGCAATAATATACCCGAAATACCCGAAGCGGCTGTAAAATGCCACATCCGGGCTGTTGGTAAAATAGTATCTGTAAAGATCCAGCAGGGAAGTCACCGCCACCACCAGAATAAAAATGCTATGCACCACATAAGTAATCTGCTGATCCTCGATATTTTCCCTCTGGAACCACCGCCGTAATCTTGGGATTGCCGTCGCAAGAATATAAACGCTGGCTGTCATCAGCACGCCGTGAGTTATAAAAATGGTATCCGCAAAATCCGCAATCCTAAAAAACTGCAAAGCCGCCGTGACCCAAAATTCCGCCAGAGAAACAATCGTCAGTCCCTTTAGAACCTTCGACTGTCCATTATGAAAGGTCAGATTTACAAACTGAATAAAAGGCGCCACCGCCATTTTCAGACATAGGTAAGACAGCCAGCTTACCAGCAGAAGCTTCCTAAAAAAGAATGAGTAAATATTTGCCTCGATTGCGGACCACATGCCGATAAATACGGCAAAAAGAGCCAGCCAGGGAAGCCCCTTGTTAAGCTGTAATTTCTGTCCGGACACAGCCCATAGCAGTAACAGCATCAGCCCTATCATAATGCCAAACGCGCTGAAAAGAGACATGGGGATTTTCTCTCTCAGATAGTGCATGGTGATTCCTGCTCTTGTGCCGTGATACATCGCCGGAAGTATCACTCTGCCTTCCCCATAGCACTCTTCAATTCGTATCGTAAGGATTTTACCAATGTCTTCCGATGTCAGCTCCACAAACATCCAGCCGTTTCCCGGCGTTTTGCTTCCCAAACTCTCATTCGGTTCAAACCGAAGAACCGTCTCCTCATCAGAACATGCCTCAAACTGACGGACCTCATCCTGCGTTAAATACACCTGCACCTGCTTCTGAAAAGCAAAAAATCCTATTGCATCCGCCTCTTCGACTTTCCGATATAAAACTGCTTCCCGTATCCCTTCGCCGGTAAGATACTCTGGAAGCTCTTCATATTCCAGCTCCTTATCTCCTAACCGCACCTTCCAGCCGCCCCGATAAGGCTCGCATGTCTGATCATAACCGGGATTTTGCATGATACCGGTGGAAATAAAGCTTCCTGCCAATATTAACATAATAATGCCTGCCATTTGAACTACATAGATCCTTACTCTTTTCATCAGTCTTTCTCCTTCGTTCAAAACTACTTATTCCTGCACTTACTTCCCGGCTGCCAGTGCAGACACCCTTCCGGACATGCATCTACACACTTTCCGCACCGAATGCACTCCGGCGAACGTGAAATCTCCTTCACCGAAAGCCCCGCCGGACATGCCTTTTCACATGCACCGCACCCTATGCACCTGTCCTCTTCCCAGCGAATCTGCACCAGACAAAAGCGGTTAAATAACCCGTAAACTGCCCCCAAAGGACAAAGATACTGGCAAAAAGGGCGGTAGACCTTAATGGATAGAACCAAAAGAAGCACAAGAACCAAAAGCTTCCACCAAAACAGAGATCCTATCTGACTTCGCAACGCTTCATTTCCCGTTAGCAGCGGTAATGCGCCAAATAAGGTTCCCGAAGGGCATAAATATTTGCAAAATGCCGGAACCTTGGCAAACCCGTCAAACAAAAATGCAGAGCCGGCGCACGCCAGCAAAATAAGCACCGCATATTTCCCGTATTTTAAAATGGAATGATGAGGCAGCCGCTTTCTCTTATGAAAAATCGGAATTTTATGTAAAAGATCCTGCACCAGCCCAAAAGGGCACAGCCACCCGCATACAAACCGTCCCAAAAGACTTCCAATTAAAAAGAAAAATCCCAATACCCCAAAGGGAATGGTAAACCCCTGCTGGTTGAGCAGCGCCTGAAGCGCTCCCATCGGACAGGAGGCAAACGCCCCGGGGCAGGAATAACAATTCAGTCCCGGCACACAGGCATATTTCAGCTTTCCCTGATATATTGTTCCATTCAGGAAGCCGAAGGTATATCCATTTGTTATGATAGTAAACAAAATCTGTACCGTCAACCGTAACTTTTCCATTTCCTCACCCTAGTTTCAACTCATTCCGGATTTTCATTCTCTCATCCGGTTCCAATGCATTCCAAGCTTTCACCTTCATCCAATTCCAATGCATTCCAAGCTTTCACTTTCACCCTGTTCCAATGCATTCCAAGCCTTCGCTATTACCCGATTCCAATGCATTCCAAGCAGATCATCACAGCTTTGCGCCAGATTACGGCAAACTGTCCTGCCAGTGCCCCAGCCATAATCAAGAGAACCCCCGCTGTCACGCCCGCAATCCATGCATATTTTTCAGTCCTTTTCCAAAAGCCCATTGACCTTCTCCTCCCATGCCGATTTCTCCATAGAGCCGACCACTACATCCAAAAGCTCCCCCTTTTCATTGAAAAAGAAAGTAGTCGGCACAGCGCTCACTTCCGTCAAAAGCGCCCGATACAAGGATTCGTTCAAAAGCAGATGAGGATAGTCGGCGCCGGTCTGCTCAATCAAGCTCTCTGCATATTCTAATGCCTTGTCCGACGCTCCCTCCTGCACGTCACTGACAATTCCAATAATCTGAAAATCGCCGGAATCGTACTCTCCTGCCAATTCGCCTAACCCCGGCATCTCGCGCAGACAGGGATTGCAGTAGGTCGCCCACACGTTAATCATAGTCACCTTCGAGCCGGATAATATGGAGGACGAAATAACATTTCCATCCATGTCCTGCCCCTCAAATGAAATCTGTAAAGCTTCCTCTTCCGCCTCTAAACCTGCATCGGCATTCTCCGGCGTTTCCTTCTCTCTGCATCCGCCAAGGAGAATCAGCAATATCCCTAACAGCAAACAGCTTTTATATCCCTTTTTCATAAATCTATCCATTCCTTGTTTTGTTTTTACAGCCTGTAGACAAAATCCGAGGCACAAGCCTCGGACCTTATCTACCCTAAAGATAGGACACAGTCCTACTTTCCAGATACCTATTGAAACTGATTTTGTTCCTTTAATTTAATAAAATGATAACTTTCCATGATCTGCATATATTTAACTACGCGCGGATACAGAGGTTCGACCTCCTCCCCAAATTCCAGCTTCTGGAGATCCGCCAGTTCCATTACCGTTCGTCTGCCGTCAATCATCTGCCAGAGGAAACTGCCGTACTTTTCCATATGAACCTTGGTATATCGGGGTCTCTTAAAAAGCTTCTGAGCAATGCGGTTGAACACTCCCGTATTCTCCACTTCCAAAACGACAACTCCCGCTTCGTCCTTATTCCAGGCAAGCTCCGAAGCCCGTTCCGGAATCAGATCAAGATAATTCTTTTGCACTTTTTTTCTTTTCATCAGCTCTTACGCTTCTTCCACAAAGAAAACTTCAAGAGGCACAGAACCATTACTGCCATCAGCACAACGCCGCCAATATTGCCAAGATTAATCATGCCGGACAAATCCATGGTGATGCCTCCCACTGCAAGAATAGCCAGCAAAATACCTACCAGCCCTTCGCCTGCTATCATACCGGCGCAGTACAGCGTGCCATCGGTAGACTGACGTTCTTTGGTCTTGTCATCCACATTCTTTCTGGCATCCATCAGCATACGCACAACGCCGCCAATCATAATGCTGGCATTTAAATAAATCGGCAGATAAAGACCAATCGCAAAAGGCATAACCGGAACCCGCAGAATTTCCAGCCCCAGCGCCAAAAATACACCGATAAATACAAGATTCCAAGGAAGGTCTCCGCCCATAATGCCCTCTACGATCATTTTCATCAATGTCGCCTGAGGAGCAGGCACCTCAGCGCCGCCGTATCCCCATGCCGCATTCAGCAGATACAATACGCCGCCGATAGCAAGCCCGGACGCAACTACGCCGATAAGCTCGCCGATCTGCTGTCTCTTGGGGGTTGCGCCTAACAGGAAGCCTGTCTTTAAATCCTGAGAGGTATCGCCCGCAATCGCCGCAACAATACAGATAACGGAACCGATGGCAATCGATCCGATCATGCCTGTAATTCCGCTGTTTCCTGTCGCCTTAATCGTCATGGTAGCAATCAGCAGCGTCGCAATCGCCATACCGGATACCGGGTTGTTGGAACTTCCGATCAATCCTACCATACGGGAAGATACTGTTGCAAAAAAGAAACCAAATACCACAATAAGCAGCGCTCCGATAAAATTAACCGGGATTGCCGGAACAAGCCAGATAATTACGATCATTGCCAGAATGCCAAGCAAAACTGCACCCATAGGCAGATCCTGCGCTGTTCTTGCATTGCTCGTATTTTTGCCGCCCTTCATGCTCTTAATGGAATCTCTGAATGTGGTAACAATCAACGGAAGCGATTTAATCAAAGAGATAATACCGCCCGTTGCAATAGCTCCTGCGCCGATATATCTCACATAAGAACCCCAGATTGCCGACGCACCGCCGCCCTCATAGAGTTGTCCGATTGTCGTGCCCGCGTCCGCAGGATACATCCATACGCTTGCGCCGAACAGACAGATCATAGGAATGATCACCATCCAGCCGAACAAAGAACCTACAAACATGTATGAGGCAATCTTCGGACCTACAATATAGCCTACGCCTAGAAGCGCCGGGTATACCTCCATACCCAGTTCGCCCTTAAACGAACGAAATTCTGCCGCAACATCCGCCGGAATGACCTTGATGCCGTCCACAAGGAATTTGAAAACCGCAGCAAGCCCCATACCGCTGAATACGGTGGACGCATTAGAACCGCCCTCTTCACCTGCCAGAAGCACTTCTGCACATGCCGTTCCTTCCGGATACAAAAGGGTTGCATGTTCTTTTACAATTAAGGCGTTGCGAAGCGGAATCATAAACAGCACGCCCAATATGCCTCCGCAAAGCGCAATCAGCGTAATTTCCACAAGGCTCGGCATGTCGCACAGCCCGTCTTCCGCCCATAAGAACAATGCAGGCATTGTGAAAATCGCGCCTGCCGCCAGCGACTCACCGGCAGAACCGATGGTCTGAACCATGTTGCTCTCCAAAATGGAGTTTTTCTTCATGATGACACGGATTACACCCATAGAAATAACCGCCGCCGGAATGGATGCAGATACAGTCATCCCCACACGCAGTCCCAGATATGCGTTGGCAGCGCCAAACACGATGGCAAGGATAATTCCCATGATGATCGATGTCACGGTAAATTCCGGCGTAATCTTTTCTGCCGGAATATACGGTTTAAAATCTTTCGTTTCGTTCATTTTCCCCCTCCTTATTGTGTTGTCAATCTATCTAAAATTATACAAGATTTATGACGGTTTCACAAGAAAACTTTTTCATTTCTTCTAAAGATACAACGCTTCATAAGCAAATCAGCCATAACATACATAGAGACGAGAAATCTGAAATGGGTTTCTCGTCTCTATATCCTTTATACCGTTTGCTCTGATTTCAATTTCTTTACTTCATCAAGAGGTAGTCCAGAAATATTTGCAATTTCTTCAAGTACATACTTTCCAGCTTCCAACATTCGGAATACCGTCTTTTTCTTTTCCTCCTGTATTCCCTCTTTCAGAGATTCATTTCGCATATCTTCCATGATGCGGCACATCTCGCTCACCCCTTTCGGATTCTCCACGATATTCGCCATTCACATACAGGATATGTTCCCCATCTTCAAAAGATTTACCCACGTCAAGGTTAATCCTCTCAACCGGATAGACAGGTCTGCCGCCACCATAAAAATCTCTTTCAATAATAAAGATTATATAAGTGTCCGGCAATTCCTTAAACTCCTGCCCGGAATGGAGATTCTCAACATCCATCACGCTGGAATAGTATCTTGTCCTGTGCGGATCTGCCCCTTTTTCCTGCCTCTATATTTCCAAGTCATACTTTTTACCGGTTGAATCTGTCCCATATGCGTCTAAGCAGATAGATCGTGCCCCAACCAGCCTTTTCATGTCTTTCTGCGTCTCGCAGTTAGTAATCACCAAATCCTGCTTACCAGTAATAATGCGCAACACAAATTCAGCCAGCGGAATATTGTTTTTAAAAAGGCAGCGCATGAAATCATCATTAATCGGGCGGAGCTTACAGACGCAATGTTATTTAGGCTAAATTCTTTCTTTGACTACGCTAATTGTATAACCTCAGCTTCAATCTTTCTGATTTCTTCGCCAGATAACTCTGGGAAGAAATCAGGCATTTCATCTACTGTAATTTTACCATTTTTAAGCATAAGACTTGCTTTTTCTTTAACTTTGTTTTGCTCCGCTTCATAACGTTCACTTTTGATATAAGACCTTATAACTTCTTCCTCGTCAAATAAACTCATCATAATCGACACAACCTCCTTCTCCCTGTCAAGCAGATATTCCCTCAACACATTTTTATCTTTACAGATACGAATTGTTTCCGTAATGGTTTTTCTTGTCCTGCCGTATAGCTTCATCTGTTCATTATATACTTTACAGAAAATAATATACTGATTGATTATGCTGTCCGTATCGCTTTCGCAAATAACCTTAACCTTTACATCAACAGCAGTATCAACTCCGTCAAAAAAATCCTTTGATAAGGATATTGTATTCGGAATATTTTTTCGGTCACCTGTATAGATCACATACAGTTCCGGCGTTGGCATTTTTACTTTCTTGCTCTTGTATAGGTTTTGATTGGTGCGTTCAAAGTAATCGTGGTATGTCTGTGCAAGGTACAGCAACGCCCGAATGATAATATTCAACGTCCATAGCGACTGCGCTTCTAACAGAATCA
>JAMPGL010000003.1 GCA_023663945.1 Lachnospiraceae bacterium | reverse complement strand
ACGGCTTGTTAAAGTATGCCATTTTTAGGCTGTCCTCTACTTTCTTTCACACTACTTCTCCTCGATTCTTAAATATATACTCGCGTTGAATACCAAAATTAATAAAAAACAAAAAAGTATCTATTATGATTTTAGCGACAACATTGTTGAACGTTAAATAATGAACTAGCAGCGTCACTAAACAACCTGACAGGAAAGCCTGCACCACGCAAAGAATTATATACTTTACTGCACTTTCAACAATGGGCACATTACTGTGAAAGACTTTATGACGATTCATTATAAAATTAAATATAGCCGATACCGCACGCGCCAAATAAGTACTGACAAAAATAACATAAACAGGCATAATATCGGCAAATACCTTACATAATATTGCAAAAAGAGTGATGTCAATAATAAATGATGCAAATGATGCAATAATAAATTTGATAAATAATGAATATATTTTCAATGAATCTTTAAGCGGATTAAAATGTGAAGTTTTATTTACGCCACCATCTTCTTTAATATAGATTGTTTCTATCGGGTATTCTTTTATTTTGACATTTTTGCTTTTAGTTTCAATAAGCATATTTGTCTCATATTCAAAGCGTTCTCCACCCGTATCCAGAAAACTTTCCATTGATTTGCGCGTAAAACCCCGCAATCCGGTCTGAGTATCCGTCACATTAACACCACATAAGCCGCTCAAAACAATGCGGGTTATCTTATTTCCAAATTTGCTTCTAAAAGGTACATTTTTTGAATCAAAATCTCTATATCCCAAAAATAATACATTAGAATCATCTGGCTCTTGTCTCAACAAATTGATACATTTTTGAATATCGGAGGCACTATGCTGCCCATCAGAATCTGCAGTTACAGCCCCCTTGACCATACCTGAATTGTTCAAGAGATAATTAAAAGCATATTTAAGAGCTCTTCCCTTCCCTAGGTTAATATAATTTCGCAAAATGATCAAATCAGGATATTTATTTAAAGCCATTTCAAAAATATTTTTGTTACCCTCATTTCGTGTTCCATCATCAATTAATACGATTTTCGTTATGTTTATTGTATGTAGCTCATCAAGAAGTTTTATTAATTTAGCATCCGGATCAAGTGCTGGAATTATAACATAAATATTATCATGTTTCATTTTCATTTTCCCCTTCAAGTATCTCTTCTTTTAAGAAATATTAATATCAAAACAAAGTAATAAACTAATGCGCATATCAAACCAATTCTCAACCTGCCAGATATCATCCTCTATCCTCTCAACACTCCAAAGCAATTCTGCATATCAGAATTGCAGGTGTTTCTTTAAGCATATAGTATACTTGTGACTAAAAACAGTATACACTAAAAAGGTACTGATGTCTTGTCTTTCGCCCTATTTTTGTAATTTTCGTAAAATTTCAAATTTGCTCATTTATAGTATAATAAACAATTAGTACAATGGGCAGTTTATTCTGCGCTTACAACTCATTTAGAAGCTTCGTCTGATAATTGGACTTTAGTAATTGATGAATTATTATTTTTTACAAAGAATACTTCATCAATTATTTCTCCAGTCCATTTGTCAATTAGTATTATTTCGATTTCGCCATTAATATATGAGTTATTTGATTCGGAAATATAATTTTTGTCTGAGTCTTGTATATATAATACTTTTTGAGCATTTTCAGTGAAATAATTTATATTACCAAAAGTAGAATTTAGATTAATGATGGATTCATCACCAACACATTCCCAAATTTCTTCCCAGCCATTATCAATAATTGCAAAATAGTCTTGTTTGTTTTCGCATGCTTGTTTCAAATGAGTCAGTTTTTGATAGATGGAAATATTGTCTATCAAGCTATAGATTTGTTTGTCTTTAAGGATATCTGAATTGCCCTTTATGTAGAGGCAAAGGGATATATCTTTGTTTCTGAGCAACATAAGATAAGTTGCCAGATCGGTTTGTTCTTTTGCTGTATCAACTTTGTATGATTTGTATAATTCATAGTTCTCATCCCAATCATGGAATCGGCTGTTCCCTCGCTTGTCCTCAATTTGGTAATTTGATTTTATGTAACTTCCAATGTATTTGGTTATTTTTCCAGCTCCGGAAAAATTTAGGTGGGAAGCTTCATCATAACAATCAGTGTCATAATTGACGACATCAAGTTCAAGAAAATTAATATAATTTATTCCGTACTCATTGGCAATATCATGAATCACTAAAGATTCATTTACCTGCACTTTTGTTGCGGGAAATGGTAAATACGTCAAAAGAATGGGAATCCCTCTTGCCTGACATTCTTCAATGAATTTCTTTAGGTATTCGGTTCCGCATGTATCAAATGACTTTTTCTCTATAGTGGTGATGTCTAACAATTCATTTGGAATTGATACTGCTATTCTTGGCTCACCGCCATATTGAATATATGGTTGGGCATCGAAATCTTCTCTGCTCAAGTCACTCCACCGGCTATGATATAATGAAAAATCCCATAAATATTCTATTCTCTTGGACGTTTCAGGAAATAGATCATTAATAGCATAAACTTTATTTTTAGATAATTTAAAATTATCCATGCTCCAATGCAGATATGATTCCGATGTTTTTTCAGGGCTGGTCATGCCCCAGCAATCAAGAACAATAAGCTTTGGATTAGCGTAGTCAAGAGAATTCATCATTATCCAATAGGAGTTAGGAATTGTATTTCCATGTCCTGCCATATTGTAAGATGTTATTCCATATTCATTCCATAGTTCCATGGGAAAAATTGCGTTAACTGCATGGCTTGTTCCAAAAAATAGCACATCTACATCGTCAGAATTATCTATGAATGTTGACTTTCTATACCAAGGATCTTTAGTCCTGACAATAGTGCTTAAATGGTTTAGTATGCAGCATGATAAAATTATGACTAATAAACTTCCTATTATTCTTTTGGCATATATTTTTTTCATAATTGACCTCTCAGAATTGAAAATATATGAAATTAGCAGCGTCATAAGTGTTCCCCCATATTCCAAATAATAAAATTGAAATGATGGAAAATGTAATAATAACTGCTTGACACCAGTAATCCTGTTCTGCTATAAATTTTCTCAATTTTATTCCTTTATAAGCAGCAATGTCTACTAGCAATAGAATTCCAATGCCTAACAGCATTAATTGGAAATTTTTTCTATCTAAACCGTAATGATAGAGAGAACCATCGAATAATATCCACGGGTTATGGACGCAAAGCATACTTTTTATTATTTTGACAGCTGATGAGAAACTGCTTGCTCTAAAAAATATCCAAGAGAAATCAATACATAAGAAAGTTATAACAACTTTTACTACCTTGTGTCCAAAACTATTTTCATTAAGTCCAAGCATTTGAATTAATACTTTTTTAATTGGCCGAAGTATTTCACCGATTATCTGATAAATTCCATTAAGTAATCCCCAAGCAATATAAGACCATGCTGCACCATGCCATAATCCGCTTATTGCAAATGTAATTAATAAATTGACATATTTTCTTATTTTTCCTTTCCGATTTCCGCCCAGTGGAATATATAAATAATCTTTAAACCAGCTTGAAAGGGAAATATGCCATCTCCGCCAAAACTCAGCAGTTGACTTTGAAAGATAGGGGGCATTAAAATTAACCATTAATTCGATGCCGAGTAATTTGGCGGAGCCCATTGCGATTGTTGAATATCCTGCAAAATCGCAATATATTTGAAATGCAAATAGCAGTGTTGCAACAAAAAAGAAATATCCATCAGGTCCATTTTGCTGTTCTGCATATATGCTATCAACAAAAATTGCAATGCGGTCAGCTAATACCACTTTAAGAAAATATCCCCAAAGCATCAGCAGTAATCCTTCTCTAAAATTGTCAAATTGTAATTTGGCAGGTTCAGAAAGCTGCTTTAGCAGATTCTTAGATCTTTCAATGGGACCTGCAACTAATTGTGGAAAAAAGGATACAAATAAGGCATATTTTAGGAAATTTTTTTCTGCATAGATTTCGTCCCTGTAAACATCTAATGTGTAGCCGATAGCCTGAAATGTATAAAATGATATTCCTACTGGCAGCAGGATATCAAATGCAGGATGAACAAGTTGGACATTAATGTGTGAAAGGACATTATTAATATTATTTATAAAAAAATCAAAATATTTGAAAAAGAATAGTATCCCCAAGTTTGGAACTAGACTTATGGTGACACACATTTTTTTTAATTTAATTTTCTGATTATCAGAGTAATCTATTTGTTTAATATACTCTAATCCCAATCCACATAAATAAGTAGCTATTGTGGAAAAGAGAATTAACAAGGCATATAATGCATTCCAACACATATAGAAGTAATAGCTGCATAGTAACAGCCATATATATTTAATTTTTTTAGGAATAATATAATAAATAACTAGTACAATAGGCAAGAAAATTAGAAATTGGACAGAATTAAAAAGCATTTTCAACATCCTCCTTCCAATGCTGTAAATCTGTTATTAACTTCCGGGTGCGAAGTTCTGCGCCTGCTGTGCTTAGGTGATAGTATGTATCATAAAAATAGGAATAATCAAACATATAGTCAGTGTAATTTGAAATAACAGCACAATCCAATTTGGATGATAATTCTTCTTGAAAACTGACAAATTCAGCGGTATCAGCGGTCATATTGCCTTCCGCGATAGGATAAGCGGCAATAAGCAGGGTAGCGCCTCGTTCATTTAACCATTTATTCAGCTTATTTATTCGGTTTATTGTTGTGTCATTGATTGACGGAGGATTAATGGGGGTGTCAAAAACAACGATATTTTCTTCGCGCAAGACACCAACGTCTCCATAATCATTAAATCCGCTTCTGGAATATTCGCCGCCAAAATCTTGATTTCCCGTATTAGAAATATACAAGCTTAAACTTTTTTTCAAATAATTTGGAAAAGCCTTTATCATAGGGAGGATATCCTTTGGACGTAGAAGCTTCCACAAAAAATAATGGTTTTCGATAACCAGCCATGTTAGAGTAGGATCTTCTATCGTGTCGTTATCAGCAAAATCAGTATGGCATAAGATATAAATGTCTCCCTCATGGACATTAAGTTTAGCCATTTCTTCATGAAAGGCATTTCCCACTCCTGCATGCAAGCCCATATTTACAACTGGCATTCCCATGTTCTCTTCAAGCATAGCTGAGTCCATTCCAAATGATAGATTGGAATTTCCCAGCAAGACAATTTTGGGTTCTTCAATTGCTTCCAGATGCCTTACCTTGTCAACTAATGCAGAAGTGTATTCACCATCATATTGAGGCATTATGCAATTAAAGTAGCCCCAGACAAGTATGGTAAACAGCAGGAGTTTACATATAAAAAATGTACTTCTTTTAAAATTGAAAGTAAATAAATTGTGTTTGTTCATAATCGGTTCCATAGGCTCCCCAATAAATTATTAGCAAAAAAAGGAAAAAATAGACAATCCATCGAAACAGAAATTGCTGGCTGAAAAACAATTCCTGTAAATTTATTTTTTTGTATCGAAGATAGTCAATTACAAATAAAACTAGTAATGACAAGGTTATTACTATGAATTGTTGGGGTGAAATAAATGTATTTAAGTATTCCGCGACTAAAATCCATTCGAATTTAAATTCTTCAACAATTTTACAGAGTATATAGATAGCAGAACGTAATGTTTCTGCTCTGAAAAAAATCCATGTAAAATCAATCAGTAAAAAAGCAGCTATCCTTTGAAATAATTTGTAGGAAAATGTGCATTTATTGATTTTCAATTTATAAAACCATTTTTCATTTATTGGCTTGAATAAATCTTCGGTAATGCAGAAAAGACCATTTAGTCCACCCCAGACAATAAATTTCCAACCGGCACCATGCCACAACCCGGAGCAAAGAAATATAATCATCATATTGAAATGCTTGCGCAATACTCCCTTTCGGTTTCCGCCTAAAGAAATATATAAATAATCCCGAAACCATGAAGTCAGTGAGATATGCCATCTGCGCCAGAAATCTTTAACGCTGGACGCTAAATATGGCGAATTGAAATTCTGGTTTAAATGGATGCCCAAAACCCGCGCGCTGCCGATTGCCAATTTACTATAACCTTCAAAATCACAATATATTTGAAAAGCAAATAAAATGACCGCCAAGAGAAGTTCCATTCCCATATATTGTTCTGGTGATGAAAATACCGGGTCGATGACATTTGAAATGTTATCGGCTATTACAACTTTTAGAAACAGCCCATAAACCATAGTCAATAATCCGGATTCTGCTTGGCTGACGTCAAATTTGTGAGCAGTATGCAGCTGGGTCAATAAATTTTTAGAACGTTCAATAGGCCCCGCAACTAATTGCGGAAAAAAGGATACAAATAACGCGTAACGAAATAAATTTCGTTCTGCTTTGATTTCACCGCGGTATACATCAATCGTATAACCAATAGCCTGAAAAGTAAAAAAAGAAATCCCAACAGGCAGTATAATATCAAATGAAGGAATTGATATTTCAATATTTACAAGTTGAAATAATTTGATAATTGTCTGAAGGGCAAAATTTATATATTTAAAATAGAAAAGAATGCCCAAATTCAGCAATAAACTTACAATAATAGTAAATCTTTTTAGTAATAGTTCTTTTTTTTCATTCAGTGATTTTGATTTTATAATATCTAACAGGTATCCGCAGCCATAGGTTACCAGTGTGGAAAATAGCATTAACAGAGCATATTTTGCATTCCAGCACATATAAAAAAAATAGCTTGCACACAATAACCATAGATGCTTAATTCTTTTTGGAATTAGGTAATAAATGAAAACAACAATCGGAAAAAAAATCAAATAATTTATTGAATTAAACAACATATTGCTATCCTCAGCTGTAAAAATTATTTAGGAGCTACTTTATTTAATGAGTAAAAAATTTCCCATTTGTTGCCGGTAAAGTGGTAACTGGAATCAATTCTGGCATCTCCGGAGACTTTGTATTCACGTAATTCAACTTCTCCCTCTTCATCAGAATATAATGCGGAATAATAGTAATATCGATCCCTTTCCGCTGAATTTGGAATATCAAAAACAGTATTTCCATAATCGCTATAGTCCAATGAAAAACCATTCAAAACAGTAGGAATGAAATCTGTATGCGCTACGGGGGCTTCTGAGATGGTTAATTCTTCATTCAGTGTTCCGGAAGGTTTAACAATCGTCAATGCAGCAGCTGTTGCCTGAGGAAGGTCAAGGTCGCCTTGACCTCCTGACCAGCCGTGATCAGTAGTAATGATTATGGTAGAGTTTTCGTATATATTTAATGCTTTCATTTGATCGAGATAATCATATATAATCTCTATGCTTCTTTTTCCATATGGAGCCATGTCGGATAGGTTTAGATGACAAGAAGCAAGGTGGTAAAACCGAAAACTGCTTTCTTGATTGGACAGGCTTAGCTTATTCGTAGTTAAGGAATCATAAAACCATTCATCGTCAAAATTTTTGTATGCAGGGATAGCAGAATCTTCATTTGCAGCTGACTGGAAATTTGACTCATCAACTATATTGTTATTAATATCATTTACATCATAATAAAAATAAGGTTTCACAGCATAGGGCATATCACGGTACAATGCAATTTGCAACAAGTATCTTATGGTTCTTTTATATTTTAGAGAAAAGCTAAGGGGAACGTAATTACGTATTTTTGTTTTGACGCTGTTCCCAATATAATAGTCAAACGTATAAAGACCAATATCAATTTGATTATTGTATAATGTGGGAAGAAAATTACTGTCAGCAAACGCATTATTAACATAATCTACCGGTGTTTGATCAAAATAGCACATATTTCCAGTTAATAAATAAGTAACAGAAGGATAAGTTCTGCTATGTGTGCTGGTTGCATTGGGAAAATAAGTAAATCCAGTTAATGGGCTTAAAAAATCAGGATCTTCTCCAAGAATCCGATCCATAGTTCTAATATCAAAGGTATCCAGTACAAATACAATTACATTTTCATTTGGAGATAACTCTAACATACCATCCTGCGAGAGATAACCGTTTTTTTCCTCAGTGAGGGCGTTAGTGGTAATAAACAAAAAAATTAAAGCAGATAATTGGATCGCTATAAGGGCAGATGAGGCAAATGCAATGATTTTTTTCCAGCTTTGCTTAAACCAAAATGGCAATAAAAATATAATGACAAATATGCATATCCAAATAATTATGTTTACCAAAATGGTAGAAGTATTCCAGCGGATTTCCTGATTAAGCATAACCTGCATTTTGCCGTTGAGAAACATGGCCTGAATATAGCAGCACAATGTAAAAGAAAAGGCAAAACAATTTAAAATGTTTCCGAATATTGATGGTAATAATGTGCATATTATTGTTGCGGTCATAATATAAAGAACAGCCGCGCTTAAGGGAATCCACCAAAAATCACGAAAGGTAAAACTAAAGTCATTGGTGTTCGAAATAAAAATTTCATAAGGACCAAAAATAACTAGCGTGAAAGCTGAAAAAAGATGGACAAGGAGAGAAAAAAAGTATTTGCTTTTTTTATTGTTCATAAGATATATCTCCATATAATCATTAACTTGCAACAATATTTATATTAGCTTTATATTATTTGGTTGTCAAGACTAGTGATTGACAAATACGTCTGGATATAATAACCTTTAATAAGGTTTAAATTTAGTTAAATTATGGAATCTATGTATTTAAGGGGAGGAGACATTGCTATGAAAAAGATAATATTGAAGTTATTCTCGTTCGTGTATTTTTTTACTTGTTTTTATTCTTTTTTTACAATGTATGCACATGCCTACATTGATCCATCAGCTGTCACTTATGTGATTCAGGCTGTGGCGGCAGTATTTATTGCATTAGGAGCAGTTCTTACTGTTTTCAGACATCGGATTGCACAGTTTTTTAAGAAGAATAAAGAGACAGAAAAGCGGGAAATTCATGTAGATGAGGATATTGTCCTTGATGAAGAGAAGGCAGAGGATAAGTAAATGATCACACAGGCAATAGGGAATCTGTTTGGTCAGATTATGTATGTATGCTATAAGGTTTTGCATAGTTACGGGATTAGTATTATTATTTTTACAATTATTACTAAGATTATATTAATGCCGATTTCTATTATGGTGCAAAAGAATTCCATCAAAATGGTCAAGATGTACCCTGAGATGAATCGTATTAAGGCTAAATATTTTGGAAGTAAGGATTTAATATCGGAAGAACAGTATAAGCTTTATCAAAAAGAAAAGTACCATCCGATGCTGGATTTGGTGCCGGTTATCCTGCAGCTCATTATTCTTATGGGAGTTGTAGACGTCATATATAGACCAATCAGTCATTTACTTCATATTTCTAAAGAGACAGTCAATACGTTAGTCAACACATACTGCGGCCTGTCTGGAGTAAGCCCGGAAATCAGTTCTATTCAGATACAGATTGTGGACAGTATGAAGAACTCTGCTTATATAGAGGCGTACCGACAGGTACTGTCTGAGGATATATTGAATGCTGTTGCTGGAATTGATATGAACTTTTGGGGAATTAATTTAGGAGCTGTTCCGTCCAAGGTTTGGGGAATTACAATTATGATTCCTCTTCTAGCGGCAATGTCTTCCTGGCTGATGTGCTTTGTCCAGAATAAAGCGAATGTTTTACAGTCAGAACAGGGAAAGGTTAATCAGATTACAACGTTATTGCTGTCAGTCGGCTTATCCTTGTATTTAGGCTTTTTTGTGCCGGCAGGCGTAGGCGCTTACTGGATACTTAGTAATTTGATTGCTATTTTAACATTATTTATGCTTAATGCGTGTATCAATCCTAAGAAATATATTGATTATGAGGATTTAGCATCAAGTAAGTCAGAATTGGATAAAGTGCAGAAATACAGTGCTTCTGGAAATAAAAAGAGACACGATGAGTATTCCAGGCAGGAAGCACAAGATTATAAACGGTTTCAAAAATATGGCGGAAAGCAATTGGTATTTTATTCTGAGAAGAATGGATTTTATAAATACTATCAAAATGTCATTGAGACAATCCTAAGTAAAACAGATATTATTATCCATTATATTACCGGAGATCCGAAAGATGAGGTATTTGCTTTAGCCAGTGACCAATTCAGAGTTTATTATATTGGTGAAAATAAACTAATTGTTCTTATGATGAAGATGGAAGCAGATATGGTTGTTATGACGATGCCGGATTTGCAGAAATATCATATTAAGCGGTCCATAATAAAAGAGGATATTGAGTATGTTTATTTAGATCATGGCATTGGGAGCGATAATCTGACCTTAAGAAAACATGCGCTTGATTATTTTGATACGATTTTTGCTTCAAATGAAATTGGAAAGGCAGAAATACGGGCACAAGAAAAATGTTATGGGTTGAAGCCCAAAAATATTGTTGAGTTTGGCTCTTGTCTGATTGATAATATGATTGAGGCATATAAAGCAGATAGTGATTTTATAAATGAAAGACCAACAATTTTAATTGCGCCTTCCTGGCAGGATAAAAATATATTAGAATCTGGAATCTATGAAATATTGGGGAACCTTTTGGGGAAAGGATACCACATTGTAGTGAGACCTCATCCGCAATATGTGAGGCATTTTGAGGACAAACTGCTTGCACTGGCGGAGCAGTACGCGGATCAAAAGGATTTTGAGTTACAAATGGATTTTTCGTCTAATGAGACAGTGTTTAGGGCGGATGTTTTGGTGACAGACTGGTCAAGCATTGCTTATGAATATTCGTTTACAACTTTAAAACCGACGCTTTTTGTCAATACACCTATGAAGATCATGAATCCGGATTATGAGGAGATAGGGGTCTGCCCTTTTGATATTGAGATTCGAAATAAAATAGGAATTTCAATAGATATGAACCAACTGAACGAAATTGGAACAACGATAGAAAAATTATTAAATGACAGAACATTTTCCAAGGATGAAATGCGGAAGATTCGCAAAGAATACTTATATAATGTGGGAACAAGCGGAGAAGTAGGCGCAAAGTATATTATCCGTAAATTGATTGAATATTCAAAACGATAGAATGATAAGAGTGGGGAAGCTCACTCTTATAGCCACCCCGGCTGTTCATTAAAACAAGGAGACAAATGTACATGAACAAAGTAGAATGCGATATACTTAACAAACTGTATTCTGAAAAGTATGTTAACCAGAGAGATTTAGCGGAACAGACTGGTTATTCATTAGGGATAATTAATCGGACCTTGAAAGAGTTAGCAAGACAAAAATATATCAATACAGAATATGGATTAACTGAGAAAGCGAAATGTTTCGTACAGGAGAAAAAACCTTGTAATGCAATTATTCTTGCGGCAGGCTATGGGATGCGTATGGTGCCGATTAACATGGAAACGCCTAAAGGATTAATAGAGGTAAGAGGCGAAACGCTGATAGAAAGGATAATCTGTCAGCTTAAGGAAGTACAGGTACAGAAAATATATATTGTGGTTGGCTTTTTAAAGGAAAAGTACGAATATTTGGTTGACCAATATGGAGTAGAACTGATTGTAAATAGTGAATATTCTTCTAAGAATAATTTACATTCGCTATGTTTGGCAGAAGCCTATATAGAAAGCAGCTACATTATCCCCTGTGATATTTGGTGCAAAGGAAACCCGTTCTGCAGGCAGGAACTGTATACGTGGTACATGGTCAGCAGAATGCAGACAAAAGAAAGCAATGTGAAAGCAAATAGAAGGATGCGGCTGGTCAGAGCGGCTGATAAAGAGTTTGGAAATCGAATGATAGGAATTGGTTATATTGACAGAGAGGAATCTGCGGAATTTAGACGGATTCTCAGAGCTCTTGATGGTGATACGCAGTATGCCAATGCTTTTTGGGAAGAGGCATTTTTGTCAAATGATAAGGAGATGGTATGGGCAAAGATGGTTGAAGATGATGAAGTCATAGAAATCAATACTTATGAACAGCTTAGGGAGCTTGACAGTAATTCTAATCAGCTGAAGACAGAGGCGCTGGATGTTATATGCAGAACATTGAAGGCGGCAAAAGAGAATATCATTCATATTTCAATATTAAAAAAAGGAATAACTAATAGATCATTTTTGTTTGAATGTAAAGGAAAAAAATACATTATGCGAATTCCGGGGGAAGGAACGGATCGTTTGATTGACCGAAAACAGGAATATAGTGTTTATCAGATGCTGAAGGGAAAGGAAATAAGCGAACAGATTATTTATCTAAATCCCGCCGATGGATATAAGATTACAGAATTTTTTCAGGAGGCAAGGTGCTGTGACCCGTATTGCATGGAAGATGTGGAAAGATGTATGCATCAATTGAAAGCGCTGCATGAAATGAAGTTAAAAGTGGAGCATGAGTTTGATTTATTCCAAAAGATAGAGTTTTATGAATCTTTATGGAACGAGGAGCCGTCTATTTACCGTGACTATAAAGAAACCAAAAAGAAAGTGTTTTCGTTAAAGCCGTTTATCGAACGGAACAGAGAAGAAAGCTGGCTGACACATATTGATGCAGTGCCGGATAATTTCTTGTTCATAAAAGAGCAGGACGGGAAAGAGCGAATTTTGCTTATTGATTGGGAATATGCAGGAATGCAGGATCCGCATGTGGATTTAGCGATGTTTGGTATTTATTCTTTTTATGGAAAAGATCAGATAGATAAATTGATTGATATATATTTTGACGGTCAATGTGAGTCTGCAATACGGATAAAAATATATTGTTATGTTGCAGTATGCGGTCTGCTTTGGAGTAATTGGTGTGAGTATAAGAGAAGCCTGGGAGTGGAATTTGGAGAGTACTCATTGCGGCAGTACAGGTATGCAAAAGAATTTTACCGGATAGTAAGCGAAGAATTGAAGGAGAATTGATAAATGAATATGGTGCAGCGGGCTGTCATTGTGGCAGCAGGAGAAGGGAAGCGTATGCATCCAGTTACGCTGGAAGTGCCTAAGCCTTTGGTCAGAGTAAATGGTATCAGAATGATCGATACGGTTATTGAGGCACTAAGGACAAACGGCATACAGGAAATTTATATTGTGGTTGGATACTTAAAGGAGCAGTTTGAAGCCTTAAAACAGGAATATCCAGAGATAAGATTAATAGAAAACCCTTATTATAAGGAATGCAATAACATTTCGTCTCTGTATGCGGCGCGGAACTATATAGAGGAAGCGGTTATTTTGGATGGGGATCAGATGATCTTTAACGCTGGTATATTGTGCCGGGAGTTTGAAAGGTCAGGATATAACTGTGTATGGACGGAGGAACCTACGAAAGAATGGATTTTAACAGTTCAGAATGGAAAAGTATGCGGGTGCAGCCGAAATGGGGGCAGTAAGGGATGGCAATTATACAGCATATCAAGATGGACAAAGGAAGATGGTCATAAACTAAAAAAATATTTGGAATATGAATTTGAAGTGAAAAAGAACAGACAGATTTATTGGGATGATGTGGCGCTTTTTTGTTATCCGGAGCAATTTCAACTTGGGATTATGGAAATGCGAAAGGGCGATATTGCAGAGATAGATAATTTGGAGGAATTAGCGGCTTTAGATGGCAGTTACCTTAACTATTTTGAGAAGGAGCGTAAAAATGGATAAAAAGAAGAACAGGCAAATTGATTGGCTGATAACAGCAGTACCCTTTGGGAGTATTTTTATATTGTGCATTTTATTCGTTATGTTTCCGGAGCAAGCCAATAATGTTTTAGGGCAGATACGTTTTTTTCTGGGCGATACTTTGGGAGTCTATTATTTGATTATCGGACTGGGATTCTTTTTGGTTTCCATTTTCATTGCCGGTTCAAAGTACGGTAGAATTGTTTTAGGAGAGCAGGATGAAAAACCTAAGTATAATTTTTTGACATGGGGAGCAATGATGTTTACCTGTGGGCTTGCGGCGGATATTTTATTTTATTCATTTGGAGAATGGATTTTGTATGCGTCTGACCCACATATTGCAGAGCTGGGAAGTATGCAGGAGTGGGCGGGAGTATTCCCATTATTTCACTGGAGCTTTATTCCATGGAGTTTTTATTTAGTACTTGCGGCAGCTTTTGGCTTTATGCTGCATGTGCGTAAAAGGGAAAGACAGAAATACTCTGAGGCATGCCGCCCCGTTTTGGGGAAACATACAGACGGAATTCTGGGGAGAGTGATTGATTTATTGGCGGTATTTGCGTTGGTTGCCGGAACAGCTACGACATTTAGTGTTGCGACTCCGTTGATGTCAAGTGTGATTAATCATTTATTTCCCATTAATTTAAATACAAGAGCGGTAACAATCTTAATTCTGATTATTACTTGCATTATTTATACATATTCACTGCTCCATGGTTTTAAAGGGATTAGTATATTAGCCAGATTGTGCATGGTTTTCTTTTTTTCGCTGCTTGCTTATGTATTTTTATTTTGCGGAGAAACGAAATATATTGTTGAAGCAGGAATAGCCGATCTGGGGAAGATGATGCAGAATTTCTTAGAGCTGTCTACTTATACAGATCCGCAAAGAACAACTTTTTTCCCGCAAAACTGGACAATCTATTATTGGGCGTATTGGATGGTATGGTGTGTGGCGGCTCCATTCTTTATTGGCAATATTTCAAGGGGGAGAACAATAAGGCAGACCATCTGCGGAGGATATTTGTTTGGCGTAGGTTCCACGATTTTAAGCTTTATTATTTTAGGAAATTATTCTATGGGGAAGCAGATTGCAGGGGAGTCAGATTTCCTTGCGGCATATCAGAAGACAGGGGATTTGTATGAACTGATTGTGTCTGTGATTCAGACGATGCCGCTGCCAATATTGGTATTGTTATTACTTTTGGCTGCAATGGTAGCATTTTACGCAACATCGTTTGATTCAATTGCGTTGATTGCGTCCTGCTATAGTTATAAAAGATTAAATACTGATGAGCAGCCCCATAGATGGATTCAATTAATGTGGTGCGTGCTTTTGATTTTGCTGCCGATTGCTCTTGTTTTTTCGGATAGTTCTATGAGCAATCTGCAATCGGTGAGCATTATTGCGGCGTTTCCAATAGGAATAGTGATGATATTGATTGTGGTGAGTTTTTTGAAAAATGCAAAGGAAGTTGTAAAAAAAAATGATGCATGATAAACTAAAATATAATTGCTGAGTAAAGAGATTAGGCAGAGGTAAGAAGATTTGAATAAGAAAAAACTTATACAAATTAATACAGTATGTAATACTAGTACAGGCCGCATTATGTTACAAATACAAAAAGCTGCAGAGGAAAGGGGATATGAAGCGCTTTCTCTTGTGGGGAGGCGGAAGGTTCCTGACAACATTAATTGTAAAAAAATAGGGAATGGAGTTTCGTTTTGGATTCATGTTGCAATTACGACATTATTTGATCGACACGGATACGGTTCTTTTTTAGTTACGAAAAGGTTAATAAAAATAATTAAGCAAGAAAACCCGGATATTATTCATTTGCACAATATACATGGGTATTATTTATGTGTTCCTTTATTGTTTGAATATTTCAAGAATGAATTTAAAGGACGACTGTTCTGGACCTTTCATGACTGTTGGCCGATGACAGGACATTGTGCATATTTTACAGAGGCAGGATGCGAAAGGTGGAAGAGCGGCTGCTTTGAATGCCCAAATAAAAATCAGTATCCAGTGAGTTTGCTGATGGATGCATCTACTCAGAATTATATCAACAAAAAAAATTTTTTTACAGATTTGAAGCATTTAGTCATTATAGTTCCATCGCAATGGCTGGCAGACATTGTAGAACAATCGTATATGAATAAATATCCGATAGAAATTATTCCCAATGGAATTGATCTTGATAGATTTCATTACACAATAGATGCTCAGGTAATAGAGAAATATGGAATTAAAAATGATAAGATGATTATCCTTGGCGTTGCAAATGTATGGGAATCCAGAAAAGGGCTTGATGTATTTTTGGAACTTTCTAAAGTGGTCGGGGAGGAGTATCAGATTGTCTTGGTTGGTGTAAACAAATTCCAGAAATCAAAATTACCCCAAAATGTAATTGGGATAGAACGCACAGATAGGCAGGAAGAGCTGGTTTCTTTGTATTCATCTGCGATGGTGTTCATAAATCCATCAACAGAGGAAACTTTTTCTATGGTAACGGTAGAAGCAATGGCGTGTGGAACCCCTGTGATTGTTTTAGACACTAGCGCTGTGAAAGAATTAGTGAATGAGGACTGCGGCATTGTCCTTTCGGATAGCAGAATAACAAGTTATCTAAAAGCGATTGAATTAATTAAGGCGAAAGGAATGCCAAGAGCATTGGTTGCAAGGCAGGCGCAGCGATATGAATTAAAACAAAGTATGGAGATGATTTTAAATTTGTATGAGAAAATTTATTAAAAAAACAATGCTGTTGTGTACTTTTACAACTATTTTTTTGCTTTTTTTCTTTTGTAAATCAAATTGTGAGCCATATCGAAGCATATTAGCCAAAGCTGGGAATGCAGAAGAGTATGACAGGGGATCAGCTATGGAGATATTACCTTATATAGATCAGGCAAGGGCTAAAGATTCGGAGTACACGAAATTGATAATTGGGGACAGCGTATGCCATCAAATATTCAATAGCTTTCAAAAATATAATGATGTGTATAATACGTTGGGAAGTAATCAAGCAATTACAATGGCAGGACAGTATCTTCTCATGAAGGAATTTGTTGAGAATCATCCTAGAACTACAAACATAACGTTAGTTGCAAGATCTCTTAATAGTGGAATAGGCTTGGAGGGGTATACTTATCAGTATTTAATCATTCCATTTACAGAGGCTGGAATGTTGGGAGAGATGACAATGGAGACTCTGTCTGATTTGGAAGAGATATACGGAGGCTTTTGGCTGAAACCGGCCGTGGTTTCTTTTATAGATTATTCACCAATAGTCAAGAAAATATATCTTAACTCGTTATCCACAAATGACTGCGATGGACAACAATTTTCTTTTGATTATTTAGTGTTGATGCTTGATATATGCGAACAAAATGATATAGAGTTTCATTTGCTGCATGCGCCTATGCCGGAATCGGCCAGGGAAGCAGTGGAGCAGCAATTTGCGAACATATATGAGAAGTGTACGGATAAAAGGCTGCTGCCTTATATGGAACAATTTTATGAGTCTGTCACATATTACCCTGATGAATATTTCAGTGATGGGATTCATTTTGGAACAGAATATAATAATGAAGAGGATTTAAAAACGTATATTAATGGACTGGTGAATAAAGATAGTTCTTTGACCGATTTTAAAGTGGATTAAAAAGATATTTTCGGCTTGTGATTTGATAAAGGATGCAGGGGAGCAAATAAATGAGTTTCACATCAATTTATTTTTTGGCGGGATTTCCGGCAGGAGTTTTAGTCTATTATGTGATCCCGGATAAATTAAAGAGGATATGGCTGCTTTTGGTCAGTTATTTGTTTGTGTTATTAGCAATGCCGCAAGCATTAGTATGGCTGTCCGGCATTACAGCACTATCCTATTTGCTGGGCAATGTGTTATTGAGAAAAAGAAGCAAATTTATCTTTGGGACTAGTATATGCATACTTTGTTTTTTACTGGTTTTCCTGAGAAGAATAGGTATTTATCAAGTTGGACTTCTTGCGCCGATAGGCATTTCATTTTACATGATGCAGGCAATTTCATATCTTATAGAGATATATAACGGAAAGATTATTATTGCTCCGCAACTATGGGATTACGCATTGTATATTTCCTTTTTTCCAAAATTTCTTTCAGGACCGATTGAGAAACCCAATGATTTTATAGCCCAGATTCAACTTCAAAAGAGTATTCCTGATTATACTATTTGTAAACGAGCATTATTGCGAATGTTTTGGGGGTATTTTGAAAAAATTGTGGTAGCAGACCATGCGGCAATCATTGTAAACATAATTTTTGAAGAATATACAGATCATACCGGGTTTATCCTGATTTGTGGAGCAGTTCTGTATGGAATTCAATTATATGCTGATTTTGACGGATATAGCAATATTGCATTGGGAGCAGCAGAGTTTTTGGGTTATCATATTACAAGAAATTTTGAAAGACCTTATTTTTCCAGAAGCATAGGTGAGTTTTGGAGACGCTGGCATATTAGCTTGTCTACGTGGCTGCGTGATTACATTTACATTCCTTTGGGTGGAAATAGAAAAGGGAAAAGGCGGACATATGCTAATTTATTGATAACATTTGTGATTAGCGGAATCTGGCACGGAACGGGAGCAAAATTTTTATTTTGGGGAATACTGCATGGAATTTATCAAGTTATGAGTAAGATGACATTGAAATTCAGAAATGCAATGCAGACACGATTGCGAATTAATACAAGGTGTTATAGTTATTTTTTGTTTCAGAATATTTTGACATTTATGATGGTTGATTTTGCGTGGATTTTTTTTCGAGCGGAAGGTTTGCGGCAAGGCATCAGCTATGTAGGACATATGTGTAAGAATTTTGCACTAACGCAAATTGTAAGTACAAGTATTTATGCGCTGAATGTCAATTCTGTTATCATTACGACTATGATATTGGGGATAGCAGTGATAATTATGAAAGATATATTAGTTGAGTGCAGGATTGATGTATTAACGCTGCTTGGAAGGCAAAATTTACTATTTAGATGGTTGATTTATGCGGTATTGTGCATTTGGGTGGTTATTGCATACATTCAGCTGATTGGGTTAGATGCTTCACAGTTTATATATGGTCAGTTTTAAAAGGCGGACTTAAAGGAGAAAGGAAAAAACTGGGGCCATTTTAATCTCTCAGAGCAGCTGGTGATTATTGACTATACGGCATATTAGTGTATTTTTTAATAAACTTTGTAATATTAGAGTTTAAATGGAATAAAATATTATTGGGTATCAAATAGCAGAGTTATCAGATAACAATTATTAGGATAACTAAGCTATTAAGATAACTAAGTTATTAAGAAATGTTTAAGGTTCACGAAATGAATATTAAAATACTCCCAAAAAGAAAACAATTTGAAAAAATTATGTTATCCTATATTTAAGTTAGGTAGTCATGCAAACAAGAGGAGTGTGGAAGTATGAAAAATTTATATTGGAAAAAGGGAATATGCCTGCTTACAATTACTGCGTTGCTGCTGATTACTACAGGTGGATGCAGCCGGAAAGCGGGAGAGAATGAGATTGGAGAAAATGCCTCGGCAGATAACATAATCATAACAGAGACAGGGGAAGTGATTGAAAGGGAGGATTCTTTTATTGAGATTTCTCCTTTACCGGAGACGGCATTGCAGCAGGAAAAACAAAGACCTGAAGTAAGTCAGGAAATTATAACGGTAGATCCGGAACAGTTGGTGGAACCTGAGCAGATTGATAATATGGCAGAGCAATCAGGCCAGCAGGTGGAACCTTATGATGACGGCAGGCTGCAAATTGTGTTTATGGGAGATAGTATTTTTGCATCCAATAATGGAGATGGAACCAGCATTCCAGAGCGTACTGCAGCATTATGTGATGCTAATTTTTATAACCTTGCAATTGCCGGGAGAACGGCAGCAGTTTTAAAAGATGAACAATTCAGCTGGGAAGAGTGGGAGTCCACCGGTTTGCTGGGAATCGTATATGCGGTTACAGGTAATATTCCCACGGACATTTTTGAGGGGCATAATGTCAAGGCAATTCTGGATAATCCTGATGTGGATTTTTCAAAGACAGATTATTTTGTGATTGAATATGGAACAAATGATTTTTTGAGTGGAGTGCCATTGGATAGTGAATCGAGAGATGATCACGCAAGAACTTATGTAGGTGCGCTGCGCGATGCGGTATCTGCATTAAAAAGGTTTTCACCTGATGCAACGATAGTTCTTTGTTCACCGATGTATGCGCAGTTTTTTGATGGCAGCTGGATGATTGGAGATGGAAATGTAACTAACAATGGGTATGGAACATTATTTGATTATAAGGGAAAGTGCGAATATGTTGCGAATGAGCAGCAGACATTATTTTTCAATGCTTATCAGGATTTGAACATTACCGGTTATACGGCAGAAGAATATTTGGAGGATGGAGTTCATCTTACGGATTCAGGACGACAGCTCTATTCAGACACCCTTTCCAGAATTATCTTGAATTATGAAGAAACGAAAAATAATTAAATTAGAAAAACGCTGATTAACATCGGATGCTTTTCATTTGCCGGAATACCTTGAGGAGAAAATTGAAAATGGTTTTTTCAAGTACGATTTTTTTGTTTGTTTTTTTACCAATTACTTTACTCTTTTATTATATTAGCAAGGAACAGTATAAAAATTATGTTTTATTAGCGGCAAGCTTGATTTTTTATGCATATGGAGAACCAAGACTGGTTTTTCTGATGATGCTGTCTGTTGTGTTTAATTATTTCTTAGCTCTTGGGATAGAACAATATCCTATAAAAAGATTATTGTTGATTATAGGAGTTTTTTATAATTTAGGTGTCCTTTTTCTTTTTAAATACATGGGTTTTACTATTAGCGTTTTAGGACAACTATTTCATATAAAACTTTCTTTTTTTGATATTGCTCTGCCTATTGGAATTTCATTCTATACTTTTCAGTCAATTTCCTATATTATAGATGTATATAATGAGAAATCGAAGGCACAGCGTAATTTATTGGATTTAGGATTATACATTGCTTTATTTCCGCAGCTGATTGCGGGACCGATAGTAAGATACAATTCAGTGGCGGAACAGATTAACTCTCGGGTTTTAAGTCCGGAATTGTTTGGTGCAGGCGTCAAGCGGTTTATACTGGGATTTTGCAAAAAGGTATTGCTCGCAAATAATCTTGCGTTAGCTGCACAGCATTATTTTGAAAGTTCTGGCAGGGAAAACTCTATAGCTGGGGTATGGATTGGGGCAATTTGCTATTCTTTGCAAATCTTTTACGATTTTTCAGGCTATTCAGATATGGCAATTGGATTAGGAAAAATGTTTGGATTTATATTTGAAGAAAACTTCAATTATCCGTATATTTCAAAATCTATAACGGAGTTTTGGAGACGCTGGCATATTTCACTTGGGCGATGGTTTCGTGACTATGTATATATTCCATTGGGGGGATCGAGGGTTTCTGTTCCAAGACATATATTGAATATGGCAATTGTATGGATTCTTACAGGAATATGGCATGGCGCAAGCTATTCTTTTATTGTATGGGGAATTTGGTATTTTGCAGCATTAATTTTTGAAAAATATATTATACAACCAGAGAAAAGGAAAAAGCGCTGTTTTCATTTTCTGTATCGTATTATCGTTCTGATATACATTAATTTTGGGTGGGTAATTTTTAATGCCGACAGTTTAAGGAAGGGTATTGACTATTGTCTAGCCATGATCGGCATCGGATGTGAAACCGCTGTCTGGAATATGCAGGATGTATCTATTCTTCGAGAATATGGTTTTTTTATTTTAGCTGCATTGCTGTTCTCAACGCCGGTTGCGCCTGTATTATCAAAAAGAATAGGCATGAATTATAAATTTTTAGATAAAATGATTCTTCCGTGCATATACATAGTTGGATTTTTGTGGGCAATATCTTTTTTGGTATTAGGAGCGCATAATCCGTTTATTTATTTTAACTTTTAGAGGAGTATTATGAGACAATTATTTAAGAGAAGCCAAGTTTTTATTCGACGGACTAGTATGTATGGAGTACTGTTTTTAGTGTTAGTTGCACTATTTGCTGTAGTAAATGCTAAAAAAGTTTTTAATTTTTGGGTGTATGATGAAATAGATTATAATGAGTGGACAGTTGATTTGGGAAACAAAGGTGAAACCGATTATATTTCTAACTTTTGGGGAAAGACACAGTTTATTAATTTTAATGGTCTTATGAGAAATGTTCTTGGACAGCATGAAATGAACGGGGTTATAAAATTGAATAATGGTTATTTGTCAACACTCCACGCTTATGAGGCAGATGAGGCTTTGAACAGTAAAGCAGACGCTCTTCGCGACCTGAAATGCTATCTTGATCAATCGGATATTCCAATGCTATTTGCGGCAACGCCTTATACATCATGCAAATATGATCCACAACTTCCAACCGGAGTTATAGATTATGGGAATGTTAATATTGACCGATTCCTAGAAATAGTAAATGCATATGGTATTGAGACATTGGATTTCCGGAAGGAGATGCATGATGATAATGTAAATCAATATGACTTGATGTATAAGACGGATCATCATTGGACAACTGAAGGGGGATTTTATGCTGCTGGGAAGATATCGGCATGGATTCAAGAGAAAACAAAGGCAGAAGTTGATACCAGAGTGTATGATATTTCAAATTATAAACTATCTGTCTATGAAAAATGGCATTTGGGAAGCCGGGGACAGAGGACAGGCATATATTTTGGAGGTATTGATGATTTTGTCCTCATAACACCGGCTTTTGAGACAAATATCTCGGATGGAGAGAGGGAAGGAACCTTTGAGGAACTTTTAATTGATTATGAACCTCTAAAAAATAAGCAGTATACGTCAAGGTATACTTATGATTATGTTTTAGGAAATTCTCGAGGTACTCATATAAATTATAATGCTTTAAATGATAAAAAAATATTAATTGTTTCAGACTCTTTTGCTGAGGCAATGAACGGCTACCTAATTTTGGGATATAAAGAAGTACGGCATTTATCGGGAGAAACCTCGTATTTGCTTACAAAAGAGTATATTGATGATTATCATCCAGACGCAGTCATAGTAATGTATTATTTGGATTATCTGGAGGGAGATAATAAGGCATTCAGTTTTGGAATAAGGTAAGAAAGAAAAATGAGAATTAAAAATTCAATTGTCAATTTGATTTATATATGGGGGTCAGCATTGTTGATTGCGGTGCTGAGTCTGGTGACCAGACGGCTTTTTTTAGATTCTCTGGAAGTGGATTATTTAGGGTATGACGGGCTGTTTACCTCAATCTTTTCCTTTTTGACATTATCGGAAATGGGAATTGCAAGCATCATCACTTATCATATGTATAGTGAGATTGCATCCGATAATAAAGAACAGATTCAAAAGCTTCTTTATATGTACAAGCTGATTTATAAGGTGGTAGGCTTGTTTGTTCTCGCGGCAGGAATTGCGGCTGGATTTTTACTTCCGCTCCTATTGAGGAATCATGCAGAAAGCTGGCAGTTTATTTATGTGATTTACTATTTACAGCTCACGGCAACCTTGTGTACTTATTTTTTGGCATATCGCAGGATTCTTTTTGTAACGCATCAAAAAATATATTTTTGTACCATGGTAGATACGATTGTGACCATTCTGTCTACTTGCTGCAAGATGGCAGTGCTGGTAATATGGAAAAGCTATATAGCATATCTGGTAGTAGGTATTTTGAACCATGTTATTGCTAATTTGGTTATAGCATGGCGTTCCAGAGTAAGTTTTCCAGAGATCACAAAAACGAAAGTGACAAAAGAGGATTTTCAGAAGCTGAATTTGTGGCATGACGTGAAAAATATGATGGCAACGAAAATAGCAGGAACGATATATGGCAGTTCTGACAGTATTATTATCACGGCGATATTAGGAGTAGGAACAGTAGGGTTAGTCAATAATTACTTAATGATCTCTTCCAAAATACAGGAGTTTATTCTATCGATTTTTCAGGCACTGCAGGCAAGTATTGGGAATTTGGTATATGATAAAGATACAGAGAAGGGAGTCGGCTTTTTTCATGCGCTGGATTTGATTGGGTTTTACTTGGGATTGACGGCGGCAATGGGGATGGTGGCAGTAGGTCAGGATTTTATTTTGGTATGGTTAAAAAAACAAGAATTCCAACTTCCTTTTTTATTTTTAGTTTTGCTTTCGTTTAATGTTTTTATTGCTATTTGTAACAATCCGATGAATTATTTTAGAAATACATTGGGGCATTTTGAAAGTGACCGGAATTACATGATTGCGGCGGCGGCAGTGAACGTGATACTGACATTGCTGCTTGCGTTTCCCATGGGTGTAGCAGGAGTTATGGTGGGGACAGTAGCCGGTCATCTTCTAATTTTTATGGGGAGAACTGTGGTAGTTTATAAACATTATGCTAAGAGACCTCCGATGGAATATTATATGCGCTTTCTGGTACGGGTTTTACTGTTCATTCTGGCAGCGGCAGGTACGGTAGGAGTTGTCAAATTGATTCCAGGCGGGATTGGCGGAGTGCTGATTAAAGCGTTAATCAGTGTGCTGGTCTCCACGGGAGTATTTTTATTATACAGCTTTAAAAGAGAGGAATTTAGTGTGCTGCTGTCATATGTGAGGACGGTGGTATCAATGATAGTTAAGAAAAGAGGAAAAGAAAAATGAGCACAGGCAGAGAGCTGTATAGGCGGATTAAACGAAAGGCTGCTTCAATTCGAGCGAATGCTAAAATTTATAAGCCTTATTATAATACGGTTTATGGGATTAATTCTCAGATACCGCCCATTTACAATAAAGAAGGTGAGCCGATGGAGCTCTTTTTTATCCGCGATATGCATACGGCACACAATCCATATGGAAATGTGGGAAAACATTTTTTGTGGGATCGGTACAATTGGGGATTAGAGACTCATTTTTATACACATAAAGCCATGCTGGAAACTATGGGACATCCTGCGAGAAAGTATGGAATGTTTGGGGAATCCAGAGTTATTGTGCCCAAGGATTACGAGATTTTTCAAAAACACAAAGGTCTGGAGCGTGAATTTAATGCAGTCTTTACTTTTGACGAACAGTTATTGAATGCTCTGCCAAATGCCAAGTTTTATCCCTTATCTGCAGAGGTATGGTATGGAAAAGACTGCCCGGAAGTGGTGGTAGATACGGCTTATCAGAACAAAAGCAAAAATGTGTCTATTGTCTGCTCCGACAAGCAGATGTGTGAGCAGCATAGAGTCCGTATGAGCATTGCCCGTTATTGTAAGGATAATCACAAAGCGGATGTAATGGGAAAGTTTGACGGTGGGAGCTATGTCACTACAGAGGAAAGCCTTCAGGCGTACCGATATTCCTTTGCCATTGAAAATGAAATTACGGACTATTATTTTACAGAGCGGCTTACCAGCTGCTTTGCAGCCCAGACGATACCTATTTATATGGGTGCCCGGAAGATTGATGAATTTTTTAATCCGGATGGAATCATTAAGATTACCAAAAAGGATTTAGACTGTCTGGACAAGGTATTAGCCCAGTGCACGGAAGCCGAATATGAAATAAGGCTTCCGGCAGTCTTAGAGAACTATGAAAGAGTGCAGTGTTATCGCAATATGCAGGACTATTTGTATGAACGGTTATTGTAGTCAAAATCCGCACTTTTGGGAAATCAAATACCGTGGGCGTGCTTTGATTTCATCGTAAATTTTGGAAATGTAATGCCCTATGATTCCTAAGCTGATCATCAGTATGCTTCCGGTAAGAAGCTGCAAAAGAATAACGGTTGTAAAACCTCCTAACGCGGTGCCCGTGAAATAGCGGTACAGACATTCAATGCCAAGAACTATAGAGCAAAAAAACATAACCCATCCAAGAAAGGTCACAATCTGGAGAGGCATCCCTGAAAAAGAAGTAATATTGTGGAGAGCGTATTTAATTAGTTTCCATGCCGACCACTTGGAAGTTCCAATTTCACGCTCCTGTACCTCGAAAGGAATGGTTATGGTTCGAAAACCAATCCAGGATGAAAGGGCGCGGAAAAAAGGAGCACGTTCCGGCATAGCAAGTAAGGAATCAATTGCTTTTCGATCTAAAAGCTTAAAATCAGAGGCATTTGCCATGTCAATGCCGGAAACCTTGCTGATAATACGATAAAAACTATTTGCGCAGAAAGCGTGAATAAAGCTTTCATTGCCTCGGGAGGATTTAACTCCCTCTACGACTTCATAACCTTCTTGCCAGAGGCGGTACATTTCGGGAATCAATTCTGCCGGATGCTGCAAGTCACAGTCCATAATCAAGCAGCAATCACCGTTTGAAACTTCCATTCCTGCAAAAATTGCAGCTTCCTTGCCGAAATTTCGGGAGAATGCAATTCCTTTCACTTCGGCATATTGCTGAGCAAGCTCTGCAATACGCTGATAAGTCTGATCGTTAGAGCCGTCATCCACAAAAATAATCTCATATGGGATGGTTGAAGCTTGCAATATTTTTTGGATTATATGAAAAGTCCGATGAATGTTGTCCTGTTCATTAAAAGAGGGCAGGATAATGGAAAGTAAATTATTCTCAGGCATGATATATCTCCTTTACATAGCTTAGTATATAAGAAAATGTTGGTTTTGACAATGTGTAATAGAGTGAATTTGGGATAGATTTTAAGAGGAGTATATTTTCCTTGAAAGGATATTGGCAAGGTGATATAATGAAAAACAATCTACAGTTTTTCTGCTTTGGCAATACGAATCATTTGACAGTATATTTTGGAGGGATAAGGTGAAGGGGGAATTTTCATCTTTTAGAAAAGAGATAAAATATGTTATTCCTGTTGCACAAGTGCCAGATATCAAGCGATGTTTGGAAAGCCTTTTGCAAAGGGACAATTACTGCAAAGGGGATTCTTATTCGGTGCGGAGTTTATATTTTGAATCTGTGAATAATATTGATTTTGCACAAAAATTAGCGGGAATTGATGTTAGAAAAAAGGTTAGAATGAGGACTTATAATGGTGATGCATCTTTGTGTAAGCTGGAACTGAAGAAAAAAATGGGTGATTGGCAGCATAAGCAAAGCCTTATTCTTTCCAGAGAAGATGCAGAGGCACTTTCTGTTGGCAGCTATGAGGTTCTTACAAAATACTTTCAAGATAGTGAAACCGGGGTCAGTGCATATAATATTTTGAAATCAGGAGGCTATAGACCGGTTGTAATGATTGAATATGACAGGCTGGCTTATCAATATCCGCTGTATGATATAAGGGTAACATTAGATATGAATGTTAGATCATCGGAAGCAAATCTTGACATTTTTTCTCCAAGAATTAATTATACACCTATTATGTATGAGGAGGCTGTATTAGAAATAAAGTACAGCGGTAAGTGCATGGGATTTTTGCGGGATGCGTTAAGCCGGTTTGATTTGACTCAAAGCAGCTACAGTAAATATTGTTCTGGACGCATGAATTATTACGATTTTAATTATTAAAGGAGGGGCGTTATGTCCAAAGAAGAAGTGATTAGTTACTTTTACACAAATAGTACAAATTATGGTGTGAAAAGAACCTTTTTTATTTTGCTGTGCGGGCTGGCAGCAGGCTTGATTATTTATCTGACTTATTTTATTACATCAGATAAAGTAGTATATAATAGAAAATTTAACTGCTCTTTAGTTGCCGTTTTATTAATTACTGCGATTGTTATGATGATGATAAGTAGTAATATAGCTGTTTCTCTGGGTATGGTAGGTGCATTGTCCATTGTTCGCTTCAGAACAGCGGTGAAAGACAGCAGGGATACCATATTTATTTTTTGGGCAATTGCGGAGGGACTTTGTACAAGCTCGCAAAACTATAAATTGACGTTTACCTCTGTATTGTTTATTGCAGCCGTACTCATTATTTCCAGTAAAATACCGGGTATATGGAATAAATATTTGCTGATTGTAGTTGGAAAAGGAGAAATTGACAGGGAGCTGTTCCAAAACACGCTTGAGTCTTATGTTGTAAAATGGAAGATTCGGACAGCAAGCAAAGATGTTGATCATGAAGAGCTGATATTGGAAATTAAGACTAAAGGCGAATTAGATTTGAATGTTTTAGATGAACTGACATCTGTGCCCGGCATTGATCATGTTAATTGGGTTGTCGAATCGGGAGAAACGGTAGGATGATAAGGCTGAATGATGAATAGAAGATTTGTTTTGGGATGTTTGATAGCAATATGTGGACTGTTATGTCTGCTTGTCTTTGCAGGTGATGATGAATATACAGACCTGACATTTTCAAGGGAGTCGGGATTTTATGAGAGTGCTTTTCATTTGTCGATTTATGCGCCAAGAGGAACGAAGATTTATTATACATTAGATGGATCTGTGCCGGATGAAAATTCAATACAATATACAGAACCGATTTTGATAAATGATGCCACAGAAAATGATAATCTGCATTCTGCAAGGACTGATGTGACAGCGGGATTTATGACGGAAGAGATTTTAGCATGCGGAATGGAGCCTTCAGCGTATGTACGGCCAGACTATCTTGTTGATAAATGTACAGTTGTAAGGGCAGCATATCTTGATAATGATGGAAACTTTAGCGAAACAAAAACGAAAAATTATTTTATTAATTATGAAAACCGAATAGGTTATGATGGACTGGGCATTATTTCGATTGTGACAGATCCTGAAAGTTTATTCGGCTTTGAAGAGGGGATTTATGTTCTTGGGCACACATACGAGGAGTACGAAAACGAAGCGGATAAATCAACAGAACCATGGGCTTGGTGGGGAGCAAATTATCATCAGCGCGGGCTTGAATGGGAACGAAGTGCAAATGTGCAATTCTTTAACGCAGAGAAAGAAGAGTTTCTTGATAAGGAATGTGGGATTAGGATTCAAGGCGGTGCAAGCCGGGGATTTTTGCCGAAGAGCCTAAATATTTATGCAAGAAAACAGTATGATGGTGAAGGCAGGTTTTATGCAGATCTATTCGAAACAAATTATATGGCAGATACAGTCACGCTATTTGTCGGTGGAGGTGATGGCATTTCTAAACTTCGGGACAGACTGGCGGCTGAGCTTACCAAAGAAAGAAGCTTTGGCACGATGAATTTTGAACCTTATGCGTTGTTTTTGAATGGTGAGTATTGGGGTGTGTATTGGCTGACAGAAAAGTATGATGATGTATTTGTGGCACATTATTACAACGTAGATAAGGATGATGTGGTAATGATTAAAAGTGGGGAGCTGGCAGAAGGAGAGGCAGAGGATTACACATTGTATTTGGATATGGTGTCATATATGGAAAATACCGATTTTTCTATTGATGAAAATTATGCACATGCCTGTGATCTTCTTGATATGCAGAGTCTCATTGATTATTTTGCTTGTGAAATTTATTTTGGGCGATATGGTGATTGGCCTGCGGCTAATTTTGCGTTATGGAGAACACGTGAAAAAGGAGAAGGGCAATATGAAGATGGTAAATGGCGTTGGCTTATGTTTGATGTCAATTCGGGAGCATTCGACCCAGATATCGTAGATTGGGACACGATACAAATTACTAGGGATAGCAGTAAAATGTTTGACAATTTATGCCAAAATGATGATTTTAAGAGGCAGTTTGCGAGTACATTTGTGGATATTATGAATACTTCTTTTGATGATAAGAAAGTAGAGGCTGCGATTTCAGAGCATCGTACTTTTTTGGAGATTCCGATGAGCAATCACCTGAAAAGGTTTTTGGGAGCAGAAGACAGCAGTCAGTTTTTGGATGCGGTAGCGAATATACAGTCTTTTATGGAAAATCGTAAGCCTTACATGATGGAATATTTAAAGAATGACTTAGATGTATCAGAAGTTCCCGAATAGATGAAAGTAGAAATAAAGATGAAGAAGAAATATGACAAAATCATTATTGGGGCAGGTCTTTATGGTCTATACGCGGCGGCGTTTTGTATGGAAAGAGGACAGCATGTGCTTGTATTAGAATATGAGGATGCCCCATTCAAACGAGCCACATATATTAATCAAGCCAGAGTTCATATGGGCTATCACTATCCCAGAAGTCTTACTACTGCCATAAAATCAGCAGGGTATTTCAGACGATTTGTGGAGGATTTTGGCTTTTGTATCCACGATCAGTTTGAACAGATCTATGCCACTTCGGATAAGTTTTCTTGGACAAATGCAAAGCAGTTTCAAGAGTTTTGCAGAGCGGCTGACATTAAATGCGAAGAAACAGCAGTTTCCAAGTATTTTAAGAGAGGGATGTGTGACGGTGCTTTTGTAACCGAGGAGTACACTTATGATGCAATGTTGCTGCGAGACTATTTGATGGATAAGCTAAATTCCTGTAATCAGGTGGATTTTGTTTTTGGAGCGCGTATCAACAGGATTGTGAAACAAAATCAGCAGTTTGCGGTAGAGCTTGAAAACGGACAAGTATATGAGAGCTCCTTTGTTCTGAATGCTTCTTACGCCTCGGTGAATCAAATAATTGATAAGGTGGAAGGCACGGAAAGGAGCGTTTTTCCAATTAAATATGAGTTATGTGAAATTATTCTCTGCAGGCCGTCGGAACAGTTAAAAAAGGTAGGAATTACAGTGATGGATGGCCCATTTTTTTCTATTATGCCTTTTGGAAAGACAGGATTGCATTCGCTTACATCAGTTACGTTTACTCCTCATATGACCAGTTATGAGAGAATTCCTGTTTTTGGCTGTCAGAAGGAATCGGAAAGTGAAGAAAAAGCGTGTTGTCCGCAGCAGCTTGGCAATTGCAATGAGTGCCCTCGCAAACCGGATTCTGCATGGCCGTATATGTCCCGGCTGGCAGATAAATATATAAAATCCGAATACGGATATACCTTTGAGCAATCCTTATACTCTATGAAACCAATATTAAAAAGTTCGGAGGTAGATGACTCTAGGCCCACGGCGATCTCGGTGATGTGCAGTTCGCCTGCATTTGTGAGTGTCTTGTCTGGGAAAATTAATACTGTGTACGATTTGGATGAATTTTTGAAAGATGAGGTCTGAGTATACCGAACTTATTTTTATGAGAGTAGGAGGGGAGATGGAGGCTGGATGTATGAAAAAAGAAAAGAAATTTATATCGTTAGTGATTTATTTACATGACACGGGAACATATCTAAAGTTTTTTCTGGATACAGTAGTGCCAGTCTGTAACGATGTCTTTGAGCAGTTTGAAATTGTCTGCGTGGATGATGCCTGTCAGGATAACACGATGGATATTTTGCGCAAATATGTGGCTGATCATGAGCTGAAGGCTATGATTAGTGTTGTACATATGGGTTTCTTTCAGGGATTAGAAAGTTCCATGAATGCGGGCAGGGATCTGGCTATTGGTGATTTTGTTTACGAGTTCGATGATATTTTTGTTGACTATGAGCCGCAGGTGATTCGGAAAGTCTATGATAAGCTGATTGAAGGAAATGACATTGTGGCTGCCAGAAGTAAGGGGAAGCTTCGTTTTACCTCTAAGCTGTTTTATTCTCTTTATAATAGGACGAATCGTGGAAATGGCAGAATTGGTCCGGAGACCTTTCGGATAATATCCAGAAGAGCAATTAACCGCATTAAGGCGATAGGACAATATATTCCTTACAGAAAAGCTGTGTATGCAAATTGCGGATTAAGCACAGCGACAGTGCTTTATGAAAGTAAAGATGTAAAAGTAAGATTAAAAAATAAAATAGTCTCGTCGGAGAGAACAACATTGGCATTTGACTCTTTTATTTATTTCACAAATGTCTTAGAGCGGTTATCAACCATTTTGTGCGGGCTGTTTTTACTGTTTACTGTAGGAACAGGAATTTATATTATTTTAGATATGTTCAATAAGAATAGGCCAGTGGAAGGCTGGCTTTCTACCATGGGATTTTTGGCGTTAGGTTTTTTTGGAGTGTTTGCACTTCTGACAATCATACTGAAATACTTATCAGTGGTGTTAAATTTAATCTTTAAGCAGCAGAAGTATTTAGTAGCTGATATAGAAAAGGTGGTTAAAAATTGAAATCAGAGCAAATGACAATCAATATTCTCTTTCCGGTGTTAAATGAACGGCTCAGGCTTCAAAGCGGTATAGACAGGACAATGGCATATTTGCAGGAAAACGTGGAGATTCCTTATAGTCTTACTATATTGGATAACGGTTCGGAAGATGAGACACCGGAAATTGGGAAAGCTCTTTCGGAGAAGTACCCGGAAGTTTCTTATGTGCGTGTGGGAGAGAAAGGGGTAGGCGCAGCCTTTCGGAAGGGAATTGAGCTAAATGAAAGTGCCCTTGTGGGCTATATGGATATTGACCTTTCCACGGATATTAAATATCTGGGAAAAACGATTCAGATGTTTCAGAACAGACCGGAACTGGAATATGTGAATGGAAGCAGGTTTAGTAAGGAATCTGATACCCGAGGAAGAAAGTGGTATCGTAAAATCACTTCTAAGGGATTGGTAATTTTATTAAAGACAGTTTTCCATATGAAAGCCACGGATGCAGTGTGCGGATTTACTTTTCTTCGGAAGGAAACTGCAAAAAGGCTGGCGGCAGTCTGCGGAAAAGACAATGGCTGGTTTTATACCATTGAATTTTTATTGCGGGCGGAGCGAATGGGCGTGGTGATTTATGATATGCCGGTAGAGTGGCAGGAGGACTATAATACGACCGTAAAGGTGTGGAAGACCATCAAGGATTATTTGATACATATTAAAAGGCTTCGCAGGGAGTTTAAGCAGGAAGAGAGAGAAAATGATAAAAAGAATTGATTTATCAAGAGATTATAAGCGGCATAAGGAAGAATATTTAAAGGCAATGCAGGAGGTGTGCGAAGAGACGGCGTATTCTGGAGGAAAATTTGCAGACAAGTTTGACCGTGAATTTGCGGAGTTTTGTAGAGTGCCTTATGCGGCAGGGGTAAATAATGGAACTTCGGCTCTTCATTGTGCTATGATGGCACTGGGAATCGGTCCTGAAGATGAGGTGATTGTTCCGGCAAATACTTACATTGCCACAGCGTGGGGAGTTACTTATACGGGAGCGGCTCCAGTGTTTGTGGACTGTACGGCGGATACTTGGGAGATTGCTCCCGATAAGATTGAGGAGAAGATTACCAAGAGGACAAAGGCAATTATTGGTGTTCATCTTTATGGACAGCCGTTTGAATTTAATCAGGTGAAAGCCATTGCAGACAGGTATGGTCTGCATGTTGTGGAGGACTGTGCACAGGCACATGGCGCTGAGTATGAGGGAAAGATAGTGGGCGGTCTTGGAGAGCTGGGGTGCTTCAGTTTTTATCCGGGAAAGAATCTCTATGCCTTTGGGGAAGGCGGAAGTGTAACTTGTCAAAGAAAAGACTATTATGATGCCATAACTACCATTAAGAATCAGGGGTGCCAGACACGGTATTACCATGATGTGATTGGATATAACTATCGGATGGAGGGGATGCAGGGGGCAGTATTAAGTGTCAGCCTGAAATTTCTGCCAGAATGGACAGCAAGGCGCAGGGAAATAGGAAGAAGATATTTGGCAGAAATCACGAATCCTTGTCTTACTATGCAGAGGCATCCGGCAAATACCAATCCGGTGTTCCATTTATTTGTTATCACAACAGAGGATCCGGATGATTTTATAGCTTATATGGAAGAGAGGGGAATGGAGTGCAACAAGCATTATCCTGTTCCATGCCATTTGCAAAGGGCATATGCGGGCTTGGGATACAAAGAAGGGGATTGCCCTAATGCAGAATATTTGGCAAAACATTGTGTGACTCTGCCTCTTTTTCCGGAGATGACTGATGAGGAGGTAGAGATGGTTATTCAGGCATGTAATGCGTATAGTTAAAAAGGAATATATGCGTTGTTTGCGGAGATGGGAAGCATTTGCTGCAAAGGAAGGAAAGACACTCAATCGTGAGTGTCTTTTGCATTGTCTATATCAGACAGGTTTTCTCTGGATTTTTCTGATAAGCCATCATTGATTTGAGCATTTAAATCGCAGGTAGAACACATATCCAGCGATTCTTTGGAGACGATTCCATCCCGGTAATCCCTCACGATTTTATTTTCATACATACTGTATTTCTTGCTTGTCCAGAATTTTAATTTGTGTCTTAAAACCCAAAAGGCAGGGATCAAGATATATTTGTGCATAGCGGGCGAGACAGAACCGATCATCCAACAATTCCTGTCACAGCAGCATACTTTACTGCGGACGGTTTCGGCCTGGGGACTGTTCCATAGTTCCTCCCAAGTGGAAGAATCGTTCAGATTTCCCATAACCTCCTTGTCCTTGGTGCCGTTGCAGGGCATCACATCTCCGTAAGGGTCAATGAAAAAGGTGTCAAATGCCATATCACAGGGAAGGAGACGCTTCTGCCCATAGATATAGTTGATTAATCCGTGGTTAAAGTAAGCCCGGAACCATTTTTTGGGGCTTTTGGATTTCAACAGCTCGTTGATCAGATTTTCAAATTCTTTTGCCACCATAGGGCGGTCATGAATAATATTTTTGGCTTCCACAAAGTAAAAGGAATTGTGAAGGGAGGCAGTAGCAAACTCCATATCCATTTCATCAGAGAGGTTGTATAATGCGACTAGATCCTTGGCATTGGCATCTTGGACAGTCATACCGAATCCCACATCTTTCATACCCATTTCCACTAGTTTTTTGAGAGTGGCATATCCGCGGTTAAAACCATCTTCCAGTCCGCGGATGCGATTGTTAGTCTCTTCCAATCCCTCAATGGAAATACGGATGCCAATCTGGGGAAATTCCTTACAAAGATCAATAATGCGGTCGGTAAAAAAACCGTTGGTGGAAATTACGATACGGTCGCTCTTTTTGTAAAGTTCCCGGACAATTTCTTTCAGATCGGTACGGATAAAGGGCTCGCCGCCGGTGATATTAGTGAAATACATGGGCGGAAGCTTTTGGATTGTTTCAAGAGACAGCTCTTCTTCGGGAAGGGAAGGTTTTTTGTAGCGGTTACACATATTGCATCTGGCATTGCACCGGTAGGTGACAATGACGGTTCCGTTTAATTTTTTCATGGAAAACCTCAATTTATTATTTTCTTTATGCTTAAAATATAGTATCATTTTCTATGTTAGCGTATTATTCCGAATTTAACAACTGGTTTGTTAAATTCTTTTAACAACTGGTTTGTTAAATTCTTTTAACAATTTATTATAAAAGATTTTGCATCAAACAGGAGTGCTATGGAATTAGTATCATTGATTTTAACTACTTTTAATTGTAAAGACAATCTGCAAAAGACATTGGAAAGCATTGAAAGTCAGGATTATCCTGACTTGGAAGTGGTGATCAAGGATGGAGCTTCTACCGATGGAACGGTAGGAATCATAAAGGAATATGAAAAGAGAAGCCGCTTTCCGGTCAAATGGGCTTCCATGTCGGATGAAGGTCTTTATGACGCTATGAATCAGGGGCTTTCGCTGTCTACGGGTGCAGTGATACTCTTTTTCAACGATCGGTTTACTGGAAGCGATGTGGTATCCAGATGCGTTCAAAAGATGGAGCAGGAGAGCACTGACGGAGTTCATGGGGATCTGGTGTACGCTGAGGATGGAGTGGTGAAACGGTACTGGAAGATGGGACAAGGGCGCATTGGAAGCGGCTGGATGCCCGGACATCCCACGCTCTTTTTACGGAGGGAGATTTATGAGCAATATGGAAATTATGACAGCACATACAAATGTTCCGCCGATTTTGAATTTATGGTAAGGATTTTAAAAGACCGAAAGGTAAAACTCTCTTATATTCCGGAAGTTTTGGTGGAAATGTATTATGGCGGAACCAGTACGCAGAGCGCAGGAGCTTACGGAGTATCCATTAAGGAAGCGCACAGGGCACTTGTGGATAATCGGGTTCGATTTGCATGGTGGATCATATTTTTGCGGACTCTGAGGACGTTTCCACAGTTTTGGCTGAAACCGGAAACGGACAAATAAAGCTCAAGGTGGATGCATTATTACAGAATCAAAGGCGGGATTAAAATGATAGCGGTATTAGTGAGTTGGATCTATATGGAAATTATATGTATGTTGGCGGGATCAGGGGCTTTCGGAGTCATTCGAAAAGCACTTCCCATTCCCCAAGCAAAAAGCTTAGGGCAGACACAGTTTTCGCCAGCATATTGTTTGGTGACGGGAACGATCATTATTACTGTCTACACAGAAATTTATAGCATTTTTGGAAAAATAGGTTTTCTGGCTCATATGCTGTTTTTGGCGGCAGTTTTAGCGGCAGGAGTTATATGCAGGGAAAGCATTCTGGAGATGTGGAAACAACAGAAAAGAACCTTGTGTTCTTGGGAAGGATTTTTCTATATTTGTTTTACTTTGTTGATTGCTTTTTTTACTTCAAGAGGAACTTTTCATACGGACACTAATATTTATCATGCGCAGGCAATTCATTTTTACGAAGAATATGGATTGATCAAAGGGATGGGAAATTTACAGCTACATTATGCCTATAATAGCGCATATCTGGCATTTGCCTCCTTTTTTAGTTTTCATTGGCTGATTGGTCAGTCGCTGCACACTGCAACAGGCTTTATCGAAGTGATGATGTGTATTTATGCGTTTCATGGGTTGAAGGACTTTAAAACGCATGAGAGACATTCCGCTGATATGATGCGGATTGGAACTATCTTTTATGCTTTGGTGATGCTGACGGGAAGCATGTCGCCGGCGACAGATTATGCGACAGTATTTTTCACGCTGTTTGTGCTGACGGCATGGTGTGAAAATATGGAAAGGGAAGGGAGCATATCAGTATATGGGTGGCTGAGCGTGGCTGCCGTGTTTGTGGTGACATTGAAATTTTCTGCCTGTTTGTTAGTATTGCTTGCAGCATATCCGGCAGTTTATCTTGTGAAGGAAAAACGATGGAAAGAAACAGGGGTATATTTAGGATGCGGCCTTATTATAATTATTCCGTTTTTAATCAGAAATTTTTTAATTTCTGGGTGGCTATTGTATCCGTTTAAGGAAATTGACATTTTCCAAGTAGAGTGGAAAATTCCGGAAGAGTATTTGACAGTGGACGCTGACCAGATTAAAGTATGGGGGAGATGCCTTTATGATGTAAGTAAAGTAAATCTGCCGGTATCTGAATGGCTTCCTATCTGGTGGGAAGGACAGGAGCGTTATGAGCAGATGCTGATTGGTTCTGTGGTAATTGGTTTGCTGCTTATGGCTGTTCAATTTACAGCCGGGAGAATCCGGCATAAAAAACTTCAATGGGATTATCTGACATTAGTGCTCGCGATTTTAGGATGCCTTGCAGTGTGGTTTTTGATGGCACCATTTATCCGATACGGAATTGCCTTTTTGTTTGCAGTTCCTCTGCTGGCGGCAGGCAGGTATTTAAGCGAAAAAAAGAGCGGATTTTACAGTATATTGACGGGGAGTTTGATATTTTGCATTGTGGTATCCATGAGTCCGTATTGGGATCATTATATTACGGATGCAGGCGTATTTATCAAACAAAATCTGACACAGCCTTATTATATTTGCCAAAAAGACTACGATCAGGCTGAAACGGAAAGCTGCGAAATAAACGGAAATGTTTTTTACTATCCGAAACAAGGGGAAATAAATTCGTACCATGCATTTCCGGGAACATGTTATGCATTTATGATAGAGCGGACCACGCTTATGGGAGATGATATTAAAGGCGGATTTAAACCTAAGTAAGATGTCTATGTTCCTATAAATTCTACTTGGGTGATTAATTCTATCGTATTATCCAGTGCACTTTGATCACTTTCTATTATGACAATATCCGGCTGATACTCATCCACGACTTTATCGAGGATTGGGATATTGAGCCAATCAATGCTTAAAGTTTCATAAAAGCTTTCAGCAATTTTATCTTTTATATACATTCGGACAAAGCTGTCTCCTAATATAAGAATCCGCAGTTTATTTTCACAGGATTCATTGATATATGAATGGGTGTGCTCTTTATAATGCAAAAAATCCCATCGCTCTGTAGTCTGGTTTGTTGTTTCTGCAGCGCGCGGTTCTTTTAATGAGTATATAGGATTCGATTCTGAGCAGGGATACGGAAAACCATAAATTTCTGCTGTTTCATTCCTCTCAGTTATTAGAAAATCAGATTCGCCTAACAAAGGTATCTGGTCATAGTCTTTTTGCAATTCTTGTATTATGGCTTGATATCCCAGATAAGCGCCTTTCATATTCCAATGCATAAGATCAGTAGAATGAAAATAAATTTTTTCATCCGCATGTTCCAATAACATTTCTTTTACTGAAATCTGCTTTACATCTGTTTGTTCCTGCAAAGCATTTAAAATCTGATCTGTGCGTGAAACAGTCCCAATCTGATTAATTCCAGCTACATATTTTTCCGGATAAATTGTTTCCTTGTCATAGCATTGAAAATAGTAAAAGGAAACTCCGCGCTCTTTTAGATAATCGGAAATTCCCTGCATCTTGGAGGCATATAAGTTCAGATTATCTTCTGAAAGCAGATTTAAGTGCTGATATTCCATAATTTGTTCAGGGTCATTTGCAAAAAGCCAATGTTCCTGCCCTTCTATAGTATCTGATTTTACAATTCTATGAAATAGACGATATTGTAATGTGGAATTGACTTTTACTAATACCCCTCTTCCGCGCAGATTATCATTCAGCCATGTTTCATATTGCGTAATATATTCTTCGTTTAATTTTCCATCAGGCAAAAATAATGAGGGATATTCCGCCAGCATTCTGTTTTCCATGGTGGAAACTCTGCCTTCCGGCATTCGATGTGCAAATACGTAAGGCAGTGAAATGCATAACAGGAAAATTGTGATAAATACCAGGTTTATAGTTCGTTTCATTGCAAAGCTCCTTAAAATTGAAAGTAAATAAAAGGATTATATGTCCCTGTAACCACATAAAGGATGGAAATTCCTAATAATAATATAGCAACAGTATTTTCTATGACAAGAAACACATTTTCGGATATTTTCTCTTTTAACCATAAATAGCAATATTTTCCTAACGGAGTCATAGCAATTATTCCGGTTATTATAATAAACAATTCATAACTATGAATGTAATAGGAAAGAGAAAATCCTATATTTTCGTGTGGGGTGAAGCCAAACATTGACTGAAAATATTGCAGGCATTCAAGTAATGTGTCAGTTCGAAATATAGGCATGCTCAATAACCATAAAAATATTGTTAACATCCATGAAATGATTTTGGGTATTTTAATTGGGCATTTTATATTTTTTAGTATCAGCTTTTCTGCTACGACAATGATTCCCCAATATAATCCCCATAAAACAGTGTTCCACGTGGCACCATGCCAAACACCCGTCAAAATAAAAACGCATAGAAGGTGCAGGTAAACATTCCCCTTTCGGCTTCCGCCCAAAGGAATGTATACATAATCGCGGAACCATACAGAAAGAGAAATGTGCCATCTTCTCCATAGATCGGATGCGGAGCAGGAAATGTATGGATAATTAAAATTCCGGGGAAATTGAAACCCAAACATTTTGCCGATTCCTATTGCCATGTCACTATAGCCTGAAAAGTCAAAATAAAGCTGTAATGAATAAAAAACAATACCAAGCCATGCAACAGAGGGTTCGTTTTGAAAAGGGGGTATATCAAAAATGGCATCTGCTGTAATGGCAGCCGAATTGGCAATAATTGCCTTTTTGGCAAGCCCTATTGTAAATATGCGGATTCCCAGAGAAAAATTATCAACACTGTGAACTCTTTGGCTTAATTGCTTTTCAATATCAGAGTAGCGCACAATAGGACCGGCAATTAATTGTGGAAAAAGTGCAATATACAGTCCTAAATTTAAGAGATTTTTCTGTACCGGAACCTCTTTTCTATAGACGTCAATGATATAGCTCATGCCTTGAAAGGTAAAAAAGGATATACCGATTGGAAGGATTATATCTGGGATGGAGAAGCGCAGTCCGGTTAGACTGCGAAAAGTCTGCATAATAAATTTTGCATATTTCCAATAGCCTAAGCTTAGTAAATTTAGTATAAGAATCAAGATAAAAATTCCCTTTCGAAAACGCTTTTGCTCAGATAAACGGGGGGCTTCCAGCATGCGTCCGCCGACATAATTTAATAAAATGGAATAAAGAATAATTGGGAAAAATGCATATCCTCCCCAGAAATAAAAAAATAGGCTTGCCATTAACAGCCATATGTTTTTCCATTTGATAGGACGAAATAGAAAATATCCGGCTAATGTAATTGGTAAAAAGAAAAAAATAAAAACCGTTGAACTAAATACCATGTTTTCCTCTTTGATAGTAAGCAATTTTAAAATACATAACTAGTTTAACGGTTAAAGCAATATCTGTCAATTAGCACATAAAATATGTCATTTATGACGGGGCACGCCCAGCGTTCCTTTTATCATGGATAATGAATTATCAGCGCTGATGAGAGAAAATAATTCATTCACAGGAGGATTCATGATGAAAGAGAAACGAGCCCAAAAGAAGAGGAAAACGGGAAGGAAATTAAGCCTGCTGTTACTGCTTGGCGCGGTGTCAGGCGGTTTGGGATGGCTGATGCCGGGGATAGGAGTGACGGCAGCAGAGGAGTTGATACAGCTTTCCGATATTTCCGTATCTGCCCGGGAGGACGGGATTTGCGCAGGCTGTACCTATCGAAATTTTGACAGCAGCATTTATATGGTTCAGCTGTATTTAGAAAAGCAAAACGGTGACGAAACAATCCCGGTGGTTTATCAAAATCTGTCAAGTGCGTCGGAAGAAGAGCAGCGGGTGCAGACAGAAATCTGCCGCGGAGGAACGGGAATTTACCGTGCCGTGCTCCTGACCCGCGCTCAGGGGGATACAATTGTAGTGAGTTTTCAGGATTCCGGCTGGTATGAAGCCGTGGATAGGGGAGACCATTACGAGGTAAGACCTTACGTGCCCGACAGCGGAGAAGCGGAAGCTTCCCAAGAGGAAGGGATAAAAGAGGAAGAGCATCAAGCAGATGATGAATATGGTATCTGCGGGCACAGACCAGTAAGGGAAATTTATGCGGAGGCAACGCCCCAAAGCGATGCAGTATTTTATGAAAGCTGCGAGTTATGCGGGCAGGTGCTTGCGTATGGTGAGATTCCCAATACGGCGTATGTATCGTTTTTGGAGGAAACTACAGAACGGATCAGGAACGCACAGCCGGATGAGCAGATAGTGGTTACTACAGACAGATGGCTCAGCTTTGACCGGAGAGTGCTGGAGGCAATAGGAGAGAGAGCAGACCTTTCTATTTTGCTGCAGTATCGCGACCAAGGAGAGGAACGTCAAATTTTGCTTCCGGCGGGGACAGACGTTATCAGCCTCGGAGACGAAAATGGGTTTTGCGGATTCCGTTACCTGTTCCAGATATTTGGAACAAATATTGGAATAGATATTGGAGCAGATACTCTGGAATAGATACTCGGAAACAGATATTCGGAGAAAAAATTGACGGATAGAGGAGAAACGGATAAAATGTAATTAATGATGCTGGAAGCCGGAGACTGGCGGATATAGGTTAGGACGCGCCGACTTCCGGCTATGAAAGAAATGAAATGGAAAGGTGATACGGCAGAGCTTTGCGATGCCGATGGAATGAGGAGTTTATGAATGCACTGGATATATCCAAAAGGTATTTAGTCACCGGAGGGGCAGGGTTTATCGGCTTTTACCTGTCAAAGGCTCTTTTGGACGCGGGAGCGCAGGTTGTCGGGCTGGATAACTTAAATGATTATTATGAGGTTTCCCTGAAAGAGAAGCGGCTTTCGATTTTGAAAGAGTATCCTAATTATCGGTTTGTGAAGGCAGATCTGGCGGACAAAGAAGCGGTATTTCAATTATTTGAAGAGCATCGTCCGCAGATTGTGGTGAATCTTGCCGCCCAGGCGGGGGTACGCTACAGCATCGACAATCCGGATGCCTATATTCAATCCAATATTGTGGGGTTCTTTCATGTGCTGGAGGCATGCCGGAACTATCCGGCGGAGCATTTGGTTTTTGCCTCGTCCAGTTCTGTTTATGGCGGAAATAAGAAAGTGCCTTTTTCCACAAAGGATCAGGTGGACAAGCCGGTCAGCTTATATGCGGCGACTAAGAAGTCAAATGAATTGATGGCGTATTCTTACAGCAGGCTTTATGGAATCCCTCTTACGGGACTTCGGTTTTTTACGGTGTATGGTCCCATGGGAAGACCCGACATGGCGTATTTTAAATTTGCCCGTAAGATTATGGCGGGGGAGCCGATTCCGATTTATAATCACGGCGATATGATGCGCGACTTTACTTATATTGACGATATTGTGACCGGAGTCCAAAATATTCTCTGCAATCCGCCGAAGCAGGATGAAAACGGCGCCGCTTATAAGATTTACAACATTGGGAATAACAAGCCGGAGAAGCTGATGGATTACATTGCGGTTTTGGAGAAATGCCTCGGCAGGGAGGCAGAGAAGGAATATCTGCCGATGCAGCCCGGAGATGTGTACGAGACCTACGCGGATGTGCAGGATCTTATTGATGACTTTGGATTTAAGCCTTCTACGACCATTGAGGAGGGGCTTGGGCAGTTTGCAAAGTGGTTTTTGGAATATTATGGTGATAAAGAATCATAAAGAGAAAAGGAGTACAGGAATATGAAGATTGCAGTAGCAGGAACCGGTTATGTTGGATTGGTGGCAGGCGTATGTTTTGCAGAAATGGGACATTATGTGACCTGCGTGGATGTGGACGAAAAAAAGGTAGAGATCATGCGTCAGGGAATTTCGCCTATCTATGAGGAAGGCCTAGAGGAGCTGATGCAAAAGAATAATGCAAAGGGCACGCTGCATTTTACGGCGGATTACCGGGAGGCTTATCGGGATGCAGACGCCATTTTTATTGGCGTTGGAACCCCGGAGATGCCGGATGGAAGCGCCAATCTTTCTTATATTGCCACGGTTTCCAGACAGATTGCAGAGACAGTTGAAAAGGACTGCCTGGTGGTGGTCAAGTCTACCGTTCCGGTGGGAACCAATGACAAAGTGGAGCAGTTTATCAAGGACTTTTTAGTGCATGATGTGAAGGTAGAGGTAGCTTCCAATCCGGAATTTTTGGCGCAGGGAACGGCAGTCCACGATACCCTTCATGCGGCAAGGATTATTATCGGAACGGAGAGCAAAGAGGCGGAAGAGGTGCTGCAAAAGATTTACGAGCCTTTTGGTCTGCCGATTGTTTCTGTCAAACGCAGGTCTGCGGAAATGATTAAATATGCCTGCAATGATTTCCTTGCCTTGAAAATCTCCTACATGAACGATATTGCCAATCTGTGTGAACTGGTGGGCGCGGATATTACCGATGTGGCGAAGGGAATGAGTTACGATGAGCGGATTGGGGCACGGTTTTTAAATGCGGGAATCGGGTTTGGAGGCAGCTGCTTCCCCAAGGACACGAAAGCGCTTAAGTTTCTTGCAAGAGAGCACGGGTATCAGCTTAAGACGGTGGAGGCATGCGTGGAAGTAAACAGCGCCCAGAAGGTGCGCTTATTTGACAAGGCAAAGGAGCGCATGATTACGTTTGCCGGTTTAAAGACGGCTGTTTTAGGGCTTACCTTCAAGGCGGGAACCGACGATCTGCGGGAGGCGCCTGCGGTTGATAATTTGAAGCTCCTGCTTGGCGCAGGCGCGGATGTATATGCTTATGACCCAAAGGGAACGGAGCGGGCAAAACAGCTTTTCCCGGAAGGAGAGTCGGGGCAGGGGACTATGCATTATGTGCCGACTATTGAGGAAGCGTTAGAGGACGCCAATATCTGCTTTGTGTTTACGGAGTGGGGAGAGATTAAAGCATTGATGCCGGAGGAATTTAAGGAAAAGATGCATACCCCTCTTGTTTACGACGGCCGTAATCTCTACGATCCGAAAAAGATGAAGGATGCGGGAGTGGAATATTACAGTATTGGGCGGTAAATTTTAGTTTTATCTGTAAGAAGTTTATGATTTTCTTAATTTTGGGAAAGAGGCTTTTAAAGAAGTCTCTTTTTTGTTATACTTTAAATAGATTATAGCGGAACTTCGGTTTGAGAGAAACCGATTCGAGATAAAGCCAAGCTTTTATAGGAATTGCTTTTGCATAGCAGGGCTAAAGCCTTATATGAATTCTATTCCGGTGAGAAGACAGGCATCGATAAATGAGCGTGACAAATGAAATAGAGGTGATTTTGTGTTTGGTTCAATCTTGTTCCCTGCTTTTTTGGGAGCAGTTGTTTTAATTTACTTTTTTGTGCCCGGTAAATTTCGACCGGCGGTTCTGCTTGTGGCAAGCTATTCATTTTGTGCGTATGTAGATATTCGTGCCTGCCTGCTCTTATTGCTGGTGTCCGGCTGGGTCTGGGGAATGGGGCTGATAATCGAGAAAGGCAAAGTGAAGACAGGAGAAGGCAGTAAATTTTGGACTGTTTTTGCGGTCGGTGTTTGTGTATTGTTACTGGCAGGATATAAATATGCCGGATATGTGATTCAGCGGTTGAATTGGACGGGAGCAATATCAGATAGAATATTAAGGAATTTAGTTATGCCGGTGGGCTTTTCCTTTTATATTTTTCAGGCAATTGGGTATTTGCTGGATATTATGCGGGGGAAAATTCATGCAGAGAGAAACTTTTGTCATTTAGGCTGTTATTTTGCTTTTTTTCCCAAGCTGGTCAGCGGTCCTATTGAGAGAGGCGGAGATCTTTTACCGCAGATAAAAAGTTTAAAGTATGTGAAATTTTGGGATAGAGGGCGATTGTCCGCTGCATTTACCTATATGCTTTGGGGATACTTTATGAAGATGGTAGTGGCGGACAGGCTTGCTATTCCGGTGAACATCTTGTTTGGAAGTATGCGGGAATTTGACAGTTTTTGGCTGCTTATGGGGATGTTTTTTTACACAGTACAGATTTATTGCGATTTTGCAGGCTATTCTTATATAGCAGTAGGGTGTGCAAAGATATTTGGCATAGATTTGGTGCAGAATTTTAAGGCGCCTTATCAGGCAGAAAACATTACGGAATTCTGGCGCAGATGGCATATTTCTCTCAGCAGCTGGCTGCGGGATTATCTTTATATTCCGCTCGGGGGAAACAGAAAAGGAATCGGGCGTAAATGTGTTAATACAATGATTATTTTTCTGGTGTGCGGTATGTGGCATGGAGCTGGATTTCATTTTATCGTATGGGGGCTTCTTCACGGAATTTATTCCATTTTAGACAGCCTGCTTTTTAAAGGAAACAGAAAGCTTCCGGGGGGAAAGGTGATAACCTTTTTGGCAGTGGCGTTTGCGTGGATCTTTTTTCGGGCAGAGAGTCTTTCGCAGGCGTTTCAATATAGTTATCGGATGCTGACGGCGGGATTCCAATGGGAACAGATGGGAAGGTCGCTGGATTTATTGGGGTTTGAGACATCAGAAATAGTGATTATTGTTTTAGGAATTATACTGGTCTGGCTGGTAGATGAATTGTGCAGTAGAAAGAAGATGCATTTTCCATTTTTGATTCAACAGAGAAAAAATGCTGTCAGGTATATTATCTTTTATCTGCTGATTATTTCTATTTTCTTATTTGGAATGTATGGACCGGGCTACCATGCAGAACAGTTTATTTATATGCAGTTTTAAGAGACAGATGAATGTTTGGTTTAATTGACGGAGTACCGGAATGAAGAAGATTTTGACAAAGAAAAATTTGATAAGAATAGGATTTTTATTGCTTCTGGTTGTTACGATTTATTTTATTTCTAATATACTTCGTGTAAAATCTTATCATGGAATTAATCAAATTGAAGGCTTATATTGGCAGCCGGAAAACTCTATTGATGCGGTGATGATGGGAAGCAGTCATGTTCACTGCAACGTGAATACTGCTTTGCTGTGGGAAAAATATGGGATAGCTTCTTATGATTATAGCGGGGCGGAACAACCTTTGTGGATGACATATCATTATCTGAGAGAATTATATAAGCACCAGAATCCAAAGATAGTGGTGCTGGATCTGTACGCACCAGCGCGGTTTAAGGAAGATTATCAATATGATTGGATATCAGAAAATATATATGGGATGAGGCTTTCATGGAATAAGCTGGAGATGCTGGCTGTAAGTGTGGAGCCTGCACATTTATTTCAATATTTTCCATCTTTTATGGTATACCACGATCGATATGATGACTTGAAGGAAGAAGATTTTAATCATTTTTGGTGGGATGGAGAGGAAAAGCAGGCGTTTAAAGGATATACGCCTTATTGGGAGAAGAATCCTCAGACCATGCCGAGCATCTCCGAAAGCGAAGCAGGCGGTCTAAGTGAAAAGTCTGAAAAATACTTGCGCAAGATTATTGATTTTATGGAGAAAAAGGAAGGCGAGCTGATTTTGATAGTGGCTCCTTATATCATAACGGAAGAAGATCAGAAGGTTTATAATCAGATAGCGGAAATAGCTAGAGAAGAGGAAATTACATTTATTAATTATAATGAATATTACAAGGAGATGGGGCTTGATTTCGGGCAGGATTTTAATGATGAGTCGCACTTAAACTATTGGGGGAGCTGTAAATTCACGAATTGCCTAGGAGAATTTTTGAGTTCCTTTGATAATATCAAGGATAGAAGGGGAGAAGAAGGATATGAGTCATGGGAGGATAATGTGAAAATGATTCAAGAGGAATTAAATAACTATGGAAAAGCATTCGAATAACCTTCGAGTAATGGAGAAGTGTTTGTGTTGTGTTTTTAAATTGCATAAGCTATAATGAGAAGGTGCTTTTAAAAGATGCAGACAGATCATGATATAGATTTTGAAAATGACATTTTAATGAAAGAAGACGGAGGAAAATACAGTGTCAGTTAAATTTCATAATTTTGGAGGAGTATTGGGGTGGAATCTTCAGAAAAGATTTCCCAAATTATCTTCGGAAAGCTATTTAAAGCTTCAATTTCTTACCAGAAACAAACTACAAGGAAAATATATCGAATACTTTTTTAAGGGAGAAGAGCCTCCCATGCCGCTTGTGGTCAACTTAGAGACCATCAATCGCTGCAACAGCACTTGTTCATTCTGTACTGCAAATAAGAACGCCGAAAAGCGGCCTTACAAAAGGATGGAGGACAAGCTGTTTTACAGCATCATCGATCAGCTCAGGGATTGGGGATATAAGGGGCATTTGACCCTTTATGGAAATAATGAGCCCTTCCTAGATACGCGGATTGTGGAGTTCCACAAATATTGCAGGGAGCAGCTGCCGGATTGCTTTATTTTTCTTTCGACCAACGGACTGCTGCTCACGGTGGATAAGGTAAAAGAAATCATCCCTTATGTAGATCAATTGATTATCAATAATTATTGCAGGGATATGAAGCTTCATGATAATGTGAATGAGATTTATGAATATGCCAAGGCGCATCCGGATGAGTTTCAGGATGTCGAGCTTTTGATTCAAATGCGTTATATGGATGCGGTGCTGACCAATCGTGCCGGCAGTGCGCCCAATAAGCAGAATAACCAGAAAATCATCAAGGAAACCTGTCTGATGCCTTATACGGATATGTTTATCTTTCCAGATGGAAGAATGGGAATCTGCTGCTGTGATAATTTTGAAGCAACGAACCTTGCCGATTTAAATGTGACGCCCTTAAAGGAGGCTTGGAACAGCGCAGAGTATCAGAAACTGCGTCAGGCAATCCGCAAAAGCCGGGGAGATTTTCCGTTCTGTAAATATTGCGACTTTATTGACGCAGGTCTTCGGATGGATGCAGTGGATGATACCTTGAAGAACCGCGATGCTCATCATGGGGCGAGACAGTCGCTCTTCCGCAAGTAAAAATTATTGCAATAAAATAAAAAAGGGCTGTCGCAATAAGCAAAGCACATACAATTAATGCGACAGCCTTTTTTAAAATTAATCTACTTCCGCTTCGTTTGTTTTGGCTTCCTCGTGATATTCCTGTTCCGTATTGACATTCCAGATGTTGGACTTGTCCTTTGTTTCGGAAAGGATATTTTTGACGGTCTCAAAGGAAGTGACCATGGAATGATCGATATTGTTATAGCGGTGCTGTCCATTGCGGCCTACACAGTAGAGATTATCAATGGTCTTGAGGTAATCCACCAGAGTATCAATCTCGTCGTAGGTATCAAAGTAAGCGGGATACGCTTTTTTAACCTTTTCCATGTGGGTGTCCAAAACCACATCGGCGCTGTCGATCAGTCCCATCTTAATCATTTCTTTAACGCCGAATTTGGAAAATTCCTCTTCGGTCATGTTCCAGAATTCATCGCCCTCATTTACAAAGTATTCCAATCCAATCCAGATGGTATGCTCTAAATCTTTGATCATGTAAGGAGACCAGTTGTTATAAATCTGGAAACGTCCAAGTTTAACGGTTCTGTCCTGAACGTAGACCCAGCAGTCAGGGACAATGTTGCTTACGGTCTTCAAATCTGTTTTGTTTTCCAGATTAATCTTGGGAACAAGAACGCCCAAAGTCATATAATCGCGATAAGGAAGTCCTGCCGCGATTCTGGCAGGGTCGGCGGGAACATCGTTCATGCCGGCGACCAGATCCTTTACAGGCATGGAAGAAATAAAGTAATCCCCTTCCATGGTGTGCTCTTCCCCGTCTTTAACGTAAGTCAGAGAGGTAATCACATTATTTTTATTCTTGTGAAATTTGGTAACTCTGGCATTTTTGAGGATGGTTCCGCCGAGCTTTTGAATCTCTTCCGCAGTCACATCCCAAAGCTGACCGGGTCCCAGTTTGGGATATTTAAATTGCTCAATCAGGGATGTCTCGACCTTGCGGTTCTTAACTTTAAACACCTTGCCCAGCATGTCCTTGATAATTGCCGTAATGGACATGCCCTTGGTGCGCTGCGCGCCCCAGGAGGCATCGATTTCTCTGGGATGCCGTCCCCATAAATTTTCGGTATAAGCTTCAAAAAACATGGAATAAAGCTTTCTGCCGTAGCGGTTGATATAAAAGTTTTCCAGATTATCCTCTGGAAGCTTATGAATCAGGGCGGCAAGGTAACTAAAGCCTACTTTCAGCGTGGTTAACAGGCCAAAATTAGCAAAGGTTTCCGGCTTAAGGGAAATCGGATAATCATAAAATTTGGAATCAAAATAAATACGGGATACGCGATGGCGGGTCAACATTACCCGGTCTTCCTTCTGCGGATCGGGACCGCCTTCCGCAAGAGGCATAGGACGGTCAAGGAGGATATCATCGTAGGTAGGAGCTCCCTGCATGGGAAGCATCTGATCCCACCATTTATTGACTTCAGGAATTTTGGAAAAGAAGCGATGGCCTCCCATATCCATACGGTTCCCTTTATAGTTAACGGTTTTGGATATGCCGCCGAAGCAGTCACTTTCTTCAAAGACGGTGACTTCAATATCCTTTGACTTCGTGAGAAGCTCGTAGGCGGCTGTCAGTCCCGCGGGACCGGCACCAATGACCAATGCTTTTTTCATAGTAATCCTCCGTTCTGCCTGTTTGAAATTTAATACATTTCTTAAAATTGTAGCACAGTTTAAAAAAAGTGTCTACTGAATAACTGATTTATGGTATCATATTAGGAGGTGCTTCTGGCACTTCTGATGGAATCAGTGCAAAACGGGGGCAGATTAGATGGCGGGGTAACTCTGCTTCAGAATAATGGAGAAACAGTGCAGTATGAATTACTTTCAGGAAAATACGAATTTACTCAAAAATAAAAAGGCGGGAGAGGTTTTCTTTTTGATTCTTTCGGCGTTTGTGATTTTGATGCTTGCGTCCCGTTCTTCGTTTTTGTACCCTTGCAATAACTGGGACGATGCAAACAGTTATTTCTCTGTGGGGAAAGCGTTATTTAACGGGAAAATGCCTTATCGGGATGTGTTCGATCAAAAGGGTATGTATCTCTATTTTTTGTACGGGCTGGCTTATCTGGTGTCTCACACCACCTTTTTGGGAGTTTTCTTTCTGGAAATTATTTTAGCGGCAGCCGATCTTTTGGGGATTTTTAGGATTTTACAGCTTTATGTTAAGAGGGGAACGGCACTTTTGCTGACGCCGGTCACGCTGGCGGCTGCGTTTTGTTCTAAGAGCTTTTATTGGGGAGGGAGCGCGGAGGAGATTTGTTATCCCTTTTTGGTCTGGGGGCTGTATCTTTCGTTAGCTTATTTTAAAAATGATTATCCGCAAAGGGAGATGAGCCGGAAAACTCTTTTTATCGGCGGTATTCTTGCAGGAATTGCCGCTAATATTAAATTTACGGTGCTTGGACTATTTTTTGCGTGGATGATGTGCGCGGCTTTTGCTTTTCTTGTGAGAAAGGATTTCTGGGGAGCGGTAAAGGCATGTCTGATTTTCTTATTTGGAATGGCGGTTCCGTTTGTTCCATGGCTGATTTATTTTGGCGTTCAAAATGGATTGTATGAATGGTATTTTGGGTATGTTTATGTTAATGTGTTTGCTTACAGCAATTTAAATACGGAAGGACCGGGGCTGTATGAGCGCGTGTATACGCTGGCAAAACTGTTATACTGGCTGATTCGGGATAATTTTGTTTATTTTGTATTTGTGATTGCAGGCTGTTTATGGATTATTTGCGGCAGGAAGAGAAAGCTCTTGGAAAGATTTAATCTGCTGACGCTTTGCTTTTTCCTGTTTCTGGGGATCTACGTGGGAGGTTCTGAGCTTCCCTATTATTCTCTTCCTCTTTCTATTTTTACAGCGCTTGGAGTTGGCTTTTGTGGGAAAATTTTAGAATGGACAGCGGGCAGGCTGCAAAGGCGCCAAGGCGTGTTTGGCAGGCTTATGTCCGGCGGAGCGGGAATCGTTCTTGGAATGCTGTTTTCGCTTGCAGTCTGCGCTGGCATGGTTTGGAGCTTGTCCATGAATATCCCTTTTATGAGCGAGAAGAGGGAGGATTTGTTTTTATACCAATTTAAAGAAATTGTAGAGGAGACGGAAAATCCCACATTATTAAATATTAGCTGTCTGGATGCGGGGCTCTATACGGTGTGTGATATTGTTCCCACCTGCAGGTGGTTCCAGACGCAGACGATTCACCTTGATGATGTGCTGAAAGATCAGGAGCAGTATATCAGGGAGGGCAGAACGGACTATATCATTGCAAGGAATGAATATCCGGATGTGATATGGGACAAGTATGAACTGGCGGCGCAGGCGCCTTGGCATCAGGGGGATTTGGAGTTCACTTTTTATTTGTTCCGTCTTAAAAACAGTTGAAAGGAAACCCGGAAATGATCATTTTAAAAACATTCAGTTTACTATTATGGCTTCTGCTGATCCCTTTTTGCATGGGGCTTCTTGTGATGCCGCTTTTAAAGAGGGAACAGCGGACGCCGGGTGTGGTGCTTATCGCCGGATATATTCTGCAGTTTGCACTGGTGGAGATTGTGGGCATCCCGGTAGTGATTTATGCGGTATACAATGGCTACAGCACCTTTTTAAAATGCTTTCTGCCCCTGACGGTTCTTCTGGCGGTATTAGGGGCGCTTTTAGCATTCCGCGGAAGGAAAAGAGGCATGGAATGGGATTTTCCAGATTCGCCGGGGGAGGGATTTAAGCGTTTTTGGACGCTTGGCATGGAAGAAAAGGTATTGCTGGCTTTGTTTTTGCTGCTGGTACTCTTTCAAATGTATATGGCGTTCACCAGAGCCTCCTTTGACGGAGACGATGCGTATTACGGTGTACAGGCGGTGATTGCCCAGCAGGTGGACACGCTTTACCGGGTGAATCCTTATACGGGGAGAAGCGCGCCGCTTGACGTGCGTCATGCGCTGGCGCTTTTTCCCATCTGGGAGGCGTGCATCGGCAGTGTCAGCGGGATTCATGCAACGGTGGTCTGCCACAGCATACTTCCGCTTGTGCTGATTCCTCTGACGTATTTGATTTATTATCAGATTGGGCGGGCGCTTTTTCGGAAGAAAAGGGAACTGCTCCCCATGTTTCTGGTGCTGATTGCCTTGTGGCAGGTATTTGGAAATATTTCCATATACACGACGGAGACCTTTTTCCTTACCCGGACCTGGCAGGGAAAGTCCTTTGCAGGGAATGTGGTCATTCCGGCGGTAATCTGGATTTTTCTGCTGCTGTATGAGGACAGTAAGGAGGCTGGGCTGTGGCTTCTGCTTGGGGCGCTTAATTTAGCGGGAGGAGCCAGCAGTTCTCTTGCAGTGCTGTTAAGCTGTCTGATGACGGCTGGATTTGGCTTTTTGTATGCAGCCGGCAAGAGAAGCTTTGGAATTTTGGTACGGTCAGGGCTTGCATGTGTCAGCGGGGGGATTTATGTGCTGTTGTATCTGATGCTGACGCACGGCATGCTGGGCGTGTAGGGAGGTGAGGGCATGTTTGGAATTTTTATGGAAAGCTTCGTTATATTTAAGCTCTATACGGGGCTGAAACTGCTGCTTTTGCTTACGCTCCTTATGTGGGTTTATCTTCTTTTTCGGGAAAAGGAGCGGAGAAACCGGCTTTTGTTCGTATATGCTCCGCTGATAATCGTACTGCTGTTTTTATTTCCGCTAAGCCGTAAGTTTTTTGTGGCGGCAGGGCTTGACCCGGAGACTTATTATAGGATTTTGTGGACAATCCCCATGGGAATCATCACGATTTACGGCTTCTGCCGTCTGTTTGAAAATCACAGGAGGATAGGCACGGCGCTTACGGCGGTTTTGATTGCCCTGTGCGGAAGCTTCGTCTACCAGAGTGATTACATTTCCAAGGCGGAAAATCCCTATCATATACCGGACACGGTGATAGAGATCTGCGATTTGATTGAGCCGGAAAACCCTGATGCAAGGGTATCCGCAGTGATGCCTCCGGATTTGATTCATTTTGTCAGGCAGTACAGCGCCCGGATCAATATGCCCTACGGGAGAGAAATGCTGGTAGGCCAGTGGGACTATTATAATGCGGTCTACGAGGCGATGGAGGGCAGTGAAGTGGTGGACATGGATAAGCTTCTTAAGGCGGTTCGGGAGGAATACTGCCAGTATATTGTGATGGCACCGGGACGGCAGAGTGATAAGGATCCGCTTCTCTGCGGATTGGAGCTTGTGGGCGAGGTGGATGGTTACCGGATTTATCTTGACCCGGTCAGCAAAGAAATTGTAGACAGCTGGCAGAAGTATTATGAGGACGAGGAGTAATGTTATTTCATTCGTATGAGTTTTTATTTGTCTTTTTTCCGCTGGTGCTTTTGGGCTATGGAATTTCCCGGCGCATTGCGGTCAAAGGGGAGCGTGACAACAGAATAAAGAATCTTCCCGGCTTCTTTTTGCTCCTAGCCTCTCTGGCATTTTATGGATTTGGAGGAATCGAGCATCTGCCGCTGCTTCTTATCAGCATGGCAGTGAACTATGGGCTCTGCATATGGATGAAAAGGGATGCGAGACCGAAGCGGATTCTGGTGACGGGACTGGTATTTCATCTGGGGGTTTTGTGCGGTTTTAAGTATCTTGCCGGGGGCAGATATCTTCCGCCGGCGCTCAGCTTTTATACCTTTACTCAGATTGCCTTTTTGGCGGAGTGTTACCGCGGGAATGTTCGGGACATCCATGCGCTTTCTTACGGACTGTATGTGACTTATTTTCCCAAAATGATGCAGGGACCGATTGCGCTTCCCGGTGAGCTTTTGCCCAAGATACAGGAAATATCGGGAATAGCAGGCAAAACAGATAAAACGGGCAAAGCGGACAAAACAGATAAAACAGGCAAAGCGGACAAAACAGATAAAACAGGCAAAACAGACGAAACAGGCAGTACGGCATGGGCAGGCACTTCGGGTCAGGCGGACTGGGAGCGGATTTTCCGGTGCCTTTATCTGTTCGTGCTGGGGCTGTTTAAAAAGGTGTTGATTGCGGATACCTTCGGCAGTGCAGTAAATCTTGGCTATGGGGCTCTTGGGGGATTAAATTCCTGGGATGGCGTGGTTGTCATGCTGTCCTACACCTTACAGCTTTATTTTGATTTCAGCGGATACTGCGATATGGCGATGGGGATTTCCGGTCTGTTCGGGATAGAACTGCCCCTGAATTTCAACGCGCCGTATCAGGCGGCGAATATCTTGGAATTTTGGAAGCGGTGGCACATGACCTTGACGGGCTTTTTTACCCGATATGTGTATATCCCCCTTGGGGGGAACCGCAGGGGAAGAGCCAGAACCTATTTAAACGTGCTATTGGTATTCTTTTTGAGCGGAATCTGGCATGGGACAGGGGTGCAGTTCCTTATTTGGGGAATGCTGCACGGCGTGTTGTACGTGGTTACCCGCGGGGTGATGGAAAGCGGATTTTGGAAAAGAATTGTCAAAAGCTGTGAAAAGGTGCCTGCGCTGGGAAAGCGGATTGCACACGGCGTCTGCGTGCTGGCGACCTTTTTGTATGTAAATGTGGCGTGGGTGTTCTTTCGGGCGCCTTCCGTGCAGGAGGCGGTCACGCTGTTAAAGACCATAACAGCCGGAAAGGGCGGGAGATGGAACTGGGAGCTGGCGGGCTGTTTCAATCTGGACGAGTTCTGGTATGTGATCAAGGTGCTTCATCTGGATATCTGGCAGTACGCCCATTATATCTGCATGGCGCTGATTCTGGCTGGGGCGCTGATTTTGGTATTTTTTGGAAGGACGGCGGTGAGCTTTGTAAGATCCGCAAAGCCTAAGCTGATTCACGGGCTGATTATGGCGGTATTGTTTGTGTGGAGCGTTTTATCCTTAAGCGGCGTCAGCTCCTTCCTGTATGTGAATTTTTAGGGAAAGCGTACGGAGTCTGAATGCATTCAGAGTCCGAACGCATTCGGAGCCGGACATCTGCGGAAAACTGCCGCCCTTAATCCTCATAGAGGCTGCGGAACTCCGTGGGGGTGCAGTTTTTGAACAGCCGGAACATCCGGATAAACGCGGAAAGGCTTGAAAATCCTGACTGCAAGGACACTTCGGTAATGGACAGATCCGGATCTGCCAACAGCTTTTCGGCGTATTCAATTCTTTTTTTATTCAGATATTTATAAAAGGTAACTCCCGTAAAATCTTTAAAAAGTCTGGTGAAGTGATATTTGCTGAATCCGGCAATCCGTGCCGCGTCATCTAAGCACAGATCCTCCGTGCAATGCTCGTGGATATAGCTGCAGACAGCCATAAACTTTTCGGTGTGTTCTTTTTTTCTGGAAGAAGCAGTGTCGAGAGCGTTCCGCTTGCCGGTATATTCCCGCTCGATCAAGACCATCATTTCGATAAATTTGGAGTAGATGGAGGCACTGACCAGAATAGAATCGCTGTAATATTCCCTGTAGATTTCCAGCATCAGCTCTTTCAGCCTCCCGTGGATTGCCGGGGCGGTGGAGGGCGTGAGCAGGAGAACCTGCGGGATGGTTGACAGGGTGGCTTCTAAGCCGGCTACGTTGTGCAGAAGGGAAAAATCCGTCTGAAAAATCAGCCGTTCCCCGTGAATGGTGGATGGCATACCGTGGATGACGCCGGAGTTGATGAACAAAAGTTCCCATTCCTGTACCGTGAAAAGTTCCTTTTTACAGGAAATGTGATAGTAGTTTTGAATGGGCATAATAATTTCAATGGGGGTATGCCAGTGATCCGGATAGACCTCGTAGTCCGTGTTGTCATGAACCTTAAAGCCTTCCATGTCTTTGTAGACTACCGTCTCTTTGATGCCGTTTAATATTTCAATCATAAAAGAATCCTTTCCGTGACTGTCAAAAATTGCGCGGATAAGTTGTCATGCGCCGCCAAGGTTATAAAAATTGCTTTTTTCTATTTTTATATTAGCATAAAAACAGCGGAAATTAAACAAAAAACATGCAGAAATTCCAAGGAGAGAACAAGAAAAAAGGGAGGTTCATGGCAGAATTACCATAAAATTTTTGAAAATGATAGAAAAATAAGGCAAAATGTTCATGGCAAAAAATGAAATGATAGCAATTTTTGAAACATTTATAGCAATTATTAAAAAGAGTAATGCAAAACGATTTGTTATACTTATTGGTATAATCAAGTCTGTAGTTCCGAATACTTCCGGAGCTATGAAATCAATCAATTACTTGAGGGAGGTACAAGAATGAAAAAGAAAGTACTATCAGTATTACTTAGCATTACGATGATCGCATCTCTGTTAGTCGGATGCGGCGGCTCATCTTCCGGCGGTTCATCTTCAAGCGGAGGCGTGGAAGAGATCACTTGGATGTTCTGGGATGATTTAAATGCCACGGAAGATTTGATCTCCATCGGATACCGTGAGACGGTAGAAAGATTTAACAAGGATTATGAAGGCAAGTATCACGTTAATGTAGTGACCACCAACTTGGAAGAGTATTATCCGAAGCTGAACGCTCTGGTAGCGGCTAACGAGACACCGGACTGCTTTATCGTAAGCCCGGGACCGAACTTGGATGTATATGTTGACCCCGGCGTGGCTGCTGACCTGACCAGCTACGTGAAGGCGGACGGCTGGATTGACACCTTTAACGGCGGAGAGGGCGCTTTTTCACAGCAGACTTATGACGGCAAGATTTATGCAGTGCCCTTAAACATTGCGGCGGCATGCGTATTCTATAACACCGAAATGTTTGCGTCAGCAGGCATCACCACAATGCCGACAGACTGGCAGGGTATGTTGGACGCTTGCGCGAAGCTGAAAGACGCGGGCTACACACCGCTCACGATTTCTGCAGGTACTGCATGGTGCTTATCCATGCTGGCTGGTTATCTCTGCGACAGTGAAGGCGTGGACACGGCAGCGCTCGATGCAGGCACCGCTTCCTGGCTTGACGCTAACGTAGTTAATGCAACCAACAAGCTGGTTGAGATTTCTCAGTATTTCCAGCCTACAGCGGCAGGAGATACCAACGATGTAGCTACAGCAAACTTCTATAACGAAGAAGCGGCAATGCTGATTCAGGGTTCTTGGGCAATTGCACAGATCAACGGTTCCAACCCTGCATTTGAAGAGAAGTGCGGCGTGTTCGCATTCCCCGGAACAGACGGAAGAGTTATTGCAAAGTCCGACAGTCTTGCAATGAGCGCTAAGACAGAGCATCCGGAAGCTGTTATCGCATTCATGAAGTACTTTACAGACGACACTGCTCAGAAGTATACGGCAGAAGTCGGCGGTAAGATTCCTGTAACAAAGGTAGAATACGATGCTTCCAAGGCACCGGCACAGCTTGCTTATGTAATGGACGTATTCGGAAACGCTAAGTCAACATTTGGTTTCTATAATGAGTCTTTAGCAACCACTGAGGCAGGCGCGGCATTTGACGACACCATGGTTTCCATTTATCTTGGAACTCCCGTGGAAGAGGGGCTTGCATCACTGGAAGATTTTTACAAAAATAATGTCTGGAATAAATAAATGACATAAAGCGGCATTACGCAGGATTGGAGAAATCCAATCCTGCATTTTTCTAAGATTTTGGAGGTGTGTATGGACAAATTATTACGTGATAAAAAGGCGATAGTTATCTTTGTTGCACCGGCATTTTTGTTATTTACCTTTGTTTTGTTTATTCCGATCTGTCAATCCATCTATTATTCGTTCTGCAATTATGATGCGTTGACCAAGCCGGTGTTTATTGGAATTGAAAATTACAAACAATTGTTTACCATAGACAGAACCATGAAGATTGCCTTGAAAAACTCCCTTTTCTTTTTGATTTTTTCAGTGGTGACACAGTTGATAGCCGGTTTAATCTTAGCGGCGCTTTTGACCAATATCCAGAAGGGAAGGAACTTCTTTAAAAACGTGTACTATCTGCCCTGCGTGCTGTCTTCGGCGGCTTTAGGGCTTTTGTGGATGTTTATCTTCACGCCGAAGCTTGGAATCAATCAGATCTTAGCGCAGTTTGGCATTGAAGGTCCCCTCTGGCTGATGGATACCAAGGGCTTTATCATTCTTCCCATGTGGGTAATCGCCACCGTTTCTCTCTGGCAGTATGTGGGGCAGTCCATGATGCTTTATATGGCGCAGATTTCGGGAATCAGCTCGACTTTGTATGAGGCGTCCTATATTGACGGATGTACCAGAGCGCAGTCCTTCCGCTATATCACCCTTCCGCTGATCCGCCCTATGGTGGCGACGGCGATGTCCTTAAATGCCATTGGTTCGCTGAAATTTTTTGACCTGATCTTTAACATGACGGAGGGCGGTCCGAACCATATGACGGATGTGCTTGCGACCCACCTGTATCAACAGGGATTTAAATACTTCAAGTACGGCTATGCAAGCGCTATCGGCACCGTGCTTCTTGTTCTTTGCCTGATTGTGACATTTATCATTAATAAATTTGTAAAAATAGACAACTACGAGATGTAAGGAGGCAGAAATGAGATCAAAAAGAAATAAAGTAATTTACACGTTCATATACATATTCCTGTCGATTCTGGCGGTCATTTACCTGCTTCCTCTTTTGTGGGTGGTATATGTTTCGCTGAAGGACGACAAAACGCTGTTTGTTTCGCCCTGGGCAATGCCGGAGCATCTCATGATTGAAAATTACGGCTTTGCATGGACTGCCGGCAAATTGGGCACTGCCACGTTAAATTCTGTTATCGTCTGCGGCGCCACCTTGATCCTCTGCCTGATAGTGGGTTCTATGGCGGCTTTTGCCATTGGCAGAATGAGATGGAAGCTGTCGGGAGCAATGATGACTTATTTCCTTACAGGCATGATGATTCCGGTGCATTGTATCTTGATTCCGGTATTTACCAGGTTTTCCAAGATGCACTTGACGAACAGTCAGGTAGGATTGATACTGCCGTATCTGACGCTGTCCCTGCCGATTACCATTTTTATTATGACAGGCTTCTTTGAGGGGCTTCCCAATGAGCTGTTTGAGTCGGCGTGCATTGACGGCTGTTCCATTTACCGGTCTTTTACCCGCATTGCGCTTCCGCTTGCCAGAACGGGGCTTTTTGTGACCGGGCTGATGACATTTGTGGCAAACTGGAATGAGCTGCTTCTTGCCATGGTATTTATTTCGGACGACACGAAGAAGACGCTGCCGGTGTCCTTGTCAAAATTTGTAGGTCCTTACAATACCAACTATTCGCAGATGTTTGCAGCTATTGTAATTGCGATTATTCCCACGATTGTGGTGTACTGTATATTCAGTAATCAGATTGTAGACGGCTTGACAGCAGGTGCAGTGAAAGGGTAAGATGCTGTTGATGCAATTGATATTCTGATTGAAGGAATAAACGGAAATGAAAAAGAATCCTTTTAAAAAAATAGTGATTTTTGGGGGTGCAATAACCGCCTTTGCCTTTCTTGCAGTGACGGCGCTGGTGGTTATTGTAGACCCCTTTTTTCACTATCATAAGCCCCTTAAGGGTTTTCCCTATCTGGTGGATAATCAGCTTTCCCAGAATCCGGGAATGGCAAAGCATATGGAGTATGACAGCGTGATACTGGGCTCTTCCATGACGGTTAATTTTCAGACTACATGGTTTCAGGAGCTGATGGGGTTAAACACGATTAAACTGAGCTACAGCGGCGCGTTTCCCAAGGATCAGTCTAATATTATGAAGATTATCTTTGACCGTCCGGACGGAGAGAGGGAGGTCAAAAAGGTCTTTTTGGGCGTGGATGTGATTACTTATACGGGCGGCGTGGATGAGGTGAAGTATCCCATACCGGAATATTTGTATGACCAAAACCTGTTGAATGATATTCAGTACGTGCTCAACAAGGATGTGCTTTTAAACTATATCCTGCGCCCCGCGGCGGATCCGGATCCTACCGACTTTTCCAATGTCTACGCAAGCTGGTGGACGGAAGAGTATTACAGTGAGGAATGGGTTCTGCACAATTATGAACCGCCCGAGCAGGCGGAGGAGGTTTTGGAGCCTGAGGTTTTTGTGCAGGCGGCGGAAAAGAATCTTGCGCAAAATATCTGTCCTTATGTGGAAGACAATCCGGATACGGAGTTTGTAGTCTTCTTCCCTCCTTACAGCATTTTGTTTTGGAATGATGTGCAAAAGGAAAATCATTTGGACGCTACCATAGAGACATACCGGTATATCGCAAACCGGCTGAACGAGTACGAGAATGTGACGGTATATTTTTTTCCGGACAGGGAGGAAATTATCTGCGATTTAAACCATTATGCGGATTACAGCCATTATCACCCACGGTACAACCGGTTTATGGCGGAATGCTTTGCCGATGGAACCTGCCTTGTGGCAAAGGAAGGGCAGAGCGGGAAGACCATTGACGAGTATTTAGCGCATATGCGTGAAATTGCAACAGAGTTTGATTATGAAGAATTATTATCCAGAAAATAGAGTTAACGGCATTGGAAAATCATATCGTTTTGCTATAAAAGAACCCCGGAGAGCCGCGATAAGGCTCTGCTCCGGGGATTCATTTTATAAGAAGGAATTTCCTTAGAAATTTCCTTAGAAACTTCCTTAGAAATTTTCTTTGAAGAAAGAAAATCGCGAAGCAATTTTGCGGTTTAGTTACCTGCGGGAACAACGGTAGTCATCTGATTGTTGATGATGTCGGCAATCCGGTCTGCCAGCTTTTCCCGGCCCTTTTCATTATAGCGCATATAATCGGTCATATACTCGCTATAGTTATCTTCGTTGATGGTTCCGTAATAATTATCGACAAAGGAGATGCTGCAGTCCATTGCCACGTCAGACTCTTTGATCATGTAATGATTCAAGGTGCCGTTTCCCATATCGGTGATGGTGCCGTTTAAATAATTTCCATCCTCGTCAATCGCCTGCGCGTAGGTGGGAGACAGAAGGAAAATGCGGATATAGGGCCAGGTGCTTTTGACGTTTTCAATGGTGGTCTTAAGACCGCCGGTAAAAGCGGTTACGTCATGGGGATTATCGGGGTTGTCCGAAGGAGTTCCCATGTTATAATCCGTGCTGTCGTACATAATGAGCAGTACGTCCACGGCGTTCATATCCACGGTTTTCATCACCTCCACCGTCTCCGCGTAGCGGGGATCCGGCTCATCGTTTGCAATGGAGCCGATGGCAGTAAATTCATTGTTCCGGAAGCATTCCATCACATAATAGAAATTAAAATGGTCTTTGGTGTACTCCGGATTGTACACCGGATATTTGCATGCGGCGGAAGAATCCGGAAAAGCGCAGTCATAAACTACGGCGCCCGTCTTTGAGGCAATCTGCGCGGCAAGACCGGTGGAATCCCGGTCATCGGAAAAGGGATTGTTCCCCACGCACAAGATGGTGGTCACGCCGTCATCCTCATGCCCCTCCAATTTGGAGGCGTCCATGGGAAGAATCATATCAAGCACTTCAATATCAAATTGAGAGGTGTCTATCTCTTCGGCATCATCGCTCAGCTTTGTGCCTTGATTCCAGCGGATAAGCCGATATGTGGAAACACAGGCGATTATCAGGATGGCGGCAATAAGCACAAGATGAAGGCTTATGTGTAAATGTGACTTACCGTTTGAGGAAGCGTCTTCTGCCTGAGAAGTATCTTCCGCGGAGCCTTCTGCCTGTGAAGTATCTTCCGCGGAGCCTTCTGTCTGAGAAGCATCTTCTGCTGAGTTTTCTGCCTGAGAAATATCTTCCGGAGCGGAAAGCTTCTGCTCGTCATTGGCGGTATCTATTGTTTCGTTTTTATCTTCTTTCATGAAATAACCATGCCTTTCTTTGTATAGTCTGTGCTTATTCTACTATCATTTATCCGAAAAATCTACATATTCATAAAAATTTAATATACGAAAAGAAGTTCCTGTGTTAGAATAATGTAAGTTTTATAGGAAACGAAATCAATTAATACCGTTAATCGAAAGAAAGGAAGCCGTTTGACGGCATAAATGGTAAATTGCATGATGAAAAGAAAAATCCCGTGGAAGAATCTGCTGATGCTGCAGGCAGTGTTTCTGATATACAGCATTTCCAGCGTGGTATCCAAAATAGCATCTGGAAAAGAGTTTTTAAGCTTTGAATTTCTGCTGTTTTATGGGCTGGATGTGTTAATACTTGGAATTTATGCGCTCCTCTGGCAGCAGGTGATCAAAAAATTTGAACTGTCCATTGCCTATGCAAATAAGGCAATCACGCTGCTCTGGGCGCTGGTATGGGGAATCGTTATTTTTCGTGAACAGATTACGCCGGGCAAAGTTATGGGGATTGTGCTGGTGATGGCGGGAATATTTATCTTAAACAGCGGAGAGGGTGAAGAGGAGCCCGAGGCACGCGAAAATGAGGGAAAGGAGTAAGAGACTGCTATGAATGTTTATTTGATGATTTTAATCGGTTCCGTTGTGATGGCGTCTTTTGCCCAGATTTTGCTGAAAAAGAGCGCATCGAAGACTTATTCCTCTCCTATCAGGGAATATTTGAATGCTTATGTGATATGCGGTTACGGCTTGATGTTTTTGTCCATGTTTGTAACGATTATGGCATACAGCGGTTTGGACTTTACCAATGTGCCGGTGATTGAATCGCTGGGATATGTGGTGGTTATGTTTTTGGGTTACTTCTTTTTTAAGGAAAAGATAACGAAAAGGAAATTGCTCGGCATGGCGGTGATCATGGGAGGAATCTTTGTCTATTACATGTAGGCGCACAATAAACGGCGTAAAAAAAGAAAAAACTGCCTCGCATGGAAGCTACGAGCCAGTTTTTTCTGCACAATTCATGCGATCATCATTATTCATGTTCTGCCGGGCAATCTGGGACAGCAGAGAGGTAATCGGCAGGTTAGCGGTATTTTGAGACTGGAGCCTTTTGTACCATTTGCTGTATTTATACATTCGATAGGTAGTTGTTAGCTGTTTCAGCTTTTCATCGTCAGCGCAGGTTTCTTTAAAAGCCTGCCGCTGTTCCATATCCAGTTCAACATAATCCAAGTAGGATATTTGCAGTTCTGTTAATGGATCGGTACATTTGGGGCATATCATCTTGTGTCCGTTCAACATGAAAATGCGTCTGCACTGCTTACAGTAGTGTATGTACATCATACGATAATCACTTCCTTTCCAGTATCTGCGTGGTGAAAGGAGTTCTTGCTGACATGTTTAGTTTAACGTTTCTTCGGAAAAAGTCAATAACTTATATGGTAACAAAAGAGGCGCAATAATGCCGAAAAATATCGAATGGTTATTTAAACTATCAAAAAAGGAAATATTAAGTAATTTTTAAGAGATAAAAAAGTTAATTGTGTTAGCATAAGTTAGATGTTATAATGACATGAAGATGTCTGTGTAAGATGAGTAGGATTAAAATGTTACAGAATTATTAAATCTGGAGGTTTACATAAATGGGGAAATTGTTCAAAAAACATCATGGAAAAAAGAGAAAAGCGGACGAGCTTTATGAGCTGGAATGGATGGATTTTGATGAGGAAGAAGAATATGATGAGGAAGAGATAGATGAAGAAGACGAGGAGTACTATGCGGAAGAAGAAGAGGTAGATGACGAGGATGAGGAGTACTATGCGGATGAAGAAGAGATAGACGAAGGGGACGAGGAATATTATGAGGATGAGGAAGAGATAGACGAAGAGGACGAGGAGTATTATGAGGATGAGGAAGAGATAGATGAAGAAGACGAGGAGTATTATGAGGATGAGGAAGAGATAAATGAAGAAGACGAGGAGTACTATGAAGATGAGGAAGAGATAGATGCGGATGATGAGGAGTACTATGAGGATGAGGAAGAGATAGACGAAGAGGACGAGGAGTACTATGAGGATGAGGAAGAGATAGACGAAGAGGACGAGGAGTACTACGAAGATGATGAAGACGATGAGGATGATGAGTATTACGAAGATGACGAGGACGAAGAGGATGACGAGTACTATGAAGATGATGATGAGAGAAGCGGGTTTGCGGCGTTCGTCTATAAATTAACCCATCTTCCGGCGGCGGACTATGCGATTGCATTTACCGGCGTGGCTGTGCTTGTTCTGGCAATCGTGACGGGAGGTTTATTTTTAAATAATCGGAATATGAAGAAGCAGGTGGAAGCTTTTGCAGAAATCGGAGTCGGCATGGAAGACATTAACATGATTGGAGAGCAGGGGCTTGTGGCAATTGCTGACGCGCAGGCGGCAAAACTGATGGCAGCAGCCATGGAGGAGGAATTAGAGCAGGAAGAGGAAGAGGAGAAGCAGGAGGAAGACGATGGGAAAAAGTCACAGATTCATTTGAACCTTTCTTCCATTCAAAAAGATTTGAAGATTAAGTTTGTGGATAGCAAGTCGGGGAAGCTGGTACCCAACATTGCGTTTGAGGTAAGTATAGAAAGTCCTTCCGGTGAGACATACAGCAAAAAGGATGACGACAAGGATGGAATTATCTACCAGACAGAAATGAAACCGGGCAAATATAAGGTGCAGATTACTTCGCCGACATCCAACGAGGATTATGATATTTCAACGGAAAAGATTACAATCACGGTAAGAGACACCATTGAGTACAAAAAGGTGGACGTAGCGGATGAGGTAAAGACGGAAGCGCAGGTCAATGCGGCTGTGGAAGACACCAAGGTCAATGAGACGGTGGTAGAGTCGGTCAATACAGACACGGTTGAATGGGTGGAGTCCACCAAGACTATCATTGAGGGAACGGAAAAGACGGAAGAAAGCTATGAGAAGGTTGACAGCAAGAAGGTTCCGGATCCCGGAGCAAAGGCGGCGGTTGGCTTTCGGCTGTTGACGGAAGGGGATGGACCAGGAAACGGGGATGGCGGGCAGTCAGGAGGCTCAACTCCGGAGCCGACGACAGAAACAACGGAGGAACCAACGGAGGAGCCGACAAAGACGGAAGAACCATCTTCGGAGCCGACGGAGGAGCCGACAGCAGAACCTACTGAGGAACCAACAGCAGAACCTACTGATGAACCAACGGCAGAACCAACACCAACGCCGGTTGTTCCTACAGAAACCCCGGCTGCGGCAACAACCGCGCCGACAGCAACGCCCAGCGCATCAGCTGTCACAACGGCAACGCCGACCGTTACGCCCAGCGTAACCCCTTCGGCTTCGGCAACGCCGACTGTCACGCCCAGCACAACGCCCACGGCAACGCCCAACAAGGCGAAGACGGACACAAAGACAACGCTTAAGAGCACGGACGGCGAGACTTTATATGTAAAAGGTTCGGACGGCAAATTCAGGGAAGCAAAGTATGCCGATTATTATTCTTATAGTGAATTTTACCGCTTGAAAAAGACAACCACCGGGGAGTATCGGTATACCGGATGGCAGGTGATTGACGGCGTGACTTACTTCTTTGATAAAAACGGAAATAAGGTCACCGGTGACCAAGTTATCTTAGGCGCCAAGTACAGCTTTAACAGTGACGGCTCTTTAAATAAAAGCTCGGGAAGCTTTGGAATTGACGTTTCCAAGTGGAACGGAAATATTGACTGGAACGCAGTGAAAAGCGGCGGTGTTTCCTACGTGATCATCCGATGCGGTTACCGCGGCTCGACCACGGGGGCGCTGATTGAGGATCCCAAATTCAGGGCGAATATTCAGGGAGCGTCCAAGGCGGGAATCAAAGTCGGAATTTACTTCTTCACGCAGGCAGTCAATGAGGTGGAGGCTGTGGAGGAGGCTTCCATGGTATTGGGTCTTATCAAAGGATACAACATCACCTTCCCGGTATTTTTGGATGTGGAGTCCAGCGGAGGGCGCGCGGATGGAATTAACACTGCAACCAGAACGGCAGTGTGCAAGGCGTTTTGCCAGACAATCCAAAACTCCGGTTACAAAGCAGGAGTTTATGCAAACAAAACATGGTTTAACGAAAAGATTGACGCGCCCAGCCTCACGGGATACAAGATCTGGCTGGCGCAGTATGCGGCTGCTCCCAGCTATTCCAGAACCAGATATGACATGTGGCAGTATTCTTCCAAGGGTGCGGTTCCCGGGATTAGCGGAAATGTGGATATGAATACCAGTTACATGGGATATTAAGGACCGTCTTACAGTCATATGAAAATGATATGCCGCGACTGCGGAGAGCGGTCAGACCCTTGATTCGCTGCTTGCGGGAATCAAAGAGAAAATATAGTATAACATAAATAAGAAAATATAGTATAACATAAGGAGAAAACAGATGAGAACTTATTTAGTGACAGGAGGAGCAGGATTTATCGGATCCAATTACATTCACTATATGTTTAAAAAGTACGGGGACGAGATTCAGATAATCAACGTGGATGCGCTGACTTATGCGGGCAATCTGGAAAACTTAAAAGAGGTGGAAGATTTCAGCAATTATACATTTGTAAAGGCGGACATCTGCGACAAGGAAGCCATCACAAAGATTTTTGCAGAAAATGACATTGACCGGGTGGTGCATTTTGCGGCGGAAAGCCATGTAGACCGAAGCATCAAAAATCCAGAGGTGTTTGTACAGACCAATGTCCTGGGAACGGCAGTAATGTTAAACTGTGCCAGAGCGGCGTGGGAAAATCCGGATGGAACCTATAAGGAAGGAAAGAAATTTCTTCATGTATCAACAGATGAGGTTTATGGTTCCCTGCCGGAGGACGGCGGCTACTTTTATGAGACAACGCCCTATGCGCCTCACAGCCCTTACTCTGCAAGCAAGGCAAGCTCGGATATGCTGGTAAAGGCGTATATGGATACTTATAAGTTCCCGGCGAATATTACCAATTGTTCCAACAACTACGGTCCTTACCAGTTTCCGGAAAAGCTGATTCCGTTAATTATCAACAACGCCCTTCAGGGCAAAAAACTTCCCGTGTACGGCGACGGCAAAAATGTCCGCGACTGGCTTTATGTGGAAGACCATGCCAAAGCGATTGACATGGTGCAGGAAAAGGGAAGGCTGTTTGAAACCTACAACGTAGGCGGCCACAATGAGAAGCAGAATATTGAGATCATTCATATTATTTTGGACACCCTTCAGGAGATGCTTCCGGAGGGAGACCCACGGAAAGCGCACATCAACGAGGATCTGATTACCTACGTGGAGGACCGCAAGGGGCATGACCGGAGATACGCCATTGCGCCGGATAAGATCCGGGCGGAAATCGGCTGGGAGCCGGAGACCATGTTTAAGGAAGGAATCCGGCGCACGATTGAATGGTTCTTTGAGCATGAGGAATGGATGCAGAATGTAACCAGCGGAGATTATCAGAAATATTATGAGGACATGTATCAAAACCGCTGATAAGTTCATTTGACAGGAATTACTACCGAAAATACTACTTTTCAAGTCGAAAGTAGTATTTTCTTTTTTGTGTGATTCGTTAAAATAGAGTTATAAAAAGAAGAAGGAGGCGGAGAAAATGTATTTTTTATCAATGATAGGAGTAATCCTGATGACGGTGGTGATGTGCTGGTGTACGATGGGATTAAACGGAAATTATGCAGTTAGATATTTGGATTTTAATGCTATTTTATTTTTTGTGCTGTTTCTGGTTCCATTGCTTTTATCAGCCGGTTTATTAAAGGATCTTCAAAACGCATTTCGGTTAGGGATAGGGAGGAAAAAAGCGGAAAATTTGACAGAGCTGAAGCGTGCCGGGGAGGCGGTCAGCCTGACCATCAAGGTGGTGCTGGTATTATCCGTATTCATTTGCGCTGTACAAGGAGTTTATGTCATCTATAACATGACTGACTTAGCACATTTAGGTCCCAGCTTTTCCGTGGTTTTGCTTTCGATGGTGTATGGAATGGGAATTGCGCTGGTGCTTTTTCCCCTACAGGCACGGATTAATGTAAAGATACAGGAATTTATCAGCGACAAGTGATTGCAGGAAATATATAGTGAAAAGCAATTTAACCACAGAATTAGGGCACTGCAAGGAGAAAGGGGCTTGGATATGCTTAAATATGTCATTGAAACCAAGAATCTTACCAAGCAATATGGCATGCAAAAGAGTGTTTCTGATCTTAATATTCATGTGCGGAAAGGACAGATTTACGGTCTGATTGGCAGAAATGGAGCCGGAAAGACTACAACAATGAAAATGCTGCTAGGATTGACTGCTCCGACTATGGGAGAGGTGATCATTTGGGGAGAGACGTTTGCAGGCAGCAAAAAGAAGGCGCTTCGCCGTATAGGAAGCCTGATAGAGTTTCCCGGTTTTTATCCGAATCTGACTGCCGCTGAAAACCTGCATATTTTTGCTGTTCTGCGTGGAATGCCGGATGACCGCATTGTTAAGAATGCTTTAGATTTGGTTGGACTTTCTTATACGGATAAAAAACTGTTTTCCCAGTATTCACTTGGCATGAAACAGCGTTTGGCAATTGCCCTTGCGGTTATGCATGACCCGGATATTTTGATTTTGGATGAGCCCTTCAACGGACTTGACCCGATGGGAATTGCCAAAATGCGTTCCTTTATCAGAGGCTTGCGTGATGAAAAAGGAAAGACGATTTTAATTTCCAGCCATATTTTATCGGAGATGGAACTGCTGGCTGATGAGATTGGTATTATGGATGAGGGCGTCTTATTGAAAGAAGGAAGCATCACCGCATTGAAAAAAGAAAGCACTGCTGTGTGGGAGCAGAAAAATGATAATATTCATTTCCTTGAAGAGTATTTCAGGAAAATAACCGGAGGTGGGGAAAGTGCTTCAATTGATACAATGTGAATATAAAAAACTAAAACGCTCAAAGTTTATTTTAATAGGAATATCGGGAACGCAGATAGTGCCTTTCTTGGTTATTATAAAGACGGTAGCTGCTTATTTTTCTAATCCTAAAATGAATATAAGCCTATTTTCGCTCTATGACAGTGCGATTATGTTTTTGATGCTGCTATTTGCTCCGATATTGCTGACAATTTTGAGCACATGGGTCATCGTCAGGGAATATATGGACGGAACACTAAAAAATATTTTTGCAGTACCGATCTCGCCAACAGCCTTTTTGACGGGAAAACTGCTGTTTTTACTGATAATTGCTTTGTTGTTTATGTTTGCTTCGTGGCTGGAAATTATTCTGCTGGCCTTTTTGTGCAGTTGTTTTATTCTAATTACAGAGCTCACAATTCCCTCAGCCTTATTTTTCTTAATAAAAATGCTTTGGGGAGGATTACTGCTGTATGCTGTGCAGATGCCGTTTCTTTATCTGTCAATAAGGACAAGGGGATTTGCCGCACCGCTCATTGCAGTTGCGGCAGTCAGCCTGGTCAATGTTGTTGTGTCAAATTCGGCGATAGCTGGATTTTATCCATGGTCACTCTCTTACCTGTTGACAATCGGACGGCTGTCCGGACTGCAATGCTCCAAAGGAATTTCTATAGGCATTATTTTACTGGTCGGTCTATTAGGAATGACGGCAGGTTTGATTCGTTTTTGGAAAGAAAATCTATTGTAATGGACGAGAAATAGGAGTTTCCTATGAAAAAGATGGTGAAAAACCTAATGGCGATAATTGCGTACATGCTTCTTTTGTGCGTACTGCTTAAAGCGGATATAGTATTGATTTTCAGCCCTAAGCATATCGGAATGTTTTTGCTGGGGGAAATTTTACTGTGTATTCCATATTTTGAAAGAGGAATCGGGCGGACAGAACTCAAAAGCATTTTCAAGAGGAATGCGGTTATGGCCGGATGCCTGGAAACCTTTATGCTGCTCTATGTAAGCCTGATGCAAAAGAGCATAGAGCTGGAAGGGTTTCTGCCTGCTCTTGCACTTGACCTCCGTCCGCTGTTTTACGGGTTTGTGTGCTGTATGGCATTGAGAGAGGAGCCGGAAATCCTTGAAACCAAAGAAAAGGGAGCCTTAGGAGAGAAAGAGAAATCAGTGCCGGAAGCTGAGGAAGAAACCAGAAAGAAAAGAGAGCTGGACTTTTCAAAGCTGACCAGACAGGAAAAGACGGTGGCGGAATTGGCTGGAAGAGGGCTCAGCAATCGAGAGATTGGGGAGGAACTCTGCATATCGGAAACTACCGTAAAAAAGCACCTGTCCAATATTTTTGAAAAGCTGGAAATCAGCAGCCGTAAGGAATTGCGGAATTGAACTGTGCCTTTTCTGTTACAAGTAAGGATACAGACCTTTACAAGCTTTATAACATGAACATCTATGAGAAGATTGAGGCGCAGAAGAAACGAGAGGCAAATTATTACCGGTAAATTATTTGTTGACCGAGGTCAAAACCGATTGACATAAAGTAATGTGCTGATATAATATTTCATTGAGGTCGCAATTTGCGACCTCAAAAAAGTACAGGAGATGATTGGTTTGGCTGAAGAAAGTATGAATGTGCCGGCTGTGATAAATGATACGGAAGAAAAAATCGAAAATTTGATTCATATTGTCCGTGGCGAACAAGTAATGTTAGATAGTGATTTGGCCATGCTTTATAATGTTGAAACAAAGCGTCTAAATGAGAGCGTTAAAAGAAATCTAAAGAGATTTCCTAAAAATTTTTGTTTTCAGTTAACGGAGGAAGAGCATATAGCATTGAGGTCGCAATTTGCGACCTCAAATATAGAGCCAGAAAATGCTTCGTCTAAAGGCGGCAGGAGATATTTACCATATGTATTTACTGAACAAGGAATAGCAATGCTTTCGGCGGTATTGCGAAGCGATGAAGCAATACAGGTAAGCTTAAATATCATGAATACCTTTGTTAAGATGAGAAAATTTCTGGCGGAAAATGCATTGATGTTTGAGCGATTAAGCAGCTTGGAATTAAAACAACTGCAATATCAAAAGGAATCAAATGAAAAATTTGATAAAATTTTTGCATATATTTCAGAACATGAAGAAGCAAATCAGCATATATTTTTTGACGGTCAAATATATGATGCATTTAGTTTGCTGGTAAGCCTCATTGAAAGGGCTGAAAAGTCGATAGTCCTGATAGACAATTATGTAGATGTAGGAACATTGAATATCCTCGCAAAAAAGCGAGAAGGGGTGAATGTAACGATATATACAGTAAGAAGAACAAGACTTGCAGCTCAGGATATAGATAATTTTAATGCACAGTACCCTGTTTTGAAAGTAAACTACGCAGGGGTATTTCATGATAGATTTCTTATTATTGATGAGACTGCAGCATATCATATCGGTGCCTCCATTAAAGATGCAGGTAAAAAATGTTTCGGAATCAATTTGATTGAAGATATTGGAATCATTACAGATATACTTCAACGGTTAGAAATTGAAATGGAGGAAGCGAATAGTTAATACATACGATAAACTATTATAGGATTACCTTTTCTGTGACAATAATTTGGGAGTGATTTACAATCACTCCCATTTTGTGGTATACTAATTAAAGCTATGCGCGGACATTCACAATTTAAAACGGAAATGGAGAAACCAAACATGAAAGGAATTATTTTAGCAGGAGGGTCGGGAACCAGACTATACCCGCTCACGAGGGCAATCAGCAAGCAGATTATGCCTGTATATGATAAACCGATGATTTACTATCCGCTGTCAATATTGATGCTGGCAGGAATCCGGGAAGTACTGATTATTTCTACGCCGAGGGATCTGCCGGTGTTTGAAGAACTGCTGGGAGACGGAAGCCAGCTTGGAATGAAGTTTGCCTATGCGGTTCAGGAGCATCCCAGAGGGCTTGCGGATGCATTTATTATCGGCGCCGATTTTATTGGAAAAGACAGTGTGGCATTGATTCTTGGAGACAACATCTTTTATGGGCAGAGTTTTTCCAGAGTGCTTCGGGAGGTGGCGGCAAGAGAAAAGGGAGCCACCATCTTTGGATATTATGTGCGTGACCCGAGAGAATATGGGGTAGTAGAATTTGACGAGACCGGAAGGGCTCTTTCCATTGAGGAAAAACCGGAAAATCCCAAGAGCAACTATGCCGTTCCGGGATTGTATTTTTATGATAATGACGTGGTGGAGATTGCGGCGAATGTGAAGCCTTCCGCAAGGGGCGAAATCGAGATTACCAGCATTAACAATGAGTATCTGCGGAGAGGAACCCTGATGGTGGAAACGCTGGGGCGCGGGTTTGCGTGGCTGGATACGGGCAACCATGATTCCCTGCTGGATGCGGCGGACTTTGTGGCGGCGTTTCAGAAAAGGCAGGGACTGTATATTTCCTGCATTGAGGAGATTGCCTATAGGAGAGGCTTTATCAGCCGGGAACAGCTTCTTAAGCTGGCGGAGCCGTTGATGAAGACCGATTACGGCAAATACATGAAGGAAGTAGCGGAGGGGCTGTAAGCGGACATCAGGAGAGAAGGAAAGGTTTGCAAAGCATGCCGACATGAGTAGAAGAGAGAGTCTGCGAAAGCATGCAGGCATCAATAGAAGAGAGAGTCTGCGAAAGTGGGAACAGTATCAGAAGAAAAGGAGCAGGTATGAAATGGGAAAGATAACAGTGGAGACATGTGAGATAGAGGGGTTAAAGATTATCACTCCTGCCGTATTTGGGGACGCAAGGGGTTATTTTGTGGAAACTTACAACTATAATGATTATAAGGAAGCGGGAATCGGCCAGATTTTTGTTCAGGATAATCAATCTTCCTCCGTAAAGAATGTATTGCGGGGATTGCATTTCCAGATTAATTATCCGCAGGACAAGCTGGTGCGTGTGATTGCAGGGGAAGTGTTTGACGTGGCGGTAGATTTAAGACCCGGTTCCGCCACTTACGGAAAGTGGCATGGAGTGGTTTTATCTGCGGAGAATAAAAAGCAGTTCTTCATCCCGAAGAATTTTGCCCACGGATTTCTGGTATTATCTGATTATGCGGAGTTTGCCTATAAGTGCACCGATTTTTATCATCCGAACGATGAGGGCGGATTAAAATATGACGATCCGGATATTGGCGTTGCATGGCCGCTTTTGCCGGGACAGGAGCTTATCATGTCCGACAAGGATAAGAAGTGGGGCGGCATTAAGGAATACACCGAAAGCAGGAAGATGGATAAATAGTATGAAGGATAAAAAAAGCGAGAAGAAGCGGCGCGGCATGAAACCGCTTCCAAAGCCGGTGGGAATCGGAATATTTTACGGAATCTGTATCCTTGTTGCGATTGTTGTGCTGACGCATCATAATCCGCTTGCACCGGATCAGAGGACAGAGGACTTGAAGAAGTACTGTGCCTGTGCGCTGCTTGCGCTGGCATGTATTATTTTCGGCGTTTATTATGACCGGATGTTTATTATTCCTAAGGAACTTTTTCAAAGCCGGGAATTAATCTGGAAATTAGCCAAAAATGATTTTAAAAAGCGGTATGCAGGGTCTTATCTGGGCTTTTTGTGGGCACTGGTACAGCCGGTGGTCACGGTTGTGATGTATTATATTGTATTTGACCGCGTATTTCAGACCAGATCCCAGCTGTTGGCAAGCGGGGTGGAAGTTCCCTATGTGTTATACCTTACGGCGGGACTTGTGCCCTGGTTTTTCTTTTCGGAGGCAATCACAAACGGAACCAATGCTTTGCTTGAGTACAGTTATCTGGTAAAGAAAGTGGTCTTTAACATCAGCATTCTTCCGATTATTAAGCTGATCGCGGCTACGTTTATTCATCTGTTCTTTGTGGCGGTGCTTCTAGTGGTGGCGGCTGTTTACGGCTATTATCCGACGATTTATACGATTCAGGTAGTTTATTACAGCATCTGCATGTTTGTGCTGGTGCTTGCAATGAGTTACTGTACCTGTGCGGTTGTGGTGTTTTTCAGGGATTTAGCTCAGATTATCAATATCGGTCTACAGGTAGGGATGTGGGCGACTCCGATTTTGTGGGATATTGGAATGCTGAACAATGATCAGATGATCACGCTCTTTAAGCTGAATCCTCTGGTATATATTGTGAATGGATATCGGAATGCAATCTATGGTAATGAGTGGTTCTTTGAACATTTCTACTCATCCACCTATTTTTGGATTTTTACGGTGACGCTGTTCTGCGTGGGTTCTCTGATTTTTAAGAGGCTGAAGGTGCATTTTGCCGATGTATTATAGGAACGACTAGCAAATTATACTTTCCGGCTCTTGCAAAAGCCGGTATCTTTGGGAGAGGCAGCATGGAAAAGGAAACGATTGCCATACAGGTAAAGGGAGTAGAAAAAGCGTATAAGCTCTATGATAAGCCGTCAGACCGCCTGAAAGAGGCTTTGGGGCTTTCCCGCAAAAAGAAGTATAAGGAGCACTATGCCCTAAAGGGCGTGGATTTAACCGTCCGTCAGGGTGAGACCGTGGGAATCATCGGAACCAACGGTTCCGGAAAGTCAACCATCTTAAAGATTATCACGGGAGTGCTGAATCCCACCGCAGGCGAAGTGGCGGTCAATGGCAGAATTTCGGCGCTTTTGGAGCTGGGCGCCGGTTTTAATATGGAATACAACGGAATTGAAAATATTTATTTAAACGGCACTATGATTGGATTCACCAAAAAGGAAATCGATGCAAGGATGGAGGATATTTTAAGCTTTGCAGATATTGGCGATTACGTGAATCAGCCGGTCAAGACTTATTCCAGCGGAATGTTTGTGCGTCTTGCTTTTGCCGTGGCAATCAATATTGACCCGGAGATTCTCATTGTGGATGAGGCCCTCTCCGTGGGAGATGTATTTTTTCAGGCAAAGTGCTATCACAAGTTTGAGGAATTTAAAAAGATGGGAAAGACCATCTTGTTTGTCAGTCATGACCTCAGCAGTATCAGCAAATACTGCGACAGGGTGGTTCTGCTAAATCAGGGGGTTAAATTGGGGGAGGGCTCTCCCAAAGAAATGATTGATGCCTATAAGCAGGTGCTGGTAGGGCAGTATCCTCTGCCTGCGGAGGACGGGCATGAACTTCTCTCCGATGGAAAAATTGCGGAAGCTGCCAAAGCTTCGTCAAGAGCGGGAAAAACCAGATCCGCCAAAGCTTCGTCAAGGGTTGGAGAAATCGATTCCGTCAAAGCTTTGTCAAAGGAAGGGGAAACCAGTTCGGCAAAAGAATTGTCAAAGACGGGAGAGAGCACCTTGCGCGGAACGGACGCCGGAAGGGAAGATTCGGGCGCAGATATGACGGTCAATCCGGAGCTTTTGGAATACGGAACCAAGGAAGCAGTGATAGAAGAGTACGATATTACCGATGAGGCAGGGCGCAGAACCGGGGCAATCATCAAAGGGCAGAGCTGTAGTGTGCATATGACGGTGCGCTTTTTTCAGGATATTCATGCCCCAATTTTTGCTTTTACCATCAAAAACATTAAGGGCGTGGAGATAACCGGCACCAATACCATGGTGGAAAAGGCGTTTTTGGAGCCGGTATCGGCGGGAAGCGTCAAAAAAATTACTTTTACCCAAAAGCTGGATCTTCAGGGCGGGGAATATCTGCTGTCCCTTGGGGTTACCGGTTATGAGAAGGAAGATTTTAAGGTATATCATCGTCTGTATGACGTGATGAATATCACGGTGATTTCCGATAAGGATACCGTAGGTTATTACGATATGAATTCGACGATTCAGGTGACGGATTAAAGGAGTGCTATGAGCGAAGAAAGAAAAAGACCTCAGCCCATTCATTTGTCGGAGGAGGAACTATTAAATAAGCTTCCCGGAGAAATCGGAAGGGTGACTCTTGATTACCGGTTTTATCCCGGAGAAGACTTGTACAGCGACGGAGCCATTGAGGACGAAATTCTTGCAATTGTCAGGGATTCCGCCAAGGTGGAGTATCCGTCGGTTATTGAACAGAAAAAGAGCTGGCCGGTCTTGTATCATCTTTCCTCCCTGCGGGGAAATATTGTGGACTGGCTTCCCATTCAGCCCGCCGACAAGGTGCTGGAAATCGGCTCCGGATGCGGGGCAATCACCGATAAGCTGTCCCAAAAGGCAGGCAGGGTCACCTGCGTAGAGCTGTCCGCCAAAAGAAGCCAGATCAATGCATGGAGGAATCAGGACAGGGATAATATCGAGATTTTTGTGGGAAATTTCAGCGATATTGAGCCTGTGCTGGCGGATGATTACGATTATATCTGCATGATCGGCGTGTTTGAATACGGACAATCCTATATTCACACCGAAACGCCCTATGAGGATTTCCTTAAAATCATGATGAAACATGTGAAAAAGGATGGCAGAATCATCATTGCCATAGAAAATAAATTTGGATTAAAGTATTGGGCGGGATGCAAGGAGGATCATTCCGGAGTTTATTTTGACGGACTGGAAGGCTATCCCGACGGAGGCAGTGCGAGAACCTTTACCCGAAAGGGCTTGGAACGCATTTTTAAGTCCTGCGGAGTGTCTGATTACTCTTTTTACTATCCCTATCCGGATTATAAGTTTCCAACGGTACTCTTCTCTGATAAACGGCTTCCGAACCAGGGGGAGCTGACCAGCAACCTGCGGAACTTTGACAGGGATCGGATGGTGCTTTTTAATGAAAAGTATGTATTTGATGAGATTATACAGGATCAGGCGTTCGATTTGTTTTCCAACTCTTATCTTGCCGTGCTTGGCAGAGCACCGGAGATCAGTTATGTGAAGTATTCCAATGACCGGGCACGGGAATATGAGCTTCGAACCGAGATCTGGGATACGCCGGAGGGAAAGGTTATCCGGAAGGTTCCCATGAATGAGGAAGCGCAGCTCCATATTAAGGAGATGGAGCGGTTTTATAAGCTTCTCTGTGACCGTTATGAGGGAAGCGGGCTTTCAATTAATCCGTGCAGGCTTTCGGAGGACGAGACATATGCGGAATTTCCTTACGAGCGGGGAGAGACCTTGGAGGAACTGTTGGACAAATGTCTGATGAAGGACGATTTGGACGAGTTTTATCGTCTGTTTGACCGTTATTTGCAGTTGATTTCTTACGGGGAAGAGAAGGAAGCGGCGGATTATGACCTGATTTTTGCAAATATTCTGGTGGATGGAGACAAGTGGACCGTGATTGACTACGAATGGACGGTTGAGCGGCAGGTTCCCACGTCAGAAATTGCATTTCGGGCGGTTTACTGCTATGTTTTGGAGGAAGAAAAAAGAAATAAAATAAATTTGGATTTAATTTTGAACAAATTAAATGTCAGTCAGAATCAGGCAGAGTACTATCAGGAGAAAGAAAGACAGTTTCAGAAGCAGGTAACCGGAAAACAGAAGTCTATGGGCGAACTGCGCGCCCAGATGGGGACTTATTCCGTGGATCCGAAGGTGCTGATGGAGCGCCATCTGCAAAAGATTTTGGACGAGAGAATACAGATTTACTACGACAGAGGCGAAGGATTTAAAGAGGAGGACTCCTTTTATATGCCGGACATTTATGTGGCTGAAAATTATCTGGAAGCGGAGATTCCGGTGGACGGGAATGTGCGTAATCTGCGCATTGACCCGGCAGACAGAAGCTGTGTGGTAAAAATCCATCAGATCACATTAAACGGGAAGGAACTCTCTCTTCAAAAGAAGACTCTTGAGACCAACGGAAAGATGATTAAAAGCGGATGCTACGTGTTTGCCGCCTCAGACCCCAATCTGGTCATTCACCTTCCGGCAGAATTAATGCGCGGAGAGAACAAATTAGTTGCCCGGATGGAGGTCTCGCCGGTATCAGCAGAGCTGGCACAGGACATGGCGGGAGCCGTGAAAAAATTCTTTTAGAGCTAAATGAGGGATAACGTGTGAAATTTATCAAGAAAAATCTCAAAAACCTGCTGATTCAAAGACAGCACCGCATATACGGAAAAAAAGTGCTAAATAAACGTATTTTCTATGACAAATGGATTAGACAACAAGAGGAAAAACTCGAAATTGTCTCAGACATTTTAGGAGAAGATAAGAAAAATCTGACAAATGATTTCCAAAATCTTCCATTTGGCGGAAAGAAGAGCGAAAATGAAGGAAATCATTCACAGGGATTTGAGGCTGTCGAAAGGGGTAAAAAGGGGAGTGTTTTGGTCATTTCCTTGAAATTTTTGGAGGAGAATTGGGAATCTGTCCTCGAAAATAATAACACGGAGACTTTAATTTTGACCATTTATGAGGGAGAGGCTAGTAAATTTGCCCTGCCTTTGATCGAGAAAACCTTTTCTCAAAACGAAAATATAATCCTGATTTATGGTGATGAAGACGTACAGATACAGGGAGAGAGAAGCAATCCCTGGTTTAAGCCGGACTGGTCTCCCGACCGCTTTTTATCCTCTTTTTATTTTGGCGGTCTGATTGCGGTGAGACGAAAAGAGCTGGCACAGGCATGGAAGGCATACAATTTGACTACTAATGACATCCGCTTGAGACTCTACGAGGTTTTGCTTTCCATGATCCGCATTCACGGAGGCTTTTCAAACCATGGAGGGGAAAATCCTCTTCCGGTATTTCACATCCGTCAGGTCTTGTTTCACAGTAAGGAGCCGGGCTATGAACAGATTAAGGATTTGACGCTTCCGGAATCTTTGCGCGGCCTGGGAGCGGACAATCCAATTTTGAAAGAGCCGACGCTGGTTTCCATTATCATTCCCTCCAAGGATAATCCGGAGGTGCTGTTCTGCTGTATTCACTCTTTCTTGGAACGGACACACACATCCTGCCCAGCAGAGGTAGTTGTGGTGGATAACGGGAGCAGTGAGGACAACCGTCAGAAAATAGAAAAGGAGCTGGATAATCTCAAAAAGAACAATAAAAATGAAATAGAATTTACCTACCTATATCAGCCCATGGAATTTAACTTTTCCAGAATGTGCAATCTTGGCGCGGAGAAAGCGAAGGGGAATTTCTTATTATTTCTAAATGACGATATGGAGATTCTACAGGCGGACTGGCTGGATCGGATGATGGAAAAGGCGGCGCTCCCCTATGCGGGAGCCGTGGGAGCAAAACTGCTTTATCCAGATTCGGACATTATTCAACATGCGGGAATCACCAATCTCCGGGTAGGTCCGGCGCATAAGCTGCAGTTTTTGAGCGATAAGGATGTACATTATTATGGAATGAACCGCGGAGTTCACAATATGCTTGCAGTGACCGGGGCATGCCTTCTGCTCCGCCGGGAAGTGTTTTTGCAGGCAGGAGGATTTTGTCAGGAATTGGCGGTTGCCTTTAATGATGTGGATTTGTGTTATACCCTGTACGAGAAGGGATATTATAATATAGTAAGAAATGATGTGGTTCTTTATCATCATGAATCTCTAAGCCGGGGAAAGGATGGAGAATCGGAGGAAAAGCAGCTCCGTCTTCAGCGGGAAAAGGATCTGCTCTATGAAAGACATCAGGTGTTATATGGAAGAGACCCTTTTTATCATCCATACCTTACCACGGATATGCTGGAAGCGGATTACTCACCCGCATGCCGTTATCAGGTGACGCTGGACATGCCATGGTCGGAGGCGGCGCCGCTGGGAAAGCTTTCGGCGCAGGCAAGAGAGGATTCCTGTCTGGTGGTAGGGATGGAATGTGCCATGGATATTTATAAATGGAAGTACGGCGTGGATGCCTCCAAGAGTGCTTTAAGCAAGGAAAATGATTCCTGCAATGAGGAAAAAGGGTACTATTTTCAGGGATATTCCTTCATAATTGGCTCAGATAACGCATGCTATTCCAAAAAACTGCTTTTAAAGAACAAAAAAAATGGCGTTATTTTTGAAATTTCTGTGGATGAAAGATATCGAAAAGATATAAAAGACAGTTTGGACGGTCAGCTAAATGTAGATTTAACTGGATTTGCGGCGAAACTTAGGCAGGACGCATTACCGAACGGAAATTATCAGTTTGGAATGCTTGCCTCAGACAGGTGTTCACGCACAAAGCTGATAAATTGGAGCAATTGGACGCTTGATGTGAAAAATTAGCGAAAAGGAAACGGGTGTTATTATGGAAGGAAGAGAGCTGGGAGCAGAAATGGACTACCGGGAGGCATATGAAAAGGAGCACTTGCGGAATGCGAACCTTGCAGGACGCATTGCAGACCTGGAAGCTAAGTGTGACGACCTCACTTTTAAATTGAACCGGATTAAAAACAATCCTCTGTGGAAATTGTCGTCGCCTCTTAGGAAGGGGATGCACTTTTTTCTGCGTCAGAGAACCCGGCTTAAAAATTGTGGAAACCTTCGGGGCGTGATTGCAAAGCTTAAATATAAGAAGATTGAACGTCAGGCGATGGCGCGCTACGGCACGCAGAGCTTTCCTTCGCCGGAACAGGCGACAAAAGAGCGCACCCAAAAATTTCCCCGCATGGTGAAGATTAGTATTTTGGTTCCGCTCTATAATACGGCGGAGGAATTTTTGCGGGAGATGATCGAATCGGTTACAGCGCAGACTTACGAGAACTGGGAGCTGTGTCTGGCGGATGGTTCCGACGAGGCGCATTCGGATGTGGCAGGGATTGTCCGGGAATATCAGGCGAAGGACGGCGGGAACCGGATTGTATACAAAAAGCTGGAAAAGAATGAGGGAATATCGGGCAACACCAACCAGTGCCTTACACTGGCATCCGGAGAATATATCGGTCTTTTCGATCATGATGACATTCTTCATCCCAGCGCGCTCTATGAATATGTCAAGGTAATCAATGAAAAAGGAGCAGATTACATATACTGTGATGAGACGACTTTTAAAAGCGGCGACATTAACAAGATGCTGACCATGCATTTTAAGCCGGACTATGCCATTGACAACCTGCGCGCCAATAACTATATCTGCCATTTCAGCGTGTTTGCAAGGGAGCTTTTGGATGGGACGGAATTGTTCCGCTCACGGTTTGACGGAAGTCAGGATCATGATATGATTCTCCGGCTCACGGACCGCGCCAAGTGCGTGGTTCACGTTCCAAGGCTTTTGTATTATTGGAGAAGCCATCCGGGAAGCACTGCGGCAGGAATTGAGGCAAAGCCCTACGCCATAGAGTCGGCAAAGGGAGCGGTGGCGGATCATCTGCGAAGACACGGCTTTGAGCATTTTCAAATCACCTCCACAAGAGCCTTTGAGACGATTTTTAAGATCCGCTACCAAATTTTGGGCAATCCGCTTGTTTCTATTATAATAGCGAACAAGGATCATGCAGAGGATTTGAAACGCTGTGTGGATTCCATTTTTGAAAAGTCCACCTATGAGAACTACGAGATTATCATTGTAGAAAACGGAAGCAGTGAAAAGAGTATTTTTGACTATTATGAAGGGCTGTCCGAAAATCCGAAAGTGAAGATTGTGACTTTTAAGGGAGACTTCAATTATTCTGCGGTTAATAATCTGGGCGTGAAGCATGCGGAGGGAGAATATGTGCTTCTCTTAAATAACGATACGCAGGTGATCACGGTCAACTGGATAGAGGAAATGCTGATGTACGCTCAGCGCGGGGATGTAGGCGCGGTAGGAGCAAAGCTTTATTACGCGGATAAGACCATACAGCACGCGGGCGTTGTGCTGGCGCTTGGCGCACACCGGACGGCGGGGCATAGTCATTACGGTCAGCATCGGGATAATCTGGGTTATATGGGAAGACTCTGCTATGCACAGAATGTTTCCGCGGTGACGGGGGCATGCCTTTTGGTGAAAAAAGAGCGGTTTCTTCAGGCGGGAGGACTGGAAGAGTCTTTTGCAGTCTCCCTGAATGATGTGGACTTTTGTTTGAAACTGCGCAGAGCAGGGTATTTAAATGTGTTTACGCCCTTTGCGGAGCTTTATCATTTTGAGTCCAAATCAAGGGGGCTGGACGATCAGGGAGAAAAGGCGGAACGCTACGAGAGAGAGTCCGCCGCATTTCGGGAAAAGTGGAAGGAAGAGCTTACGGCAGGCGATCCGTATTACAATCCGAATTTTTCTCTGGATCGAAGCGACTTTGCTTTGAAAATATAGGCAGATTGTGGTAAAATTAATTTCAGAAAATATACAGGATCAGGAGGTATGGAAATGAGCTACAAAGAGCAGTATGAATTTTGGCTTAAAGACGCTTACTTTGATGAGAAAACCAGAGAAGAGCTTCGAGGAATTGAAGGAAATGAAAAGGAAATAGAGGACCGTTTCTATAAGGAACTGGAATTTGGCACAGGCGGTCTTCGCGGCGTGATCGGCGCCGGTACAAACCGCATGAACATTTACACGGTGCGGAAAGCCACTCAGGGTCTTGCGAATTATATTATCAGTCAGGGCGGAAAAGACCGCGGCGTGGCAATCGCATACGATTCCAGAAGGATGTCCCCGGAATTTGCGGATGAAGCGGCGCTTTGCTTAGCTGCCAACGGCATTAAAGCGTATGTATTTGACGCTCTCCGCCCTACGCCGGAGCTTTCCTTTGCGCTCCGCCAATTAGGCTGTATTTCCGGCATCGTAATCACCGCAAGCCACAATCCTCCGGAGTATAACGGATATAAGGCTTATTGGGAAGATGGCGCACAGGTTACGGCGCCCAAGGACAAAGAGATTATTGAAGAGGTCAAGAAGGTTACCGATTATCATCAGGTTAAGACCATGGACAAGGATGAGGCGGTAAAAGCAGGGCTTTATCAGGTAATCGGCAGTGAAATCGACGATGCTTACATGATAGAGCTGAAAAAGCAGATTATACATCCGGATATTATTAAGGAAGTGGCGGACGATATCCGCATCGTCTACTCACCCTTCCACGGAACCGGCAATGTCCCGGTCAGAAGAATCCTTTCCGAGCTGGGCTTTAAGCATGTTTACGTGGTTCCGGAGCAGGAGCTTCCCGACCCCGACTTTACTACGTTAGAATACCCCAATCCGGAAGATCCCAAGGCGTTTACCTTGGCGCTTAAGCTTGCAAAGGAAAAGAATGCGGATATTGTTCTCGCAACGGATCCGGATGCAGACAGATTGGGAATTTATGCACTGGATTCCAAGACCGGGGAATACGTGCCCTTTACGGGAAATATGTCCGGTATGCTGATTGCGGAGTATATTTTGAGGGAGAGAGCCGCGACAAAGACCATGCCCGAAAATCCGGCACTGGTGACCACCATTGTTACCACGAATATGGCAAAGGCTATCTGCGAAGATTATGACGTGAAGTTTATTGAAGTGCTGACCGGATTTAAATATATCGGAGAACAGATTAAGCTTTTTGAGCAGACAGGCTCAAACAACTATGTATTCGGTCTGGAAGAGAGTTACGGATGTCTGGCGGGAACCCATGCAAGGGACAAAGATGCCGTAGTTGCGGTAATGTGCCTGTGCGAGGTGGCGGCATGGTGCAAGAAGAACGGCATCACCGTATGGGATCAGATGTTAAAGCTTTACGAGAAATACGGATACTTCAAAGAGACGCAGTATGCGATTACCTTAAAGGGAATCGATGGATCCAAGCAGATTGCGGAGATGATGGATAAGCTCCGTGAAAACCCGCCGAAGAATTTTGGAGAGCTTGTTGTCAAGGAACTGCGGGATTACGACCGGAATGTGACTACGGATATGGAGAGCGGAGAGCAGAAACCTACCGGGCTTCCGAAGTCCAACGTGCTCTATTTTGATTTGACCAATGATTCCTGGTGCTGTGCCCGTCCTTCCGGCACGGAGCCGAAGATTAAATTCTATATGGGAGTCAAAGGAAGCAGCTTACAGGATGCGGATGATAAGGTGAAGAAGCTTACGGAAGACCTGAAAGCTTACCTGTAGTCAAATAACGGGAATGTTGTTTAACTTTAAATCGCCCTGGCAATCAGGGCGATTTGCCGTATAGCAGAAAACATAAGGCAGGCATAGGATATGGCAAAAATTTTCAAAATCAGCAATTTCAAAAAAACACTGAATTATCTGAAAAAAAACGGAATCAAGCAGGCTTACTACGCCGTCAGGGAGAGAGTGGAAACGGAAAAGGCGGACGATTATCATTTTGAAGCGCCTGCTCCGGAAGAGCTCCTTGCGCAAAAAGAGAAGGGCGCCGGCTTTGGGATTAAATTTAGCATTCTGGTTCCCGCCTATGAGACAAAGGAAGAATATCTGCGCGCTATGTTACAGTCGGTTTTGGATCAGACCTACGACAATTTTGAACTGCTCCTTGCGGATGCCAGCGAAAGCGACGGGGTAGAGCAGATCGTCAAAAGTTATCAGGATCCGCGGATTAAATACCGCAGGCTGAAGCAGAACGCCGGAATATCCGCCAACACCAATCAGGCGCTGATGTACGCCACGGGAGATTATGCGGCGCTTTTGGATCATGATGATCTGCTTGCGCCCGATGCGCTTTACGAGATGGCAAAGGAAATTCATGCACAGGAAGAGCAGAATATTCAATTACAGATGTTATATTCTGACGAGGATAAATGCGACGGAAGCGGAAGCAGATTCTTTGAGGTGAATAGAAAACCGAAATTTAATCTTGATTTAATTTTATCCAATAATTACATCTGTCATTTCCTAGTGATGAAGCGTCAATTGATGCAGGAGCTGTGTTTTCGGACTGTATGCGATGGTGCGCAGGATTACGATCTGGTGCTTCGGGCTGTGAGCAGTATGCTTGGGAAGGATAAACAGAGGACGGTCAAGAGGGAACTGCCCATCGCCCATATTCCCAAGGTGCTGTACCACTGGCGCTGCCACGACCAGTCTACCGCCGAAAATCCTTCCAGCAAGCAGTATGCCTACGATGCAGGAAAGCGTGCCGTTGAGGATTTTGTGCGGAGCCGGAATTGGAGAGGAAAGGTGTCCCATATCCGCCATCTGGGATTTTACCGGGTGGATTACCAGCCGGATTTGTTTGCCAACCGTCAGGATACCGCAGTTGTAGGGGGCAAAATTGTAAATAAATCCAATCAAATCGTGGGGGGCGCCTGCACCAAGGACGGAGAGGTGCTTTATCAGGGGCTTCACAGGGAATACAGCGGCTATATGCACCGGGCGTCTCTGATGCAGGAGGTGGAGGCTGTGGACATCCGCTGTATGAAGGCATCCCCGGCGGCGGAAGAGGTTCTGGGAGAAATGCTGGGGCTGGGCTATATGCGTAACTCCGGAAACGGCAGGTTTGACTGGAAAAACTGTCTGAATGACCAGGCGGATTATCAAGAATTGAGCCTTCGGTTCTGCGAAAAGATCAGACAAAAGGGCTGGCGGATTGTGTGGGATCCGGACATGATAGAGAAGATTAATTAAATGAGGGTTTAATAATGACACGTGTTACGGTGGTGATTCCCAACTATAATGGTATCGATTATTTAGAAAACTGTTTAGAATCCGTTTACAACAGCAGTATACCGCTGCATGTGATCGTGGTTGACAATGCTTCGAAGGATGGAAGCATTAATCAGGTTTGGGACCGGTTTCCCAAAACGGAGATTATTTTGTTTGATGAGAACCGCGGATTCTCGGCGGCGGTCAATGCAGGCATTCAGGCGGCCCGGACAGAATATGTCCTTCTGCTGAATAACGATACGGTGGTGGATGCAGAGATGGCGGAGCGTTTGACAGAGGAACTGGACCGCACGCCGGAAGCATTTTCGGCGGCTGCAAAGATTTTCAGCCTCCGCGAGCCGGACAAGCTGGATGGAGCTGGGGACTTTTACTGCGCCCTTGGGTGGGCTTTTGCCAGAGGAAAAGGAAAGTCCGGTGAACTGTGGCAGAAACCGGACAGAGTGTTTTCCTCCTGTGCCGCCTGCGCGCTTTACCGGAAGAGCGTTTTTGAGCAGATTGGTTATTTTGACGTAAATCATTTTGCCTATTTGGAAGACGTTGACATAGGGTATCGTGCAAATATTTATGGATATGCTAATAGGTATGTACCGGAGGCGGTTGTTTATCACGCTGGGAGCGCGGTCAGCGGTTCTAGGCATAATGAATTTAAGGTAAAGCTTTCCGCCGGAAACAGCGTTTACCTGATTTATAAAAATATGCCCTTTTTGCAGATGCTTTTAAATCTCCCGTTTCTCCTAATAGGATATTTGTGCAAAGTGGTCTTTTTTGCCGGAAAGGGCTTGGGAGGCGCTTATTTAGAGGGGATTTCGCAGGGAATCGAACTCTCCGCCTCTTGGAAGGGCAGGGGAAACAAAGTGCGCTTCCGGTGGAGAAATTTGAAGCATTATTTTTGGATACAGGGGCAGTTGTGGGCGAACCTGCTAAGACTCCTGAAATAATTTAAAGTTGTACTTTTGGAAATAATATTGTAGAATGTTTGCAAGAAGGTAGCAAGGTATGATAAAGGACAATCAGAAGCTTTTCAATCGATTGCACTTGTTGGTGGATGCCCTGGTTGTGGCAGTCTCCTACTTGCTTGCATGGTATATTAAGTTCTGCACGGTCTTTGCAGATACAGAGCCCGGGGCAGGCGCACTTGATACGAGGGTCTATTTTAGTTACCTCTATTTTGTTATACCCGAATATATCATTTTGTATTACTTCTTCAATATGTATGCTCCGAAGCGCGCCACCAGACGGAAGTATGAGCTGGAAGGGATTCTAAAAGCCAATACCGTGGGAATCGTAGGCTTTATCGTATTCTTGTACATGGTCAAGCAGAATCACTTCTCCCGTTTTATGATGGGTGCCTTTTTTGTTATCAACGTGATCGCGGCCACCATCTGCCGGACATTGATCCGGAATATGCTTCTTTATTTCCGCAAAAAGGGCTACAACCTGAAATATATGCTTCTGGTGGGGTATTCCAGAGCGGCGGAGGAGTATATCTCCAGAATCAACGCCAATCCCCAATGGGGATATGTGATCCGGGGCATTTTGGATGACCGTATTCCCAGCGGAACGATTTACAAGGGCGTGAAAGTGGTGGGGAGAGTGGAGAATATTAAGTATATTCTTCCGGAGAATAAGCTGGATGAGATTGCAATCACTTTAGCGCTTAAGGATTACGACCATCTGGAAAACATTGTGGATTTGTGCGAAAAGTCCGGCGTCCACACAAAGTTTATTCCTGATTATAATTCTCTTGTGCCAAGCCATCCTTATACGGAGGATCTGATGGGGCTTCCGGTAATCAATATCCGGTATGTGCCCCTGACCAACACTTTAAACTGGGTAGCAAAGAGGGCTGTGGATATTGTAGGCTCCACCTTAGGGATTGTGGTCTCTTCCCCTGTTATGCTGGCGGCGGCACTGGCAATCCGGTTTACCAGCCGGGGACCGATTATTTTTAAGCAGGAGCGGGTAGGGCTTCACAATAAGCCTTTTCATATGTACAAATTCCGTACTATGGAACAGCAAAGACCCTCCGCGGAGGAGCAGGCGTGGACGGTGAAGGATGACCCCCGCGTCACGAAGGTTGGCAAATTTTTACGGCGGACCAGCTTAGATGAGCTTCCCCAGCTTTTTAACATTTTGGTGGGAGAGATGTCGCTGGTGGGACCAAGACCGGAGCGTCCGCAGTTTGTGGAGAAGTTTAAAGAGGAGATTCCCCGTTATATGATCAAGCATCAGGTGCGTCCGGGATTGACCGGATGGGCGCAGATTAACGGTTACCGGGGAGATACCTCCATCCGCAAGAGGATTGAATTTGATTTGTTTTACATTGAAAACTGGACCATGTCGATGGACATTAAGATTATGTTCCTGACATTCTTTAAAGGTTTCATCAACAAAAATGCATATTAAAGTCCATATTTACAAATCTTAAGGATACATTAAAAAACTTCCGCAGGGCTTGCTTAAATAGTTGTTTTGTGAGAGAATAGTTAGTTGTGAGAGGACGCAGTATTTCCAAACTCACAGAGGATAAGGCCCGAAAGTGATTTCAATATACAAAAAGGGAGAGATGGTTTTTATGACAACAGCATCGAAAAAGCCGGTTAAGAAGAAACCGGTGAAACACGAACCGGAAAGAGAAGTGCACCAAAAGAAAGGCGCGCCCCACAAGGCGGCTCCCCATAAGAAGAAAAAGAAAAAGGGCGGCAAGATCGTACTTTTTGTTGTAGAGATTTTTGTTCTGCTGATTATGGTCGTGGTGCTTTACGGCGTACTGAAAACAGAAAAGGTTGGAAAAGTAGACATTCCGGAAGAGGAGATTGTGATTAATCCTGCGGTGGAAGAGCGGATAGAGACGACCATGAAGGGGTATCGGAATATTGCGCTGTTCGGCGTGGATTCTACCACCGGAGCGCTGGATAAGAACACCCGGAGCGATACCATTATGATTGCTTCCGTGAATCTTGACAGCGGAGAATGCAGACTGGTCAGCGTTTACCGCGACAGTTATCTGAATTTGAGCAACGATACTTATAATAAATGTAACTCCGCTTACGCCAAGGGCGGTCCCAAGATGGCAATGAACATGCTGAACATGAATCTGGATATGAATATCACGGATTTTGTCACAGTGGGATTTGCAGGACTCCGGGATACCATTGACGCGCTTGGAGGAGTGGAGATCGAAGTTACGGAAGCGGAAATTCTGCATCTGAACAATTATCAGATCAGTATGGTAGGAAAGACCACTGACGGCGAACATTTCACAGCCAATGCAGGAACCGATTACACGCCGGTCACCACGCCCGGAAAACAGAACTTGAACGGTCTGCAGGCAACCGCTTACTGCCGTATCCGTCATGTGGGAAATGACTTCCAGCGTACCCAGCGTCAGCGGACGGTTCTGCTTGCCATTGCGGAGAAGGCAAAGAAGGCGTCCCCTGCAACCTTGAATGAGATTGCGGACAATGTGTTCAACGAGATTTATACCTCTCTGGATCTTTCGGAGATCTTAGAGCTCTTGGCGGAGGTCACCAAGTACGAGGTGGTAGACCAGGCAGGATTCCCGGATATGGATATGCTTGCCACCGGAAATATCGGCGCCAAGGGAAGCTGCGTGGTGCCTACGGATCTGACGGAGAACGTTAAGTGGCTTCACGGATTCCTATTTCAGGATTATGAATATGAACCTTCTGAACAGGTGAAAGAATACAGCGAAAAGATTAAGTCAGATACCAGTCAGTACATTAAATAAAAAGAACAGGACAGGATAGAAAAACAGGACAGGAAGGGACCAACGGAAGCTGGTCCCTTTTTACAAAGATGCAGAACCGCAGGGGCTTTTAACGAGGAAGCCTGCCAGGCGTCTGCCATCATGGAGGTTAGGAGTGGGCATCAATAAGGCGGAGGCGGATGTGATCATTCCGGTCTATAAGCCGGATAAAACATTTTTGCAGTTACTGGATATGCTGGATAAACAGAAGCGGCATATCAACAGGATTATCATCATCAACACGGAAAAGAAATATCTTGAGGAATTAATCCCGGAGCGGGAATTACTGCAAAAATATGATAATCTGCTGATACGGCATATTGCCAAAAGCGAATTTGATCACGGGAATACCAGAAATTATGGAGTATCCTTTTCGGACAGTCCTTATTTTGTGATGCTGACGGACGACTGCCTGCCGGAGGATGAACAGATGATTGTCCGCCTGCTGGCTCCCTTTGAGAACCCAAAGACTGCCGTCTCTTATGGAAGACAGCTTCCGGATAAAGACTGTGGGATGCTTGAGGCATTCACCCGGGGCTTTAATTATCCGGAAACCTCTAACGTAAAGGATGCGGACAGTATTCCCAAGATAGGGATTAAAGCTTTTTTTGCATCGAATGTATGCGCGGCGTACCGGAGGGAGGTCTTTGACCTGCTGGGAGGATTTGTGACGCGGACAATTTTTAATGAGGATATGATTTATGCAAGGCGGGTGCTGGATGAGGGATACAGCATTGCCTACGCCGCCGATGCGCGGGTGATCCATTCCCATAATTACAGCGGCCTGCAGCAGTTTCACCGGAACTTTGACCTGGGGGTGTCCCACGCCCAATATCCGGAAATCTTTGGGGGAATCACTGCGGAATCTGAGGGGATACGGCTGATCAAAAAGACCTGTGCCTATGTGGTCCGTCAGGGGAGACCTTGGCTTATTGTTAAGCTTTTTTGGCAGAGCGCATGGAAATACGCCGGATTTTTTCTGGGAAAGCGTTATCAAAAACTGCCCCGGAGGGTGGTAACGGCATGTTCCATGAATAAGGATTATTGGAAACAATAAAAAAACAAATTTTTATCACAAATTGTACACAATTAACCAATATACTTCAAGAAAAGGAAAGATGAGAGCAGAAGCGGCCTGCCGCCAATGCTGAGAGAAAGTTTTAAGGAAAAGAGGTAATTGCTATGTACGAGAATAATTATCCAAACAACACTTATCATTATGATACCAGCCATGCGGGCAATGAAAACGGGCGCACAGATCAGTTTGGAAGCGCATACGGACAGGGCGCTATGGGAGGAACTTACGGCAGAAATACGCCGGAGCCCAAAAAGAGCTTTGGAGCCGGAAAGAAAATAGCAGTGGCGTTGTGCTGCGGTCTCTGCTTTGGAATTTTTGCAGGGATGGGATTTTTTGCAGTGACTACGGCGGGAAATATTTTGGGAGAACGCCTCAGCGGTAAAAGCGAGACAAAGCAGGTTCAGGAAGTGCCTCAGGCAGATCTGGTTCCTGAAAAGGAAATGGCAGAGACGGAAGAGACTAAGCCGGATACTCTGGCACAGACGCAGACATCGCCCTCTTATGCTGCCGTAACGGATGTGACGGAAGTGGTAAAGGCGGTTATGCCCTCGGTGGTGTCCATCAATAACCGTTATGTGGAGAGAATGTCCTTTTTTGGGCAGGAGTACAGCAGTGAAGCGCGGAGCGCCGGTTCCGGGTTTATCGTAGGACAGAACGATACGGAGCTTCTGCTGGTATCCAACCAGCATGTGGTAGCCCAGGCGGAGGAACTGACCGTGCAGTTTGTTGACGGGACGCAGGCGCAGGCGCAGATCAAGGGCGTCGATATTGAAAAAGATTTGGCAGTGATTGCGGTACAGCTTGCGGACATTGGCAGTGAGACCATGGACTCTATCGTGGTTGCCAAGTTAGGGGACAGCGATTCCCTGACCGTGGGAGAACCGGCAATTGCCATCGGCAACGCATTGGGATACGGGCAGTCGGTTACAACCGGCGTTGTCAGTGCATTAAACCGTGCCATTCCTGCCTCGGATGGAGAACTGCCGGATATGACTTCCGACGTGGAAATTAACACCTTTATCCAGACAGATGCGGCGATTAACCCCGGAAATTCCGGCGGCGCCCTGTTAAACATGCAGGGAGAAGTGATCGGCATCAATTCCAACAAAATCGGCGGTTCGGCAGTGGAAGGAATGGGCTATGCAATTCCGATTTCCGATGTGAAGCCCATCATTGAAAATTTGATGTCCAAAGAGACCAGGGCAAGGGTTGCTGAGGATAAGAGGGGCTATCTTGGGATTACCGGGCTTGATGTGAAAGCGGATGATTCTGAGTCGTACGGGATACCTCAGGGCGCTTATGTATCCTCCGTTGTGGAAGGAGGGCCGGCAGACCGTGCCGGGATTGCAAGGGGATACATCATCACGGCACTGAACGGCGAAGAAATCGGATCCATGTCGGAGCTCAAGGAAGAGCTGAGCTATTATGCGGCGGGCGATACCGTAGAGCTTACGGTGATGAGAATGGTGTACGAGGGCTACGAGGAGGCTGTAATCAGCGTAACGCTGGGAAAGCAAATGCAGTGATCGATATTGACTGAATGCAAATTAAGGCATTCTTTTTCAGAGGGACTCATAGATTATAAAAAGGAACTGACGTAATTTATGGGTGATTCAATGAGAAATCGTGCAACAAAATATGTGAAATGCCTTATGGGGGCGCTGGGACTGCTTGTAATCAGCCTGCTTGCAGGATGCGGGGAAAAGAAGGATCCCATGGAAAAGATTAAGGATTTGGAGTTTACAGTGCTGGCGGATGAGAACATACCGGAAGAGTTGAAAGCGGTGATAGAAGAAAAGAAGGAGCAGCCCTTCAAGGTGACCTATCAGGACAACGGCTTTTTGTATATCTGCATCGGATACGGAGAACAGGTAAGCGGAGGATACAGTATTGTGGTCAACGCCCTTTATCTGACGGAAAACGCCATTTACGCGGATACCACGCTGTTAGGACCGGATCCGGCAGACCCTGCCGCCGCTAAGAAAAAGGCGCCGTCAACCCCTTATATCGTACTGAAAACAGAGTTTATAGAGAAACCAGTAGTGTTTAATTAAAATGAGAACCGGCCATGCAGAACATGACCGGTTCTCTCATATATGGGATTCAAACATTTGATAAAAGCATATGTTACAAACATATAATAAACAGCTTCAAACAGCCGCTTGACTCGCAGTCCGCGAGTCAGGACAGCCTGCGGATCAAACTTGGAAGCGGTCCGTAATCTCTTTTAACCGGGCAACGCTGTCTTTACTCTCACTGACGAGCTGATAACCTTCAATGGTCTTGGCAACTGCATCGGAGGACTTTTCAGCAATCTGATGGATTCCTTCGGCAGACTGGCTGATGGTGTCGCTGACATTATTGATAGTGTCGGCAATCTCGTTAATCCGCTGGGTCAGCTCTGTAACCTCATCGTGAATCCTTGTCATGGAAGCCGTAAAGGAATTGGCATCCTCTTCGTATTGATTTCCAACCTCCTTAAAGGAAGCATAATCGGTTACAACGGTTTTTTCCAAAAATTCCATAATGGTGCGTATACATTCCGTCATGCCGGAAACAGCCTGATTGACCTCGGCTACGATTTCGTTGATGCCGTCCACCGTATGGAAGGTCTGATTGGCAAGTGCGCCAATCTCGGTAGCCACCACGGCAAATCCCCGTCCCGCCTCTCCGGCTCTTGCGGCTTCGATGTTGGCGTTTAATGCAAGGAGATTTGTCTGAGAGGAAATCTGGCGGATATCATCGGTAAGCTCATTAATCTTGGCAACAGCTTTGGAACGCTCCACAGCCTCTATAATCTGAGTTTTCATAGTCTCGTATACATTCATGGTCTTGTCGCTGGAAGCGGTGGTTGTATCCCGCAATTGCTTTGCCCGCTCCAAAACCTGCCGGGAAGCGTCCTGACCTTCCACGGAAAGGGACAGAATGCCGGAGGCGTTCTGTTTGATGTCGCTTACGTTGTCAGCGATTGCCGCAGTGCTTGCGGTGGTCTCTTCCATTCCGGCCGCCAGCTGCTGGGTGGTTGCGGAATTATCTTCGGAAACAGCGTTGTTTTCCTGCATAATATGGTCAAGCTGGTCTACGTTGGAGAGGATAGCGGTTTCAATCTGTTCCATATCTCCCACCATATCCCGGAGAACCTGCCGTAATTCACTGACTGCGGACGCCATAACGCCGGTTTCGTCCCTTTGCCTGCCGAGCCGTGCGCCGTTGTCGGTCTTGCGGAAATCAAGCTGAGAGGACTGCCGGATAATATCCGTAATCAGACGGATAGGATTTGCAATAGTATGGCTGATAATCAGGCTGAGTGCCACACAGAGGATGAGGCAGACAAAAATTGCCATCAATATCTGCAAAGAAAGCTGGTTGGCACTGGTGCGTATCTCAGAGTCTAAAGAGCTGAGAGCAAGGCACATTCCGTTGGAAAGAGAATAAAATACAAGGGTTCTCGGAACGCCTCCGCTGTTGTAGTGCAGTGCAGTTCCGGATGCGCCCGGGTCAAGCAGGGACGCTTTGATGCTCTCAATGCCGTCTATAGCAGAAAGATCCGTACCGGCATCCAGAGAGGGGTGCGCGGTAATCTGTCCGCTGGAATTATACAGGAAAGCACAGTCTGACGGAAAAACGCCGGTTTCACTTAACATATCCGTGAGAGTGGAAAAATCAATATCCATGCCGATAATTCCTACGGATGTGCCGTCCACATAAAGCGGAACCACATAGGAGATCATAAACACGTTGATATTCTCGTTTAAATACGGATCCATCCAGAGGGGAGCACCGTTTTCGACAGGGATATAATACCAGCCCACATGAGTTAAGTCTGTCTTGTCGTACATAGTGAAATCCGTGGGCGTGATGGCGCTGAAATCCTCTGAGGTATTGTTTCTGGTATAAAAGATACCTGAGACAGGGTCGGTAAAATCGGGATTATAGCGGACATAAGAGGTGATAGCCCCCGAAGTGTTCTCGCTGAATTTGAGAACATCCTCCATAATGGAATCCGTGTATTCGGATACGTACTTGTCATTGTTTGGAAACTTGGAAAAATCCAGTTTTCCCATGGCAAGGCTGCTGAGCGTATCGACAGATTGTTCGATGGAAGCAATCATGGAATCAATCTCGATACTTTTCTTTTCGACAGTAAGTGCGAGAATCTGTTCGGCATTTTCATTGGATACCTTTCTGGAATCGCTGATGCTTAAAAGACCCACAAATGCAGAAGAGATTAAGGCACATAAAAGAATGCTGATAGTGATTTTTGTCTTAATGGATTTCAAAGCAATTTCCTCCTTAGGCAGTAATAGATAAATTCATTATAATATAAAATTGTTCTGAGCACAATTTTATATTATAATGAATTTTAGAAATAAGGTAATGGAAAGGAAAGGTTTTGGCGTGGAAAAAGGAAGTCTTATTATAAAGGGAGGCATGCTGGTTGACCCGGAGAAGAACCGGATTTATCCCGGAAGTCTTTTGATCCGGGATGGCAGGATCCACAAAATCACTGAGGGCTGGGAACAGGAAGAACCGGAGATTCCCGTGCTGAATGCGAAGGGGCTTATGGTGGCTCCGGGGCTGGCGGATACCCATGTGCACTTCCGCGACCCCGGATTTCTTTATAAGGAAGATATAGACACCGGGGCGGCGGCAGCCAAAAAGGGAGGGTTTACCCAGATTGTCCTGATGGCAAACACAAAGCCCTGCGTGGATAACCGCGAGGTTCTCTCTTATGTGCTGGAAAAGGGGAGCAAGACGGGGATTCATATTCATTCCTGCGCCAATGTTTCCAAGCAGATGAAGGGAAAAGAGCTTACGGATATGGAGAGTCTGGCAGAAGCCGGAGCCGTGGGATTTACCGATGACGGGATTCCGCTCCTTGACGAGGGGCTGGTGCGGGAAGCCATGATTCGTGCCAAAAAGCTCAAAAAGCCCATCAGCTTTCACGAGGAAGACCCGAAGCTGATTGCAGACAACGGCATTCACAGGGGGGAGGCTTCCCGGCATTACGGAGTCGGCGGTTCTCCACGGGAGGCGGAATATACCTTGGTGGAGCGGGATTTAAAGCTGGCGGAGGAGACCGGAGCGGAGATTGTGATTCAGCATATCAGCACCAGAGAAGCGGTGGAACTGGTACGTCAGGCGAAAAAGAAAGGAATTTTTGTTCATGCGGAGGCGACGCCCCATCATTTTACCCTCACCCAGCAGGCGGTGATAGAAAAGGGCGCTCTTGCCAAGATGAATCCGCCCCTTCGGGAGGAGGAGGACAGGCTGGCAGTCATAGAGGGGCTTATGGATGGAACCATTGATCTGATTGCCACGGATCATGCGCCTCACAGCATTTCAGAAAAGGAGCGGGAAATCACTGCGGCGCCCAGCGGGATTATCGGCTTAGAGACCGCGTTGTCCCTGGGAATCCGCGAACTGGTGGAAAAGGGATATTTAACCCTTCCGGAGCTTATCTGCCGGATGAGCACGGCACCTTGCAGGCTATACGGTTTAGAGGGCGGCGTGATGCGGGAAGGCGCGGCGGCAGATTTGGTTTTGTTTGCCCCGGAGGAGCGCTGGAAGGTAGAAAAATTTGTCTCCAAGGCATCCAATTCTCCGTTTCTTGGGGAGGAGATGCCCGGAGTGGTTCACGCCGTGATCTGCGGCGGTGAGATTGTTTATAAAATGGAAAACACCGATTAGAGGTATGATAACAGGAAAGGAAACTGCTGTTTGGAGGTATTGAGGCAGGATTAGGAAATTGTTGGTTTACGGGATTGTGACAGGAGGAGAAGGATGAGTAAGAAAAAGAAGGTGCAGGCGGCGGTGCTTTCCCAGCAGATGATTGCACCGGCGGTTTATGATTTGTGGATTGAGACGGAGCTTGCAAAGGAGGCGCGAGCAGGGCAGTTTTTGGGGATTTATCCGGCAGACCGGTCTCATTTACTGCCAAGGCCTATCAGTATTTGTCAGGTGGACAGGCAGAAAGGAGCCATCCGTCTGGTGTACCGGATAGCGGGAGAGGGAACTCGGGAATTTTCCGGCTGGCAGATGGGACAAAGGGTGGAAGTGCTTGGAGTTTTGGGAAACGGATTTCCGGTAGAAGAATGTAGAAATAAGCGGGTGTTCCTTTTGGGAGGCGGAATCGGAATCCCACCGATGCTGGAACTGGCAAAGGAGCTGAAAGAGCAGGATACCCTTCCGATTATCATTGTCGGTTATCGGGATAACCATCTTTTCCTCATGGAAGACCTTGAAAGATATGGAGAGAAGGTTTTGACCGCCACTGAGGATGGCAGCGCGGGCGTAAAGGGAAATGTGATGGATGTGCTCAGGCAGAAAAAGCTTAAGCCGGAGGTGCTGATGGCGTGCGGTCCCATGCCTATGCTTCGGGCAATTAAGGATTATGCCCGGCAGGAAGGAGCAAAAGCCTACATTTCTCTGGAAGAGCGGATGGCATGCGGAGTGGGGGCATGTCTTGGGTGCGTGTGCAGGACTACCCAAAAAGACCGTCATTCCCACGTAAATAATGCAAGAATTTGTACCGACGGTCCGGTTTTTGACGCGCAGGAGGTGGAAATCTGATGAATACGAAAGTGGTAAATACGAAAGTGACAATTGCAGGCATCGAGTTTAAAAACCCGGTTCTGACTGCGTCGGGAACTTTTGGCTCCGGAATGGAATACAGTGATTTTGTGGACTTGAACCGGCTTGGGGGAGTGGTGACCAAGGGGGTTGCAAATGTTCCGTGGGAGGGAAATCCCACGCCCAGAGTGGCGGAAACCTATGGGGGAATGTTGAACGCCATCGGTCTGCAGAATCCGGGAATCGAAGTGTTTCTTGAACGGGATCTGCCCTTTTTAGAGCAGTTTGACACCGTAAAGATTGTAAACGTATGCGGAAAGAGCGTGGAGGACTATCTGGAAGTGGTGGAAAGGCTGGGGGATGCCTCCGTAGATATGCTGGAAATTAATGTTTCCTGTCCCAATGTAAAGGAAGGGGCAATTGCTTTCGGGCAAAAGGCGGACTGTTTATACGACATTACATCCAGAATCAAAAAAGCGGCGAAGCAGCCGATTATTATGAAGCTCAGTCCCAATGTGACGGATATTGCGGAGATGGCGAAAGCGGCGGAAGCGGCAGGGGCGGATGCGGTATCTCTGATTAACACCCTGACGGGGATGAAGATTGATGTCCATAGGCGGACTTTTGCCCTCGCAAACAAGACGGGCGGGCTTTCCGGACCAGCAATTAAGCCGGTGGCTGTGCGCATGGTATATCAGACTGCGCAGGCGGTTAAGATTCCCGTAATCGGAATGGGAGGCATTGCCACGGCGGAGGATGCCGTTGAATTTCTGCTGGCAGGCGCCAGCGCGGTTGCAGTTGGGGCAATGAATTTTGTGAATCCTTATGCGACAGTGGAGATTGCGGAAGGGATTGAGGCTTATATGAGGCAGTATGGAGTGGAAGATGTCAGGGAGTTAATCGGCGGGGTGCGGTAGGGCGCAGATGCTTATTCCCGCGAGCAACGAGTCAAGTGCCATGCTTAAAACCAGCTAAGGCTGGTTTAGACATTTGACGACTGCCGCGAGGGTCAAATACCTCACAGCTTGCTTAGAACCAGCTAAAGCTGGTTTAGGTATTTGGCTACAGACAGCCCGAATCAGCCAAAAGAGAAAGAGGATTGAGATGAAAATAAAGATAGAATCCGGCTGCGCTCATGTCCGGGAGATTGAGGCTTTGTTTACGGAGTACACAAAGATGCTGGTTGAGGGCGACAGCACTTTTCAAAATTATTTGGAATTGCAGAACTATAGTGAAGAATTGAAGCATTTGGAGACAAAGTATGGACTTCCTTATGGAAGGCTGTATTTGGCTTACTGCGATGACGAGCCTGCCGGATGCATTGGATTAAGAAAAATCGATGAAGAAAACTGCGAAATGAAGCGTTTGTATGTACGACCGAAATTCCGAGGACGGCATATCGGCAGAATACTGGTTCAGAGGATTATCGAGGACGCCAGAGAAATAGGGTATTCTCATATGCTTTTGGATACACTGCCGTTTTTGGAAAGCGCCATAGGCATGTATAAGAGATTTGGTTTTTATGAGATAGAAAGTTATAATGACAGTCCGGTGGAAACGTCAATTTATATGAGGATGGATCTGTAAGGGGGTTAAACTGTTTCTGGATAAGGTAATGGGGAGTTTCCGCTTTTCTGGTGATGGATGAAATGACCTTGGGTTAGCATTGCGAAATAATAAGTAACTATGTTAAATTTCGGTTTAGTTTGATTAGGCGCATTATCAAAACGACCACTCGTATCAAGAATAACTTCTACGTCGCCCCACTCTCGTTCACTAAAAAGCGCAGCAGTACTAGGTTCGAAAATACCTCACCAAGTACTGGCGCTTTTTAATGGGCTCCTTTAGAAGTTATTCTTGATACGAGTTTGGTTTCCGAAGACGCAATATCAAACTGGCAGCCTGACTATGGTGAAAGAGGATTTACTGTTTTGGCAGTACCTCATTGTATGATGATTTTCCGATAAATTACCGTTAACCACCTCACAACGCAGCACTGCCAGTACAGTAAATCATTCAACTGTAGCAAAAGTGCCAATTGGTAAAGATACGTTGACCACTGACAGCTTGTATGGAGATTTATTTCTAAAGGAGCCCATTAAAAAGCACCAGTACTTGGTGAGGTATTTTCGAACCAAGTACTGCTGTGCTTTTTAGTGAGCGAGAGCGTGGCGACGTAGAAATAAATCTCCATACAAGCGTCCGTCCTCCAACCACCCTTTACCACATTAAACCGAAATTTAACTCTATTCTCTCATCTGGCATTTATAATCCCCCTTTAAATTCAACTGCCTAACTATTAGAATTTTATACCCACATTAAGAAGTAAATTCCTTCCCAACCACAAAATCAAGTATTAAGCAAAAGAAAAGTCAAATTTCAACACCATATCTTGTATTGTGCACTTTTTTATCTAGGATTTTCTGAATTAAAATTTCCACATGACAAGCACACTTTTCCGTGTTATACTCCTTTCAAAGCAGAAATTTCAATATTCTATAACGATTCTTGTCGTTTAAACGAAACGGCGTTGTCAGCCTGAAGGGCGTCAGACGAAATCATGCTTTTACTTCAAGAAACAAATCACAAATAAAGCAGAGGTTTCGTGCAGACGCGCGTACCTTCTGCGAGGGAGGTACTATGGGAAAAGAAGACGTGAAACTAAAAACTTATTTGGAAGATGCCAGAAGATACGCAGACTTGTGGAACGGCAGTGTTTTTCACGGACAGCAGATGCTTAAGCCGGAGGAACTACAGATATTCAATCCAGTTTTGACAAAAGCATTTGACGGTAAAGTTTTGGAACGAACCTGCGACTTGGTCATGATGCAGGGCGGCAGTGGGCAGTGCTTTGCCGTTTATACGGTGGAAAATCAAGAAAATATTGATTACAGCATGCCTGTCCGCATTATGATTCAAGAAGCTCTTGAATACGACGGACAGCTCCGGAAAATCATGCGCAAAAATGCAAGAAACGACAAGGCGTACCGCGCAGGCAGGGGAGAGAAGGTTTATCAGAATGATGGGGAATGGATGTATATGATGCGTAAAACCGATAAGCTGTATCCGGTTATCACCCTGCTCATCTACTGGGGTGAGGAAGAGTGGGATGGTCCAAAGAGCCTTCGGGAAATGATGGATTTCGGGAAAAATGAATCCCCTCTGGGGAAGGAACTTCGGGAAATGATTCCGGAATATCCGTTACATTTTCTTAACCTGACGGATTTTAAGCATTTTGAATATTTCAAAACAGAGTTAAGACCGCTTCTGGAGCTTTACCAGAAGCGGAACTGCAAGGAAGAATTTATCGAGTATCTAAGGAATGACGAAAAGTGTATCGGCATGGACGACGAGAGCTGGCATCTGCTTAGCAATCTGACCCACTCAAAGGGAATGAAAAAGCTGGTGCAGGAGAAAAGACAAAAAAAGGAAGGGAGCAGGATTATGTGCAGGGCAATGGATGAATTTGAGGCGGATTGTATCGCAAAGGGCAGAGAAGAAGGCAGAAATGAAGGTAAAAATGAAGGCAGAATTGAAGCGAATATTGAGAATATCCTCGAACTTTTAAAGGACTGCGGAGAAGTTTCGGATAAATTAATAGATTATGTTTCTTCACAAAAAGACTTGTCTTTACTGGGACGTTGGCTTAAGCTGGCGGCGCGTGCAGAAAGCGTTAAGGAATTTGAAGAACAAATCATTAATTAGAGCCAAAATTGAAATGAGCGATCATGTTATAGTAAACGACATAACTAATTGCTCATTCCGGCTCTTGCAAAAGCCGTATGTGCAAGCTTTTACAAGACCGAAATGGCAATTATTAATGTCGTTAACTATAAATAAGCATCTGTCCGGATGTTTTAAGCGGATCAAAAATTTTGCATGAACAGCAAAGTTTCATATTTTACCTCCCCGCGGCATACATTTACAATAAGTACACGCAGGGAGGTATTTTCATGGAACTGATCAAGCGGAATATACATATGGACTGTGTGAAATGCAAAGCATTTACTCAGATGACGCTGGAAGATGATGTGATCATATCAGATTCCAGACCGGATGCGGCAAAGCTGATTTTGGATAGAGGGAATATGACAGTTGACGAGGTAAAGGTGACGGATGATCACGTGACCGTAAAGGGGAAACTGGAATTTTCCGTTCTCTATCTGGCGGAAAAGGAAAATGGCGCGGGAGAGAGAAACAATATTGCCTGTATGGAAGGGGAGATTCCTTTTGAAGAAATGGTGTTCATGGAAGGAGTCCGGAATGGGGACGGGGTTAATGTAGACTGGGAGATTGAGGATTTGAGCATTGGTTTGATTAACTCCCGTAAGATCAGCGTACAGTCTTTAATTGGACTTTCCCTCAGCTGCGAGGAGGTCCGCGATGAAGAGACCGCGGTGGATCTTCACAGCGAGGAGCCGGTGGAATTTCGGAAAAAGACACTGAATGTAGCCGCTATGATGGTGAAAAAGAAAGATATTTTCCGTATTAAAGAAGAGGTAGAAATTCCGGGGAGCTTTCCCAATATTACAGCCATGATCTGGTCGGAAATCGTACCGGGGACGGTGGAGTTTAAGGTGCTGGATGATAAAATTGCATTGCAGGGAGAACTCCACGCCTTTTTCCTGTATCGGGGAGAAGGGGAGGACGAGGAAATCTGTCATTATGAAACGACGCTGCCCTTTGCGGGAAGTCTGGAATGCCCGGGGTGCAGGGAAGGAATGATTCCGGAAATCCGTCTTAGGGCGGAGAGCAGGGAAGTCGAGGTGCGCCCTGATTTTGACGGGGAAGACCGAGTGATTACCTTTGAGCAGTGTCTGGATTTGGACATCTGTATTTATGAGGAGGACAGCGTTGACCTTCTTTCCGATGTCTACGGCGTGGTAAAGGAGGTTTCTGTTCAGGAAAAAAATGCGGATTTTAGAAGACTGCAGGCAAAGTGCAACGGAAAAGCCAAGATATCCGGCCATTTTAAAGCTCAGGAAGAAAACAGCATGATTCATAAAATTCTTCACACGGCAGGCAGTCTGCAGATTAGTGAGAAAAATGCGGTGGAGGGCGGAATTGCAATCACCGGGACAGTGGATCTGCAGATATTCTTTGAGTGCAGCAGCGAAGGCGACAAATACGGGGTGATACGGGGAAGCATTCCATTCGAGTACCTGCTGGAGACGGAAGGGGATCTCGACAACTGCATTTATCCGATAAGCGCCTGCGTGGATCAGGTGACGGTTGCTGTTATTGACAATCGGGAGGTGGATGTGAAATGTGTTCTTTATTTCCGCTCCAATATTTATAAGCAGTGGCAGGAAAAGATTGTCGAGCAGATTATCGTGAGCGAACCCGATATGGAAAAGATGGCGGGACTGCCCGGAATCGCTGTATATATGGTCAGAGAGGGAGAAAGCCTCTGGGACATCGGAAAGCGGTACTACGTGCCGGTATCGTTAATCCGGCAGACCAATAATCTTTCCGGAGATGAAGTAAAAGCCGGGGATAAGATTTTAATTGTAAAAGGGATGTGACAAAAAAGAAGAGTGTCGGCGACACTCTTCTTTTGAGTTACATTTCATTGAATGATATGGAATTATTCCATAATTCCGGCTTCTTTTGCCAGATCGTCAAAGCCTTTCATAACAGCATCATAAGTACGCTGAGAAATATCGGGAAGACTTCCGCCCCAAGTCTTTTCAGCCTGCTTAAAGCCTTTCTGGAATGCGGCACGCATCTCCTCGATCTTATCGGGATCACCGCCGGTTAAAGCGGTAGCAAAATCCAGAATACGCTGTGAGGTTTGAGATACGCCCCAATATCCATCTTCTGCAATATCAGCCTGTGCCTGTGCTTTGGTAGCGGCATCAACAGTAAAATTACCGCTGGATAAAATACTCCAAATGTCGTTTGCCTTTCCATAGGTCTCTCCCTGCTTGGTCAGCATCTTTTCTACAAGGCTCTGAAGCTGTGCGGTTCTTGCTTCTGCGTCCGCTTTCAGCTTAGCTACCAGATTGGCATCGGTCTTATAGGTCTTTTTGCTGGCAGCAGTTTTAGCCTCCTTGGACGGCTCGTACACTGCACCTGCAGATTCAGTTTTTTCTTTTTCGGTTGCTGCGGCTTCAGTCTTAGCCTCAGTGGTCTTCGGCTGTACAGCATATGCGCTGTAGGCATCGCTGGCACCTGTAACTCCGTTTACGCTCATGATTCACCCTCCTTGGTTATATTTGTAATATAGGTATCGGTCAGATGAGGGAAATAATTTAGGGGTGGGAAGAAAAAAATTGAGATTTTTTTGATTTGATTTAAAAAAGGTTATAAAAATGTTTATAGTAACTTATGTATCATGAAAATTTACCAATATTTTACTCTACTTTCCGAAGAAAATTAAAAAAATAAAAGAAAACTTATTGATTACCTTTTTAGATATAAGTATAATAATAGCACTTAACATATATTTAGTTAAGAAAGTTATTAAAACCACACTCAGAAAATTAAGAAACAGGAGGACAGAGTAATGAAAAAAATTTTTGCATTGGCATTGGCAGGAGTCTTGGGAATAGGTGCCTGCATGGTAGCTTTCGCCGCACCGCCTGCTGAGGCACCATCGGAAGTGGTTATGACGCAGGATGAGGAGAGCCATAGTGTTTATGTATTTGGAACAGCTCTTGTATTGATTTATGAAGATGGAAGTATCGATATTTCCAGCATAGGATCTGCCGGAAGAGTTGATGTTATGATGGATGGCGTGGTTATTAAGAACGTGGGTTCTGTTCAAGTTCCAGCAGGTCAGAAGACGAGAATGGCGTTGGAAGAAGACTCTATTATTGTTAAGGATGTAACAAAGGAGTCAGGTGAAGCAGTTAAGAAGCAGATTGAAGATTCTTATGCTGCAGGAGCAGAGTCGATTGACCTGGCTTCCCTTACAGAGGTAACCGCTTATAAGGTTAATAAGGCGGGAGAAATAGAAAACGCAGACGGTAAGGCAGTTTCTGCGGACACATTCGAAATGTCAATATCTTCTGTAGACGCAACAGTGAAATCTTTTGTGAAAGTAATGGAAGAAATCATTGCAGAAGAGAAAGCAAAGGAAGCGGCTGCAGCACAGGCAGCAGTGGCAAATGAGGCTGGTAGCAATTCCTCAAGCAGTTCTTCGAGCAGTAGTTCCTCAAGCAGTTCTTCGGGAAGCAGTTCTTCAGGAAGCAGTTCTTCAAGCGCAACGCCGTCTGCGAATCCTGCGGTGTCACCGAAGCCTTCTGCATCAGCAGCACCTTCAGAAACGCCGTCTGAGTAAACCAGCTAAATGCATTAGCGTGTCAGTGACAAATAACCGCATGGCGGTTATAATTTAGAATTAAAACCAGTTAATGATTATAATGCTAATCAGCAGTCTAATATTTCAATACTAAGCATGTGGTTTGTGACTGCCTGATCAGCAGTTATCGGCATAGGATAGAATACTTGCAGGGTTTAATCTCTGCAAGTATTTTTTTGTGGCAGGCATGTAAATATGGGTTTCAGTCATGACAAGGATAAACCTTGACGAACAATCCCCGTCATGTATATAATTAAGTACAATCTTTTGTATAATGTATACACTCAGCACGGCTGGAAAGAGAAGGACAGGACGAGATGAAGGATTTTGTGGAGAGAAAAGCATATGCCAAGATTAACTTAGGGCTTGATGTGATCCGGAGGCGTGAGGACGGCTATCATGAAGTCAAAATGATCATGCAGACGGTGGACATCTGGGATAGACTGACCTTTACGGCAGGCAGGGAACCGGGAATAGAACTTCTGGTGGGAGATGAGGCGGTTCCGGCAGGGAAAGAGAATTTGATTTACCGGGCGGCGGAGCTGATTCTAAAGGAAAAAAAGATTGATAAAGGCATCAAGATTACCCTTGAAAAAAATATTCCGATTGCCGCGGGAATGGCGGGAGGCAGCACGGATGCGGCGGCGGTATTTCACGGGCTTAATGAATTGTTTGGTCTCTGCATGGATCTTGAGGAGATGAAGAGGCTGGGGGTAAGGATTGGCGCGGACGTGCCCTACTGTATCATGGGAGGGACGGCGCTTTCGGAAGGGATTGGGGAGCTTTTGACACCGCTTCCCGCGCCGCCGGAGTGTGTTCTTGTGGCGGCAAAGCCGGAGATTAGCGTGTCCACCAAATTTGTGTACGAAAATCTTCATGTGGACAGGCTGAAGAGGCATCCGGATATTGACGGGATGATCGGGGCGATTAAGTCCGGCAGTCTTAGCGGAATTACGGAGCGGATGGAAAATGTCCTAGAGACGGTGACAATCCGGGAATATCCGGTAATTGAGAGGATTAAGGAGCAGATGAAGGCGGATGGGGCGGTAAATGCGCTTATGAGCGGAAGCGGTCCCACGGTCTTTGGAGTTTTTACGGAAAAGGAAGCCGCGCGGCAGGCGGCGGACAGAATCAGGGAGCAGGGGCTTGCCGGACAAGTCTTTGTTACCAGATTTTATCATGGAGATTGCGGTTAGCCGAAAGGAGGTCAGAAATGGAAGAAAAGTTACAGATTGAGATGGATGAGTTTCTGCCTCTTCGGGATGTGGTGTTTAACACTCTGAGAAAGGCGATTCTGACAGGCCAGCTAAAGCCCGGGGAGCGATTGATGGAGGTGCACCTGGCGAACCGCCTGGGAGTCAGCAGGACGCCCATCCGCGAAGCGATACGGAAGCTGGAGCTGGAAGGGCTGGTCATCATGATTCCCAGAAGGGGAGCTGAGGTGGCAAGAATTACGGAAAAGAACTTAAAAGATGTGCTTGAGGTGCGCCGGGCGCTTGACGCTTTAAGTGTGGAGCTTGCCTGTGACCGAATTTCCAAGGAGGATACCGGACGGCTTTTGGAGGCGTGCCTGGAATTTGAAAAGGCGGCTGAGGGCAAGGATGCGGCGGTGATTGCGCAGGCGGATGTGGCGCTCCATGACATTATTGTGGAAGCAACGGGAAATCTGCGTCTGCGCCAGCTTTTGAGCAATTTATCTGAGCAGATGTACCGATACCGCTTTATGTATATCAGTGAAGAGAGCGAACATGACAATCTGGTGGCGGAGCACAGGGAAATTTATGAGAGCATTGCAGCCAGAGACAAGGAGCGGGCGTCGCGTGCGGCGAAGCTCCACATTGACAATCAGGAGAAATCCATTATCCATCAAATCAGGCTGGAAAACGAAAGCAGATTGAATAAACACTCATAAAAGGGAAACACTCTTATCAGAAAGAAGGGATAAGAGCGGTATGAGAAGAATTTATGAGGCAGTAATTATATTTGTGGCAACGGCTCTCTGGTGGGGCTTTATTTACCCGGAGCTTTCCATGGTGCCGGAGACCTGCGCGCAGGAAGCGGAAGCCGATACGCAGAAGACAGGGAACAGTGCGCAGGAAGCGGAAGCCGATATGCAGAAGACAGGGAACAGTGCGCAGGAGGCGGAAGCTGATATGCAGAAGACAGGGAACAGTGCGCAGGAGGCGGAAACCGATATGCAGAAGGTAGAGGACAGCGCGCGGAAGGCGGAAGCCGATACGCAGAAGACAGGGGACGGCGCGCAGGAAGCGGAAACATCTAAAAGAATGGCGGATACATCTTCTGAAATCGGGAAGAAGCTGGGAAGTACGGGAATCAGGAGCGGAAATTATTGTATAAAAAGCCGCATCGCGGAATATTTATATCAAAAGAAAATGACAGAGTAAGTGGACAAAGCGGAGAAGGAATCAGGTTATGAGCGACAGAAATGCACCGATAGGGGTGTTTGATTCGGGGCTGGGAGGCTTGACGGTGGCAAGGGAAATTATGCGTCAGATGCCCAGAGAAAAAATCGTCTATTTCGGCGATACGGCACGGGTGCCCTATGGAAGTAAATCGAAGGAAACGGTAACAAGATTTTCCAGGCAGATTGTGCGGTTTTTGCAGACCCAGGAAGTGAAGGCAATTGTGGTGGCGTGCAACACGGCAAGCGCCTACGCGCTAGAGGAAATTGAGGCGGAAACGGATCTGCCTATGATTGGAGTGGTAAAGCCGGGAGCCCTCACAGCGGCGGAGGCAACCCGCAACGGCAAGATAGGGGTTATCGGCACGGAGGGCACTATCAGGAGCGGTATCTACTCCCGTTACATAAAAGAGATTGATCTTAAGGCGGAGGTCATCGGAAAGGCGTGCCCGCTTTTTGTCCCCTTGGTGGAGGAGGGCTTATGGCAGGATCCGGTTACGGATGAGATTGCCAAGAGATACCTGACAGAACTGATTGATATTGGAATTGACACTTTGATCTTGGGCTGTACGCACTATCCGCTGATCCGCTCTACGGTGGGAAAGGTGATGGGAGACAGCGTGACCCTTGTGAATCCCGCCTACGAGACGGCGCGGGAATTAAAAGAAATGCTGAAACGGCAGGACTTATTAAACGAGGAGGAGACAAAGCTGGGCGACAACTGTTACCGGTTTTTTGTCAGTGATGCGGCGGAAAAATTTAAGGGCTTTGCCAACTCGATCATTAAATATGGGATTTTATCGGCAAAAGTAATTAATATTGAAGAATACTAGGAAGTGTGTGATGACAAAAGAGGTTTTAATGTCTCTAAAGGGACTGCAGTTTGAAAATGCAGACGGCGGTCAAGAGCTGGAGACGATTACAGCGGCAGATTATTATAAGAAAAACGGAAGCCATTATGTTTTGTATGACGAGGTGACGGAAGGGTTTGACGACGTCACGAAGAACATGCTCAAATTTCACGATTCCTGTCTGGAAGTGACGAAAAGGGGTCTGATCAATGTACATATGGTGTTTGAGGAAAACCAAAAGAACATGACCAGCTATGCGACACCCTTCGGTAATATTCTGATTGGGATTGATACGGAGTCTGTGCTGGTGGAGGAATTGGAGAATCAGATCCGGGTGCAGGTTGCCTACACCTTAGAAGCCAATTATCAATATCTGGCGGACTGCAAAATTGATATGAAGATTTGTCCCAGAGAAGAAAGCGTGCAGTTACTATAAAAAATCCGGGCTTTGCGCCCCGCGGCAGCCGTCAAATGCTTAAACCGGCCTTAGCTGGCTTTAAGCAGGACACTTGACTCGCTGCCCGCGGGAATCGAAACCCGGATATTATGTTGTTTACTGTCTGCTATATTTACGTGGCGAAGGAAACACACAGCGGATGCGCATATGCAGGTGTGCATGCCTACTTAACGGGCTTAGCCCCTGCCTTTTCCTGCGCTTTTTCTAAAGTTCTCTTGAAAAATCCCTTTTTCTTGGGCGGTGCAACAATGGGCTTGCCGTGAAGCCCTTTTACGTCGGTGATGTAGATACCGCTTACAACAGCCTTTACTTCCTTTTTGACGGGAACGGAATCAAAAATTTTCTCTTCACAGACCAGAGACATAATCTGAGGTCCTACTTTGGCTTTCACAATGGGAAGCTTGGAGCCTCTGAGCAGTTTGGGGGTCTGGTCAAGCACCGCCTGGGGAAGACCGGAGTCTTTTAGCTTCATGCGCTTTTTGTCGATGATCAGCATGGACACCGTCTGTTTCATGGCGTCAATCTGTGCCTGCTGCTCATTCTGACGCTTCTGCGCTTTCTTTCCAAGAAAATATAAAACAATAAGGGCAACGATAAGAATTGCCAGAATCACTAATAAAACGATTGCAACTTTGCTCAAAACAAACCTCCCTGCCGTGTGTCATAGTTTTGTTCGGACAACGGCGATGCAACAAATATTTTAGCATTCTTTAAGAAATTAGGCAAGTAGTTTCATTGAATTGCGCGCCGGATTGGTATATAATTCATGACAGCAGAAGGTTTGCGCGGGGCGCGTGCCGGAGGGAAGGATTAAAGACATGGATATTGTTTGGCAGAATGTGCAGACTGGGTTTGACTTTGTATTCAGTCATCTGATGATCATCAATCTGATACTTGCCGTGATCATAGTGTTTTTTCAGCGGAAGGAGCCTAAGTCCGTCTGGGCGTGGCTGCTTATTTTGTATTTTATACCGGTGGCGGGCTTTATTTTTTATCTGCTGATTGGGACGGATATGCATAAGCAGAAGATGTTCCGGACCAAGGAAATTGAAGATAAACTAAGCGATGCCATCCGGCATCAGGAGACCAGCATCCGGAATCAGGAGCTTTCCGTCTCTTATCCGGAGATGAAGGATTATGGGGATTTGGTAATGTACCACCTCCACGCTTCCAACGCCATCCTGACCGATGACAATGAGGTGCAGTTTTTTGTGGATGGGCGCGCCAAGTTCGGGGCGCTGGCAGAGGATCTGAAAAGGGCGGAAAAGTCCATTCACATCCAGTATTATATTATCAAGGATGACGAGGTGTTTCGGGCGATTCTGGAAGTTCTTGAGCAGAAGGTAAAGGAAGGCGTCGAAGTCCGGATTTTGTTTGACGGCATGGGAGGCAGGTTTGTAAAGGGCAGTGTCTGGAAACGGCTCCGGGGAATGGGAATCCAAGTGGCAGAGTTTTTTCCGGCGGCTCTCGGACAGCTTCATCTCCGTATCAACTACCGGAATCACAGAAAGATTGTCGTGATAGATGGAAAGACCGGCTATGTAGGCGGTTTTAATATTGCCAGAGAATATGTAGGTCTGGATCCGAAATTTGGATACTGGCGCGATACCCATATGCGGATTACCGGTTCCGCCGTGGATGCGCTTCAAGTGCGTTTCATTTTGGACTGGAATTTTGCAGCAAGGAACAGTACTATCGCATTCGACAGGTATTTGACTGCACCGGAAAAGATGTCAAAGGGAGGCTGTCCGGTTCAGATTGTAACCAGCGGTCCGGACTCTTTAGAGCAGAGCATCCGGAACACTTACCTGCGCCTGATCCACAAGGCAAAGCGCAGTATTTATATTCAAACTCCTTACTTTATCCCGGACGAGGCGATCATGTCCGCGCTGGTGATCGCGGTGCATTCCGGCGTGGAGGTAAATATCATGATCCCCTGCAAGCCGGATCACCCGTTTGTCTATTGGGCGACATACTCTTATGTGGGGGAGCTGGTTCTGCTTGGAGCCAACTGCTTTCTCTATATGGACGGTTTTTTACATGCCAAGGGAATTGTCGTGGATGAGATGGTTCTCAGCTATGGGACGGCAAACATGGATATCCGGAGTTTCGCATTAAACTTTGAAGTCAATGCAATTCTTTATGACGAGGATAAGGCGAAGGAGATGACGGAGTATTTTCGGGAGGATTTAAAGAAGTCCAAGCAGATTACCAAGAATATGTATCTGGGAAGAAACCTTCTGGTGCGGTTCAAGGAGCAGGTCAGCAGGCTCTTGTCGCCGCTTCTGTAAGCGGAATATCGGGCTTTTGGGGAGCAATCTGTGAAATATTCATGAAATTAATGGTTTTAGGCTTTTGTTTTAGGCGGATTTATGGTATAAAAGAGAGGTGTCCTGACGTTTTTGACGGACAGGAAAGATAAGGAGAAGGAAATGAAAAAGAAATGGACCACCGCATTGCTTTTGGCGGTTATGATGCTGGCAGTTACGGCATGCGGAAAGAAGGATACAAGTAATCTGGTGTATTTAAAGGACTTTGACGCATCGGATTATGTGAAGCTGGCAGATTACAAGAACGTGGAGATTTCTGTGGAGAAGCCTGAGGTGACCGATGAAGAGGTGGATCGTTCGGTTCAATATTTATTGCAGTCCAGACCCATTACCACGCCGGTAACGGGCAGGGCGGCGCAGCTTGGAGACGTGGCGGACATTGATTTCGAGGGAAAGCTTGACGGGGTGGCGTTTGAGGGCGGAACCGCCGAAGGATATAATCTGACTTTAGGAGGCGGCGGATTTATTGAAGGCTTTGAAGACGGCGTAGTGGGAATGGAGATCGGAGAGACGAAGGATTTAGACCTTTCTTTTCCAGATCCTTATACGAATAATCCGGATTTGGCGGGAAAGGCGGTTGTGTTTACGGTTACGTTAAACGGGCTCAGCATTCAGGAACCGGCGGAGTTAAACGATGAGTTTGTGGCCGGGCTTGGTTTGGAGGACTGCTCCACCGTGGAAGACCTTCAGGAGTATTTCCGGCTTAATCTGACAACAAGCAAGACCCAGCAGTACTTGGAGGACAAGAAAAATGCCATTGTGGAGGAGCTGGAAAGAAACAGCGACTATGAGGAGGCACCGGATGGAATGGTAGACCGCATGAAGGAGACGCTTCTTTCCAACATCACTTTTTATGCGCAGATGTACGGGGCGGATGTGGGAACCTATGTGTCCAATGTATACGGCGGGACTGCGGAAGAATATGAGGAAACCCTGAGGAGCCAGGCGGCGCTGATGGCGCAGAGATATATGATGCTTGCCGCAATAGCCGGGCAGGAAGGATTAGCCATAACCGATCAGGAGTTTGAAGACCAGCTGGCGGAGGAAGCGCAAAGCAGCGGCATGGAGTTGGAAGACTACAAGGCTGAAATTGATTTGGAGGCGTACAAAGAGTATCTGCTGGTGGAAAAGGTTATGGATTATCTGGCGGAGATCACGGTGGATTAAGTCAAAAATGATGGGATGAAGGCTGTCTATGAAGAAAAGGCTGATCAAGTCGCTTGCAATTTTAATATCTCTGGCAATGATGCTGTTAGTGGTAGAACCGGTATGGGCTACCACTATTTCTGATTTGGAAAAGGAAAAAGAAAAGATTGAACAGCAGAAACGGGAGGCGGATGAACGTAAGAAGCAGGAGCAGGCAAACTACAATAACGCATCGGGAAAGGTGGATTCCATCCAGTCGGAGGTGGATGAAATTGCCGGTGAGATTGAAGAGGTAGATGAGGCACTTGTGGAAACCCTTGCCAGCGTGGAGATGATCAAAGAGGAAATCAAAGATAAGGAAGATCAAATTGAAGAGACTACAGCCGATTTGGAAGAGGCGCAAGCGGTGGAGCAGGAACAGTACGAGTCCATGAAGCTCCGGATTAAGTTTATGTATGAAAAGGGCGACGCCACTTACTTACAGCTCCTGTTGGAGAGCGGCGGGTTCGGAGAGATGGTCAACAAGGTAGAGTATGTGGAAAAGCTTTATGAGTATGACCGGAAGCTTTTGGAGGAATATCAAATTGCAAGACAGGCTGTGGAGGATCTGAAACAGAAGCTGGAGGACGAGCGTTCCGAGCTGGAGGCGCAGGAGCATGAGTTAGAGGACGAGCAGGCAAGTCTGGAAGCTATTTTGGAGGAAAAGCAGGAGGCTTATGACAATTATGAGGTTCAGCTTTCCAGAGCAAAGCAGGAGGCGGCTGTCTTTAAGGCAAACATCAAGAAGCAGAACGAGGAGATTAAAAAGTTAGAGGCGGCATCCGCCGCAAAACAGTCGGAGATTGACAAGGCGAAGCAGGCGGAGGAAGAGGCGAGAAGAGCGCAGGAGGAAGCGCTGCGGAGACAGGCGGAAGCGGAATCATCGGGGTCTTCTTCCGATTCTTCGTCTGGAAGCTCAGGGGGGTCTTCTTCCAAGAGCTACGCATCTGCTTCCAGCTATTCCGGCAGCGGCGGTAAGGGACAGCAGATTGCCAATTACGCCTGCCAGTTTATCGGAAATCCTTACGTGCCGGGCGGGACAAGCCTGACAAACGGTGCAGACTGCTCCGGCTTTGTGTGGAGAGTTTATAAAGATTTTGGGTACAGCGTTCCGAGGACTTCCTATTCTTTGAGGAGCGCGGGAACCGGAGTATCTTATTCCGAGGTCCAGCCGGGGGACGTGGTGTGCTATGCGGGGCATGTGGGAATCTATATCGGAAACGGACAGATTGTGCACGCCAGCACCCAGCGTACAGGAATTAAAATTACCAACGCCACTTATAAAGAAATTCTTTCGGTTCGCAGAATCGTGTGAGAAAGGAAGAGGAAGGGAACGAGATGTCAGATTTTGATGAAAAAGATTTTAAGGAAAAAGAGGACGAGAAGAAAGAAGTGAAGGATACCGGTTCGGAGAGCGAAAAGAAATCCGCGGACAGCGACAAGAAGGAAAGCGACTACGAGGATGTGTGCTTTATCTGCCGCCGTCCGGAAAGCAAGACCGGAAAAATGTTCAAGCTTCCCAACAATATCACGGTCTGCAATGACTGTATGCATAAGACTATGGATACGGTCAGCCAGTTTGATTATCAGGGAATGCTGAATAATCCATCTCTTATCAATGACCTGAATAAAAATATGAACAGTCAGGGATTTCCCAATATCCGCTTTGTCAATCTTACAGACCTGCAGGGTGAGGGTGGGATTCCCAATAAACAGCGGATGAAAAAGAAAAAGAAGACGGAAGGGCAGGAGCCGGTTCTGGACATTAAGAACATTCCGCCTCCTCACAAGATTAAGGCTCAGCTTGACGACTATGTGATCGGTCAGGAACACGCCAAAAAGGTAATCTCCGTGGCAGTGTACAACCATTACAAGCGGGTTGCAACGGGAACCATGGACGAAATTGAGATTGAAAAGTCAAATATGCTGATGATTGGACCCACCGGATGCGGTAAGACCTATCTGGTAAAGACGCTGGCGCGGCTTTTGGATGTTCCCCTTGCCATAGCGGATGCGACTTCCCTTACAGAGGCAGGATATATTGGAGACGATATTGAAAGCGTGCTTTCCAAACTGCTTACCGCGGCTGAAAACGACACGGAAAAGGCGGAGCGGGGAATCGTATTTATTGATGAGATTGATAAAATTGCCAAGAAGCGGAACACCAACAGCCGGGATGTCAGCGGAGAGAGCGTGCAGCAGGGATTGTTAAGACTCTTAGAAGGGGCGGACATTGAAGTGCCGGTAGGCGCCAACAGCAAAAATGCAATGGTACCGCTGACCACCATTAACACCAGAAACATTTTGTTTATCTGCGGCGGGGCGTTTCCGGATTTGGACGAGATTATCAAGCAGAGATTGAAAAAGCAGACTTCCATTGGATTCAACGCGGAGCTTAAGGATAAGTTCGATAAAGAAAAAAATATTATCAGCCAAGTTACCGTGGAGGATTTAAAGAAGTTCGGCATGATACCGGAGTTTTTGGGAAGGCTTCCCGTGATTTATACGCTTGCCGCTTTGGATAAGCCGATGCTGGTAAAAATTTTAAAAGAGCCCAAAAACGCCATTTTAAAGCAGTACCAGAAGCTTTTGGAATTGGATGAGGTAAAGCTGGAATTTGATGAGGGCGCGTTAGAAGCAATTGCAGAGAAGGCGATGGAAAAGGACACCGGAGCCCGGGCGCTCCGCGCTATCATAGAGGAATTTATGCTGGATATTATGTATGAGATTCCCAAGGATGACAATATTGGGCGGGTGACGATCACCAGAGAGTACATTGAGGGAACCGGCGGGCCGGTGATTGATATTCGGAGCATCAGCGGAGAAAATCCGGATCATCTGAGACAAATTGAAGATAAGTCCTATGCCGGGGAATAACCTTTTACCCGTTTGTTCCATATAGTAAATAAAAAGCTTTTAGGTGTTTGCTATGACAGACAGGGAAAAGATTGTTTCTGACAGCTATTACGACCTGATTACGGACTTCGTTCCACCTCCGGGAGGCGCAAACTCCGTGCAGGACTATGTGATTCAGCCGGTTGACGGGGAAATAGCGGTCACTTATGTGCCCGGGAACGAAATCAGCCCCATTAATCTTACAGAATATACTTATCCGGTACTTCCCAAAGTATACGGACTGATGCAGATGGAGGCGGGGAACGGCCAGAGCTTTGACCCCACGCCGCTTATTTACAGCGGAATTACTAAGGTGCAGAGAGCCCCTTTAAATCTTACCGGAAATGGAGTGGTGATAGGGTTTTTGGATACGGGCATCCGCTACGACGACCCGGTCTTTTTGAATCCGGACGGCACCAGCAGAATTTTGGGAATCTGGGATCAGACAATTCAGACGGGGGAACCGCCAGCAGGGATTCTTTATGGGACGGAATACCGCAAGGAAGTGATTGATATTGCCCTGCGGAGTGATAACCCAAGGGAGATTGTTCCCAGCTATGACGAGAACGGACACGGAACCGTGCTTGCCAGCATTGCGGCGGGAAGCAGTTTAGGGAACGGGCTGCGGTTCTTAGGCGCGGCTCCGGATGCGGAGATAGTGATGGTAAAGCTCAGGCAGGCAAAGCCCTTTCTCCGGGATTTTTATCTGGTTCCCGATGACACCATCGTCTATGCGGAGAGCGACCTTCTGGTTGCGCTGAAATATTTGGAGAGCTACGCCATATCCATATCCCGTCCGCTGGTAATCTGCTTTGGAATCGGCTCCAACATGGGAGACCATGAGGGGCATTCGGTGCTGGCGGATTATATGAACCGGATTGCCACCAGACGCAGCCGCGCAATTGTGGTCTGCGGAGGAAACGAGGGAAACAGCGCCCACCATTACGTGGGAAGCGCCACGGAAGGAATGGCGGAGACCGTTGACAATGTGGAAATCCGGGTAGGGGACGGCGTGGCAGGATTTACGGCGGAGCTTTGGGGAAGCATATCTGCAAACCATGCCATATCCATCCGTGCGCCGGGAGGAGAAACCACTTCCAGAGTGGATTTCAGAGGGCGGGAGCAGAGGGAATTTCAGTTTATCTATGAGCGGACCAGAATTCAGGTAGATCATGTACTGGTCGAGCAGAGTTCCGGAGAAGAATTGATATTTTTCCGTTTTCTTGACCCCACGCCGGGGATTTGGACCATTCAGGTCATCATTACAAGCGAAAGAAGCTCGGAGACAACATTCCACATCTGGCTTCCCATTGTCGAGATTCTTGGGAATGACACTTATTTTTTAAAACCGTCCCCTTACACGACTTTGACAGAACCCTCCAACGCCAGAGATGTTATCACTACGTCGGCGTATAACGATGCGAACGGGAGCATCTGGTCGGAGTCGGGACGGGGATACACCAGAAGCGGACAGATTAAACCGGATTTCAGTGCGCCGGGGGTCAACGTCAGTTCTATTCTGGGTACAAGAACCGGCCCCTGCCTGGCCGCCGCCATAACGGCGGGAGCCGCGGCTCAGTTTTTGCAGTGGGCGGTGGTGGAGATGAACCGCCCGTGGGTGGAAAGCCGGGAATTAAAGAATTACCTGATACGGGGAGCAAATCGGTCTGATGAGATGTTCTACCCAAATCGGGAGTGGGGATATGGAAGATTAGATATAGCCGGAACCTTCGAGGTATTGGCGGGGGTGTGAGGATATGAAATTCCGCACAGTGCCGATGCCTGCCAATCTTCCTCTTTCCTTCCTGCTTTTTATAGAGTTCGTAAAAATTTCTTGCAGGCAAGGCTTTTTTCCTGTAATCTAGTCAATAGATTCGCAAAAAATAGGAGCGCTGAAGTGCTCCTGTTTCCTAAACCCTCTTGCAAAATTCGCAGTGCTGGTTTATAATCATCTTAGAACCCGAAGGATATTGGAACGTCCAACGGTTGTACAATCGGAAACTTATAATGCGTTAAAATCAACGAATTACAGGCTGTCTTCTATTGCAGTAGAGGATAGCCTTTTCCGTTACTTGCGGTTGTTTCTGCTGTCTAAGTATGTTAATGTTGCGAAAATGACCAACAGCAGATGGGTTACAAATTCATGAGATGCATCCAGTAAAATTTGGAGGCAGTCCAACGGACATAGATAATAAAATTGCATTACCGCCCTCAGAGCATGCATCGTATACAACATTTTGGAACAAGATATTGAGAGAAGTGAAAGGCAAAAAATGATGGAAGAAAAAATGATAAAAAATTTTAAAAAAAATCAAGATAATATTCAAACTGAAACCGAGTTTGAGTTTACGCTGTTTTTGGGAGACTATAGAGGATACTTATACCAATGGAATGGTGGGGTAGGAATGATTGGGGATAATAGTTTTCTGAATCTATGGAAATTGAAAGAGATAGTAGAATTGAATAAAGAATATGAAGTTAATGAATACTTAACTAATGTAATTCTTATTGGCTCTGATGGTGCAGATACTGCTTATGGAATAAATGCTCAAGGAAAGTATATTGAAGTACCATTTATTGGGATGGATGATGCTGAAGTTGAAATAATAGCAGATAGCTTTGAAAAGTTTATACAGTATTTGTATCTAAAATGAATGTAGATTATTGTAGAGCGGCATTTTATATTACTACAAATACGAATATAAATTGGGAGAAAGTATAATGTCATTAAACAAAGAATTTATGCAATCGTTATCGGCAGAGATAAGGGAACATCATGATAGTTTATTGACTCTCCGCGAATGCTTATTAAAGTTTAAAGCGGCTGGAATGGATAAAGACAGCATGATAAAGAGTTTAGACGAGTTTAGAAATGATTGTGATGCGAAAACAGAGGATATTTTGCTAGAATTGATGGATTTTGTAACAGGATATTGCAATCCCAACCTTTCTATTTTTAAAAATGAATAAAATATGACCATACAGAGATTTGAACAACCTAAATTTATTTGAGTAAACAGTGCTACTTTTTACGAGGCAATAACTATGATACGGCAGGAGATCTTGTGTGCGTTTGTGATAACGGCGGAAGGGAGAAGTTGCTCACGCAAAAGTAAATTCTGTCACTGTCCCGCATTGCCCTTATATATTCTTGGGCATCAGAGTGGAACATTTTTTTGCCTCTGCCCATGTATTTTTTCAGGTCTATTTTCTTATCAGGCATATCCGGAATAGTCACGACAACCTCCTGTTCGGCATTCAAGCTGATGTCTTCATTCATCACGATATGGCTTCCGCTATAATGTCCTTTGACTGTCGCTGACATATAAACCGCCCCTTTCTTCCATGCATCTTGTGCTGCTATGTTCTATAAAGGAAATTCCTTCAAAGAGATAAGAAAATCCTTTTCACTGAATATTATTGCTGTTATTACATTTCTGTGCAGTGCTGAATGTCAACATTTTTCAACGCACATTCAAAAGCGCATAGCATTAATTCCGCTTTATCATACAAAACAGTCTGCTTCATGCTTGGAATGGCAATGCCGATTGCTTGCAGCGGGGGTATGGCTTAAAAAATAGATTCTACTTGTAAATAGTAAAAAAATGATTATAATAATTATTAGATTAGAATGTAGTTTGAGTTGGTTTGGAGGATACTTTATGTTCATCGAAAACAAGACGACTGAATTTAAGAGAGAATACGTTGAAGATATCAAAAACACGATTGTCGCCTTCGCAAATTGTGACGGAGGTACCCTTTATATTGGGGTGAACGATGATGGAACAGTTTGTGGCGTTGACAACATTAATGGTACTATGCTGCGTGTAACCAATGCAATTAGAGATGCCGTGCGCCCGGATATTACTATGTTTGTGGAATGCCGTAATGATGTTATGGATGAAAAGTCCATTGTGTGTGTAACTGTCCAGCGCGGTACGGCAAGACCGTATTATCTGTATGGAAAAGGGATTCGCCCGGAAGGTGTTTACGTTCGTCAGGGTGCATCGACAGTTCCGGCAACAGACGCTGCCATTTTAAATATGATTAAGGAGACCAGCGGTGACAGCTATGAAGCGGCTCGTTCTCTTGAGCAGCATCTTACTTTTAATAAGGCTGTCGATTTCTTTGAAAAACGGAAGATAGAGTTTGAAAAAGCACAAATGCGTACACTTCACTTGGTTGGAGAGGATGAAATGTACACCAATCTTGCGTTTTTATTGTCTGAGCAATGTACGCATATGATTAAATTGGCTGTTTTTGAGGGGAGCAAGAAGTCTGTATTCAAGGATCGTCGGGAATTATCAGGTTCCCTTCTGGAGCAGATGGAGGATGCCTTCAATTATATTGATCGTTACAATCGTACCCGCGCAGAATTTTCTGGACTGGATCGGTTAGATATGAGAGATTATCCTCCAGAGGCAATCCGTGAGGCATTGTTGAATGCGATCGTCCATCGAGACTATTCTTTTAGCAGTGCCACTCTTATCAGTATTTTTGAAGACCGAATTGAATTTATAACAATCGGTGGTTTGGTGAAAGGCATTACATTGGATGACGTAAAGCTGGGGGTGTCTGTACTGCGCAACCAATATTTGGCTAATGTTTTTTATCGTTTGCGGTTGATCGAAGCATATGGTACAGGGATTCTTAAAATTAATGAGTGCTATGATGATTATGGAGTGAAACCTGTGATAGAAACAACCGGTAATGCTTTTAAGATTACGCTTCCCAATACTAACTTTCATGTAGAAGAACAAAAGGCTCCAAATATTTTAAAAACAGGTGTTTCTACCAGTGTGACAAAAAAAGAGGAAAGAAAGAATGCTATTCTGAAACTGTGCCGTAGTAAAAGTTTTATTGTTCGCGGTGATGTGGAAGCAGTGCTTGGCGTGTCTCAATCTACGGCAATTCTGCTTTTGAGAGAGTTGACTAATGACGGTGTACTGATTAAAAAAGGAAAAGCAAAAAAACTGCGATACTATGAGAATAAGCAGGGAAGTGGAGCTAAGGCTGGTTTTGACCTTTGACGACTGCTGCGGGGTATTTGAATTGTAAAAATAAAAAGTGTTAAAATACAGTTAATCAAAGTATTTAAGATATGTGATTTACATTTGATATGCTCCATTTTATAATTACTATAAAATAAGTTATCATACAAATAATAAATAAACCCCCTTTTTGGGATTGTATACCTGTAAAAATGAGTAATAATTGTACTTATAAATTCTGTTTTATAGAATAGTTGATATAAAACACTTTTCCGAAAAGCAGATAAATAAAAAGAGCAGGAGTTGACACAAATGGCAGTTATGACATATAATGACCAATTACGAAATCTGTTAGCGGATGCCGAGTGTGTACTGGCATTTGATACAGTGGCAGATTTCTTGGGACTGACTAATGGTGGATATAGGGCAACCGCACAAATATTTGTCAATAAAAAACAAAATATAGAAGGAACAGAACAAATTCTAGTGCCTTCACTTGAAGAATTGATATGCGAAAAGCGAAATGGATTAATGTGCACTACAGTAAGCCAGACAATTATTGATTTATTAGAACAAAATGGTGACGAGCAGATCATTACGGAAAGTCTGGCAAATTATTATGATGAGCATAATGAGAGTTTTGATGGGCTTGAAATACCAGAACACTTGCATTCGAGATTTGAAAAATATAGAGTATGGGCAGTTGAATATTATGAAGAGTAGGTGATAGGCTTGGAATTGATGGAATTTTTATATAGAGTGATGGAAGAACTTTCAAAGGCGGGTGTTCCGATTGTATTTAAAGGAGCAATGATTCTTAATCTTGCAATCAGGGACAATAATCCATCAAAAGTCGAGCGGGCAACCAGAGATATAGATGGAGATTGGATTGGTGAATTTCCAACTATGGAGGAAATAGAAGAAGCATTGCGAAATGCAGTAAAAGAAGTGGATGCTTCGTTAGATGTCCAGATTAACAGAGCATTTGGAGAGAGAAAATCTGCAGGATTTGGGATTGTCAATAAAATGGGAGAAAAATTGCAAGTATTGATTTAAGTGTTAAGCAGAATCAGTTTTGCACACCGTATATTTCTTATATAAATGGAATATCAATCAATGGAGCCAGTTTATCAAAAATGTTATCGGATAAAATATATGCAATTTCAGGCAATAGTGTATGTAGAAGGGTGAAGGATATATTAGATATTTATGTAATGTCTTTCGTTACAAAAGTTGATTTGGATGAATTGTATCGAATATGGGAGGAAACTGGTAGAGAGCTTGGAAATTTTGAAGTATATAAAAAGCAGATTGCTGAAATAAATAAAGCTTATGATATAATGAGCGTTAGCGAGAAGAATGAGCTTGCTCATTCGGCGAGTGGCGAATGGCGATCATGAATCGAAGATTCATGATATAATGAAAGGCATAAAAAATAAGCCAGATTTTATTGAAGTATATAGTCGGGTGAATGATATAATATACAAATTGGAACGCCAAAAGGAAATGGAATCTCCAAATAAAGAAAAAGCAAGATAAATTTCAGAATGTAAATTGAGAGAAATAATGGCTATATGTAAATGTGGGATATGGAACGGATGGGCAGCGAGAAGTGATTTGGAAAGGGCAGTAAAGAATCTTCTGCAAATGACAGGCAGGATGCAGGAAGGGGAATCCCGATAAGTTTATAGAACTTTATCGGGGTTCTTTTTGTTAGGTGTTTTTGTCTCAAAAGAGACCTGAAAATTTTTGAATAATGCTTGACAACAAATTAAAAACCGTCTATAATCAAACAATCAAAGGAATTCTAATAGATGTGCTATTTTGCATATTCGAGACAGCTTCTGTCGAATTTTTCTCTTTGACGCAACTAAACAGAAAATGGCAGGAGCTGAGGCAAAATGGCTTTGGACAGCGTTAGAAATAGAGGTGCCTTTTCTCCTGCCTCATAAGGAGGATAAGGAATGAAGAAAAGAGTACACATAGGTAAATTTAAGAGGAACCGGAGATTCCGCCATAGAAGAGTACAGCGGAACGTGAAGGACAGGCTGTTCCGTTTTCTGTTTGCCAACGATGCGGAGGCACTATTGCAGTTGTATAATGCCTTAAACGGCACGAATTATACGGAGGCATCACAGCTGCAAATTGTGACGATTGAGAGTGCCGTTTATGTCGTAATGAAAAATGATCTGGCGTTTGTTTTGTCAGGCACATTGAATATGTACGAACATCAGAGCACATTCAGCCTTAACCTTCCGGTACGATTTTTAATCTATCTGGCGCAGGAATATCAGACGATAATTGAGCGTGCAGAGGAGAGCATTTATGGAACGAAGCAGATTAAACTTCCGGCACCGCAGTGTGTCGTGTTTTATAATGGAACAAGAGATATGCCGGAGGAACAGACTTTAAGGCTGTCAGACGCTTTTGGAGATAAAAAGCATAAGGCGGATGTAGAATTGACGGTGCGGGTCTACAACATTAATTATGGACATAACCGTGAGCTGCTTGATAAATGCAGAATGCTTGGAGAATATTCTGAGTTTGTGGATATTGCCAGAAAATATGTGTCTGACGGCGGAGATGCGGAAACTGCATTATCAGCGGCTATAGATTATTGTATTGAACATGGAGTACTGGAAGATATTTTGAGGAAAAATCGTTCGGAGGTGCTTGGAATGTTATTGGAAGAGTTTGACATAGAAAAGTATGAGAGGTCGCTTAAGCGGGAAGGGCTTGAAGCGGGAATAAAACAAGGAATAGAACAAGGAATGCGCAATATGATAGAAACGCTTCAGGAAGCAGGCTGGACGGAAGAATCTACTGCAAATAAAATTGCAGAAAAGTTTATGCTATCGAGTACGGAGGCGGAGAGGAAGGTAGCAGAGTACTGGAAACAGAAATAGAGGATAACCTGCTTCTGCGGGAGTAAACAATGGAGGAGGACTGACTGTGGATAAAAAGAGATGCAGTTTTTGTGTTGACACAAAGCAAAACCATGTTCCGGGGAAATTTATTCCCTATCATGATACACGCTGGTGCAAGCCGGAGCACCGTGATAAAGAGCAGTACGCTATGCTTGTGCTGGAAGGGATGCAGGCAGGCGTGAGCTGGAATCTGATTCTTGATAAAGAAGAGAATTTCAGAAAAGCCTTTGATGGGTTTGACCCGGAAATCGTAGCCTCCTATGATGAGGCAAAAGTTGAAGAGCTGATGCAGGACAAAGGCATTATCCGCAACCGGAATAAGATCAGGGCTGCCATTACAAATGCACAGGCATTTTTGAAAGTCCAGAAAGAATTTGGCAGTTTCGATAAATACATCTGGGGATTTACCGATGGCAGGGTCATTGACCATCATCTCATGGATGAAAAGGATATGCCTGCGAAGGATGAGCTTTCGGAGAGGGTCAGCAGAGATTTAAAAAAGCGTGGATTCAAGTTTGCAGGACCGACAATTATCTATTCTTATCTTCAAGGCATAGGAATTATCAATGACCATATGGAGTACTGCGAATATCGGCAGGACGGGCAGGGAAAGGACAATGGCAATGAAGACAGGTGTGGTTGATGTAGGAGGCGGGCTGAGAGGAATCTACGCCGCAGGGGTATTGGACTACTGCATGGAACAGAAAATCTATTTTGATTTGGGAATCGGCGTATCGGCAGGAAGTGCCAATCTGACCTCTTACGGAGCCGGGCAGAAGAGGCGCAACTACCAGTTTTATACGGAGTATGCATTCCGCAGGCAGTATATGAGCCTTACAAATTTCATTTTTAAACATTCTTTTATTGATTTGGATTATGTTTATGGAACACTGTCTGATGCGGATGGAGAAAATCCGGTAGACTGCAATGCCCTTTTGGACAACCCGATGGAGCTTTATGTGGTTGCCACAAATGCAGAGACAGGTCTGCCGGAATATTTCAGCAAGGCAGATATCAGGCAGGATGATTACAACATTTTGAAAGCGTCCTCTGCAATACCTCTTGTCTGTCCTCCCTATGCCGTAGACGGAAAACTTTATTATGACGGGGCGCTGGGCGATCCCGTTCCGATTGAAAAGGCGTTCCAGCTTGGCTGTGACAGGGTAGTGGTTCTTCTGACCAAGCCGGAGAAGGAACTGCGGAATTCCAAAAAAGATGAGAAACTGGCGGGAGGTATCCGTAGAAGATACCCCGCGGCGGCGGAAAGGCTCTGCCAGCGTGCCCGGAAGTATAATAGCAGCGTGGCATTGGCACAGGAATACGCCAGGCAGGGGAAAGCATTGATCGTGGCGCCGGATGACACTTGCGGCGTGGATACTTTGAAAAAAGACAAAGAGGCCCTGCACAGGCTTTATGAAAAAGGTTATAAGGACGGCAGGAAAATCGCAGATTTTTTGGGAAAGGAAAGATTGTAAGAAAATTGATGTCACCGCCTGATTCACCGCGCATTATGCTCCTTCCAGATGTTAAAATTTTACCAGTAATGTTAAAAACCTTCACTTTTTTTATTTTTGGAGTTGACTATAATTAATTATAGTGAATACAGGGAAGCGACTACCCTGAAATAAGGAGGAAATCAACTATGAAAAAGAAGGTTTTAGCCGTACTACTTGGCGCAGCTATGACAGTATCTCTCATGGCTTGCGGATTGAAAGCACCTGAGACACCGGCAGCGGATTCGGCGCCTGCGCAGGAAGCTCAGGAAGCAGAGCCTGAAGCAGATGCAGCTCAGGAAGAGCCCGCTGCAGACGCGCCGGCAGCAGAGCCGGAAGTAACTCTTGTATACGCGGAAGTAAACCCGCTTGACACCATTGTAGGTCAGATGGCAACTGCATTTGCCGATAAGGTAGCGGAGCTTTCCGGCGGCACCATGAAGATTGACATTCAGGCAAGCGGCGTGCTTGGATCTGAGAATGACGTATTGGATACCATGTTAGGCGGCGGCGGTACGATTGACATGTCCCGTATTTCCGCATTTGCCCTAACCAGCTACGGCGGAGAGAAGTCTATGCTGCTTTCCCTGCCTTACACGTTTGTGAACAGAGAGCATTTCTGGGCTTTTGCTACCTCAGACTTGGCAGACGAATTTCTGCTTGAGCCCCATGAGAATGGCAGCGGCGTAAGAGGTTTATTCTATGGTGAAGAAGGTTTCCGTCATTTCTTTACTGTGAAGGAAATCACAGGCATGGAAGATTTGGCAGGTATGAAGCTCCGTGTTTCCAACGACCCGGTTATGAACGGTCTGGTAGAATCTTTGGGAGCAAGCCCTACGGTAGTTTCCTTTAACGAGCTGTATTCCGCATTGCAGACAGGCGTGGTAGACGGCGCAGAGCAGCCTATCGCAAACTACAAGTCCAATGCATTCCCGGAAGTTGCACCTACCATGATCTTAGACGGACATACGCTGGGCGCAGTTCAGGTTATCATTACCGATGAAGCATGGGATTCTCTGACAGAGGAACAGCAGAATATCCTGATGGAAGCGGGCGACTACGCTTCTCAGCTTAACAAGGCTAATTCTGAGGACGCAGAAAACGAAGTGTTAGAGCAGCTTAAGGCAGACGGCATTAATATCGTGGAAGTAGAGGATGTGACTCCATGGCAGGAAGCTGTTAAGGGCGTAATTGCAGACAACACCAAGGGTCAGGAAGATCTGTATCAGCAGATTCTTGATATGGCAAAATAATGGCAGATTGAAATGAAATGAATAAAAGAGCGCATTGGCGTTAGTCTTTGCGCTCTTATCATTCGTATATTATAGTATACATATCAGGAGGAGGTATATATGTCGGGTTTTTTTGAGAGGGTTGATAAGATAAAACCGGTATTTGACATTACATACAAGGTTGTCTTGTTTGTATGTAAAATGTTACTGATTGCCGATATTTTTATTACGACGATGAGCGTAATCGGCAGATATGTATCGTTTGTTCCGGATCCGGCTTGGAGCGAAGAGGTGGTGCTTACCTGTATGGCGTATATGGCAGTGCTTTCCGCGGCTCTTGCGATTCGGCGCGGTGCGCATATCCGGATGACTGTATTTGACAGATACCTTTCGGATAAGCTTTTACTGTTTTTGGATATTTTGGCGGATGTGTGTGTCTTAATCTTAGCCTTTGTCATGATCATTGTGGGCTGGAGGTATGCATCGGGTCTTGGAGCCAAGGGAACTTATGTGAGTATGCCCTGGCTGTCCAGATTTTGGATGTATTTCCCGGTTCCGGTAGCGGGAGTGGCAATGGTTATTTTTGAGATTGAAACGCTTTATAATCACATGAAAAAAATCTTTTTGAAGGAGGGAGAGGCATGAGTACAGAAACAATGGCAATTATCGTGTTGCTTGTCAGTTTTGCAGTAATGATCTTTTTACGTTTTCCGATTGCTTATGCAGTAGCCCTTTCTTCACTTTTGTGCCTGCTGTATCAGGGGCTGCCGTTTACCACCATCTGCCAGCAGATGGTAAAGGGAATCAATTCGTTCAGCTTGATGGCGGTGCCGTTCTTTATCACTATGGGCTGTCTGATGGGAAGCGGAGGCATTTCGGATAAGCTGATTGCGTTAGCAAACGCCTGCGTGGGCTGGATGACAGGCGGCATGGCAATGGTTAACATCGTAGCGTCTTACTTCTTTGGCGGTATTTCCGGATCCGCATCGGCAGATACGGCTTCTCTGGGGAGCATTTTGATTCCCATGATGGTTGATCAGGGATACGATGACGATTTTTCCACGGCTGTTACCATCACATCCTCCTGTGAGGGGCTTTTGGTTCCGCCCAGCCACAATATGGTTATTTATGCAATGTCCGCAGGCGGCGTTTCCGTGGGAAGCCTTTTCCTTGCAGGATATATCCCCGGAGCTTTGCTGGCAATTTCACTTATGGTGGGGGCTTACATCATTTCCAAGAGACGGAAATATCCGAAGGGCGAAAAGTTCAGCTTTAAGAATCTGCTAAAGCAGTTATCGGTTTCATTTTGGGCACTTGCGGCAGTTATCATTGTAGTGGTAGGCGTGGTAGGCGGCTGGTTTACGGCTACGGAGTCGGCGGCAATTGCGGTTATCTACAGTCTGCTTGTGAGCGTATATATTTATAAGGGGCTGGACTGGAAAGGCGTGTGGAAGGTTCTGGAGAACTGTGTGGATACGCTGTCTATCGTGCTGATTCTGATTTCCACGTCCAGCATTTTTGGCTACTGCCTGACGACCCTGCATGTGCCGAGCATGGCTGCGAATGCGATTATCGGATTGACGAACAACCCGATACTGATTGCGCTTTTGCTGAATTTAATCCTGCTGGTGCTTGGATGTATTATGGATATGGCGCCGATTATCTTGATTGCAACGCCGATCCTTCTGCCGATTGCAACTTCTATCGGCATCAATCCGATTCAGTTCGGTATTATGATGGTATTAAACTGCGGTATCGGTCTTTTGACGCCTCCGGTAGGAGCGGTGCTCTTTATCGGTTCCGCGGTGGGCAAGGTAAAGATGGAAAAGGTGGTAAAGGCGACTCTGCCGTTCTATCTCTGTATGATAGTGGTATTGCTCCTTTTGACATTTTTCCCGGGAATTACCATGTTCCTCCCGAACTTGTTCTATTAAGACGGCAGTATTTTACAGTTAATGGCAATTTGTTATGCCGTTCGCTATAGGATATTATTACAATGATAATCAGCATGCTGATAATAGAAATGTAGGAGAAGGCTATGAGCTACCAGTATCAGTGTAAAATCACGCCGGCGGACTTTTGGAAGCTTTCCATGCGCCGGACATACCGCTCGATGGCGGGAGTATGTAATATTGTGTTTGGCGTGGCAATGATTTTGCTGACCATCCGGTTTTGGAATCAAGCCAATGATATTGTGCAGACGCTGCTTTTTCTGGCGTGCCTTTTGATTCCGGTCATTCAGCCCTTGGGGGTTTATCTCAGGGCAAAGGCGCAGGTTTCCATGCTCCCTCAGGGGACGGAGCTTGCATTTGACGAGGAGGGCATCCATGTGGCGCTGGGCGGTGAACGGGAGCTTATCCGCTGGAATAAAGTCAGGGGCGTCAGAAAAGAAGGAAGCATGATCATTGTGTATACGGATGCAAATCACGGCTATATGTTGACCAAGCGCGTATTAGGCAGTGATAAGGACGATTTTTACCGGTATGTGAAGGCTCATTTAAAGGTCTGAATCGACAAAGGATGCGGGCAGTGCGCAGTGCGGGCTGCCCGTTATTATAGGTAAACTGCTGATGGTTAAGCCGCAGGGACAGGAAGCATAATGCGGTATCTGACAAGCAGTTAAGGGTGGAATGATATGAAGCAGCGCCTGCGAAAAATTTGGCAGTCTTTAAAAATTAAGCACAAGTTAAAGCTTTATACCAATATTGTGCTGTTTATTATTTTGCTGTCAATTTTTCTAGCGGTGTGGGTAATCAAAGCCTCCCTGATTGATTTTTTTGCAATATTAAATGACAATTCCTCAGTAAACAGTCTGGTGCAGTGCATGGAAGAGGAGACGGATTTGTTTGAAACCTATGCCAAGACGGGCAGGGAGGATACTTACGCATTGCTGAAGAGCGCTGCCGCGGATACGGAAAAGGTGGTTATACAGCTTCCCTATGATTATGAGAGAATCGGCGCGGTGCGGTATGCCAAGACTTGGTCAATCCGCAATATGTATCAGGTGTATTGTGAGAGGAGAGATGATGTGCTGGGCGCCGGAAAGGAGCGCGGGGATTATATCACCAGATTGTATGAGGTCTATGAGATACAGGATTATCTGATCAGTTATTCCAAACAGCTTATGCGCGACACCTTAGATGACAGCACCGCAGTCTATGCGGAGAAGGTCCGGACGGTGATTATCGTGCCGATCATAATGATTCTCGTTGAGCTTCTTTTTTTCCTGTCAATCCGGAAAATGTCGGAGCTGATGAACGTTTCCATTGTCCTGCCGGTTATGGAGCTGGCGGAGGCGTCCCGTAAGATAGCGGAGAATGACTTTTTTATTGAGGATGTGAGACTGCGGAGCGATGATGAGATGGGGGATCTGGTACATGCGTTTAACAAGATGAAGTACGCCACGGGAGAGTACATCATGGCTCTCGAAGAAAAGCGGAAAGCCTTAGACTTATATCATGCGGAGGAGCTGGAAAAGCTGGAGATGGCGGGCCGGCTGGATGCAATGGAGCTTGACCTGTTGAAAAATCAGATTAATCCCCACTTTTTGTTCAACACGCTGAATGTGATCGGCGGTATGGCAGATTTGGAGGGAGCGCAGACCACGGAGGCGATGATACAGTCCTTAAGTTCATTATTCCGCTATAATTTGAAAACACCGGAAGAGAAGGTATCCTTGGCGCGGGAGCTAAAAGTGGTCAGAGATTATATGTTTATACAGCAGAAACGTTTCGGGGACAGGATTACCTATGAGATTGACTGCCAGACAGACCCGGAAATGGTCACGATTCCCACCTTTACCTTTCAGCCCCTTGTAGAAAATGCAATTATACACGGGCTTGCCTCCAAGGAGGAGGGCGGGCATATTCTGATCCGGATTAAGGAAAGGCAGAGGGGAATCTGCATTGCCATAGCCGATAACGGACAGGGAATGGAAAGAGAGTCCCTGCGGGAGCTCAGGCAGAATCTTCAAAAAGAGGAGTCAGGCAGAAGCGGACGGACCAGCATCGGGATTTTTAATATTTATAAAAGGATTCATGCAATGTATGCGGCTGGGAAGATGTTAGTTTTCAGTAAAGCCGGAACCGGAACGGTCATCAATATTTGGATACCGGATGAAAGGGTGAATGAATTTGGGGAAGTGCAGCACTTCACAGGAAAAGTATCGGATTCTGATTGCCGATGATGAGCCGATTGAAAGGGCGGTAGTCAGTAAAACCATTAAGAATTATTTTGGAGAGGAAATGGAAATTTATGAGGCGGTGAACGGCAGGGAGGCGATTGAAGTTTTCCGCAGCAAGGACTGCCAGATTGCCCTTTTGGATATTTCCATGCCCGGAATTAACGGTCTGGAGGCGGCGGAGGAAATCCGTAAAGAGAACAGCGCCTGCAGCATTATCTTCTTGACGGCTTATGACGAATTTGATTTTGTGAAACGTGCGCTCAGGGTGCGGGCGCTGGATTATCTGCTGAAGCCGAGCGCAAAGGAAGAGCTGATTATGGTTTTGGAGGAAGCGGTCAACCTTGCCGGGCAGAAGGAAAGAAAAGAGCAGAAGCCCCCAGCGCAGCCAGAGGGGGAGCGGGAGGACGAGAAGCAGGAAGTCATGAAGAACCAGCTTTTTGCGGAATATATCCGCGGATATATCGAGAGCCACTATATGGAGGATATCAGCCTTCAGGATGCCGCGGCTCAGCTCAATTACTCGGATGTCTATTTTTGCAAATTTTTCAAGCAAAATTTTGACAAAAACTTTATCATGTATTTATCGGAGCTCCGCGTGGAAAAGGCGAAGGAGCTGCTTGCGGATATGACCGTCAACATTAAGGAAATCAGCCAGAGAGTGGGATTTCGGGATTCCGGTTATTTTACCAAGGTGTTTAAGCGCGTAACGGGAGTGACGCCCAGTGAATACCGGTACGGGCTGTTGTAGAGGAGCAGAGGCATCTAATAAGGGGGCGGAACGCATATGAAAATAGAGTCTGGCAGGCAGAAAAAAATATGGATTATGGCTTGCGCCGCGCTGATCGTGCTGTGCGTCATTACTTTCTTTTTGTTTAAAAAGGATAAAAAGCCGGTGCCTGAGTATGTATTTTCTTATGCGGAGAACCAGACAAAGGATTATCCCACAACCCTGGGCGGACTTAAATTTGCACAGCTGGTTGAGGAAAGGACGCAGGGGCGCATTCAGATTCAGGTACAGCCGGAAGGCGTTCTTGGATCGGAGACGGAAGTAATCCGGCAGATGCAGTACGGCGGAATTGATTTTGCACGAATATCCATTGCGCAGGTGTCCGACTTTATCCCGGAGATGAATGTTTTGCAGTTACCTTATTTATATGAAGATTCCGAGCATATGTGGCGGGTTCTGGACGGAGAGATTGGAGAACGGTTTTTGGGCTATTCGCAGGAATACGGGCTGATCGGGCTTTCCTGGTATGACGCCGGAGCAAGAAACCTGTACTGCTCCACAAGACCAATCAAAACCCTCGAAGACATGGAATCACTGCGCATCCGGGTTCAGGAAGCCGAAACTATGTCGGAGATGATTGCCGCCCTGGGGGCAGCGTCACTGCAGATTCCTTACGACCAAGTGTATGCGGCGTTAGAGCGTGGGGAAGTGGACGGCGCGGAAAACAACTGGTCTTCCTATGAGGCGATGCAGCACTATGAGGTGGCAAAATATTTTACCGTGGATGAGCACATCCGGATTCCGGAAATGCAGATCTGCGCCAAGCACACTTGGGATCAGCTTTCGGCGGAAGACAGGCAGATTATCGTGGAATGCGCCAGAGAGTCGGCGCTTTATGAGAGGGAGCTGTGGACGGAGCACGAGCAGAAAGCAAGGGAAAATGCGCTCCAGCATGGCGTGCAGGAAATCCGCCTTTCTGCGGAAGAGAAAGAGAAGTTTAAGGCGGCTATGGCGCCTGTCTACGAGCGGTTTTATGAGGATTACGGAAAAGATATCGAAGAGATTCTTGCTCAGGGGAAGAAGTAAAAGAGAGGTCAAGAGATGCATTTTAAAACTTTGGATGAAAAGAAACAATTTATTTATACCTATCTGGCGTTTATGCTGAATGGAATACTGGCGCTGTCAATCGGCTCCTTACTGCCCTTTATCCGCGATTCAAAGGGGCTGAATTACGCGTTTGCAGGGCTGATTGTCAGTCTCCACTCCGTGGGAAATCTGGTTTCCAGCTTTGCATCGGGAGCAGTGTCCGTATTTATCGGGAGAAAAAGAAGCATCCTGCTGTTTAACGCCTGCTATGCGCTTTCTTATGTGCTTATCATTTTCAGCAGTAATAATTATATGCTGGCATTTGCTTATCTGATGACCGGATTGGCAAGGGGAGCATCCAGCAACTTTGGAAACTATACCATCAATAACCTTGCGCCGGGCAAGGCGGGAGCATTAAATGGACTGCACGCTATGTTTTCCGTGGGAGCGTTTTCCTTTCCGATTATCCTGACGATGCTGACGCGCACCAATGCGGAGCACTGGGTTTACGCCTGCTATTTCATTGTTGCAATGGGGATTTTGAGCTGGCTTTTGTACTTTTTGATTCCTGACCCGGAAGCTGTGACCGATGAAAAGGGAACGGCGCAGAAGGAAAAGGGTGAGAATGGCTTAGGTTTTTTTAGAGAGCCGCTGTTTTACCTGTGCACCTTTACCCTGTTCTTTTATTTGTGCGCCGAACAGGGAGTAATCGGATGGCTGATCACCTATTTTGGGGATACGGGGCTTTTGAGCCCGGCGCTGTCACAGCTTATGGCAAGCGTGCTCTGGGTCATGATACTGGCTGGCAGGCTCACCACGGCATGGGCATCGGAGCGGGTTAAGAAGGAGAGGCTTCTGCTGATGATGGCAGTGGGATTTGTATGCTTTTTCTTCTGGCTTCTGGTTTCCAGAAGTACCGTTCTGATTGTAATCGGCATTATGGGATTCGGTTACAGTATGGCGGGAATTTATCCCACGACGGTATCCTTCTGCGGAGGGCTGATTCAAAAATATTCCGTGGCGTGGAGCTTTATCCTGACTATTGCCAGCTTTGGCTCGATTTTGATGCCTATGATCATAGGAAGGATTGCGGAGAGCGCAGGGATCGCCTACGGCATGAGTTCTATCGTAGTGGTGGTGCTGATTGATCTGGCATTGATCCTGACCTTAAATTTTTATATGAGACGCAGCAGGGAATGATAGTAAATGACATAATAAATGACATAACTTTCAGAAAGGAGAACAAGACATGAAGACAGAAAAGAACAACGTTTGGAACTTTTGTGCAGATATTGATGCACAGGAAGGAGGCGCCGGAGTAGAGCGCAAGATTCTGGCATATGCGGATGAGATTATGGTTGTGCAGAATCATTTTAAGGAGGGCGCGGTGGGCGCGCTGCATCACCACCCTCACACGCAAGTTACCTATGTGGTAAGCGGACAGTTTGAGTTTGAGATTGCCGGGGAGAAAAAGATTGTCAATCCCGGTGACAGCATGCTGAAAAGAGACGGGGTGGAGCATGGGTGCGTGTGCCTTAAGGAAGGGATTCTGCTGGATATATTTACGCCTATGAGGGAGGATTTTGTTTAAGCTGGAAAGGGAATAATGGTTTTGGGGAACTGCATGAGTTATGCAGTTCCTATATTTTTGTCAAAATTATATTTTTGCCGTATCCTATATGAAACTCGCCGTGTCATATATGTATTTTACCTCTTTTTTCAAAATATATGCTGCAAGGTGATATTATAAGCTTATAGTACTTGTACTTGTGATTTGGTTTTATATAATAGAAAGCAAAAATAGCGGGAGGTTATGAAGTGTTTTATATAGGGATTTGTGATGATGAAAAGGAAACCTGTGCAGAATTAGAAAATATGCTTTGTAGATTTGGAGAAACACATGGGATTAAAATTGATATAAGCGTCTGGTACACAGGTGAAGCTCTCTGTAATTTTTTGAAAAGAGAAAATATATTAGACTTGCTGTTTCTGGATATTGAATTAGTGAGTACAGATGGTATCAAAGTAGGCAGTTTTATACGAGAAGAGCTGGAAGATGTCGAAACTGCAATTGTTTATATTTCTTCTAAAAGCAGCTATGCAATGAACTTGTTTAGGATACAGCCTTTGGATTTTTTGATTAAGCCTTTATCTCAAAAATCAATAGAGGATGTAATGGAAAGAAGCATCAAGCTGTATGAGCGGAAAAACCAGCTTTTTGAATACAGCACGAAGGGGTATCACTTCAAGATTCCATACAAAGAAATTATCTACTTTTATAGTCAAAACAAGAAAATCAATATTGTTCTGAAAGAGAAAGAAGTGCAGTTTAATGGAAAATTAAAAGATATTGCGAGTTCCGTACCGCATAATTTTATTTTGATACATCAGTCATATCTGGTTAATTTAGATTTTATAGTGGAATGCTCTTACGAAATAATGAAAATGCAGAATGGAGCATTGCTGAATATAAGCCAGCCATATCGAAAAACGGTAAGGGAACAGATTATGCAAAATGAGTGGGAGAGAATGAAATAATATGTTTGATATTATTACGGCTGTAAGTACAAATTCATTTAGAACATTTATAATAAAGAAGTTTTTATCTGTATTTTTCCCAAAGGAAATAGAGGACAAGAGAAAAGAAAGTTATCTTTATCTGCTGTTTTTTATTGTTACAACAGCGGTTTATTTAATATTTCATTTTCCGCCAGCGAACATTATAGTTAATTTAATTATGATTTATATGATTGCACAAATATATGAAGGCGAACAGAAAAAGAAGATATTAGTATCTATTCTGATTTATGGCATCAACATGGCATGTGATATTTTAGCAATTTATTCTTTTTCAAATTACGTTGTAGGGGAAGACTATAATGAAATAGCGGCATATGTAACAGTTCTTTTGATCAGTTTATGCGAATTTATCACAGAGAGATTCCTTATTAAAAAGAAAGAAATGATATTTACACCGCCTTATTGGAACATATTGATGCTAATCCCCGTAATCAGTATAGCAATATTGTTTGTCCTTTTGATGAATAATCTTAACAAGAGGATAATACTTGTGCTGGTCAGCGCAGGGATATTATTTATCAACATGTTAATTTTTTATTTGTACAATGTCTTATTAGACGCTTATATAAAATTGGAGGAAAATGCTTTATTTGAAAGGCAGATAGCCAGTTATTCCAATCAATTGGATCTGTTGATGCAGTCAGAAGAGAAAATAAGCTCGCTGCGCCATGACATGAAACATCATTTAAATGAATTGATGATATTAGCAGGTAAAGACAGCAAACAGGAAGTTATGGATTACATACAAAATATGCGTATGTTTATGGAAAATAAAAGTGAATATTCCAGCAGCGGCAACAAGGAAGTGGATAGTATTTTAAATTATATGATACGCAGAGCGCAGGAGGTTTTAGATAAAGTAGAATACAAAATCAACATACCAAAAGAAATTGGCGTTCGTTTATTTGATTTAAATGTTATATTTGGAAATCTGCTGGATAATGCGATAGCGGCGGCAAATAATTCAAAAGATAAATGGCTGTCAGTTCTGGTTAGATATGATAAAGGAATGCTGTTTATTAATATCCGGAATAGTTACGAGGGTAATGTTGTCAGGCAAGGAAAAGAATATTTGACGACCAAAAAAGAGATTGGCAGGCATGGACTCGGATTGCAAAATGTGAAGAGAGTGGTAAAAAGTTATCAGGGAAACATGGAGATTTTGGACAATGATAATATCTTTGACGTAAAAATTATGTTATATACGTTGATGATAAAGTAAAAAAATAAAGAAATATATGAAACTCGCCGTATCATATATGTATTTCGCCCCTTTTTCAAAATGTGCGTTGCAAAGTGATATTGTCAACATATAGCAAAGTAATATTGAAAGGAGAGGAAGAAATATGAAGAAACTAAAGGCTATAGCATGTTTATCTTTATCAATATTAAAGGGGGGATTACTATGAAGATAAAAAGGCTTTGGATAATGATCATGCAGTGGTAGTGTTAATGGGAACTGCTATGACTGCAAATGCGGCAGAAATTAACGATGCGGAATCAAGTTCACTTGAAGAAACGGTGGCTAATCTGGAAAATGGGTATGCAGAATATTATGATATTATTCGTTCCGAAATGACGTTGTGCTCTAGTGATGAATTTGCCGGAAATGTAGAAAATACTTATCTTTTGGAGATGGAGGCGGTATTAAAGGCAGAGCGTGTAGAAGAAATGGACTATTATCAGGGAGTGGAAAATTACTGTGATACTGCAACAGATAAAATTAGCCGGATGAGTGCAGAGGATAGTAAACTGTGTATGGATATTCTTTCTTCTGAAAAGGAAGATATCTATAAGGAGCTGGAAGAATATATCGGAAAGACGCAGAGCTTTGTCTTTTATATCAAGGAAACGTATCCGATAGATAATATGGAAGAAAAGGAAATCTTGTTTGAAAATGGAATGGATTATGTTTCCTGGGAGGCAATGGTGCCATCCAATCATGAAGAACTCAGGGAAAGCGGCTATGCAAGAATGGAAAAAGTGGGGGCTGAAAGCACTTTGATGACAGACAATATGGAATTGCAACGAGCAAAAGCTTCCTACTCAGTTGATGACGCTGTTAATTATATGAATAAGTATACATCGAACCCCTCCTCGTGTAATGTATGTGGGGCTAATAAATGTACTAGCAAGGTAGATACAACAAAGTATAATTCAGACTATGCATATTATGTTTCCCCAGGAAGCCATGTGGACTGTGCTAATTTTGTATCGCAAGCATTATATGCAGGGGGAATTGCTACAGATGATACGTGGAAAGCTGGAAGTTCATCATGGATAGGAGTCAAGGCGCTGACAGATTATATGACAAGCAACAAGCATTGGACAAGTGTTGGTTATAGTTCAGTGCAGAAGGGCGATGTTGTAAGCTTTACAAGTTATTCTCATGTTGTTATGATTACCTCTTATGATGGAACGACATATAAATATTCAGGTCATACAAATGATAGAAAAGATGCTACAATTTCTATCAAAAGTACTACAGCATCTTCCTATAAATTTTATAGAGTAAGTTAGTGATTGTGGTGGATAGCTCTCTTTTGAAGAATAATTGATTATAGCTTAAAAAAGCTCGTCAAGGTTAAATCTGACGGGCTTTTGGCTTTTTCATGATGAGAACTTTGGGAAAAGCTTAAAATTATTTTCGCCATAAAATATATGAATTACGCCATTTGTATATGTGCGATGAATAAAGTGGTATTATTCTTATAAGGAAGTTAATTGTATATACAAGAATTAACATTAAGTTTGTAGAAACAAGTGATACTGTAAAATTGCATTTAAAAGAAAAGAGGTACAATATGAAAAAGGAAAAAAGAATACTTCATGATGTGGTAGAGAGAATGGCTATTAGAGTCGCAAAAATGGATGCAAATACAGCTTGTCCCTGTATTTCGTACCAACCTAAATTACCAGAAGCTGTAAAAAAGTTAAGAAAATCATTAAAATGACAACAAAGTGGTATTCGGAGGAGGAAAGAAACGAAATAATAGCATATGGGCAGGAAAGAGGGAGAGTCATCTTAATAAGCCTGCTTATTGCATTAATATTGGGTAGTTTATTTGGAATTATGGCTCAGAGCATTATTTTCTTATTAACATTTTGCCCATTAAGAAGATATGCAGGAGGATATCATGCGAGCACGCAAGAAAGATGCTATGTGATTTCATTTGTCGCTATTGTAGTCACCTTTTTAATAATAAAAGAAGCGCAATACAATATTAATGCAGATATATTATTGAGTGTTTTCAATTTAATAATTATATTGCTTCTTGCACCGGTTGAAAATGATAATCGACAATTGGATGAAGATGAGAGAAAAAGATATGGTAATAAAACGAAATTAATTGCTGTTTTTATTTTTCTTTTAAATTTCTTCTTTCGATGGAAGGGATATTTTTATTTTATAATTCCAATATTAGCTGCGTATTCACTTGTAAGTATTTCATTGATATTAGGGTATATAAAGTTTAAAAGGATTAAAATTTTGTAAAGGTAAAAGCATTTAGAGAAATATTGAACAAATGCTTTTGCGGTGTTATAAAAATCAGCCGGGGAAATACAGTGGAAGGAAACAATTGTTTGTGCATTTCAAATCCCCCTTGACATTATGCGCATAATGCGTACTGTATAATTGTAAGGGGATTACAGTACGAGATTCCGGGAAATTGAGAAAAATTGCACACTGTAAAGGAGACTTTTATGAAATTAACTTATCCTGCTTGTTTCTATCCTGATAATGAAAAAGAAGGAGCTTATGCGGTAGTGGTTCCCGATCTCCCCGGCTGTGTCAGTGGAGGCAATACATTGGCAGAAGCCATCCTTATGGTCACGGATGCCGCCTCCGGCTGGGTTCTTGACGAGCTGGAAGATGGAAAGCCTGCACCCAAGGCAAGCTCATTGGAAAGCATTGTCCCGGAGCCTGGCGGTTTCGTAAGTATATTAGTTTTGGACATGGATACCTATGCTGAAAAATATGGTGAAAAGGCTGTAAGAAAAAACCTCACTATTCCTGCATGGCTCAATACGTTTGCGGAAATCAATCATATTAACTTTTCGCAGGTTCTCCAAGATTCCTTGACTGCGCTCTATCAGCAAAGCCAGCAAGCCTAAGCACTGCCCCGGTTCCTAATCGAATCGGGGCAGTTTGAAATCGGCGGGCGAAATATATCTCTCTTTAAAAAACTAATTGTGTGAACTGCTTTTTATAGCATATAATATAGGCAGGTGTTTTGTGCGTGCATAAGCAGAACGACAACAAATGATGAATGAAGTACAAAGGGAGATTTAGTATAGCACGTTTCAGGAGGTAAGAGTGAAAGATTTTTCAAATCTTTCACTTAACAAGTTTGTGTCTGCGCTGCATCCACAAACTTGAGATGCGCAAAAAGCAGCGCAGAAATGAGGTAAATATGGAAGTAGTACGAAAATATATAGATGCAGATAGTTTAATGAAAATAATGAGACTGCCTGAAAAATTTAAGAACCGTAAACTGGAGGTGATTGTGCTTCCGGCGGAGGAACAAGAAAAGCCATTAAAAAAGACGGTGGAGATTGATCAGGCGATACAGTCATTGACTGGTGCAATTCCTTATACGGATATGTCTTTGGAAGATTTGAGGGAGGAACGGTTAAGGAAGTATGAAAATATTGATTGATACAAATATTGTATTGGATGTCATGCTAAAAAGAGAACCATTTTATAGAATATCGGCAGAAATTTTAGGTTTAGCAAAAAGAGATGATATTGAAGAATATATATCAGCTTCTGCAATAACAGATATTCATTACCTTGCATACCGCCAGCTTAGGGATAAAGCGACAGTTAGAAAACTGATGAAAGAGCTGCTTACAGTTGTGTCTATTGCAAGCGTATCCGAGCAGGAGATAGAAAATGCTTTAGACTTAGAATGGAGTGATTTTGAAGATTCTGTGCAATATTCGGTTGCTTTTTTACAGGAAATGGATGGGCTTGTTACACGTAATCCCAATGATTATAAAAATGCAGAAATAAAAGTATGGAAACCGGAAGAGTTATTATCGAATTAAGTAAATTAGGGTAGAAAACTTTTGAGATTCGCATGGAACCCTATTTCTGCTAAAATAGAAATATAAAAGAAACAATACACGTTATAAAGTATAGACAGAACCAAAAGGAGTTCAGGCATGGAAATCAGGATCCTTCGATATTTTCTAACAGTGGTCAGAGAGGAAAGCATCCGGAACTTATGGCAGCGTGCGTCTTGGCATGGAAGCGGGAACAGCCCTTCAGTCTGGCGGTAACAAAATTTATAGAATATGCGAAATGCTTTTTGGGCAAGGTTTAACAACCATGCTTTTTAAGCATTGATAACCTATAAAATCTAAGTATTTGATATATATATATATATTAACCCTATAGTTATAATGTAAGTGCAGTGACGGGGCAGACAGCTACTGAAGCGGCACTTACTTTTTTATTTCCGTGAGCAGTGAGTCAAAGTCATGTTTAGAACCAGCTAAGGCTGGTTTAGACCTTTGACGACTGCCGCGAGGGTCAACAACACCGATAATTTGCATTTAAACCCGCCCAAGGCAAAATCAAAAATATAGTGTGATAAATATGTGAAGCTTTTGTGTACATAAAAAATTTGAAAAATATATTGACACGGTGTCAGAAGTTGTACATTATATAAATAATGACACGGTGTCAGAATATAAAGCGAACAGGAGGATAGGAACATGAAAAAAATATTGGATCACAATTAGCCTTGTACCCTATACCGGCGACCGTCATCGGCGCAATGAACGGTGATAAACCTACATGGACACTGGTGGCGCACGTTGGCATCATCGGTCATGACCGTGTCCTGATAAGCCTTGCCGCTCCGCATTTTATCAACGGCTGCATCAAGGAAACAAAGAAGCTGTCCATCAATCTTGTGGATGAGGGCATTCTTCCGCAGGCGGATTATTCCGGTTCTGTCAGCGGGGCAAAGGAGGATAAGTCCGATCTGTTTGAGAGCTTCATCTGCACCATTGACGGCACTTATGTGGAAGAGGAACATCTGAATGAGCAGGGCAAGATTGATTACGGAACCTTAAAGCCTGTGCTGTTTGAATTTCCCGCTTATCAATATCTGAAAACCGGTGAAGTGATTGGAAAGTGCCTGTCTTTCAAAAAGGCACCGGAGAAATAAGGAGATACGCCTATGCCAAAAGGAACGCCAGAATTAACCAATGCCCGCAGGGAGGAAATTATAGATGCCTGTGAAGAACTTTACAAGACCATGAGCTTTAAGGAAATCACGGTCAAGGAAATCGGGAACGTCACCAGTTTTACCCGCACCTCCATTTATAATTACTTCCAGACGAAGGAGGAAATCTTCCTGGCACTGCTGAAACGTGAGTACGAACTGTGGACCAGCGAATTGCAGATGATTAAAAACGATAATGAAAAACTTACCCGACTTGCGTTTGCAGAAAAGATTGCGACAAGTCTGGAACATCGGCGGCAGCTTCTTAAGATTATGTCCATGAATATGTATGACATGGAAGAAAACAGCAGAATGGAAAATCTTGTGGAGTTTAAGAGTGCTTATGGTCTGTCATTAAAGACTTTTGCAGAGCTTATGTCCAAGTTTTTTCCGGCTATGCGGGCAGAAGAACGTCAAATTTTTATTTATCAGTTTTTCCCGTTTATTTATGGTATTTATCCCTATACAGCCGTAACGGATAAACAGAGGGAGGCGATGAAGGAAGCGGGTGTAGGCTATGTTTATATGTCTGTTTATGAAATTACATTGAAATGTTTGCTGAGGCTTTTGCCTGACGAATAAAAATAGTATTTTAAGGAGGGGGCGCTGTCCGGCAAATATGATACGGCTCATCCGATGCCGGAGGGATCGGCAAGGGCAGAAGCCTATAATCTGGTTCTGGATAAACTGGAAATATTGAATGCAGAACTGAAAAGGCTTGCGGACAAATATCATGTGGGCGCGGCGCAGATTCCCGTGGCGTGGGCAATCGCAAAGGGGACTCTGCCAATCATTGGAGTGACAAAAACAAGCCATGTGGAGGATGCGGTAAAGGCGGTGAATATATCGCTGACTGAGGAAGAGACGGCGGGGCTTGAAAAGCTGGCAGACAGCCTTGGCATCAATGCGATCCGCTTCTGGGAAAAGGTCATGGAATAGAAAGGAGCAGGATATGGCAATTACAGTAAATCTTTACTATACAGGTGAAAATGGAGCGGCGCGGAAATTTGCGCAGGAGATGAAGGATGCAGGTGTCGTAGATAAAATCCGCAACGAAGTGGGAAATCTTCGGTACGAATATTTTGTACCGGTTGAAGATCCTGAAACAATCCTTCTGATCGACAGTTGGGAAAATCAGGAGGCGATAGACAGACATCATGCTTCGCCGATGATGGCTGAGATTGCCGCTTTAAGAGAAAAATACGACCTTCACATGAAAGCGGAGCGATATGTTTCTGATGAGGAAGGATTCTCCGATAAAGATGTTGCGTTTTTAAGGAGGTGACGCTGAATCCGGCAATACGGTAAAACGTATCGCTTTGAGGGATAAGGATATCCGGTTCTGCAAAGCCTGCTATGCGTGCTTTAAGACCGGAAGGTGCGTCCAGAAGGATGATATGGAAGAAATTCTGGATGAATTTTAGGCAGCGGATGTTGTCGTTCTGGCTTCACCGGTTTATTTCAGGGCGATCAACGGGCAGATGAAGACCATGATAGACCGGCTTCTTCCGAGATGGCAGGAGCTTGGCGGGCATGACGTGTATCTTATCATAACGAGCCATGACGGAAAAGGCGGTCTTTCCCTTGCGGTGAAAGAACTGGAGGATATCTTCGGCGCCATGGGCAATCGTATGGTGGGAACAATCTGGGGCGAAAAGGTCTGGCAAAAGGGCGAAGTGATTGGTACGCCTGCGATGGAGGAGGCATACCAATCCGGAAAGGATATCAGGTAAATAAATATGAAGATTATAATGCTGGAAGGAAGTCCAAACCGGAATGGTTCTTCTGCAATGCTTGCCGGGGAGTTTGCAAAAGGGGTAAAAGAGGCGGAGCATGTGAAATTTACCATGTATGTATCGGTTATCTCTACGGTTCTGGTGTGCTTGTTTTTGTCGTATCTGCTGGGGATTACCCTGCGGATGGGCGTGATCGGGATTGCCCTTGCTATGGTATGCGACTGGACAGTCCGGGCTGTCCTGTTCATCTGGCGGGAAAGAACCGGAAGGTGGAAAACTTTTCAGGTAATAATGCAATAAAATTCATGCTTCGCGGTATTTGACTGTCATGAATCATAAAAAATGGAGGATGAGAAAATGGAAAAAATTGTACAGACAGCAGGAAAGATGCAGCTTGGCGACTTTGCGCCGGACTTTGCGCATTACAATGATGATGTGCTGTTCGGGGAAAACTGGAACAATCAGGATATTGACCTGAAAGCCCGATGCATTGTAACGATGGTTGCGCTGATGGCTTCGGGGATTACGGATTCTTCGCTGGTTTATCATCTGGAAAATGCGAAGGCGCATGGCGTAACAAAGGCGGAAGCCGTGGCGATTATCACGCATGCCGCTTTTTATGTGGGATGGCCCAAGGGCTGGGCGGTGTTCCGTCTGGCAAAGGATGTCTGGAAAGAGGAGGCGGCGGACGGGGATGCGAAAGCAGTTCATGCATCGGAGATGGTATTCCCGATTGGTGCGCCCAATGATGGGTTTGCACAATATTTTATCGGTCAGAGTTATCTTGCCCCGCTTTCCACATCGCAGGTTGAGATCTTCAATGTGACATTTGAGCCGGGTTGCCGCAACAATTGGCATATCCACCATGCTGACAAGGGCGGTGGTCAGATTTTGGTCTGTGTCGCAGGGCGCGGGTATTATCAGGAAGAGGGAAAAGCGGTGCAGGAACTTCATCCGGGTGACGTTGTCAATATTCCGGTCGGCGTAAAGCACTGGCACGGCGCGGCGAAAGACAGCTGGTTCTCCCATCTGGCGGTTGAAGTCCCCGGTGAGAATGGCTCCAATGAATGGCTGGAAGCGGTAGACGATGAAACATATAACAGCTTGAAATAATGTAAAAAAATTTGCAATACGGAACAAAAATACAGCTAATCAACAATCTGTTCCCATTTCGGAACAAAATATTGACTAAGCATACTTGGAAGCCTTTATTTTTTATCCGGTAGAATGATTTGATATTGTCTTTTGTTAATGTTTTGCATATATGGCGTCAGTGCCATATAGTGAGGGCGAATGAGAAAAAGGACATCAGGTCTATTGTGAGAGACAAAAAATTATAAGTGAATGACAAAAACAGAATATATGTTGTTACTTTTCACACAGTAGCCACCGAAGCGGCATCTTTGATGTGCTTTTTTCTCCCCGCGCCTTTATGCCCTGGCTGCCCGCCCGCCTTTTTCC
>JAMPGL010000039.1 GCA_023663945.1 Lachnospiraceae bacterium | reverse complement strand
TGATACGAGTGGTCGTTTTAATAATACGCCTAATCAAACTAAACCGGAACTTAATAATACAACACCCCCAGCACCTCCATCGGACTCTCCGCAAACACTTTCGCCCCAGCCTCTTCCTGTTCCTTTCTGGTTCGAAATCCCCAGCTCACGGTAATGCAATCCATTCCCACATTCGCAGCGGTCTCAATATCCACCTCGGAATCGCCTACATATACCGCATTTTCCTTGGATACATGCAATTCCTTAAGGGCGGTGAGAACCGTATCCGGCGCCGGTTTTTTGCGGATTCCTTCCCGCTCTCCGATTGCCACATCAAGATAATCCTTAAAATACTGCTCTTTTAGCGTCTGCACACCCTCATAATATTTGTTGGAGACAATCGCCATTGCAAAGCCGTCCCTTCTCAGCGCATCAAGAAGCTCACGGATTCCCGGATAAAGATCCGTCTTATCATTGCAATGTTTTCCATAATGTTCCTTAAATAGGGCAAACGCTCTCTCAAACTGCGGATTGTCTGTCCCGCCCGGCACCGAAAGCTTCAAAAGCCTCTCAATGCCGTTTCCCACAAAATGACGGATTTCCTCATAACTTCTCTCCGGCATATTGCAGGATTTAAGCGCGTAATTCACACTGTTCATCAAATCTTCCAGCGTGTTTAAAAGCGTGCCGTCCAAATCAAAGATAACCGCCTGATATTTTTTTCTTTTCATAGCCTGTCTACCCCTTCACTGCCGCGCGGTCTATTTTTCTTTTAACAACGATAAAGCAGATAAAATGCGCTAGTGCAGTCAATGCCCACGAAACCGGATAAGAAATATACAGGGTATGTAAAGTCCTATCCCACTGAAATACGGTATAAATCCAGATTACCCGAAATACGCAGGCTCCCAAAAGTGATACGATCATCGGCATCACCGCATACCCCAGCCCGCGGATGCTCCCCACCAGAACATCCATGATACCGCAGAGGAAGTAAAGGGTACAAATGATGCTCATTCGTTGAAGCCCGTATGCAATAACCTCCTCATCTGGTGAATACAGGGATAAAATATGATTCCCCAGAAAATAAGCGCCATTTCCCATCACAAGACCAATCACGGTCACAAACAAAAGGCATTCCACAAGGATTTTGTTGATCCGGTCGTATCTTCTGCCGCCCAAATTCTGTCCGGTAAAGCTGACCGCTGTCTGATGCACGGAATTCATCGCCGTATACACAAATCCCTCCACGTTGGAGCCTGCGGTGTTTCCCGCCATTGCAATAGAGCCGAAGGAATTTACCGAGGACTGAATCAAAACATTTGATATGGAGAACAGCGATCCCTGTACTCCTGCCGGAAGTCCAATCGCGGCAATTTTCTTTAATTTTTCCATATTCAAGCGAAGCTTGTCCCGGCTCAGCTGAAAACAGCCTTCCGACAGAACCAGACACCGCAAGATCAAAAAGGTCGATACACACTGGGAAATAACCGTGGCAAGCGCAACCCCCGCCACTCCCATATGAAATGTTATTACAAAGCACAAATTCAAGCATACATTGATCACGCCCGCCGTTATCAAATAAAATAACGGTCGTCTCGTATCCCCAATCGCCCGAAGGATTGCACTGCCGAAGTTGAACAAAAGCATCACGGGCATTCCCAGAAAGTAAATCCTCATATAAAGCACGGAATATTCAATTACATTTTCCGGCGTGTCCATCATCCGGAGAAGCGGTCTTGCAAGAACGATTCCAAGCAGGCAGAGAATCACTCCTCCGATCAGACTGATCACAATAGAGGTATGTACTGTCTGGCTTACCTCCTCCTGTGCCTTGGCGCCGTAATACCTTGCCACAAGCACATTTGCTCCCACGGACAGCCCAATAAACAAATTGACCAGCAGATTGGTCAGTGCACCGGTAGACCCTACCGCCGCCAATGCCTCATTTCCTGCAAATCTCCCAACCACTACCACATCAGCCGCATTAAAAAGAAGCTGCAAAATACCTGACAACATAAGAGGCAGGGTAAAGAGAAGTATTTTCCCAAACAAGGGACCGTTGCACATGTCAATCTCATATTTTGTTTCTTTTGCCTTTTCCATCTTGACTGCCTCACGAGAGCTTGCTTTCCAGATCTTCCAGCGAAGAATATCCATACAAAAGCGCCGTATTTTCCATGGTCATTTCGGCAAGGTTTTTATTTTCCCTGCACAGCCTTGTTATAAATCTTCCGTACAAATCCAATGTCTGATCAGAATAGGTGGACAGCTCTCCCCTCAGATAGGTCTCGTAAGAAGTATTAAAGAGGGTATCCTCGCTGGTGTGAATGCTTCTTGCATTCCCCGCCGCTTTGGGGTACTTCCTTGCAAACTCTTCCATCCAGTCTACTTGAATCTTGATAATCTCCTCACAGATTTCCTTCTTCATCTCAGACAATTCCGGCAGGGAATCCTTGATTTGTGCATACTGCGCAGGCGCCGTACTCTCCATCATCCGTCCATACTTTTCGGTAATCAAGTTCCAGCCCCTGTCATTTGCATGTCTAAAATCACTGATATAGCTCTTTAACATCTCTTCATTCCATGTAAGATACTGGCTTTTGCGCATCAGGGAAAAGGTATTCCAATCATCCTGACAGTCCGCCCTCCCGCCTTCATTCTGTACCTTATCAAAGGCTTCCCATTCTAAGGACACCAATTCGTTAATCAACGCCGTCTTAAAGGAATCATCGGTCGTTTCTTTTTGCGGGATCCGCATCAGAATCTGATCGGTATGATGATCCAGATAATTATCCTCCCCGCTGGTCAAGCCCTGCTTTTTCATCTCCGCAATGATAAGCGCAACAATAATCTCAATGGTCTGCGGAATCCGCTCATCTCCTTTGGGGAAATCCACAAGCGCATTTAAAATATCTCCAATCTCCGGCAAAATGACAAGCTCCCGCATTCCCCGGTGCATCCATTTATAAAAAGGCGCAAAAGTGCGGTTTAAAAGGTATACCATGGACATGGTATGCTTCATAAACTCCGACAGCGCGATAGACGCCGTAACCGTCTCTCCTCTTCCAAACATTCTGGAATAATTATACTGCCCGGACTGCGCCATAAGCGCCGCCTGCCTTGCAATCTTTTTCAGACGGACCTCCTCCGGATAATAATTCAAAATTCCTTTTCGGATGCGGGTAAATTCTCCAAGATCGTCCCGGAAAACCCTGCCGTTTACCGCCGCTGCCAGCCGGTAGTCCTCCAAAAACAGCCACTGGTTCTGAGTGGTCGGCACATCCCTTAAGCCAATCAGCCCTTCATAAAAATCACCTATGCGGAACACTCCCACTCTCTTCTGCGCTTTAGCCGTAGTAAAGCGGGTAATCCCCATATAAGTGGAAGGAAGCTCCTCGTAAGCCTCCTGCAGGCGTTCTCCAATTTCGTCATATACCTGATCCGTCAGCCACATGCAGAATCCCGGGCCAAAATCGTGATCCCTCGACACCTCATCATCGAACCCAAAGCACTCAGACCCCTCTCCTGCCAGCCCGACGGCAATCATGCTTTCATACTGAGGGAACTTTTCCCGAATCATAGGAACCCCATATTCCCGATAAAATGCTTCACACAGTTCCATCCCGTTTCCAAAACTCTTGCCGGCTTTAGGAAACTGCTCCATTTTGACCGTAACCGCATTTAAATTCTGCAAGGTAATCTCATACGCCTTGTTTCTTCCCATATTCCGCTCAATCTCACGGAGGGCAAGCTTATAATATCTGGCGGACTCCTCCAGATTGCCGGCCATATATTGCGCCTCTCCCATTGCGGACAGTGCTCCGCTGTAATGATAATCCTTCTCCTCGTCCATTTCAAAAATAGAAAACGCGTTTTCAAGATGGTCAATCGCCTCGTGAACACGCCCTAACTTTAACTCAGACGCCGCAAGATTGGTGTAAGTAACCGCCACCTCAATGCGGGCATCCTCATAGCGCATTGCAATGGAAAGCGCCCTCTTAAGACAGTCACAGGCACTCTCAAAGTCCCCCATCTCCTGAAACAAAAGACTCATATTGTTGTATAAGCTGGCATATCGAAAATCCGTTTCTGCCAGCTTTCCCTCGTATATTTCCTTTACCTTCTGATAATAAATCATGGATTCCCGCAAAAGCCCTGCCGCCCGGCATGCGTTTGCCACGTTTAAAAGAGTGGTTGCGTAGTCCGTGGTTCCCTGGAGCCCTAAATCGTCCATCAACTCCAGCACCTGCCTGCAGCAGACAATGGACTTTTCTCCCTCTCCCATCTCCCGGTAGTGCCCGATAAGCTCATTATAAAGCGTGATCTGCGCTCCATAATCACCCAAAAACTGCGCCTGTTCCATCTTTTCCAAGAGAAAAGGCTCCACCTGCTCAATCTGATGAGTCCTGAACAAATAATCCAATTGCCGTAAGATTTCATTGATATTCATACTACACGCCTCCGTTTCCATACTGGCAGATTATGTTGCCAGAAAGCTGAATATCTCCGCTTCTCTCCCCTTTGCCTCCTCATATCCGTGCCGGTAATAATCCATCAGCACATCCACATGAGACTCATTATTCCCCACAGCCACTCTGGACGGACGAAATACAAGCGCCTTTCCATCCGCCTCCATTTGATGAATCTGGTCAAGGCAGGCGTTATATTTCTCCGCCCGCTTAGCCACCGTCTTAATCAGTTTGGGATATTTATGATATACCAGACGTAAAAACAGCATATAAAAATATCGGTATTTCTTTCGATAACCCTCCTTACGGGTGAGGATCACCAGTGCCTTTTCCCAACCCTCTTCTTCCATCCGGTCTAAGGGAAGTGCGTCCGCCAGCCCTCCGTCCAGCATCGGAATATCGTTGATATAGCTGACCTTGGAAATGAACGGAAGGGAATTTGCCGCCCTGCAGATCTTCCAAAACTGCTCTTCCGTGTCAAACTTTTCAAAATATTCGCTCTCGCCGGTAAGGCAGTTGGTGGTGTTGACCACAAGCCGCTTTGCAGAATTTTTGAAGCTCTCAAAGTCAAAGGGCGACAGCTTCTTAGGAACCACGTCAAACAAAAAGTCCATGTCAAAAAAGGTTCCCTTCTTTAAAAAAGTCTTAAACCCCATATATTTTTCTTTTTCCAGAGGTTTAATCACGGCATCCACTGCCCTGCCGCTCTGCCCGGACACATAGTTCATCCCTGCATAGGCGCCTGCCGACACGGCAAGCACGTTGGGAATCTCTATCCCCTTCTCCATAAAAAAATCCAGCACCCCCGCTGCGAATACACTGCGCATGGCACCGCCTTCAATCATAATCCCTGTCTGTTTCATTCGTATCCTATTTCCTTTACCATTTACCCCATATCAGGATATCTGCTTACTATTATACTGCATTCCATATTTTTTTCAAGCTTTCCTCTGACAGACAAATATTCTTCTCCCTCCTGCGCTTCCTGCCAGAAATAACAGCACCGCCGCTGGAAACGCCCACACGGCATACAAAAGTCCCCCCTGCATCTCCCCTGCGCTCATCAGGGAAACAAACTGACCGTGGTATACCGGAAAAAGAACAGCCAGCTTAAACAAAGGACTGGTCTCCGCAATGGGAAGAAAGACTGGAAATACGTAAAAAGCCGCCGATGCCGCCAGCGCCCCTAGCTGGCTCCTGCACAGTGCCGAAAAGAATAAAGTAAATCCTGCCGCACCCATTACTCCTGTATATGCCAGGAACACTTGGTATAAAAGCAGCGTACCGCAGGTAATATTAAAAGGGATGAATCTTTCTGCATAGGACATCCCTCCAAAAAGAATGCTGCAGGACAGCCCTTCCTTTCCATACAGCCAAAATGCAAGTGTCAAATAAAACGCGATGGTAATTGTGGTTAAAATAAACGCCGACATCAGCGCTGTCATCACTTTTGCCAAGGTACACCGGTCTCTTCCGTATCTGCTGGTCAGAATAATCTGATCTGTCCCCCGGTATTCTCCGGAAAATACCGGCGCCGTGAGAACAATCACTGCCATAGTCAGAGCAATTATGATTTTTACTAAATCCTGACTGACCGCAAGCCAGCCGTCAATATAGCCGATCATTACTTTTTCTTCCCCAAACACGTCACAAACGCTTAAGCCGTTCCAGCTTCCGTCTATATCCGCAAAATGAGCTGCCACTGCCGACTGCATGGCATTTAAATAAATATACTTTGCATTCATGCCATGTAATTCTTCGGCTTTCGGCATCAGGTCTGACAACATTTCCTGCACTTTTGCATCCGTTAGTTCCCCCTCATACTTCCTTGCAATGTCCTTGTCAATCTCTACCGCTCTCCTTCCGGTTCCTTCCCGATTCTTTCCATCACAGGCATACTTGTTTTGATAGGTAGAAACCGCAAACAGACAGGACAACAGGATAACGATCAAAAACGATGCCTTAGATAATGGTTTTAAAAAGATTTTTTTCCACTCGTAGTAAATAATTGTTCTCATAAAAATGCTCCCTCCATATTTCATAGAGAGAGCATATCCCACATATATCAACTTTTTATCTACTTTGCGCCAAATTTAAAAAATGCAGCCACCCTTGCTCCCTTTCCAGTATTTTCAATGGTCAAGTCTCCCCCGTGATGCCCGCATAACACTTTACAGATATAAAGCCCCAGCCCAAAATGCTCAAAATGATTCTCCTCCTCCGTATAGTAGGGCTCCAGCGCATATTGGAGGCAGTCTTTTTCAAATCCTTTCCCATCGTCTGTCACGGAAATCAAAATCCCCGTTTCTTTCTCTTCCACCGCAAACGTCACACGGCTTTGGGCATAACGGACAGCGTTGGAGATCAGGTTAATGCATACCTGAGAGACAAACTCCCCATCAATGTAAATCTGCCGGGAACTTATGCGCTCCTCCATATGCATGTCTTTTCCGCTGTGCCTGCACAGCATCTGCGCGCATTCTCTTAAAGAATCCACAAAATCTCCGGCATAAACGTTCTGATACTGAGGGCTGGCATCCTCTAACCGGCGCAGCCTGCTCATGCTGTCCGCATAACGCGTCAGCCGGTCGATATGCTTTTCCATGGTAACGGCAATCTTCTGCGTCTGCTCATCCGGACTTGCCTGTAGGATTTCGCCGTACCCCTTCAGCACGGTCAGCGGCGTCCTCAGGTCATGGGCAAAGGCGGAATTGAGGCGTTTCCGCTCCTCCATCTGACGCCCCATCTCCGAAATATTGCGATGAAGCGCAGAACGCATCGTCTCAAACGCTCTGCACAGAGCCCCCAATTCGTCCCTCCGCTCATAGGACACACAAAAATCCAAATCATTCTCCGCAATCTTCCGGGCAGCTTCCGTCAAAAGCCCTATAGGCTTTTTCAGCCTATTTCGATAGAACAAAAGCGCCGCTCCAACGATGCAGAGTGCGGAATAAACCGGCACACAAAATGTCTGAATTTTTCTTAAAACAATAACCCTTATCTCGTCTTCTCTCGTCATCGGCATTTGTCCCGTCCCGATTCTGACTCCCTCTCCTAACTGCTGTCCCTGCTGATTGGTCAGATAATAGACTTCCTCCCCAAACAGCGGATAACGGCTGTTAATCTTTGTTTCGCCTTGGTCGCAAAGGGAGATTGTAACCGCACAAAGCAGGACTGCCAGACAAGTAAACGCTGTGAGATATGCCGCAATGCTTTTTCGCAGAGACAGATTTTGCCATAGCACTTTTATTTGACCCATTTATATCCACACCCCCAGACCGTTTCAATATAAGGTACATTTGTGCAGACTGCTATCGCATTCCGGATTCTCCGGATATGCTCCGCAACAACGCCGCTGTCCCCTTCGCTGTCATAGCCCCATACCCGCTCATAAATCCGTTCCTTGTCAAAAACCTGCCCCGGATTTTGGCAGAGAAGTTCCACAATCCCAAACTCTTTTTTGGTCAGCGCAATCCTTTGGTTCTCACAAAACAGACAGCGCTCCCCAAAATCTATAGTGAGATTTCCGCAAAACTTGATCTGCGCGATCCGCCGATGCCTGCGTTCTCTGCGCAGATGCGCCTCCACTCTTGCCTCCAGCTCCGCCAAGGAAAAAGGCTTAACCATATAATCATCACCGCCCGCCGAAAATCCTTTCAGCTTATCCCCCTCTTCAATCCTTGCCGTGAGAAAGAGAATCGGACAGGAAACATACTCCCGGATACGCCGGCAGACCTCCAAGCCATCCATATCCGGCATGTTAATGTCAAGCAGAATCATCTCCGGACCGCGCTCCGCCTGACGAACCGCCTCCTCTCCCTTTGACGCCTTTAACACCAAATAACCTCTGCTCTCAAAAAAGTTTCCCAGCATGGTCAAAATATCGGTTTCGTCATCAACAATCAGAATTTTGTGATTCACTCGGCACTCTCTCCCTTCTTCCGGCGTTTTGAGATAAGCATACCATATAAATATCTATTTTTTATCTACATGTTTATCCTTCCAGCCCGTAAAAGCTGATTTTCCACCCTTCGGGCGTTTTAACCATTTCTGTACTCAGGTAAGAAAGAGCCTCATCCGTCTCCACATTTCCGCGAAATTCATAAGACACATAACAGAATGCTCCTTCCGGAAGGTTCCCGTCCGGAAGCCCGGAAATGTACAGTCCTTCTATTTCCCCAGCTTGTTCCGGATACGGGTACAGATCCATTTTGTCCGTATAATCCTCAGAAAGATATGTCCGCAGGGACTCCTCATCATTTTGAAAATAAGCCTCGGCAAAGCCTTCCATTACCTGTTCCATTGCCGCCGCATCCTCGGAAGATTCTCCGCTGTTGTCCACATGGTTCTGCGCCGGATCTAAAGATACGGTCTCATAGTCATTAAAGAACATTTGCCCGTCTGCCACGGCACAATTTAACTGTAAACTGCCTATGCGGTGCTCCATGTCAAACTGATAAATCCTTTCCGCTTTTCCTTCCTGCCATCTGGGAACCCGCATCAGATAGGATTCTCGCAGTATCGTCAATCCATCGTCGTCTCCCTCATAATTGCCAATCTGATTCGAGACGGTAAAATAGATATACTCCTTATCATAGTTTACAAGCTGGGTCTCACGGTACTTCCTTTGGTCTTCCTTTTTCCATATCATCTGATTCGTTTTGGTTTCATAATCCACATACCAAATTTCAAATCCCTCGTCAGGAAAATAGTACACCCCCGTTTCCGTCACCAGTGACGGATAGCTTATGGTATCGCACAAAAACTCGTAATCTCCGTCTTTCTTTTTCAGATAAATACTTGTCAATAGTTCGTCCTTATACTTTGCAACTACCTGATTTCCATCCAACATCCGCTCACAGGCGGCCGCATCTATGATGTTCCGGTACATTCCGTTCATCTGGTCTGTCACATTCCAATATTCCTCAGAGCCAAATTCCACTTCGTTATTCCAAATCTTTAACTGCAGCCCCCAATAAGCGTTGTCCTCCTTAAATAAAAAGTCATCTGCCTTGGCATCAAGCTGTTTGGTAATAACGCCATTTTCATCCAGTTCAAAGCCGATTCTCTGAGCGTATCCGCTTGCCGCATAGAGCCTGCCCTCATAAATCGTGATATGATAGAGCGTGTCAAAGAGACTGCCAAACAGTGCAAGCGCATCTTCCACCTCATAGGTGTTTAAATCCATCCGGTAAATGGTTGCCGCCTCCTGTCCTCCCCGCATTGCTGTACCGCAAAAATAAAGAGAATCCTGATAAAGTTCCATCCCTCTCCTTATTTCATATTTATTTGCATATAAAAGCTCTTCCTCCTCTCCATCATCAGATAAACGGTAAATTCCATCCTCTCTGGCAATGTAAATGTCATCTCCGTGGCACCGGATCATTTCATTATACTCATTGTTCACATCATAAGGAACATCTTGTACTTCTTCATCCCCTTCCTCACTTTGTGCAAGAGCCTCCTGCTCCGGTATCTTTTCCCCATCCGGTATTTCATTTTCGTCCACTTCGCTTTGACTATTTTGCGGTTCCTCCGCCCTTTCCTGCTGATACCCACAGGAAATCAAAAGTCCCATAGCCAAAATCACCAGCCCGGCAGCGGCAATGCTTATTATCCCCCTTCTCTTCCGGGTATCGTCAAACATGTAATCAATCCTGCGCTTCATCTGCTTTTTATTTCCAGAAAATCCCGTAGAAAAAAACGCCTCCCTGCCAGTTTTACCTGCAAACGCAAGCATAATCCTTGCATAGCTTTCCCGCTCCTCTCTGCCATACCCCGAAAGTGCCTTTCCGTCACAGGCAAGCTCTAAATCATAATAAAACTGCTTTCTCAGCAGAAAGACCAGCGGATTAAACCAATTCACACAGCACGCTGCCGTCATCAGAAGCTTCAGCCAAAGATCCCTGTTCCGATAATGACAGAGTTCATGGGCAGTCACAAATTCCAACTCCTCCTCAGACCAATTTTTCTTTCCTTCCGGAAGAATCAGCTTTGGTGCCAAAATCCCCACTATCATGGGACTGCTTACCAATGCACTTTGACAGGAAGCAAGCCTGATTTTTCCCATAAAATGCTTCTGCCAGCTGTCAATCCGCCTTTTAACGCTCCTGTCAGCAACCGGCTGTAAGCTTCTCTTAAGCTTCACGGAAAAATATCCATAACTTACCAGATAATACAAAAAGAAAATCAGCATTCCCGCCTGCCAAATTCTGGTTCCTGCTAAGAGCAGCAGCTCCGACAGCAGTTCTCCTTCCCCAGCAGGTGCAATATAGGGATTCTCATTCTCTCTGTCTGCCGTGCCGTCTGTCCCCCCATTCTCTTCCTGTCTGCCTTGTTCCTTTGCCTGCCCTGCTCCCAATTCCATCTGCGACGGATTACCTCCGTCCTGCTTCTCTATTTCTGCGGATACCTTGTTTAAATCTGCCGTTGCATTACTAAAATCTGCCATTCCAGCACTGAAATCTGCCATTTCAGTGCTAAAATCTGCTGTATCCTTGTCCGAATCTGTTATTCCTTTGCCAGATTCCGCCGTTTCTTTGCCCCACTCTGCCATTCCCTCAACAAAATCTGCTGTGTCCTCCTCTGTCCGCAAAAAGGGAATCCCTGACAAATTCACCAAAAGAAACCCTCCCGGCAGAGAAAAATTAACGGGAATCAAGAGACGCACCGCCAACAAAAGCCAGACCATCTTGAGCCAGCCCGCGCCATAACGCTTTCTCAGTTTTCCTTTTAGGACACAAACAGCCAGAAACACAATGGATACCGCTATATTTATCTCAATCACATTCAAAAATAATTCTCTCATTTTGACTGTTCCTTTCGCTTTGTGCTGATATAATCCTCCAGCTCTTCCAATTCTTCTTCCGTGAGAGCCTCCCCGTCGTACAGCGCCGCCAAAAAATTTCTGGCAGAATTTTGATACAGACGCTTTAAAATATTCCGGCTCTCAGTCCGCATATAATCCTCTCTCCTAATCAGCGCAAGATAAATATTGTTCTTGCCTGACTTCTCCACCTTGAGAAATCCCTTCTCCTGCAGTCTGGAAAGAAAGGAAAGAACCGTCGTCGGGGAAAGCTTACGTTCCCCGTCAAGCCGCTCCTCAATCTCCGTCCGTGTCACAGGCTTGTCATAATCCCATATAATCATCATAATTTCCAGCTCCGAATCCGGCAGTCTCTTCATCTGCTCTCTCCTTTCCATTCTTGCCTCGCACTTTCTTTCCCGTACTTCCTTTCCTGTGCTTCCTTTCCTGTACTTCCTTTCCTGTACTTCTTATTTTGCCCAGCATTATCTTCGGCATTTGCCGAATGTGATTATATTCTACAACTGCCGAAGATGTTCGTCAAGAGATATTACATAAATTTGCCTAAGCTTTCTAAGTTTAAACTCCCTTTCTGCCGATATATAATAAAAGTCTTGTCAAGCGGCTGTAATGCATCATGCCTGTGCATGCGGCATGCAGACATTTGACAAAGCACTGGTAACTTTATTTAATGCGGTATACGGATATACCGCCCTCAGTACAAGGATGTGAATGAAATGAAAATAGGGGAAGCAAGACAAATTTATTCTGCACAGATCAAAGAGTTTCACCAGCAAAAACTATCTCTGGCAAAGCAGAAAAAGGAACTGGAACACAAGATGAGTATTCTTCCGGATGGCAAAGAACAATACGCCAATGAGGCGGCAACCTTGGAATTATCCTATAATGCTGTTTCCGAGAAATATGAGGAATACCGCAATTTTATGGATAAAATCATGGAACAGCATATGCTCCTGTTCAATGCGGAAGCCACAAAACAACAGGGCGAAGCCATGGAAGAATATACTCAGGATCTGATTAAGATCATGGAGGTTGCAAGACGCATCGGAAGAGGCGATATTGTACCTGCCTCCGACGAACAAAAGCTTATGGAATACAGCATGGAACTGTATATGTCCGCCAAAAATATGGCATCTTTGAGCGAGCTTCAAGAAAAAGACAGAAAGAAACATGATTCCCTCTGGGATGATGACGAAGAAAAACCGGACAATCCGAATCCTATGGATGTGGCAAATGACGGCTCTCTTCAAGGATCTGCGCCTGATGTAGTCAGCGCCGAGGAAGTAATCGCTTCTGCTGTGGGAGATGCCGGGAGCGTTGGATAATCTGCAATAAGATTGTAAACAAAAACCCCGTAGATTCGGCATCTACGGGGCGGTTTATAAATTTTGTCTGATAATTTCGGGGGTCATTTCAATTATCTCAATCCCACTTTATTGCCTCATGAGGGATTGTTCCGTTTTCTGCTATGCTTCTATTCGCCCTCTCTATAGCTTCTATCTCATCCGGTAAAGGAGCATCTTCAGGAATGAATTTAACAATAACATTATAAATTGTTTCTATATCTTCATCTGGTACTAACTCAATCATGCCTTTTAACATTTCCTTACTCATTTTCAATGCCTCCTACAATCTCTTATATGCCTGTCCTCTTGGTAATACATCCTTTACTATGATTATATCATCATCCACAGAATATATATCCCTCAAATTACCCACACGCAATCTATAATCATTTTTATATCCTTGCAGTCTTTTAACATCTCCATCAGGTAATTTTTCTATTGCAGCTTTCAATCTTTGTCGTGTAGGTTTATCCTGTTCCTGAATACGCTTTGCTGCTTCTTTTTCATATGCAATCTGTATTTTTATTGCCCCTTTATGCTTTATTAATGTGAATCAATCTGTTTTATTATCATACCAAAGTTTTAAATATTTTTCAATTCCAGCATTGTCAAGATTATATATTACTTTTACCAATATCTCTATGCATCTGGCTTTATATCACCATAACCAAACTACCATGCCTTTATACTACAGATTCATAAAGAAAAGTCCCATAAACTCCATGTTTATAGAACTTCTCCACAACATTTATCATCTTAGCAGGTTGTGATTACACAATACCCTGTGCATTCATCGCAATTGCATAATATAACGCTTATTTACGCAACATTTTCGCCTTTTTTTAACCCACCTGTATACTTCTATTTTCTGACAATTCAGATTTATTCCCACTATCTTCCCCTTTATACCGTACACTGATTTTATTGCCATTAGCGCCTGCATATCCCCTTTTTAAATGTTCACGTTTTGTAAAATCAATCATCTCAGTCTCCTAATATATGTCACATTTTCTGTAATCCCAGATACTTTTCCCTTAACCGCCACGCCTCATCTGGAGTAATCATCTGCTCTACTTCACACACGTTAATATCAGTCTACAGGTCACAATAATCCATATCAAATTCTGAATATCCTATTCCGCTCTCATGCTTTTCCTTGCCAACCAGAAAAGCTTCTATGGATTCCCTCAAAAATTTAGGCAGTGTACTGTCTATTTCAAATTTTTCCATGCTTTTTTATTCTCCTTTTTATATCATATTTTCTGTTATCGTCTTCTGTGTATTTTGGGTGCCGGTCCCGGCTTCTCATTTTTCTCTTTCACCCGTTCTTTTAAAATCCGTTCCACGATTTCATTCGTTTCCCTCCTTGCCTGCTTGCGCAATACGGATAACTCTTCTTTTCTTTCATCCGTTACCATGTGGGAAGATGTAAATTGTATCGCAGTAACGGCTTTTTCCGAACATAAAGATATTTGTTTTCCAATTTTCATGGCGTTCATTGCCTTTACTGCCGAATCAACATCAATCAGATTATCCTCATACTGTTCTATCACCGAAAACAATTTGTCATCTGCCGTAGCTCCAATAATATAATCCACGTCAGTAATGTCAATATTTATTCGTTCGCTCCCAATTCTGTTTTGCACAATAAAATCAAGCCAGCTCTTATCCAGCCCAAATTCAATCCCGTTTAGGTTATCCAAATCCAATTCATAAACATTTATAACACTCGTTTTCTTAATCGCCGCCCATTTTTCCGCCATTTCATAATCCTGAGTCACATAAAAACCGATTCCAAAATCAGCATCATATCGTCCGTATTCCAATGATGGTTTTTTTACTTCCATACCAGAACCATGATAGACCTCTATCCTGCTCATAGAACATATTCCTCCGTAATTATTCTGATTGCTGTCTTTACGCTTACGGAATGCAATGCTTCATACGCATTTACAATTTTTTCTATATCGTAATTTTCTGCAATATTCCCCGGCTCCAATTGATAAGCAAAACACCAGTAGCTCACAAGATAGCCGAACCAATATAATACATCATTATCAATTTCTGCCGCTTCTGTTTGAGAAAGTATGCCAAATTTTTCCTCTACAAAACACCTCGCCACATATGTCTTTGCTTGGGAACAAAACACCTCATTTCCTAAAATCATTTCAGAAAAAACATAAGACCTCAGCCATGCTGTAAGCAAAGTCAAAGTTTCCCCATGATACAATTTTTTTGCTTCTATAAGGATTTTTCCGATTTTTTCACATAATTTCAATTCAACAAAAGGCATCTGTTCTCCTCCGAGCTTCTTGCTTCCTCACTGATTTGACGTTTTTTGATCATTTTTTCTATCTCTTGCTTTGTTTCCAAAAGGTGTGAAGAAATGCTGTCACAATCCTTTCCTGCTTGTTCAGGATTAAATTATTCTCTTTGGCAATGCCCCAAATGTCTTATCCAGTTTAATATATACAGATACTCTTTAATATAGTCTTTGGTATCCAAGCCGCAGTATTCTATATAAGAAAACAGATGCTTATTCAATCCGCTTCGGTGTGTGCTTTCATCCCATGCAATCCGATCAAGCCTTGCCAAATTCCGAATCTGTTAAAAAAGCCCCGAAAGCCAAGCATTTCGGGGCTTAAAAATCATCTTACACAATACCCTGTGCGTTCATCGCATCTGCAACCTTCAAAAAGCCTGCAATGTTTGCGCCAGCAACATAATTTCCTTCCATGCCATACTTCTTAGCGGCATCATCCAGATTATGGAAAATATTAACCATTATATTCTTAAGCTTGGAGTCAACCTCCTCAAATGTCCAGCTGAGTCTTTCGGAGTTCTGGCTCATTTCCAGTGCGGAGGTTGCCACGCCGCCTGCATTTGCCGCCTTGCCGGGTGCAAATAATACGCCGTTCTTCTGCAGATATTCCGTTGCTTCAATGGTAGTAGGCATATTTGCGCCTTCTGCAACTGCGATACATCCGTTTGCAACAAGCGCCTTTGCATCATCAATAAGAAGCTCGTTCTGTGTTGCACAAGGAAGAGCGACATCACACTTAATGCTCCATACGCCTCTGCCCTCATGATACTGCGCGCTGGGTCTTGCAGCCGCATACTCGGTAAGTCTTGCGCGCTTCACTTCCTTTACTTCCTTGAGGAGCGCTACATCAATTCCTTCGGGATCATATACCCAGCCTGTAGAATCGGAAACCGTTACAACCTTTGCGCCCAGCTGCTGAGCCTTCTGTGCCGCATAGATAGCAACATTTCCGGAACCGGAGATTACGACAGTCTTTCCGCTGATATCATGTCCGTTGCACTTTAACATTTCTTCTGTTAAATACAACAGACCGTAGCCGGTAGCTTCCGTTCTTGCCAGAGATCCGCCGTATGACAAGCCTTTGCCGGTGAGAACGCCCTCGTACACACCTTTGATTCTCTTATATTGTCCGTACATAAAACCAATTTCTCTTGCGCCCGTGCCAATGTCACCTGCGGGAACGTCTGTATCTGCGCCAATGTATTTGTTTAATTCTGTCATAAAGCTCTGGCAGAACGCCATAACTTCTCTGTCTGATTTGCCCTTAGGATCAAAATCGGAACCGCCCTTGCCGCCGCCGATGGGAAGCCCTGTAAGGGAATTTTTAAAAATCTGCTCAAATCCTAGGAACTTAATGATACCAAGATTTACGCTGGGATGAAGTCTTAAGCCTCCCTTGTAAGGTCCGATTGCGCTGTTAAACTGTACACGGAATGCATTGTTCACCTGAACTTGTCCTTTATCATCTACCCAGGGAACTCTAAAAAGCAACTGTCTTTCCGGCGTTACCAATCTTTCCAGTAAAGCATCTTTCTTATATGCTTCCTCATTTGCCTCAATCACAACACGAAGAGACTCCAGAACTTCCTTAACCGCCTGATGAAATTCCGGCTGTGCAGGGTTCTTTTCCACTACCATTTGATACACTTCATCAACATATGACATTTCATTATCCTCCTTAATTAATAAGACACACGGGGTATCTCCCGTGTGTCCACGTCTTTCCCAAAGCATATTATATAACGTACTTTCCAAAATCACAAGACACTTTAAGCAATTAAATCGGAAAAGTTCAAAAAATTAAAGGTACTGCTTTAGGCGTTCAATGCTTTTTTCTTCAAAATCCATAAGCTCCTTGGCAATCTCCATAGACACATCCCCCGCCCGCTCGTTGTGGTTGATCGATTTCCACATGCTGGTCAATCCGCGGTTCGAGCCCTGAATCAGCATTTCCGCAATATGGCTGGTGCTGGTGTTCAGCATAGTATTCATATTGACGCTGCCCTTTAGCATCATGTCCTGCAGCCCGTTGTCCCGGTAAAAGGCGGCTTTGCCGTTTAACAGCCGGTCCGTTGCTTTATTATATATTTCCGCATATTTCATGGACTCCCGCGCCATCTGCACCGATAAGGAGTCATCGTAAATCTTCCCACTCAAGGCGTCAATCGCCTTCATTGCCATCTTTGTATTTTTTTGTATCTCTTGGAGAATACCAACATCATCACTCTTCATCTTTTAAATCCTTTCCCATACGTTCACGCCTTATAAGCCAGCACACCGATGCAGGCATACGGAGCATCAAGCAGGATAGCTTTTCCTGCTCATGCTGTTTTCTGACAGCTCTATTTTTGCCTTCCTATAAAGAAAAACAGAATGAACAAACTGTCCACTCTGTTTTAGTATCGCCTGATTCAGATATAATATTCTTTATTCTGCGAGTTCTTCTTGTTTTTCTTCCTGCTGTTCTTCCTGTTTTTCTTCCTTTTCCGGTAAAGCAGCAGCTTCCTCAAAGGTCTTTTCAAAGGGATATGCGATTCCCCACTCTTTGCGGAGATTGTCCATGATCTTCATAACACGGATGGTCTCGCTGTGAGGCATCTCCACGCACTCCATCTGGTGATTCCGGATAGCACGGATGCAGGCCTCCACCTCATATTCGTAACCGGAAATCTGTTTCGGCCGCTTATACTCTCCCACCTTTTTGTAAGAAGAATCATACACGGAAATACTCTCAAAATTGTTGATGTTTTCGACGATTGCAAAGCCCTTTGTCCCATAAATAATGCCCTTGCGGTCACTTAAGGATACCATAGAGCTGTTTAACACCGCGCATTTTCCATCCATATACTGAATGGTGATGGTATTCTGCTGGTCTACCCCTGTATCCGCATAGGTACAGCAGGAATGAATCTTGTCGATATTATTTCCAAAAAGCATCAGCGCAAAATTAAGCGTATAGACGCCTACGTCCAAAAGCGCTCCTCCCGCTAACGCCGGGTTTTGAAGTCTCTCCACCTTGTCAAGCACATATCCAAGGTTTGCCGTCAGGGTTTTAGGCTCTCCAATCACGCCGCTCCCCAAAACTTCCCTGATTGTCGTAAGCATCGGCATATAGCGCGTCCACATGGCTTCCGTAATGAACACCCCGTTTTCCTGAGCAATCCGGAACAGTTCCTCCGCCTGATATGCATTAGCAGTAAACGCCTTTTCACACAGCACCGGTTTCTTATTTATCAGACAGAGCTTTGCATTTTCAAAATGTTCCGAATGCGGAGTAGCAATATAAATTAAATCTACCTTATTATCTGCCGCCAGTTCCGCATAAGAACCATACGCCTTTTTGCATCCATGCTTTCCGGCGAACACATCTGCTCTTACTTTTTCTCTTGATGCAACGGCATAAAGCTTCACACCCTTCATCCGGTTAACCGTCTCTGCCATAACCGATGCAATGCCTCCGGCTCCCATAATACCGATATTAACTTTTCCAATCATGTTTTCACCCTATTCTACGTAATCAGACTTGACAAACGCCGTCTGACCCTTGTATTTAATCTTTGTCCATCCATCCGCCTGTTTCATGACAAGCTCCAGCTCGTCCCCTGCATAAGCGGTTCCCAGCGCTGTGGAATCTGTGCTGGCGCTCTTGCGTACTTTAACGCTTTCTTTCACTTTCACGGTTCCGGAAACGGTCCCGCCAGAAGCTGTCTGAGTCTGAGCCGGTTCCGGTTCTTCCTCTGCCGGAGCTTCCGCCTGTATGATCTCTTCCTCCACGACTTCCAGATAATCGCTTTTGATGAATGCTTCGCCGCCTTTATAGCTGACCATGCTCCATCCGTTTCCACGCTCCTCCAAAAGCTGAAACTCCTGACCAACCTGCGCCTTATCAATGCGGTCCGCCTCTTCACTGTCGGAAGAACGAATATTGACTACATCCGTAGCACGCACCGTCTTTGGCACTACCTGAGCAGCCGCCTCTTCCTCCTCTTCCAGTTCCGGCTCCGGAGTCGGCTCCGGCTGTTCCGCCAAGGCAAGAATCTCGCCTACGTCCTCATTAATCTTTTCACGAAGGTATGCAATATATTCTTCCAGCTCTTCATCTTCTGCAAGCAGTTCATTGTACTTCACAACAACTTTGTTGTTTAAGTCCACCACATCATCCTGAAGCGTAATCTCTTTAATATAATTTCTTATGGTCTTATCGTTGGTTCCGTCATTGATAAAATAACTTCCGTCCTCATTCAGCCCGATATAAAACGTCTGCATTCCCGGAAGCTCCTGCTCCACCTCCGTAAACTTGACCTCGGAACACACATACGCCACATACGCATTTTCCGTGAGACCGGGCTTAGTGTAAACATCGAGTACCGGATAGGAATCCACGTACTTACTCATCTCCTGAACCTTAATAATCTCAATTTCATCCAAATAAGTATTTAATTCTGAAATTACATCAATATCTCCTGAAGCCTGAGCATCGTAATAAGCACGAACCAGATTATTAATCTCCGGATGTGCATTTTCTTCCAGCTCGTATTCAGGAGATTCCAGCCCTTCCTCCAAAACCTCTGTTTCTTCGGCAGGCACCGCCATTGCCGCCTGCTCCGCTTCCTTTTCCAGAGCTTCACGGTGATTGGCATTTACTGCAATTACAACAGTTATGATTACGCATACAACCAGGACAAGCGGCATTACGATTTTGCTGTGATCCATAATAAAGTCCCTGACAGTTATGGTTTTTTCACGCAGCATATGCATTTTGTTCTGATCTGTTTGTTTCATAGCTTTCCTTTCTTAATTATTTCGGTTATTGATATGTGTAAAACATATTCAAGGTGATGCAAATGCACCCGACAGGAATCGAACCTGCATTAAAGGCGTCGGAGGCCTTCGTTCTATCCGTTAGACTACGGGTGCATATTGTGCCGGCTGTTTAACCAGTCCGGAGATAAATATTACAAATTTGTTACATCACCTTGAATATCATATCATATGACTTTACGATTGTCCAGTATATCAATTATAAAAAAATTGTGAACAGCCCGTTTTTTTGCAATTTTTACTTAGAAAGCATTAAAATATCGTCTGTCATACGGTTGTAATAGTAAATATTATCCGCCAAAACTTCCTCCTCTGCTACCTGCGTCCGGTTAATATCCGTCACAATTTCCCGCAGTTCATCTCCTCCCGATGCCGTATTTACCGGAACCAGAATTACTTCGTGGATAGAACTTGGAAGAATATAGAGATCCTGACCAATTTTATCCGCAAAATTTTTTAAAATATTCGGATAGAGCATACACACCGCGCCGTAAAGCTTCTGCCTGTTTGACAGCACATACATGGTTGTCTGGTGCTGTCCGCTTTTGCGTCCGGCTAATATCAGAATCTCTTCCAGCTCTTCGCCGTCAATCCCCAGCCTTCGGAGTTCCTCCTCGTCTAAGCTCTTTCCAAGCTCTGAAGAAAAAATCTCTTTCATCACATGATTCATGCTTTCAATCTTTCCGGGAAACATCCTGGGCGTATTTTGAATGGCATCCTTTAAAAGCTCCTCCTCGTTCACACCCCACTGCTCCCGGTGCGTCTCGTAAATTAAGATGGAAGCTTTTCCCTCAAACGGAGCTTCCTGAACCGGATAATAAACCACCAGCGCCAAATCATAAAAGAGCTTATGCGGAACCATTTCAAGCAGTTCTCTGTTCTTTTCCGCATTGACCAGTTTTACGGCTATTTTCTCTTTCATCTTCTGATAATCCAAAAAATCTGAGAAATCCAAGTCTTCCTTCACCTCCGACTTTTGGAACTGCTCGTAAATCCGCTTTGCTTCTTTTTTAATCTCATCCTCGGTAATACCCCGATGATAAATACTATCAATGTAAAAGGTCGGCGAAGTGTTGCAGCCTGTCCTGCTGATCACTACTCCCGTCAGCTCGATACCGTTATTCTTTTTGACAGTATGAGCAAACACCGTATAATCCTCACCTAACCTTTCTTTCAGATTTGATAACATGATTTGTGTAAATGATTTGAAATTAATAGATTTGTTGTTCATAGACTACCTTTCTTTTGACTTATTAATATGTTTTCGGGTACACAAAAAGACAATGAACTAATCCATTGTCTTTCAGGCTTATTGATCCGGGATATGAACCTATACTCTGGAAAGATATTCACCTGTCCGGGTGTCAATCTTGATCACGTCGTGAATTTCAACGAATAACGGCACATTGACAACTGCCCCTGTCTCCACGGTAGCCGGTTTGGTTGCGCCCGTCGCGGTATCACCCTTGAATCCGGGTTCTGTATCCGTAATCTCAAGTTCTACAAACAAAGGCGGTTCCACCGAAAATACGCTGCCATTATGGGAACACATCTTAACCATTTCGTTTTCTTTTACAAACTTAAGTGCGTCGCCTACTGTTTCAGCATTTAACGCAACCTGATCGTATGTTTCAACATCCATAAAGTTATACAAATCTCCGTCTGAATACAGATATTGCATATCCTTTCTGTCAATTCGTGCCTGAGGACATTTTTCAGTAGGCCTGAATGTCTTCTCCACTACACCGCCGTTCTTGATATTTTTCAGTTTCGTTCTGACAAATGCCGCCCCCTTGCCGGGTTTCACATGCTGGAACTCAATAATCTGGTAAACATTATTATCTAACTCAATTGTAATACCATTTCTGAAATCACCTGCAGAAATCATAAATATATTCCTCCTAAATTTTCATCGCGTTATAATTCCTTACCAGTTTAATATAAAAAATGATATTTTTCAACTACTTTCCGAAAATCTTCTGTTAAAATGCATATCTGTCCCAAATTTAGTTTAAACTCATCTAAAATTCAGTTTGACCTTATCACAAATCCGCCTCAATCCCGCCTAAATATGTTCTAACTTTGTTTCAACTATATTTTAACTTTGTCTCTGCTTCTTAATCTCCATCACCGCGTCAATCGCTTCCAAATAACCGGCAAGCCCGTGCCCGTAAATCTGTTTATCGCAGGCGGGCGCCGTCACGGAAACCCTGCGGAACTCTTCCCTTGCCGTAATATCGGAAATATGGATTTCCACTTTGGGCACCGTAATGCTTGCCAGCGCGTCATGAATCGCATAACTGTAATGGGTGTAGGCGCCGGGATTAATCACAATCCCCTCCGTCCCGTCAAAATAGGCATCCTGAATCCGGTCGATGATCGCTCCCTCATGATTGCTCTGAAACACTTCCACCACTGCGCCGCATTCTTTTCCCTTTTCTCCTATCATATTTAATAGATAATCATAATCCTGCGTTCCATATACTTCCTTTTCCCTGATTCCCAAAAAATTTAAGTTGGGTCCGTTGATCACTAACAGCTTCATCTAAGCTTCTCCTTTCCTATTCCAAATTTTCTTTGATCTGTTCCAAAATTTCATCGAAGGTCCGCCCGGACACTTCAATAGTCACATCCGCACAATCCATATAATTGTCTTCCCGCGCTTTCAGCAAGGTTTTAATCCGCTCTAAGGGGTCTTCAACCTGTAAAAGCGGGCGGGTGGTATCATTCTTCAGCCTCTCGTAAATTGCTTCCGGGGACGCTTTTAAGTAAAACACCCTGCCAAGCTTTGATAGAAGCCGGCGGTTCTCCTCCCTCACCGGAAGCCCGCCGCCTGCCGATATAATCTGATTGTCACAGGTTTTGATAAGCTCTCTGAGACATTCCGTTTCCATTTCGCGGAAAGCTTCCTCCCCCCTGCTGTCAAAAATTTCCGACACCGTCATCTCCTGCCGTTTCTCTATCCATTTGTCGGTATCAATCATCGTGCGCTTCAGCGCGTAGGAGAGCCTGATTCCCACGCTGGTCTTTCCGCTTCCCATAAACCCGGTCAAAATAATATTATTTTTCATTGTAAATCTCTCTTTCCAGTCTTTCGTACACCTGCGCCGCCATCTCCTCGGAAACAGTAACCCCATTCCAAAGCTCATAGGCGATAATCCCTTGATACAAAAGCATCTTAAGACCATGATATGCTTTTCCGCCGCTCTGTCTTACCCACTTCATAAAGGAAGTATCCCGGGGCTTATAAATTAAATCATAGCCGGTATGAATCTTCTCATAAAAAGCAGGGTCGGAAATAACCGCCTCCTCCGTATTCGGATAAAGCCCCACGCTGGTTGCTTGAATTGCAAGAAACTTCTTATCCGGAAGCAGCCTGAAGTCCTCAAGCGCCATAGGATAAATGCACTCCCTGCCGCTTTTCGCATTTACCTCTTCCGCCACGAGCTTTGCCTTATCGATGGAGCGGTTCAGCATATAAACTCTCTTTGCCTGATGCAGGGCACAGAGAAACGCCACCGCTCTTGCCGCCCCGCCTGCGCCGAGAAGGATCACCTCCTGACCTTCTAATGCAATCCCCTCGCCCGTCAAGGCGCGGTGTAATCCCGGCATGTCCGTGTTATATCCCTTAAAACCGCCGTCACAGCGGACCAGCGTATTCACCGCGCCAATCTTCTGCGCCAAGTCATCAATCTGCTTCAGCCCTTCCATCACCCGGCTTTTATGGGGCACCGTCACATTCAGCCCCAGCACATTCAGCGCATAGGCGCCTTCCACCGCCTGCCTCACCTGCTCCTCCTCTACGCGGAAAGGCACATACACAAGGTTATGAGAAAACAATTCTGCAAGCGTATTGTGAATCAGCGGGGACAGCGTATGTTCCACCGGATTTCCAATCAGTCCGCAGCATCTTGTATATCCGTCAATCATTTCCATCTTCCTTTCTGTTTTATCCCTCCAAATATTTTTTTCCTTCTTTTCGGCACTTTCTTCTATAAAAAAAGAGTACAATCCTCTCCAAATAGCGCTTTAGGATAATCTGTATCTCTTCTTTTTTGTCAATGGGCTGTACCAGCAGGGAAAAAATTCCCGCATTTCTGGCTCCCCACACATCGGTAAACAGCTGGTCGCCCACAAACATAGTGCTTCTGCTGTCCGTTCCCATCATCTCCATCGCCCTGAGATACCCCTTCTTCGCCGGTTTGCCTGCCTTATAAATATACTGCACCTGCACCGCGTCATTGAACATTTTAACCCTTGGCTCCTTGTTGTTGGAAAGCAGGAGAATCTGAAATCCCATCCCTTTCAGCTTCCCAAACAGCCGAATGCTTCTCTCATCCGCAGGCGCTCCATGACAGACCAGCGTGTTATCAATATCAAAAATGATTCCCCGATAGCCGGTATCATAATAATTTTGAAAATCAATCTTATAAGCGGAACTGACGTACAGATCCGGATAAAAACGCTCCAGCATAAGAGCTCCTTTCTGTTCCGATACCTATAAACAGGTTCCTATAAAAAGGTTCCTATTCGTAGAACCTTTTTATAGGACCTTTTTATTGTATATAATCCCTTTCAAAAAAGCAATCATTTTCCGGATGCATATTTTATTGAAACAAAAACGAATCTATGCTATGATAGTAGCAGTTTGAAAACCATAGATTATTCAGAAAAGGAGTGTGCTTATGACCGCAAAAGAATGTATCAAAGGCCGCAGAAGTATCCGCTGCTTTAAGGATCAGCCCATTGACCATGCGCTGCTCTCCGAAATCATTGAAACCGCCTCCTATGCTCCCAGCTGGAAGCATACGCAGATTACCCGTTATATCGCTGTCAGCGGGGAGCTGAAGGACAAGATTGCCTCTCAGTGCACCACTGCATATCCCCGAAACGGAGAAATCATAGCACAGGCGCCTATGCTTATCGTTGTTACCTATATCAAGGGCAGAAGCGGTTTTGAGCGCGACGGCTCCTATTCTACCGCCAAAGAGGGATCCTGGCAGATGTTTGATGCCGGCGTGGCTGCCCAGACATTCTGCCTTGCCGCTTATGAGCAGGGAATCGGAAGTGTTATCATGGGGATTTTTGACGAAGCAAAAGCTGCTTCGCTGCTTGACATTCCCGAAGAGAGAGAAATCGTTGCACTCATTCCCATCGGCTATCCCGGCGAAGAGCCCGTTGCTCCAAAGAGAAAACCTGCCGAGGATTTATTATCATTTAAGGAATAACTATTTTAAAATCGAAGAGAATTTTCTCTTCGATTTTTTCAATGCCAAAAGGAGAAACATGCTATTATGAGACATCTTATGAGTCCCTTAGACTTTACTACCGCAGAGCTTGATCAGCTCTTTGATCTTGCTAACGATATTGAGGCGCACATGGACAAATATGCCCATGCATGCAGCGGCAAAAAGCTTGCCACCTGCTTTTACGAGCCAAGCACCCGTACCAGACTCAGCTTTGAATCCGCCATGCTGAATCTAGGCGGAAGCGTGATTGGATTTTCCGATGCAGGCTCCTCTTCCGCCAGCAAAGGAGAAAGCGTATCCGATACCATACGGGTCATCTCCTGTTTTGCGGATATATGCGCTATGCGCCATCCCAAAGAAGGAGCGCCCATGGTTGCCGCCGGTAAATCCTCCATCCCGGTCATCAATGCCGGGGATGGCGGCCATCAGCATCCCACGCAGACCCTCACGGATCTTCTCACTATCCGCTCCCTGAAAGGGTGCCTTGACCATTTTACCATCGGACTGTGCGGCGATCTGAAATTCGGCAGAACGGTTCATTCCCTGATTAATGCGCTGGTACGCTACGAAGGAATTAAATTTGTTTTTATCTCCCCGAAAGAATTAATGCTTCCCGATTATATCACGGACATGTTAAAAGAAAAAAATATCCCTTACGAGGAAGTAATCCGCTTGGAAAGCATCATGTCCGAGCTGGACTTCCTTTATATGACCAGAGTGCAGAAGGAACGGTTTTTCAATGAAGAGGATTATGTCCGCTTAAAGGACTTTTACATTCTGGACAAGGCAAAAATGGAGCTTGCCCGCCCGGATATGCTGGTGCTCCACCCGCTTCCCAGAGTGAATGAGATTTCCGTGGAAGTGGACGACGACCCCCGTGCCGCCTACTTTAAGCAGGTTCAGTACGGCGTCTATGTGAGAATGGCTCTTATTCTCACGCTTTTAAATATTCATGTTAATTAACAGGGAGGAATCATCATGCTGAATGTTGGGAAAATCGAAGAGGGCTTTGTTCTTGACCATATCAAAGCCGGAAAAAGTCTGTCCATTTATCATCATCTGCAATTAGATAAACTGGACTGCACCGTGGCTATCATCAAAAATGCCAGAAGCAACAAAATGGGAAAAAAGGACATTCTGAAAGTGGAATGCGATATTACTATGCTGGATCTGGATGTCCTTGCTTTTATTGATCACAACATCACGGTCAACGTCATCAAGGACGGAGAAATCGTATCAAAAAAGGAGCTTTTGCTTCCCAAGGAGATCAAAAACGTGATCCGCTGCAAAAACCCCAGATGTATCACCTCCATCGAGCAGGAACTGCCCCATGTTTTTGTCCTTGCCGATGAGGAAAAAGAAATCTACCGCTGTAAATACTGCGAAGAGAAATTTACCGGTTCCTTTTAAGCATGATTCGGCAGCCTGCTCTGTCAGATATGACCTATCAGATGCAGCTTGCACTGTCAGGTATGACCTGCACTGTCAGATGCGGCTTGCCGCCATCAGCCGGAAAAATCCCTTTAATGCGGATACGGTAAGAGTGATCAGCGATACCGCTAAAAATCCAGCCGCCACGGCTGTTATGCTGATCATCATTTCCTCATAGCTGTAGTGCCTGGAAGGAATATAGATCTTTAATCTTTCCGTAAAAACGGCAATCGCCAGAAGGATGACCGCCGTGATAACCGTCTTGACACCCCAATTCCATCTGGGGCAAGACAAATGAACCGCCGCAGTGCCGACAATTCCCAGAACCAGAAATGCAAGAGCTCTCCCACCCTGCCTGATGTCATAGGTAATCGCGCTGAGCTCGGAGACGCTTACATTTTGTTTTTGTTTTATATTTTGCGCCAGATACAGGATAAACTGTTCCCCCAGCTTTTTAGCCTCCTCTCCGTTTTGAAAGGAGAGGCAGGCAATTCCTGTTGCGATTACCGCGAAGAATATCCACAATATCGGCACAATCACTTTTCTTTTTGCTTTTTTCATTTTATTCCCCAACTGATCATACATTACCAAAACACTTTCGTGTTTTTCTATTATATTCTCGTCTGGCGGATACTGTCAATTCATAACAAACTATCTTAAGAATAAATTCATAAACAAATTGCGACAAGAAAGGCTTTTATTCAAACCCTTTCCCTATTCCATGTTCTCATGCTTTCGGTCCTTCGTAGGGAGAAAACTCCAGACGGATAAAATATCCTCTGTCATGAAGGCAGACAGGACACTTCTCCGGCACCTGCTCCCCTTCAAAAATATGCCCGCAGTTTAAGCACATCCATCCGGTCTTTACATCCGAAACAAAAAGCTTGTTTTCTTCCATCCACTTTGCAAATCTTCCAAACCGGTCTCCGTGCACCTTTTCAATATCCGCAATCATAAAAAAGGAATTGGCAGCACGCTGGAATCCCTCCTCCATCGCCTTCTCGCCAAAGCTCTTGTACACCGGGTCATGCTCCTCGTATTCGTTGTGCTGCGCCATCTTAAGCAGGTCAAGCACACTTCCGGAAATATCCACAGGATAACCGCCGTCAATCCAAATGGTCTCTCCGGACAGCTCCTTTAAATGGTCGTAAAAAATCTGGGCATGTTCTTTTTCCTGATTTGCCGTATAAGTGAAAACAGCCTCAATCACTTGCAGTTTTTCCTTTTTCGCCTGCTCCGCCGCAAAGGTATAGCGGTTTCGCGCCTGACTCTCCCCTGCAAATGCCCGCATCAGATTCTCCTTGGTTACACTGTTCTTAAAATCAACTGCCATTTTTTCCTCCTTAATATATGCAATTTTTACACTATAGTAAACGAGTCGTTAACTATAGTGTAAATAAAAGGAAAAAATTTATGCATTGGGGACACAATATTTCAAACAAATTGTTTCACGGATTGCTTCAACTGCCAAATTATTTCGGAAGGACAAATTTTATGGGTTCCACATCCGGCGATAATACCTCCATCTTATATTCCGGAAACTGTGTGAGCAGGCGGTCTAAGCACATTGCCGTGCTGTATACCCGGTCATGGGCGAGCATGATCACTTTCTTCCTGTCTAAAGTTGTCTCCTCGGCACGGACGAGCAGTTCTTCCGGAGTCGGTTCCCCCACGGCATCATCCAAGCTGGCATTCCAGTCAAAATATACAAACCCCCGTTCCGTCATCTTTTCAATAATCTCTTTGCAGATTGACTTATTATACGCATTGACGCTTCCTCCCGGGAACCGGAATATTTTTGCCCTCACTCCGGTTGCCGCCTCCACTGCGTCATATGCTTTTTGAAAATCTGCAAGATAGCTGTCCACGCTTCGATAAAGCTCCCCATAGTCATGGCGGTAACAATGGATTCCAATGGTATGCCCCTCATCTGCAATCCGTTTTGCCGTCTCCGGGTACTTTTCCACGTATTCTCCAATCAAGAAAAAGGTTGCCTTGATATTCCGTTCCCTTAAAATATTGAGCACCATATCTGTACACTCGGCGGAGGGTCCGTCATCAAAGGTGAGGTACATAGTTTTCGGGTTGAAAAAAAGATAGATTCCCTGTGCAATTCCCTCTGCAAGCTTGTCCTGATATTTGGCATCCGTCAAATTCTTTTTTTCTTCTTTTCCTGACAAAAAACCTGTTTCAATCAGACATGCGGGCATTTTGGCATTGCTAGTCACATGGAAATCCGCATCTCCCCTGATTTCCCGCTCCTTAGCTCCGGTGCTTTTTAACGTCTGCTCATGAACAAGCTGTGCAAGCCTCTGGCTCTCCCGCTTTGTCCCCGTTCCGTCATACCAAGTCTCAATCCCGCAGACCCCCGCGTCTTCAAACGTATTCTGATGAATGCTTATAAACGCATCCCCCTTCTCCTGATTGGCAAATGCCGCCCTCTCCTCCTTAGCAAGGTAAGTATCCTTTTCTCTGGTAAGGCTTACGCGCATTCCCATTTCCTCCAGCTTATCCCTGACTAACAGGGCGATTTGCAGGTTCACGTCCTTTTCCTTCACTCCCGCATTAATACATCCCTCATCCATTCCGCCGTGTCCGGGGTCGATGATAATAAGAGGTTCCTTCTCCTTCCCGTCATCTTCTCCTGACATGCCGGCTCCTAGGAGAACCTGCTTTTTGATTTCCCCCTCTCTGGACAGTACAGGCTCTAACGTCTGGGGGGATTCCAGCTTCCGAATTTTACCCTGATAAGTCTTTGAAGCTGTCCGTTTTGAGGAACCCAAAACATTCTCCTCTTCTCCTTCTGTCATTTCCTCCTGCGCGGATCCGCCAAAATCACCAAAGGGTTTCTTAACGGCAATCACTGTGACCAGCAGGGAACAAATCAGCATTATGAAAGCTATCAGAAAGCTTTCTATTTTTTCCGACCTGCTCCTCGCCTCAATAGACCTGCGGATATATTTTTCTTTGGGGGTATGCTTTTTTCCTTTGTGCATAAAAATGATGCTCCTCTCCTGTAGCTGTCTCCTATAAAACAGCATACAACGAAAGTGCATCATTTTTTCATCATAGTTGCATCAAAGTTGCATCATTTTTGCATCATAGTTGCATCATTTTTAAATTACCTTGAAATTTTAAGAAATAATTCGTTAATTCCCTCATAAAATCCAATCGTGACAATCGTTCTCTCGTCTCCATTTGCCCTGAAAACATATTTTTGGTAATAGGGCGTCGTCTCCAAAAGGGGGTTATCCGTTTCATAGACCTCCGGCTCTCCCATTCCCATATATTGTCCCCAGCTTTTGATCATCTCATCGGTGTCAATCTCATCCCATCCAAGCTGTGTTCTTGCATAAAACTCATATACCTTTCCGGTGTCGGCGTCCACATAAGCGTCTATCAGCCGGTTTTGCTTATCTGCATTCTTCTGGCTGGTGGACAGGCTTACCTTCCACACCGAAACATTGTTTCTAGGCTCTAAAACATCAATCGCCGAATACAGCACCGCATCGTATCCGCCGGAAGTCACTTCCCTCAAGGTATCCGGAAGGATTCCGTATTCCTTCATCTCCTTAAGCATCTGATTACAGGTGGCATAAATCTCATCATCCGTAATTTCCCTGCCGGAAGGTCCCTGACGGTTTATCACAAATGCATAGGTTCCATCGGACTCCTGATACGCAATCTCCTCTTCCGTCCTGGTCAGGGCGTTCTGCTCACTTTCCGGAAGCGTCTGACTGTTTAAACATCTGGAAAGGATATAAACCCTTTCCCTGCTGCTGAGCTGATAACGGTAGCCCTCTTCTTCCATCTCCGTAGTCTGAGTATGAATGGCGTTTAATACCGTCCGGTCCTTGTACACGGTTAACGCCTCCGGTCCCCATACGGCAAATCCCACCACCAACACTGCCGCAAGAAGAAGGGCATAATTAATGACTGACTTTTTCATGCTGCTCCTCCTCTCTGCCTTCTGGAATCACAAAGCTCATGGTGGTTCCCTGTCCTAATACGCTCTCAATGCAGAGCACGCTTCCATGAAGGGATAAAATTTCCGCACAAAGCGCCAGCCCAAGTCCCGCGCCGTTTTTGCTTCTGGATCTGGACTTGTCTACCATATAAAAGGCTTTGGTAATCTTTTGAACCTCCTCCTCGGGAATCCCTACCCCGTAATCCTTCACGCCGAACCGATAGCCCGCTTCCTCCCTGCGTCCAAAAATCTCAATTCTGCTTCCCGGTTCCGATGCCTTGACCGCGTTGTCCAGAAGATTAATCAGCACTGTAATAATCAAATCCGCCTCTACCCGGACGATATGCTTTTCGTAGGAATAAACAAAATCCATCTCCTCATTGGTCTGAAACATATCTTTCAGATACTGGAACAGATTTTCACTTGGAACACTCTGAAATACCGGCGTTCCATGCCTTGCCACCATAATATCTAACAGGCGGATGGACATTGCCTCTAGTCGTTTTCCTTCCGTGTAAATGTAATTTGCCGACAAAAAGCTCTTTTCCTCATCCAGTTTCCGCGAACGAAGTATATCTGCATAACCTATAATTGATGTTAACGGGGTCTTTAGTTCATGTGCAAATGCCGCCATGAAGTCCTCCCGCGCCTGCAGTTCATCTTCCAGCTTCCTTACATTTTCTTCCAGCGCCTCCGCCATCTGGTTAAAGTCCAATGTAAGCTGTCCCAGTTCGTCATTGCTCACCTTCCGCGCCCGGTATTCATAATCCCCTGCCGCCATCTGCTTGGTCGCCTTGGTCAAAAGCCGGATGGGCTTGGTCAGCCAGGAAGCGATTAAATGCATGATCAGGGTTCCAAGCACAAGCATTAGAACCATCACCCTCCGGTACACGGTAAATCCCAGTGCCCGTTCATGAAACACTTCCGTCACATCCCGCAGGGTTTCCAGATAAATCACCCTGTCAAGCGCTTTCACCGTGCTTCCGGTCTGGACATAATACTGGTCATTTAAGGAAATGACGCGGTAGGTCTTGGTGGTCTCGTCTGTGATGGCAAGCAATTCTTCATCCGCATCAAACCCATCGCTGGCATAGAGCGCATCCCCCTCCTCGTTGGAAATGCGGAGCATCCTTCCGGTGTTCATCCCGCCGGATTCCAGATTCACTGCAATCTGCTCAATCGAGCCGTCCTGCAGCACATCATACTTTGCAGGCACGTTTAACGCCGCCGTCTCAAAGGCAAACCGAAGAATGCTGTTCTCGTCTAACGCCTGTCCCACTTCACGCTCAATGGATGTCTCAAACACATAATTCACAAAATAAAATCCGCTGAAGCCAAGTGATATTGCCATCACAATAATACTCCATAACAGAAGTTTCAAAGAAAATTTCATTGCGGTACCTCTAAGCGGTATCCAATCTTGTATACCGCTACCAGATTTTGTTCCCAGCCAAGCTTTCTTCTAAGACGCTGCACATGAAGGTCGAGGGTCCGGCTGTCGCCGTAATACTCCTCCTCCCAAACCTTCTCATACAGACTTTCTCTGAATAAAGCCACATTTTTGTTTGTGATAAATAAAACCAACAGCCCAAACTCCTTATTGGTGAGTATCACCGGTCTTCCTGCCCGGGTAACCTGCCGTGCTTCCACATCCACGACCACATCACCCATGGTAAAAATCCGCTCCGCCTTGTGATAGCGCCGAAGCACAGCCTCCACCCTTGCCACCAGCTCCACCACATCAAAAGGCTTTACCAGATAATCGTCGGCTCCCAGCTTAAGCCCCTTTACCCTGTCCTTAACCTCATGCTTGGCGGTAATAAAAATCACCGGAATTCTTAAAGGGCGGATATAATCCATAATGTCATATCCGTCAGCTCCCGGAAGCATAATATCCAAAAGCACCAGATCAAAGCTTTCCTTTTCCAGCAGTGCAATCGCCTCAAGCCCATCCTGTACGGCAGTACATTGATAGCCGGAGGACGATAAATTCAAATCAATCAAATCGCATATTGCCTTTTCATCATCTACAATCAGTATTCTAGTCATTCTTCTGTCTTCCACCCCCAATAAGCCCTTGCCCGCTCTACCAGCTCCGCCACCGTATCCTCATCACTGCAAGGGTATTTCTTATGTATCTCCGTGTCCTCATAAAACCCGCCGGTTCTCTGATAATAAATAGTATAACTGCTTTCCGTCAGCAGTTCGTTTCCCTCGTAACTGTACCTTGCCAGAACCAGAAGATCCTTCATTCCGTCCCCGTCAATGTCCCGGCAGGCAATTCCTTTCAGCGCGTACAGATTGTCATAATCCCCCATGGGCTGAAAGCTCCAGACAATGTCTCCCTGCTCGTCCACAAGATAAATCATAAAAAAAGCGAAATCCGCCATGGTATAGGTGCCCGGAACCACCTCCAGACGCCCCAGCTTTTCAAACTGCCTGAAATAACACTGCTCCTTGGTAATCTGGAACCCGTTTCTTTGAAGCTCCCGCTTGGTAGTCGCCGTGTACAAAAATTCTGCGCTTCTCCCATCTCTCACAAAAGAGGTGATGCACTCCACGCTCTTATTCATGCTGAAGCGGTTAATCTTATCCGAAATTCGGTAATCCCGGTAAAAACCCTGTTCATTTTGAAAAAGCACATCTCCTACCTTATAGGGCTTCCCTTTGTAGGCTCCCGTCTTATTTTCGCAGATGGTGATCAATACAATATCTGTTTTGCCATCCCCGTCAAGCTCCTGAAAGGAAACCGCGGCAAGCTTCTTTACCGGCTGTTCCATCTGTCCCTTATTTCTGCTGTTCACCTCAAGCTGGTCGGTTGCGTAAACAATCGTTCCATCCTCTTTGGCAAGAAAAAGCGCCAGCCTGTGATAATCCTTTTCCAGCGCCGGAATCAGGGTCACTCCTCCAAAGCATTCGGTCTCAATGGGAAATATCTGGTCGCTGATCACCCGAAACCCCGCCGCTTCCATCTCGGAACGCCTGGTAATTCCAAACAGCCGCTGCTGGTAGTCCTCGTAGGCTTCCAACAGTCTGCCAGAATCCTCCGCCCCTTGGACAGAAAAAGAGAACGCGGGCGATGTACATAAAAGACAGATTATCAGCAAAGAAGTAATTATAGCACGCTTCCGTTTCATGGCATTCCCACCTTCTCATTTGTTTTTGTTATGAAATTAGTATAGGCGATTTTGAAAGGATTTTCAATGGCATTTCTGATAGTTGTGGATTTTTATTGGGGAGGAGGTGCATTAAGTTTCGGTTTGGTTAATTAGCGGATTGCAATGAGGTACGCTCCGGAGAAAAGCAAATTCTACGTCGCCACGCTTGATAGTGCGTGCGCGAATTGGCTCCTTAAGAATTTGCTTTTCTCCGGAGCTGTTTCATTGGACAACGTGAAAATTAAACTGGCGCCTTGGCTATGGTGAAAGGATTTACTGTTTTGGCAGTGAAGCGATGTGTAGTGGTTTGCTTGCAAATAGCTAAATGTTTAATTGG
>JAMPGL010000038.1 GCA_023663945.1 Lachnospiraceae bacterium | reverse complement strand
TAAAGTTTCTCTTTTCTTTTATATAAATATTTTTTAAGGATAATACTTAATTATCAATCATTCAGATATGCAATAATAGCTGTTTCAGACATTTGGTGTGCCATAGCTTTTCTGCTCTACCATCAAAAACCTCTTGCATATCATTATCCCGTGTGATATTATCATATCAAAGCATAAAATATTTCTACCTAATATTCAGGCGTTTTGCCATCTTTATCCGCGCAGTTGTTATCAGGACAATAATCGCGGAGTATCGAATAATTTCAGGAAATCTATGCTTTCAATTACCAGAGGAATAAGAACAGAGCAGAGCAGGAGATTTCCTATAACTCCTGCGAAACAGGAGGATGAGAATGGAAAGAGATGTTATCAGCAATGCTTTCTTTTCCGACAATGAGCGGTATGCCGATATTATTAATGGCATTGGTTGTGACGGATTCCCTTTTGTCAAGGCGGAAGACTTGCAGGAGGCAGATACGAAAGTAGTGTTCAAAAGGCGCAGAAGGTTTGGGAGAAGAAAGAAAAGGGGAACGGCAAAGTACCGTGACCTGATGCGGAAGACGGCTTTTGGCATGAATTTTGCCATGATTGGAATTGAGAATCAGGAGGAGATTGACTATGCGCTGGCGCTTCGGGTCATGTGCTATGATGCAGGAGAGTATGAACGTCAGGCGGCGGAAATCCCCAAGGGCTTAAAAGAGAAGGTATCCAATTACCGGATTCATGTTGTGGAGGTTCGGAAACTGAAGGACACCGATATTTTTCAAACAGATGTAAAGCAGGTATTTGATTTTATCCGTTTTTCCAAGGATAAGAAGAAACTGCAAGATTTGCTTGACGGGGATGAGGCGTATCAGCTGCTGGATGAAGAGGCTTACGATATGGTAGCGGCATATGTGGGAGAGGAAGAGGCAATGTTTAAGCGGAAAGAAAAGCATAAGAAAGGCGGAAAGGTTAATATGTGTCAGGGATTAAGAGAGTGGCTTGCCGATGAGCGCATGGAGGGGCGGACAGAAGGAAGGCTTGAAGGACGGACAGCGGGAAAAGCAGAGGCAATTTTAGATTTGCTTTCGGAGCGTGGCGTTGTAAATGAAGGATTGAAGGATATTATTATGAGGGAAAAGGACGCAGAAACTTTGCGTGCATGGTTAAGGCTGGCGGCAGATGCAGAGTCGGTTGAGGAGTTTGAAGGGAAGCTAAAGATGAATATGTCGCTAACTATAGGATAAGAAGAAAAGCTCCGCAAAAAGCGGAGCTCATTTGGTAACAACTGTAATTTTTGAAAGAATTTTAAATCAGCCAAACCGGTACATACCAGTTTTTTTCATCGATGGGAAGCAGGTCGTTTGCCATGCAGATAACGCTTCCCGTTCCGATTTCTGCTTTTAAGGCTTCCGGACTGCCAGTGGGGGCTGATGCTTCCACGGAGGATAGAACCCGAAAATTTTTGACTGCCGATTTCCCGGGCGAAGCAGCCTTTTTAATTTCGATAGGGGATAGCACGCCGTTTTGAAAAAGCAGTAAATCAATTTCCTTTTGGTCTTTGTCCCTATAATAGAAGATTGGAGGTTCTTTTCCGGCATTTAAATAGCTTTTGTAAATTTCTGAAAATACATAGCTTTCAAAAAAAGCTCCCGACATAGCGCCTTTTTCCAGCGCTTCGGGATTTCCCCATTTTAGGAGATAGGCGGCAAGACCGGTATCTAAAAAATGAAGAAGGGGCATCTTTACAACACGCTTTAGGGCATTGTTGTAATATGGCTGTATGAGGGCGACAATATGAGATGAAACCAAAATGGACAGCCATTTTTTGGCTGTTGGCGCCGTTATGCCAGCTGCATTTGCCAATTCTTCGTATACAACAGGCTTGGAAGTATGTGCGGCGACAATAGTCATAAAGTTATAAAATTGCATTTCATCGGCAACCTGTGTCAAATCGTGAATATCGCGGTACAGATAAGTATCCACATAGGAACGGTAATAGGTTTCTAAGTCAATTGTTTCATCAGCATAAAGCTCTGGCATAGAGCCTTTGAAAATTCTTTGGTAAATTTCATTTAGTCCGCGCGGTTTCGTAACAGATAAGCGGTTCATCAGCTGTCCGGCATCCGTGCAGAACGGCACGCTTGGTGTTTGATATATTTCTGCATCGGACAGACCTAATAAATTTACTATGCCAACACGTCCGGCAAGACTTTCGCTTACATTTTTCATTAACCTAAATACTTGGGAGCCTGTAATCCAAAAGTCCCCTTTTTGCCGGGAACGGTCAACGCTTATTTTGATATAAGGAAGCAGTTCTGTTGCATATTGGATTTCATCAATCAATACCGGCGGAGTGTATCTTTGCAGAAATAAGGCGGGGTCGTGTTTTGCCAGATAGCGTATATCGGGATCATCTAGTGTTACATATTTGCGCTCGATGCCGGCTTCGCGCTGCATTTCTGCTAACTTTTGCAATAAGGTTGTTTTGCCGACTTGTCTGGGACCAGTTAATAGCAGTACTGGAAACATTTTTGAAATATTTATGATTGTGCTTTCAACAGCTCTTTTAATATAAGTCATAGAAGATTCTCCATTTAATGCCTGTATAAAAACTTGGCTAAACTAAAATGTGATTTTATTATAGACAAATTGGCGCATGGATGTCAATGAGATATTTGATGATAATTTTAGTAAATTTTTGCATAATATCAGTTTTCCGGTTGAAGTTTCGGTCTCTATCGAATACAATAAAAATTGGTATTTCGGTGTTTGCAGAAGTGGGTAGTCGCAATTGAATGGTCATAACGGAACAACCAAATTGAATAGAGGGGTAAGTGAGAATGAAGCGGATAAAGTGGTACATGATTTTGCTTGTGTCGGCATTTTTGAATGTGTGGCTGTGCATTTCCATAATAAAGGACAAGCCGGTTTGTGAACGTCGGCATATGGATGAAATTCAAAGCGACGAATGCGTACCGGATGAGGTTATGGCGCGGCGTTTAGCAGATGCGGTCTTCAATCAGGATTTGATTACTATGGAAAATCAGGAGTATGAGACAGCTTCGGATTTTGATAAGGTTCGCAATGAGTGGGAGTATATTTATACAATGCCGAATGATGAGAGTATCGTGATTCGGATAAGGAAGGACAGCGGGGAGATTCGTGTCCTTCGATGAAAGGGGAAAGGCAGAAATGAAGAAGAATATTTTGAAAGCTGTTGTTTGTTTTTCCCTGCTTTTGAATATTGTATTGGGAACTTACGTCGCCAAGAGAGAGCCGGTTTGCGACAGACCTCATTTTGATACGATTGAACATGGTAAGCGGGTGGTTCGTTATGGACAAACAGCCAGGGAAATTGCCGAAATATATATTGAGTCGTACCAGAAGGAAAATCCGTCTGGCTCGGAAGCCCCGCTTTCCTATGATGTTTTGGTTTCCTTTGACCGGGAAGCAAATGAGTGGGTTGTTGATTACAATCCAATTCTTCCTTATCAGTTAATGATGCTGGATGGCGACAAATGGGTAAGAATAAGAGAAGACAGTGGAATTGCTTATGGATACGGCTGGCAGAAAAAAAGCGGATTAACCATGTACGTGGGCGGTCAGTAAAAGCGGATAAGATAAGAAAGAGATGATAAAAGAATCAAAGGGGTTTAACTATGATTGAAGCAATTAATTTAAGCAAGCAGTTTGAGCGGACGATAAAGCAGGGACGCAAATCCCAAAAAGAAGAATTTCTGGCGGTAAATCAGGTGTCGTTAAATGCACGGCCGGGAGAAATCGTGGGGATTCTGGGACCGAACGGTGCAGGGAAGACTACGCTGCTCCGTATGCTGGGAATGCTGATGACGCCTACATCCGGAGAAATCAGGCTGACAGATGCGGAAGGAACTTTGATTGAGGAGATTACTAGGAAAAAGAGTGAAATCGGGTATCTTTCCGGGAACACGAAGCTTTATCCAAGGTTTTCCATTCGGGAATACCTTCTTTTCTTAGGAGAATTGTACGGATATGATAAGAAGGAGCGGAAAGAGAGAGCAGAAGAGATACTGCATCTCTTAAATATGGAAGAGTTTGCAGACAATCGGATTGAGAAGCTGTCCACGGGACAGACGCAGAGGGCTTCCATTGCAAGGTGCCTGATGGCGGATCCCCAGCTTTATATTCTGGACGAGCCTACGCTTGGGCTGGATATTTTGAGTGCAGACGCTATTATCCGGTTTATGAAGGAGCAGAAGGAAAAGGGAAAGACGGTTCTTTATTCCACGCATTATCTGGAAGAGGCGCAGGCTTTGTGCAATCGGATTTATATGATTTGTCAGGGGCGCATTGTGGCTGAGGGGACGCCGTCTGATTTGATGGAGCAGACCGGGACGGGCAATCTGCGGGATGCGTTTCACAGTATTTTTGATGAGGTCAGCCAGTCCAGACAGGGGGAGCAGGAGTCATGAAAAAGATAGGCATATTGATTAAAAAGGAAATTTTGGATATTCTGCGGGATAAAAAGACGCTGATTATCATGGTGGCGGTTCCTATTCTTCTTTACCCGACAATTATGATCGGCATGGTTCTTATCACAAGTTATGTAATGCAGTCGCAGGAGGACAGGACTCATACGGCGGCATATTCGCGCCAGCATGAGGAGGAAGCATCACTTTTTCGTGAGGTTTATGAGGAATATAAAGAGGAATTGGATGTACAGCTGACCTTCCTTGCGATGGACGAAAGTGAGAAGGAAACGCGGAAGGATTTTTATGATGCTTGGGTAGATTTTGCAGAGGATGAACAGGGGAGACACATCAGCGTGGAATATACCTCTACCAGCCAAAGTTCCAGCTACACGGAAAATGCTCTGCAGGAGCTGGCGGACAGATACCGCGAGAAGCTGTTGGCGGAGCGGCTGATAGAAAAGGGGCTTACGCAGGACTTTTTATATCCGGTGACTTATGAGGCGGAGGACAGTGTGACTGTCTCGGAAAGCACCGGAATGAGCATAGGCGGAAGCATTGGGATGATGCTGGTGATTACGATTATGCTGGGAGCCTTTTACCCAGCGATTGATGCGACCACCGGAGAAAAGGAGAGGGGAACGCTGGAAACGCTGCTCACTTTGCCGGTTACCAATTTTCAAATGATTATGAGTAAATATATTGCCGTTTCTCTGTTTGCCTGTGTGACGGCGGTGCTTTCCCTGCTTTCGCTGGGAGGGTCTGTGATGTTTTTGCTTGGGAGTGCGCTCAGCGGGGCATCAGAGGAAATTTTACAGTTTGACCTGTCGGCGATGGCGGGGTGGATTCCCCTGCTCTTGCTGGTTGTGATTGTAACAGCGCTTTTGATTACGGCATTTTCCATGTGCTTTTGTGTGTTTGCCAAAAGCTTTAAGGAAGCAAATAATTACATTACGCCTGTTATGTTTGTGGTCATGTTTGCATCTATGGCGGCGATGCTTCCGTCTCTACAGCTGGATTATAAGACGGCACTGCTTCCGATTGTCAATGTCTCTCTTTTGATGAAACAGGCGCTTGCACAGCAGATGAGTTTTCCGCTTACAGGAATCACGATCGGAGTGAATTTTTGTTACAGCGTTTTGATTATCTGGATTTTGGCAAAGATGTATGACAGTGAAAATGTGTTGTTTCACGACGGTTTTCAAAGCTTCAAGCTTTTTGAAAAGCGTTCTGAGATTAAAGAGGGAACGGTTCCGGGGACGGGAGACCTTCTGCTTGGCGTGGTGGTTTTGTTCTTGCTGATTATGTATCTTGGAACCGCTGTGTCGGTGCGGAGCCCTTTTGGCGGGACGGTTGTCAATCAGCTTTTGATTCTGGCGGTGCCTCTTTTTACCGTCTGGTATATGAAATCAGATGTAAAATCATTGTTTTCACTGAGATGCCCGGCGCTCAGAAGCATTTTGGGAGGCATTGTGCTGTATGCCGGCGTGTTTCTGCTGATGCTTGTTGTCAGTGCCGGACTGGCACAGATATTTCCGGAGAGCATGCAGAATCTGGAAACGTCCTTTGAGGATATTTTAAAACAGCCGTTTTTCTTAATTGTGCTGGTGACGGCGGTGATGCCTGCTGTGGGCGAAGAATTGTTTTTCCGCGGTTTCCTGTGCGGAAGCTTACGGCACAGGCATGGTGCGTTTTGGGGGATTTTATTATCTTCTCTGATATTTGGAGCCTTTCATATGAGCCTTGTCAAGCTTTTGCCAACCGCTATGCTGGGAGCATGCTTTGCGTATATCGGTTATGCATCGGGAAGCATTTATGTTGGAATGTTTCTGCACTTTTTCAACAATCTTATTTCGATGGCATCAATGGAATATCCGGCACAGATGGAAAAGGTCTTCCCGGTGCTTCTTAAAGCCCGGCTGTCGGGCATGGAGGCTCTGATTATGGTTTTGGCGGGGGTTTTGTGCAGCACTTTAGGGATATTGCTTTTGAGGAGGCATTCATCTAAGGAATAATTTGATTCTAGCGTTGACAAAGCATTTTTACCTATGGTACAATACATTTCGGTGGTGAGAAGCCATCGCAGGCTGCTGTGGCTCAGTCGGTAGAGCGTCGCATTGGTAGTGCGGAGGTCACGGGTCCGATTCCCGTCAGCAGCTTTGAAATCCCCGGTTTTTATCGGGGATTTTTCTATGGCATATGCATGTCTGCCTAACTGGAAGCAGAAATGGATGGAGACGATATGGAAAAAGAATTATCTGCATTACCTAAACTCAAAAGACCTTATATTCAGATTCGGAGAAATTCCGGCGAACTGACCTACGGAGGAGATCAGGGATTTTTCAAAGGAGGAAACGGAAGATATGACGACCGCAAGAACGCTATGGGATGCGGCGTGATTGCTTTTAGCGACCTTCTGCTTTATTTGGGAAGCGGAGACCCGGAAAAAGTCACAAGGGAAAGCCAAAGTTATGTAAACCGAACAAACGGAGAGAATGGTTATAAGGAATATTATAATTGCATTTATGACTTTTTAGGCGGAGTATCAAAACGCAGCGGAATTAGCGGAATGAAGCTTGCAATGAGATTTAACCGACTGTCCAAAAGGGAAAAATGGAATCTGAAAGCCTCATGGGGAATCAGCGCCTCCAAATTGTATGGACGCGCGGAGGAGATGCTGGCAAGGGATTTTCCGGTGATTTTATGCATTCCCATGATACTTTTTAAGAAGGATAAAAAGAACGGGCTGCCTTTTTATCGGCTGGAAAAAGGAAAAATGCGGCAGGTGGCTGCCGTCTCTGCCCACTATGTAATGATTACGGGAATGATGGAAGAGCCGGAAAGCGGGGAAACATTCTTTGAGATTTCTTCCTGGGGAAAGAAATATTATGTAAACTGGAAAGAGTATGAAAATATGATGAGGACTTGTTTTCTCGGAACGTTCTTAGGGAATATATTATATATCAGATAGAAAAGAGGAACAGAAATTATGAAAAAGTACAGTATGCTCACGGATTCCCCGGGGAAATCGCTTTTTTTCTTTGCGCTTCCCATGATTTTAGGAAATTTATTTCAGCAGTTTTATACAACGGTAGATTCCATTATCGTAGGGCAGTTTGTAGGGGAGGACGCGCTTGCGGCAATCGGCGCTTCTTATTCGCTGACAACGGTATTTATCATGATTGCCATAGGAGGCGGGATTGGCGCTTCGGTAATCACATCTCAATATCTGGGGGCCGGGCTGTATGCCAAGATGAAGACGTCGGTATATACGGCGTTGATTAGTTTTTTGACGGTCAGTATTTTGCTTGGTCTTGCGGGGCTGGCTTTTTCCGGGATGATTTTAAGGGGGCTGAACACGCCGGAAAACATTCTCCCAGATGCTATGCTTTATCTGAGGATTTACTTTTTGGGGCTTCCCTTTTTGTTTATGTACAATATTCTTTCTTCTATATTTAATGCGCTGGGAAATTCCAGAACGCCGCTGTATCTCTTGATTTTTTCTTCTCTGCTGAATATCCTGATGGATTTGGCGCTGGTGAGAGGATTTGGATACGGAATTGCAGGAGCGGCAATAGCAACTGTGTTTGCACAGGGGCTTTCGGCGGTGATTTCTTTTGGGATTCTCATGCGTACCTTAAAAGGATATGCGGAAAAGAGCGATAACGGGGGACAAACGGAAAATAAGCTGACGAGGCAGGCACTTTTTGATATTCGGATGCTGGGAAATATGGTAAAGGTGGCTATTCCGTCCATGTTACAGCAGTCCATTGTATCTATCGGCATGCTTTTGGTGCAGTCCGTGGTCAATGGATTCGGTTCTTCGGTGCTTGCCGGATATACGGCGGGAATGCGGATTGAATCGATTTGCATTGTGCCGATGATTGCTTCCGGAAATGCAGTCTCCACATTCACGGCGCAGAATCTTGGAGCAGGTAAGCCGGAGCGGGTAAAAATGGGTCATATAGCGGCGGTAAAGATGGTGGCGGCTTTTGCCGTGCTCATCTGCCTTGTCCTTACCATCTTTCATGAAGCGATTATCAACGCCTTTTTGGAAGAGGGGAGCGGTCAGGCGGCTTTTCAGACGGGAAATGCATATTTATCTTTTATTGCATTTTTCTTTGTATTTATCGGTTTGAAAGCAATCACGGATGGAGTGCTGCGGGGAGCCGGTGATGTGGTGGTTTTTACGCTGGCAAATCTGTTTAATTTGAGCATCCGTGTAGCCGTGGCTTTTGCTTTTGCGCCGCTATGGGGAGTCAAGGCTGTCTGGATAGCCGTGCCGATGGGCTGGGCCGCCAATTTTGTGGTATCTTACATTCGGTATTTATCCGGTAAGTGGAGCAGAAAGAAGTTGATACAGGCACAGGAATCGTAGTACAATATTTTCAGAAAGACAAAGGAGGATAACGGCGTGCAGCTTTTAGAAGAGAGAATCCGCAGAGATGGAATTGTTAAGCCGGGCAATGTACTTAAGGTGGACAGTTTTTTGAATCATCAGATGGATGTCAAGTTATTTGAGGAAATGGGAAAGGAATTTCGGAGGCTTTTTCCCAGTGATAAGATTAATAAGATACTGACGATTGAGGCGTCGGGGATTGGGATTGCCTGCATTACGGCGCAATATTTTCAGGTTCCGGTGGTGTTTGCCAAGAAGTCGCAGAGCATTAATCTGGACGGGGAGCAGTACACCACAAAGATAGAATCCTTTACCCATAAGAGAGTATACGATGTGATTGTTGCCAAGAAGTTTCTGGGAAAAGAAGACCATGTGCTGATCATTGATGACTTCTTAGCTAACGGATGTGCGGTAGAGGGGCTGATTGACTTGGTTGAGAGCGCAGGAGCTTCCATTGAAGGCGTGGGAATCGCCATTGAAAAAGGATTTCAGGAGGGCGGGGCGCGGCTCCGCGGTAAAGGAGTCCGCGTGGAATCGCTTGCGATTGTGGAAAGCATGGATGCTGAGACGGGAGAGATAGTGTTTCGGCTTTAGTTCAATTAGGCGTATTATCAAAACGACCACTCGTATCAAGAATAACTTCTACGTTGCCCCACTCTCGTTCACTAAAAAGCGCAGCAGTACTAGGTTCGGAAATACCTCACCAAGTACTGCTACGTCTTTTAGAGAGCGAGAGCGTGGTGACGTAGAAGTTGTTTTTCTCCGGAGTGTACCGTATTACGTTTGCTAATTAAACTAAACCGAAACTTAATTACTGCGCCCCGCCATTACTATCATCCATCGGAGCAGGCTCCGCCGGAGGCGGTGCCGCCGCGGCTGCGGCTGCTGCCTGTGCAGCGGCTATTTCATTTCTCTGCTGTTCAATAATGCCTTCTATTTCAGGCTGAGACATAAATTCAAAATTGTGAGGACAGGTGTTTGTAGTCTGACCGGGAACGACAACGTTAGATACGCTTCCGTCTTCATTGGTTATCTGCTGCATCATGGAAGAGCCCTGCTGTAATACGGGATCTTCGACAGGCATCAGCTCCAGAACGCCTTCCACCTTGAACGGACAAGGCTCGCTTGCAGGCAGATTGGTATACTGGCAGATGGAGCCCTGATAGTGGACGTCGCAGCTTTCGGTTGGAACGGTTCCCTCCGCAAAAAACTCAGATTTCAGAGTTCCGTCGCACAATCCGGCGATAGGCAGTTTGCCGGAGCGGGCGCACACCGTTGCCTGAACAATACCGCTTGGAGGCATCTGGAAGGAAGCGCTGGGCAAATCCTCATGGATACGCGCCATAACGGCACGCCAGAGCTTCTTTGCCACATTCCGCTCATCGCCCTTGCGGAGCTTGACGTTGTTGTCGTAGCCCGCCCAGGTGGTAGCGGTATAATATGGAGTATAGCCCGAAAACCAAATGTCATTATAATCGGAAGTAGTACCTGTCTTACCGGCGATTGCCATATTTCCAAAGTTGACAGAGCCGCCGGTTCCCTGCGTAACAACATCCTGCATAGCATCTGTGAGGAGCCATGCGGTAGTCTCTTTGATTACCTGTCTGGATTCCGGCTGGGTATTATCCAGAATCACATTTCCATCATGATCGACTACCTTGGTATAAAGCTTCGGCTTAACGTAGGTTCCGCCGTTGGCGATACATGCGTAAGCCGCATTTAGTTCTTCGTTGGTGACGCCGTGAGTCAGACCGCCGAGGGCAAGCGACTGTTGAATGTCAGAATAAATCTGTGTCTCGCCGTTCACTACGATTTCTTCACGGTCAACAACGGTGGTAAATCCAAAGTTCTTAACATAATCATATCCAAGCTGGGGAGAGATTAAGGTAAGAGCCTTAACGGTAACTACGTTCATGGACTGGATGATTCCCATCCGCAGGGAATTTAAGCCGCGGTATTCGGAGCCCCACCAGTTATTTACCGGACGTCCGTTTGCATAATTAAACGGCGCATCGTTGATCATGGTTGCAAGGGTAAGACCGGCGCTGTCCAGCGCAGGAGCATAAACGGCAACAATCTTAAAGGTGGAACCGGGCTGACGCACGGCATCGGTAGCACGGTTTAAAGTACGGCTTCCCTCCTTGGTGCCTCTGCCGCCCACCATGGCAACTACATAACCGGTGCTTTGATCCTCAATCGTAAGAGAAACCTGGGGCTGAGGAGTGAGGGAAACACTTTCATCAAAAATCTCGTCTCCCGGAGAGAGCACGGCGCTTTGATACAACTCAATATCGGCATATGCCTCCTCCTGAGAATTATAAATCAGATTGTAGGAGGAGTTCTGCTCCTTAAAATAAGCCCGGAGCATTTCAGTACTATGATTTTCAAAGTCTCCGTTTGCCTTTTTGACAGTCAGTGCATAATTTAAGTACCAGCGTGTGTCCGCAGGATAATTTTCTTCGTTGGTAAATACCTCATCACAGATTGCCTGAATATGAGGATCCTGAGTGGAATATATTTTCAGACCGCCGCTGTAAAGAAGGGTAAAAGCCTGAGTCTCATTATAACCGGCTGCCAATAGGTCATTCATAACGTCATCGGTTAATGCGTCCACAAAGTATGTATTAACCAGAGTATCTTCGGAGTCCTCATTGACAAGCTGAATGCGGGAGTAAACATCGTCCGCCATAGCGGCATCATACTCTGCCTGAGTAATATACTCCTGTTCCAGCATATGGTTTAAAACCTTTTGCCGGCGGTCAGCGTTATTATCAGGATGCGAAATCGGATTATATTTGGAAGGATTCTGCGTAATACCTGCAATAACCGCGCATTCCGACAAAGTAAGACTGCTTACCGACTTGTTGAAGTAGCGCAGGGATGCAGCCTGAACGCCCAAGGTGTTCTGACCAAGGTTGATAGTGTTCATGTAATTTAATAAAACCTCATCCTTCGACATGGACTTGGTCAGTTCAATTGCCAGATACTGCTCCTGAATCTTACGTTTGATGCTTTCGGCATAGCTGTCTTCACTGGTCCAGTCGGTGAAGACGTTATTTTTCAGAAGCTGCTGGGTAATCGTGCTGGCGCCTTCCATCCGTTTAAAACCGGTAGCAATAGCTGTGTAACCGGCACGAAAGATTCCTTTAATGTCAATTCCGTTATGCTCATAAAAACGCTCATCTTCGATGGCGACGAACGCATGAGCCAGATTTTCGGGGATCATGTCCTGCGTTACAGGGATACGGTTTGAGTTTTGGGAAATCAGTTTTGCCGTCTGGTTTCCTTCTAAGTCGTATACAAAGGTTGAAAATCCGGTAGGAGTAACTTTGACATTTTCAATACTCGGAGCGGTATCGATTACGCCCTTAAAAATACCGAATGCCATGCTGATGCCGATAACGCCTACAGAAATAATGCCAAGTAAAGACAAATTTAAAATGGCAAGAAGCAGTTTTTTGCCAAACTTGGGAGATTTTGCATGCAGGGCTTTCTGCTTGGCTCGTATTCCTTTCTTTGTGTAATTCATTTATGTGCCTCCATAAAATTCAACTCTATTTCAAGTTAACAACATATAGAGTATACCAAAATGTAGATGTGAAATAAAGTTTTTTTATGATTTATTAAGAATTGTTCACAAATTGGTACACTTTTATTCCCGGTTATGATAAACTTTTGATAAGGGGTTATTCCCCCGAACGGCGCCTTAAAGAGGGCGCTGGTTGCAGATGCAGATGCCGGGAGAGGATACGGATGGAAAGCAAAAAGCAGGAATTTCCTGATTATAAGATTGTGTGCAGGGCAGGGAGCGGTGAGTATGAGGAAAAGCGGTCCCGCTTTATTGCGGATGTGACGCCGGTAACTTCCGGGGAGGAGGTGGCTGCGTTTATTGAGTCTGTGCGCCGGAAGTATTATGATGCGCGGCATCACTGCTCAGCATATATAATAGGAAGAAACAGAGAAATCACCAGATGCAGCGACGATGGGGAACCGTCGGGGACGGCAGGCAAGCCTATTTTGGAGGTGCTTTTAGGGGCGGAGGTTACGGATGCAGTAATAGTGGTTACCAGATATTTTGGGGGAACGCTTTTGGGAACTGGCGGACTGGTGCGTGCCTATACGCAGGCGGCTAAGGCGGGGCTTGCGGATGCCGGAATCACAACCATGTGTTATGGAAAGCAGCTTACTCTCAGGACGGAATATACCGACACGGGGAAGTTACAGTATTTGCTGGGAAGCAGAGGAATTGAGATCAAGGAGTCCCGCTATACGGATGTTGTGGAATTTGACATTCAGATTCCAGCTGAGGGATTTCCTGCGGTTACAAAGGAACTGACAGAGGCAACCGCAGGGCGCGTACAGATTACGGTAACCGGAGAGGGCTACTATCCTATGGGCAGATAAGAAAGACAGGTAAACAAAATAAGCAATAGGCAATAAGCAATAAAGAAAGTAACCGGAGCATGTAACTAAAGCATTTATGCAGAGCAGATATGCTGGCAGTTAAGCAGAGCAGACAATAGGCAGCAAATGGGCAGCAGATAAATGGCAAATGAATAACAGACGAACAGAATGGGGGACAGCAGAATGGACAAGAGGGAAAAGGGACAGGAAGAGATTTATGCAGAACGTTTAGGCAAAGCAAACCGCACGGCGCTGAATTGTTATCTGATCATGGTTACGGTGCTGGCGGTAACTTATTTAGCGGAAACTCTTTTTGGGGTTAAGTCGCCAGCATATCTTTTGGTGGTTTTAGCGGCGGGGTATGGACCGGTGCTGCTTGCTTTGTTCTTCTACAAAAGAAACAAGACACATCCGATGGTGAAGCACTTGGTTCCCTATGGATATTCGATTGTTTACATGATTATCATGTTTACATCGGACAATCAGATGGCGTTTGCCTATGTGATTCCCATGCTCATTGCGATTACGGTCTACAATGACGTGAGGTATAATCTGAAAATCGGAGCGGCTGTGATTGCCGTGAATATCATTCATGTGATTGTCTTCTGCCAAAGGAACGGGCTGGATGCGGCTCAGATTGCATCGGCGGAAATCCAGCTTGCAGTGTTGATTGCAATCGTTGCATTTTTGGGATATACCGCCAAGGTATCCTTCCGCATGAATCATGCGGAGATTACCCGCGCTGAGGAGGAGAAAACCCGTTCTCAGGAACTGACAGGCAAGGTTCTTCAGATTTCGGCGGAAATGACCCAGATAATCAGTCAGGTTTCAGCCAAAATTTCAGTTTTGGGCGATGCGATTCAAAGTACCGGACACGCCATGAATGAATTAGCCGGCGGAACCGGAGATACCGCAAATGCCGTACAAGACCAGCTTACGCAGACAGAGGTGATTTCCGAAAAACTAAGTCATGTAAAGGGCGCTTCCGGACAGATTGCAGGCAATTTGGTTGAAACCCAAGAAGTGCTCAGTGCCGGAAATGAGTACGTGGAGCATTTGGTGGAACAGGTGGCGCAGACCGAACAGACCAACACGCACGTAGCGTCCGAGTTAGGGCAGTTAAAGGAACATATGGAGCAGATGTTCTCCATCCTTGAGATGATTAACCAGATTACTTCCCAGACCAGCCTGTTATCTCTCAATGCTTCTATTGAAGCGGCAAGGGCAGGAGAGGCAGGAAGGGGCTTTGCAGTGGTGGCATCGGAGATTTCCAGCCTTGCCTCCCAGACCAAGGGCGCCACGGTCAAAATTGAAGAGCTAATCCGGAATGTGTCCAATGAGATTGGCAAAGTGGTGGATATGATTGAAAATATGATCAAACAGGTGAAGCGGCAAAACGAGACGGTGGGAGAAACGGCGCGCAGTTTTGAAAAAATTTCTGTGAGCGCTAAGGAGATAGAAAGCAATTCCAATCATCTCACTTATGCGGTTGGAGATTTGGAGGAGGCTAACCGGGCGATTTCGGACAGTATTCAGACGATTTCGGCAATCTCTGAGCAGGTAGCCTCACAGACCAATGCAACCCACGCAGCCTGCGTGGAAAATGAGAAGATTATTCAGCAGCTCATTGAGGAAGCGGACGAGTTAACCCAAATGGCAAATCAGCTTCAGGCATGCGAATAGGCATGGACAGATGCGGACAGACATGAACAGATGCGGACAGACATGAACAGACGCGGGCAGACATGAACAGACGCGGACAGACATGAGCAGATGCGGGCAGACATGAACAGACGCAGACGAAGCGGAAACAAATTTATTGACAAAAAGGGCTTTTCGGGGCTAAAGTAAAAGAACAAATATTTTTTAAAATAATTTTTTGAAAAGCAATTTTCTGAAAGGTGGTGGTTTTTATGAAAAAGAGCAGAGCAGTCAGCAATACAGACATTCCTCCTCATGAACGGAGCATAAAAATCACATATAAAGGAGAATTGCTATGGAAGAGATCAAGGAGTTTGAAGAATTAAAGGTTCTTCTTGACACAAAGCAGTACACCCGGCTCCGCCAGAAGATGGAAGAGATGAACACTGCCGATATTGCGGCGGCTCTGGAGGAACTGGAAGAGGAGGATTTGCTGAAAATCTTCCGCATTTTACCCAAAAACATGGCAGCAGACGTATTTTCCTATCTGGAGGTGGACAGTCAGCAGTTCATCATTACCAGTCTGTCCGAAAGAGACGCGGCGGGCATTATCGACAATCTGATGGCGGACGATGCAACGGATCTTTTGGAGGAAATGCCTGCAAATATTGTCAAAAAGCTGCTTGCCAATGCCAACCCGGAGACCAGAAGGGATATTAACCACCTGCTCCGCTATCCGGAGGATTCCGCCGGAAGCATTATGACGGTGGAGTACGTGGATTTAAAAGAAAATATGACTGTCCGTGATGCCATCGACAGGATCCGGCAGATTGGGCTGGACAGTGAGACCATCAACATTTGTTATGTGCTGGATGCCAAGAGAACGCTGGTGGGGACAGTGGCTCTCCGCTATCTGCTGACTAATTCACCGGACGAGGTGATTGGCGAGATCATGCACGAAAACGTGATCTACATCAACACACTGATGGATCAGGAAGAGGTAGCCAGACAATTTCAAAAATACGACTTTACTGCTATGCCTGTTGTGGACAATGAAAACCGGCTGGTGGGAATTATCACGGTAGATGATATTGTGGATATTCTCCAAGAAGAGGCTACGGAGGATATGGAAAAGATGGCGGCTATCGTACCGTCAGATAAGCCTTACATGAGGATGGGGGTCTGGGAAACATGGAAGAAGCGTATCCCCTGGCTTCTGCTTCTGATGATTTCAGCAACCTTTACGGGAAGCATTATCACTTCCTTTGAGGACGCGCTGAGCGTCTGCGTGGTTCTTACCGCCTACATTCCCATGCTTATGGACACCGGAGGGAACGCCGGCGGACAGGCAAGCGTGACGATCATCCGCGGACTGTCTCTCAATGAGATTGAATTTTCGGATGCGCTGGCGGTCGTGTGGAAGGAGATACGGGTGGCACTCCTGTGCGGGGCGACGCTGGCGGCTGCGAACTTTGCCAAACTACTGTTATTTGACCGGGTGACTATCACGGTGGCGGCGGTGGTCTGCCTGACCCTGCTTTCGGCGGTGCTGATTGCCAAGGTGGTGGGGTGTATGCTTCCCATGCTTGCAAAGAAGATAGGCTTTGATCCGGCAGTGATGGCAAGCCCCTTTATCACAACCATCGTGGATGCACTGTCGCTTTTGATTTATTTTAGGATTGCAACGCTGATTCTGCATCTGTAGCAGAAGGGGCATTTGCGATAGAATCATGATATATAACATGCGTTATTATTTAAGATTTTACAGTGTGTCAACAACCACGATGCAAGGCATCAGGGTATACGGCTCTCGTGGCAGTCGTCAAATATCTGTAAGTCGTTGCCTGGCTCGTTGTTTGCGGAAATAGTCAAATACCCCGCAGCAAGCTGACGGGGCATCAAACTTGTAACGCAGCAAGCTGCGGGGTATTAGACCCTCGCGGCAGTCGTCAAGGTCATGCAAGCATGACTTTGACTCGTTGCTCGCGGGAATAAAACCTGCGTCCGGCGTTTGAACGGATGCAGGTTTTAACAGTTACCAATAGTCTTATTTTTAAAATTTAATCATGATTTAATGATGCGGTTCTCATAGCTGCGCGCTTCCGCATGGTAGGATCCAATATCTTTTTACGGATACGCAGGGACTTAGGAGTGATTTCCAAAAGCTCATCGGTATCAATAAATTCTAATGCCTGTTCCAAGCTGAGGATTTTGGGAGGCGTGAGGCGCAGTGCCTCGTCGGCGCTGGAGGAACGGGTGTTGGTGAGCTGCTTTTTCTTGCAGACATTCAGCTCAATGTCCTCGCCTTTGCCGTTTTGACCGACCACCATTCCGGAGTAGACTCTTTCGCCGGGACCGATGAATAAGGTGCCCCTCTCCTGAGCATTGTAGAGCCCGTAAGTGATTGCTTCGCCGGACTCAAAGGCAATGAGGGAGCCTTGCTTCCGGTATTGGATGTCCCCCTTATACGGACCGTAACCGTCAAAGATGCTGTTCATGATGCCGTTTCCCTTGGTGTCAGTCATAAACTCACCGCGGTAGCCGATCAGTCCCCGGGAGGGAATGGAAAATTCCAGACGGGTATAGCCTCCGCTGGCGGTTCCCATGCTGCGCAGCTCTCCCTTGCGCTGGCTGAGCTTTTCAATGACGGAGCCGGAGAACTCATCGGGAACATCAATATAGCAGAGCTCCATAGGTTCCAGCTTTTTACCGTTTTCATCGGCGCGGTAAAGGACTTCCGCCTTGCTGACTGCAAATTCGTACCCCTCTCTGCGCATGTTTTCAATCAGCACGGAAAGGTGAAGCTCACCGCGTCCGGATACCTTGAATGCCTCGGTGGTATCTGTCTCTTCCACGCGGAGGGACACATCAGTATTCAGCTCCCGGAATAAGCGGTCGCGCAGGTGGCGGCTGGTCACATATCTGCCCTCCTGCCCGGCAAGAGGGGAATCGTTGACTACAAAATGCATAGCTATAGTGGGCTCCGAAATCTTTTGGAAGGGAATCGGAGCGGGATTTTCTATAGAACATAAGGTATCGCCGATGTGAATGTCGGAAATGCCGGAGATTGCCACGATAGAGCCAATCTGAGCCTCCGATACTTCCACCTTGTTTAATCCGTCAAATTCGTAGAGTTTGCTGATTTTAACCTTTTTCTGCTTATCGGGCTCATGATGGTTTACAATCACAACCTCCTGATTGACCTTTACCGCGCCGTTGTCCACTTTGCCGACGCCGATGCGTCCCACATACTCATTGTAATCAATGGTGCTGATAAGCACTTGGGTTCCCAGCTCCGGGTCGCCGGATGGAGCTGGAATATAATCCAAAATGGTTTCAAAAAGAGGAACCATGCTGGTGCCCGGCTGATTCATATCAAGGGAAGCGGTTCCCGTTTTGGCGGAAGCAAAGACGAAAGGACAGTCAAGCTGTGCCTCGTCGGCTTCTAAGTCCAAAAAGAGCTCCAGAACCTCGTCCACCACCTCGGCGGGACGCGCTTCCGGACGGTCAATTTTATTGACACAGACAATGACGGGGAGCTTTAATTCCAAAGCTTTGCGGAGAACAAACTTAGTCTGGGGCATTGCGCCTTCAAAGGCGTCCACCACCAGAATCACGCCGTTGACCATTTTCAGGACACGCTCCACCTCGCCGCCGAAGTCGGCATGTCCGGGAGTGTCAATGATGTTGATTTTGGTTCCCTTATAAGTGACGGCGGTATTTTTGGAGAGAATAGTGATGCCCCGCTCCCGCTCAATATCGTTGGAGTCCATGACACGCTCCGCAACCTCCTGGTTTTCCCGGAAAACGCCGCTTTGCTTTAAAAGCTCGTCAACCAGAGTGGTTTTGCCGTGGTCTACATGGGCTATGATTGCTATATTTCTTATATCTTCTCGATTTTGTTTCATGATAAGCCTCCGGATAGTGCTGTTTTTCTCAAACTGTTTAAGTATAGCACCATACGGCAGGACTTGTAAATATGCAAATTCCTGAAACAAAAAAGTAGTCGGATTTCGCGGTAGATGAATGTTCTATGAAAGGAAAGAACTCATAAAATAGTAATACATGGACAGTAAGAGCCAAACATCTTAGGAAAAAATTCTTAAGGAACAAGAAGGGAGAACCAAAATGACAGATAAGGTAATTGAAAACAACCAAGTGGTAATCATGGGAGAAATCGTAAGCGATTTTCAGTTCAGCCATGAGATTTTCGGAGAGGGATTCTACATGATCAACGTGAAGGTGCCGCGACTAAGCGAATCCAGCGATATTATACCGCTGATGGTGTCGGAGCGTCTGATTGACGTGGAGGAGAATTATAAGGGGATGAACATCACCGTTCAGGGACAGTTCCGATCTTATAACCGGCATGAGGAGCGGAAAAACAGGCTTGTGCTTTCTGTTTTTGCAAGAGAGATTGAGTTTGTGGATGAAACGCCGGAAAGCGCGAAAACAAATCAGATTTATCTGGACGGATATATCTGTAAAGAACCAATCTACCGCAAGACTCCTTTGGGAAGAGAGATTGCCGATCTCCTGCTTGCAGTAAACAGACCTTACGGGAAGAGCGATTACATACCCTGCATCTGCTGGGGGAGGAACGCCAGATTTGCAAGCAGCTTCACGGTGGGAACCAGATGTGAGATCTGGGGGCGGATTCAGAGCCGGGAATACATCAAAAAGATTTCCGAGGAGGATGCGCAAAAAAGAGTGGCGTATGAGGTGTCCGTCAGCAAGTTAGAGCTTATGGAGAATCTGGAATCATAATCCAATCTGGAAGTATCCAATTTGGAAATATCCAGATTGAAACCGTAATTCAATCAGAAATAATGATTCAGAGGAAATAAAGTTGATTTTTGTACACTTCTATGTTATGATAAGCAACGTACTTTCTAACAAAGTGAAAATGTGCTTGCCAGAATACATATGAGGTGGGATATGAAACAGGGACTTATTCATATATACAGCGGTGACGGACATGGGAAATCGCCGGCCGCGCTGGGAAAGGCTGTTATGACCGCGGCACAGGGCAAAAGTGTTGTGATTATTCAGTTTTTAAAGGAGAAAGGGCTTGCGGACTCTGAATTTCTCCATAGATTAGAGCCGGAGATTAAGATTTTCCGTTTTGAAAAATCAGATTTGAACTTTTTTGAACTGCCGGAAGAGAAGCAGAATGAGGAGGTCATCAACATTAAAAACGGCATTAATTTTGCCAAAAAGGTGCTGGTCACCGGGGAGTGTGATCTTCTGATACTGGATGAGGTCTTGGGGCTTGTGGATAACGGGATTATCAGCGTGGAAGACTTGAAGGCTCTTCTGGATGCAAGGGATGAGGAGACCGATATTATCATGACGGGAATCTCCCTCAATGACGAAATCTGTATGCTGGCGGATGAAGTTTCGCGGATTGAGACGTTGAAATTCAGATGCTGGTAGCACTTTTTACAATATTGTAAGCAATAATCATAGCATCTATGCGTTGACAGCCATAACGTATGGTGCTATGATTATTACATGTTGAAGAAACAATTCTTACGGTAATCGGTGCGCAGAAATATGGATGTGCATCGTTTTTTGTGCAAAAGGTCAGCATTTCTTAAAGGAGGAAAGGATATGGCTATTTTTACAGGAGCTGGTGTTGCGATTGTCACACCGTTTAAGGCAAATGGAGAGGTTAACTATGAGAAATTTGCCGAGTTGATTGAGGATCAGATTAACGGAGGAACCGATGCGATTATCGTGTGCGGAACCACAGGTGAGTCCTCGACGCTGTCCCACGAGGAGCATCTGGATGTGATTAAGTTCTGCGCAGAGCAGGTGGCAGGCAGAATCCCCGTTGTGGCAGGAACCGGATCGAACTGCACGGAGACTGCGGTTTATCTGTCCACAGAGGCGGAAAAGTTCGGAGTGAACGGACTGCTCTTAGTTACGCCCTACTACAATAAGGCGACTCAGAACGGGCTTTATGCGCATTTTAAGGCGGTTGCCGATTCCGTTAAGTTACCCTGCATTCTTTACAATGTGCCCAGCCGTACCGGATGCAACATTGCGCCGGAGACCGCTGTAAGGCTGTGCACCGACGTGGAAAATATTGTGGGAATCAAGGAAGCAAGCGGAAATATCAGCCAGATAGTAAAGTTAATGTCCTTGGCGGACGGGAAGGTAGATCTTTATTCCGGCAACGACGATCAGATTGTTCCGCTCCTTGCTTTAGGCGGAAAGGGCGTTATTTCGGTATTATCCAATATTGCGCCCCGCCAGACTCACGACATCTGCGCAAAATATTTTGCAGGCGATATAGCGGGAAGCTGTGCGGAGCAGCTCCGCGCCATTCCTTTATATGACGCATTATTCTGTGAAGTAAATCCGATTCCCGTCAAGATGGCGCTTAACCTGATGGGCAAGGAGGCCGGCTCTTTGCGGGCGCCCCTTACCGACATGGAAGAGGCAAATACCGCCAAATTGAAAAAGGCTATGGAAGAGTACGGATTATTATAATCAGGAGGGATTCGGTTATGGTAAAGGTGATAATGCACGGATGCAACGGCAAAATGGGTCAGACGATTGCCGGGCTTATTGCGGAAGATGCGGAAGTGGAATTAGCGGCAGGAGTGGATACCTATGACGATGGTCACAACCCTTTTCCTGTTTTTACGGATCTAGAAGCGTGCGATGTTCCGGCGGATGTAGTGATTGATTTCAGCGCCGCACAGGCGGCAGATGGTCTTCTTACATACTGCGTCAGCAGGCAGATTCCCTGCGTGCTGTGCACCACGGGTCTTACCGGAGAGCAGCTAAAGAAGGTGGAGGAGGCTTCCAGGGAAGTGGCAATTTTAAAGTCTGCCAATATGTCGCTGGGAATCAATATGCTGATGAAGCTTTTGAAGGAAGCGGCATCCATTTTGGTTCCGGCAGGGTTCGACGTGGAAATCGTTGAAAAGCATCATAAGCTGAAGGTGGATGCGCCAAGCGGCACGGCTCTTGCGTTAGGCGACAGCATCAATGAGGCGCTGGAGGAGAAGTACGAATATGTCTATGACAGAAGTGGAAGAAGACAGAAGCGTCCCAAAGCGGAAATCGGGCTTTCGGCTGTCAGGGGCGGCACCATCGTGGGTGAGCATGATGTGATCTTTGCAGGCGCCGATGAGGTGATTACCTTTTCCCATACTTCTTATTCCAAGGCGGTTTTTGGAAAAGGGGCTGTTCAGGCGGCTAAGTTTCTAAAAGGAAAACCGGCGGGGCTTTATCAGATGAGCGATGTGATCGGCTAGAGGAAGAGGTTGAACAGGAATGAACGAACTGGAATTGATGGAACTGAAATACTTAAAAAGCCTTGCAAATCAATATCCCAATATTGCGGCGGCATCTACGGAGATCATTAACTTGCAGGCAATTTTAAACCTGCCCAAAGGGACGGAGCACTTTCTTACCGACATTCACGGGGAATATGAGCAGTTTAACCATGTTTTAAAGAACGGCTCCGGTTCCGTGCGCAGGCAGATTGACGAGCAGTTTGGAAATACGCTGAGCAATAAAGATAAGAAGTCTCTTGCAACGCTGATTTATTATCCGCATGAAAAGCTGGATATTGTATTGCAGGAGGAGGATAATGTGGAGGACTGGTATAAGATCACCCTCCACCGGCTGGTGCAGATTACCAAAAAGGTGGCATCCAAGTATACCCGTTCTAAAGTGCGTAAGGCGCTGCCCAAGGATTTTGCATACATTATTGAAGAGCTGATTACGGAAAAGGCGGAGGTTTCGGATAAGGAAGGCTATTACAATGAGATTATCCACACCATCATCCGGATTGGCAGGGCGCAGGAGTTTATTGTAGCACTGTGCAATCTGATTCAAAGGCTGGTGGTGGATCACCTGCATATTGTGGGAGATATTTACGACAGGGGACCCGGTCCTTATATCATCATGGACACCCTGATGAATTACCATTCCGTGGATATTCAGTGGGGAAATCATGATATTGTGTGGATGGGAGCCGCCTGCGGGCATCTTCCCTGTATTGCCACGGTGCTCCGGATTGCGGCAAGATACGGCAGTCTGGACACGTTAGAGGACGGCTATGGAATCAACCTGATTCCCCTTGCGACTTTTGCGCTGGACACTTATCAGGATACCAACTGCGATGTTTTTGCAATCAAATATAATACGGACTACAACACCAAAGACCTGAGCATGGATATGAAGATCCACAAGGCGATTGCAATCATTCAGTTTAAGCTGGAAGGACAGCTTATTAAGAAGCATCCGGAATTTCAGATGAACGACCGCCTTCTCCTTGACAAGATTGATTATGCAAAGAAAACCGTCATGGTGGACGGGATTGAATATGCCATGCGGGATACGGATTTTCCCACGGTGGATCCGGAGGATCCTTATAATTTAACTCCTGACGAGGAGCAGGTGATGGCGAGAATCCGGCAGGCGTTTTTAAAATGTGAGAAGCTTCAGCGTCACGTGCGCTTCTTATTTTCCAAGGGAAGCCTTTATAAGGTGCACAATTCCAACCTGCTTTATCACGGATGCGTTCCCATGGACAAAAACGGCAGGTTCTTGTCTGTGAATGTGGAAGGCAAAAAATATAAAGGAAAAGAGCTTTATGACGTCTTGGACAATATGGCGCGGAAGGGCTATTATGCCAAGAACGACCCGGCAGGAATGCGGAAGGCGCAGGATTATATCTGGTATATCTGGGCAGGTCCCAATTCTCCGGTATTTGGGAAGGATAAGATGGCAACCTTCGAGCGTTACTTTATCAGTGAACCGGAAACCCATAAGGAGACCAAGAACAGCTATTATTCCCTGTTAGACCGTGAGGATGTCATCAACCGTATTTTGGAGGAATTTGGATTAGATACCAATAAGTCCCATATTATCAACGGGCATGTTCCCGTGGAGCTGAAAAAGGGAGAAACCCCGATTAAGTGCGATGGAAAGCTTTTGATCATAGACGGCGGTTTTTCAAAGGCATATCAGAGTAAGACCGGAATTGCGGGATATACGCTGGTAGCCAGTTCCCATGGAATGCGTCTGGTGGCTCATGAGCCTTTTGAATCCACGGAGGCGGCGATTTTGCATGAGTCAGATATTTTTTCGGATTCCACGGTGGTGGAAATGGCGCCCACAAGAATACGGGTTGCGGATACGGATGTAGGAAGAGAATTAAGAGAGACCATCAAACAGTTAGAACGGCTATTGCAGGCGTACAGAGACGGAATAATCGTAGAAAGGTGATTCAAAAACAAGGAGGACAGATAAGCTGTGCCTCCTTGCTTTCGATAATCAGATTTCTTTTTGGCCTGATAACTATTTAGCGGATGCTGTGGCGCCGGAGCCGTTAGTGCCCGTGCCGTTTGTTCCGCTTACTCCTGTGCCGTTAGTGCCTGTGCCGTTTGCATTGCCGTCGCCGAGTACGTCATCGGTGAGATCGGAAACACCATTGGCAATATCATCTACCACATCACCGACGGCATTGCCGGCGTCATCCAAAATAGAGCCGTCATCATTTCCGGTTCCGGCAGTGGCATCGTTCAGATTGTCATTTGAGGCTCCGACACCGCCGCCTGTATTGGTATCGTCACCACTTGTGATGCCGTTTGAGTCTTCACCTGCCATATTTCCGGCACCGCCGTTATTTGCGGCGGCTGTGCCCGAAGCAGCGCCGCTTCCGGTAGTTCCGTTATCGGCAGTGTCGTTTCCGGCAGTACCATTATCTGTAGTTGAGTTGTTGCCGGCAGCTCCTGCCATGTCGTTTGCATTGTTATTCTTGTCAGTTCCGCAGGCTGTAAGAATGCAAAGCATTGTAAGGACGAGAGATACCGAAATAAGTTTTCTCATTTTTTTCATAATGAACCTCCTTATAACTATAGCTAACGACATTAATAATCTCGTTTACTATAACAGAACTGCATGATATTCAGTTCTTTTGTTATTATGTACGAAAGATCAAAAAGTATACAAAATTTTTTGAGAAAGGATTTGCTCTATGAAGTTCAGACCATGTATTGATATTCATAACGGAAAAGTGAAACAGATTGTAGGAGGAAGCCTGACCGATGAGGGAGATCATGCCTCCGAAAACTTTGTGTCGGATCAGGACGGAGAATTTTTTGCAAATTTTTACCGCCAAAAAAATCTTCCGGGAGGACATGTGATCCTGTTAAACCCGGAGGGAAGCGAATATTACCCAAAAACTAAGCAGCAGGCAATGCTGGCGCTTATGGCGTATCCGGGCGGACTTCAGGCAGGCGGCGGAATTACTCCTTACAATGCGGCGGACTTTGTGCGGGCGGGAGCTTCCCATGTGATTGTCACTTCTTATATCTTTGCGGACGGGCATCTTCAAAGGAACAAATTGAAGGAGCTGTACAGCGCGGTGGGGAAGGAACATCTGGTGCTTGACTTAAGCTGTAAAAAAAGGGACAAACTCTATTATATTGTTACTGACAGGTGGCAGAAATATACGGATGTCTGCATCAATGAAGAGACTTTGCAGGAATTGGAAGAATTTTGCGATGAATTTTTAATTCATGCAGTGGATGTGGAGGGAAAAGCAGAGGGAATCGAGGAGGAGCTTGCGGCATTGCTTGGAAAAATCTGCAGGATACCGGTAACCTATGCAGGCGGCGTCCATGATTTTAAGGATCTGGAAAAGCTTAAAAAGCTGGGGCAGGGCAGAATTGACGTTACCATAGGAAGCGCGCTGGATCTGTTCGGCGGCAAGATGGCACTTGATGAGGTGCTCAGTTATATAAAAGGATAAAAAAGAACCTATCTCTATGAGACGAATCTCACGTGAGATAGGTTTTTTCCTTAATCTGTTAAGACAACGTTGCAAATCCAATATAAAGTATAATAATAAGTAAAATATTTACCCCATTTACATCATTTATATTGAGAAAAGGAACATCGAATTACGGATCAATGGGTTATAACCGTTCGATTATAACTTGGTTACGTTTACGGCCTGAGGTCCCTTTTCTCCATTCACTACTTCGAACTCTACAGCAGCGCCCTCTTCGAGAGATTTGAAGCCTTCCATGTTAAGTCCTGAGTAGTGCACGAAAACATCGTTACCTGATTCATCAGAGATGAAACCGTACCCTTTTTGGTTGTTAAACCACTTTACTGTACCTTTGTTCATTGTAGATACCTCCAAAAATTAAGTAATTAGTTACCGTTACAAAATATTGTAGCAATTTCAGAATAACATAGTCGATTTTAAAAGTAAAGAAAAAAATATCGAAATTTTCAATATTTTTCGTTTTAGGGGGGGTTAGTCATGTGAAATAGTAAATAAAGTTGTTCTATTTAACATCTTGTGATAAAATACAGATAATTGAGCGGCTCAAGAAAGAGCTGAATGGAGGCGAAGATGGAACAACAATCTAAGAAAAGAAATAGATATGCGCTGTTATTGGTGGCTGAAAAGAAGGACGGAACCATGAAACAGCACATCATCAGTCCGGCGCTTATAGAATTGGCGGCAGCAGTCCTTTTTGTGGTTGCGGTGGCCGCAATCTGTAAAGTTATTTACGATGGAATTACTTTAAAGGATGCAAGGGCAGAAATAGTCAATCAGATTATCCAGATTAATAATCTGACGGATGAGAACGAGGCGTTATCCGTAGAGAACTCTACCCTCTCAAACAAGGTGGCCGTTCTCAGTGAGGCGGTGAGCATGAAGGTGGCGACAGAGGATGCCATTTCCCAGGAGATGGTTGAGAATGCGATTCCCCACGGTTTTCCCTTAAGCGGTTCAGCGACCCTGCGGGAGGCGGACAAGGGAGACCCGATGCTGATCTTTACAGCCCAGCAGGGGGTAAATGTGGTGACCAGCGGAACCGGAACGGTAATCAGCGTGAGTGCCGACGAGGAATATGGAAACAGGATTATCGTTGACCACGGCAACGGCTACCAGTCCGTGTACCGCAACGGCGGGACGGCGTTAGTTAAAAACGGCGAACAGTTAGGAAAAGGCTATATCCTATTTTCCATAGGAGAGGATAATCAGGATTTAGGCTATCAGATCATGAAAGATGATGTGTATATTGACCCTATGCTGCTGATAGACATAAACGGATAATCTGGGAGGATTATCCGTTTGTCTTTTCAAGGCGTTCAAAAATCATATCATATCCATCGTTCCCATAATTTAAGGAGCGGTTTACGCGGCTGATGGTGGCTGTGGAAGCACCGGTCTTTTCGGCAATCTCCAGATAAGTTTTGCGGTTTCTCAGCATAGACGCAACTTCGCAGCGCTGAGAGAGGGAGAGCAGTTCATTGACCGTGCACAGGTCTTCAAAAAAGCTGTAGCATTCTTCTTTGTTTTTAAGACATAAAATTGCTTCAAAAAGATGATCGACAGCGGCAGTCTGTATTTTTTTGTTCATAGGAAAATACCTCCCGGTAACGATATTCATACAGTAGAATTTTAACATATTAAAGTTTTAAAGTAAAGCAATAAACTATGGAAACGATACTTGTCATGTAGTTTTAAATACTATATAATAGTATTATTGTTATGTCTTTACCGATAAAGGAAGACCGCCGGAGAGGCAGGATAAGGAGCGAAACTTGTATGACAATAGATAAGGACGATCTGCTGAACAGTATTTTAGCCAGTTTAGGGCGGATTAAGCATATTGAGCTGGACGATATTCCCAACATTGATTTATACATGGATCAGGTGACCACCTTTATGGAGCGGAAGTTAAAAAATACCACAAGGTATCCCGGAGAGGGCAAGATTCTGACAAAGACCATGATCAATAATTATGCAAAGAATGACCTCCTTCCGCCTCCGGTCAAGAAGAAGTACAGTAAAGAGCATATGATTCTCCTGATATTTATTTATTATTATAAGGGAATCCTCTCGATCAATGATATTCAGACCCTGCTGAAGCCCATTACAGAGCATTATTTTCAGACCAGCGGGGAACTGGATCTGGGAGCCGTCTACGAGGAAGTGTTTCGGCTGGAGGAAGAGGAGGTTTCCAGTTTAAAAGAGGATATTGTTAAGAAGTTCGAAGCCTCCAAGGAGACCTTTTTGGAGTCGCCGGAGGAAGATAAGGAAATTTTGCAGATGTTTTCATTTATCTGCATGTTAAGCTATGATGTATATGTTAAAAAGCTGCTGATTGAGAAGATGGTGGACAGCTTTGGAACGGCAGTTGCAGAAGAGGAAAAGGCAGGAAAAGCGGATGGAAAGGACAAAAATGCTAAAAACGCTGGAAAGTAACGGCTTCTTGGTGGATGAGGGCATGCACTACTGCGCCGAGTCGGAAGAAATATACAGGGAAGTGTTGGAAAGCGCTGCCGAAGAGGGAGAGGAAAAGCTTCCCGTTCTGGAGCAGTGCATGCAAAAGCAGGATTTCCAGCGGTATCAGATAGAGATTCACGGAATCAAGAACGTAGCCCAGACCATTGGAGACGCCCGGCTGTTTCAGGCGGCGTCGGAGCGGAACGAGGCGCTGAAAGCGGGCAGGTACGAGGAGGCGGCAGAGGGGCATGATGCCTTTTTGCAAATCTACCGGGAAGAGATAGACCTGATAGTAAAGGCAATCGAATCATAAAAAGAGGCTGCTGACGGTTTCGCAGGAATAAGCGAAACGCGGACAACAGCCTTTTGTTATGCAGCAGGAGCGATTTTTCAAGATAACTGCGAAGCAGTTTTCTTAGGATAACTGCGAAGCAGTTTTCTTAGGATAACTGCGAAGCAATTTTCTTTTCAGCATAGTTTTCAGTGATTTAGGAATGCGGTTATAAATACCGCCGGGGAGTTCCAGTAAATGGTAATCTCGTTGGTGGAGTAGCTTCCCACGTCATCCACGTAACATTTCATCGGCGCGCTTCCCGGGGCAATCGCCGCCTCCGCGGCAGGGTCGCAGGGGGTTTTAAAGGGACCGCCGCTGACCCATCCCGGCATGGGAAGGTCAATTCCGTCCGCAAAGGTGGGACGGTTGTGAGGATTCTTAAAGGCATTTTCGCCAAAGCCTGTCACGTAACTGATGTCAAGCGCGTTGCGCCCAAGCAGATAGTGAAGCTGATTTAGGGCGGCAGTCCGATAGCGCATGGAAGCTTCCCCCTCAGAAAGCAGAGAGGCAAGGATTAAAAGCATGGAGCGGTTGCATACCACCATGTTGCTTCCCCACACAAAGTCCTCAGGAGCCATAGCAAGATGATAACCGGAAGTCTCTTGAAGACCGCAGAGCCTGTCCGCCTCCTGAAATAAGATTTTCCGGTATTCTTCGGTAAGCTCTCCGGCGGAGCGGGAAGGGTCAAAGAGGATGGTGAGAGCGGCAAATCCTGAGACATCCGTCCAGCCAAAATCTGTTTTGCTAAGAGGAGCCTTGCTGTATTCCTGCAATCGTTTCAGGTAATCGGATGCATTCGCCTTGTCGGTGCGCAGAAGCTCCGCGCTTGCCCAAAGCCGTTCATCGAGGTCGCAGTCATCATCATATTCTCCGGTATTACTGCCCTCCGGGTTGTGAAATCCTGTGTAGGGATTCTTTTCCAGCCAGTCCCAAGCCCGCTTGGAAGCCGCCAGAGCTTCCCCGGCAAAATCAGGAAGAAAATCCTTGTAAATGCGGGAAGCCAACGCCATCACGGCGGCAAAATCGGCAGTCGCCATAGAAGAAACCGGATAAATGATAAACTGTGCGTGATCCTCTTCGGGCATGATAAAATCAGCATGATTAAAAGAGGTAAGCTTGTGATAGCATCCTCCGGAAGGAGACTGCATTTTCAGCATCCATTTCAGCTCATAGAGACATTCGTTTAAAAGGTCGGGCAGTGCGTTTCCGCTTTCGGGGATATTCAGATTGGTCTGTAAATTATGAGGAAAAAGCTCATAGGCATACAAAAGATGCCCGAGGGCGGCCGCACCGGCGGAAGTATACCGCCCGAAATCGCCGGCATCATGCCAGCCGCCGGTCATATCAAAGCGTTCCGGTTCCAAAGTCCCGGCAAGATAATCTTCAAGAAAGATAGCAGGCGCCGTATGACATGCCTCGTGTGTGTAAACGCCCGCATGTTCCCCGGTAAGAGCGCATCCGCATCTCTGATAATAAAGCGCTTTCATAAGGCTTCTTTTTAAATCCTCATATACATGCTCCTCAATTTGAAAGCTGTGTGATTTTTCACCGTTTCCGGCAAGAATATAGTAGCGTCCGGGAGTGCGGACACTGGAAAAATCAATGGTATAAACATCTTCTCCTGCGCTGGCGTCCGCTTTTGCAGGTGAGGTGGTGCCGTCGAAAATACTGTGCTGGGTATCGGCACAAATCAGCTGGAAATTACATGGAAAAGTAGAGACTGCTAATTTTTCCGCATCTGGAAAGTATCCTGTCTGGTTTACATAAATTCCCATAATCAATCCTCCGTAGTAGTAGTGGTAGTCGATAATTATAACCTAATCATACAATGCATGAGAGCTGTTGGCAATTCTTTTATAAAGGGAAAAAATGTTTTTGTCAAAAGAAAAATGAAAAATTTAATAAATTTTGAAGATGTCCGGCGGGACGGTCCGTTATAATATATGAGAAATGAAAACAGACGGAAAGCGGGGTGGAGAAAATAAGTACGGTAGAAAAGATAACAGTCTGCACGGAAAGCAGACTGGAAGAGCTGATTGACAGCTACGAGAAGCTTGTTTTTTCCATCTGTTATAAACTGACCGGAGACTACTTCGCCGCTGAAGATTTGACACAGGAAACATTTCTCTCTGTATTTCGGAAATACGAGACCTTTGACGGCGCCAATGAGAAGGCGTGGATATGCAGGATTGCCGCCAACAAAAGCATTGATTATCTAAGAAGCGCAAACCATAGAAACGTGCCTACGGAGGATAGCTTCTTTGAAACCTGCTTCTTTGAGACCACGGTGGAAAAGCGGGGGTCGCCGGAGGAGATTTGCATTGAGGAGGAAGTGAAATGGCAGTTGGAAACCTATTGCAGCCGGCTCAAACCGCCGTATGACGCCGTGGCAAAGGCGTATTATCTGGAGGAGAAGAGCCCAAAGGAGATTGCCATGAGGCTGGGGCAGAATGTCAAAACGATACAGACACAGATTTACAGAGCCAGAGAGATGCTGCGAAAGTTCTACGGAAAGGAGGAGTCGGTATGAAAGGTTATCCCACGGATGAAGAGTTAAACTTTTTAATCGAACGGCTGGAAGAGCAGGAGTTGTATGCCCCGGCACATTTAAAAGAGGAAATCATGAGCAGGGCGTTTCCCAAACAAACCGAACAGGCACAGCCAGAGTACAAAAGCGCAAAGCCGGAACCGATTACACTGTTTACGTATCGTCTTAAAATTGTAGCAGGCATGGCGGCGGCGCTTATTATGCTGGCGCTGATTCCCCTTCAGGCGGAAGCCGATGCGCGGACAGACGATTTCCTTGCAGAACAGAAGCGCATGGAGGCTATGGAACAAAAATATTTTGAAAGCAGCAGTAACAATGTAAACAGCTATTTAAACGAGGGAACCAGACTGATTGACAATGAGATTAATTCCTGGTTTGACCTGACAGAAAAGTTTCGTTAAACAATTTATTTGAAAAAATGGAGGAAATTATCATGAAAACTAAGAAAAAGAACCGATTTTTAAGCTTTTGCTTCTCGCTTCTTCCCGGGGCGGCGGAGATGTACATGGGATTTATGAAAACGGGAGTCAGCTTGATGCTGTTGTTCTTCCTTGTGATCATGCTGAGCGTCTGGCTGAATCAGGGAGCGATTGGCATGGTCGGCGTGGTGGTATGGTTTTACGGCTTTTTTCACGCAAACCATCTGGCAGGGCTTTCCGATGAGGATTTTGCGCAGGTAAAGGATGATTATATATTAGGGATGGAAGGGATTCCGGGGATCCGATCTATTGTAAATAAGTACGATAAATGGGTGGCTGGCATTTTGATTTTCTTAGGGATTTGCTTTTTGTGGAATTCCATGGAGGATCTGCTTAGGGCGGTGCTGCCGGAAATGTGCCAGTTTATCCCCAGAATGATGTGGAGAATCGGCAACTACGTTCCAAGCATGGTAATCGGCGTAGGAATTATCGTCGTAGGGATTAAAATGCTGAAAGGGAAAGAATCTGCACTGCCGGAAAATTCTGAAAATAAGACACAGGATCAGGAACCGTAGAATTGTCTGCAGGGAGAACGGACAGAATAGGAAAAATTGTTTCAGGGAGAACGGACAGAATAGGAAAAATTGTTTTCAGGGAGAACGGACAGAATAGGAAAAATTGTTTTCAGGGAGAACGGACAGAATAGGAAAAATTGTTTTAGGGAGAACGGATAGGACAGGAAAAGGTCTGCAAATAGAAATAAAAAGGAGAGGAGCGGTAGACAGATGGGAAAACAGACAATCCGAACCCGCAGGGTCGGCACCGTTACGTTCGGGAGCGTATTGGTGATAACAGGTGTTATATTTCTGCTTCAGCAGTTTATTCCCGATATTGATTATGCGATTGTGTTCCGGTTTTGGCCGGTTGTGCTGATTGGGCTTGGAATCGAGGTTCTGCTGGGGAGCAGACAAAAAAATGTAGAGGTATTGGATGAACAGGGAAACATTGTGGAACAAAATAAGATGGTCTATGATATTCCGGCAATCATACTGACTGTGGTATTGGTTTTCTTTTCCATATTTCTGGCAATGATGAATTGGGCGTTGATTCACGCGGAGGGGATGCATTTCAGGTGGTGAGGAGAAGGGATATTGCTTTTGTGAAATCACGAAATATGAACTAAATAAATTTTTACAGAAAAGCCGTCACATCCATGATTTTGTTTTTCATGAATGGACGGCTTTGTCTCATGTTTATTCCCGCGAGCAACGAGTCAAAGTCATGCTTGCATGACCTTGACGACTGCCGCGAGGGTCTAATACCCCGCAGCTTGCTGCGTTACAAGTTTGATGCCCTGTCAGCTTGCTGCGGGGTATTTGACTCCTGTGGCTTGCCGCGCTGCAGGTTTGGTGCCTCGTCAGCTTGCCGTGGGGTATTTTACTACTTGCTTTCCGCCGCTTTCTGAGCAAACTGTGTGGTCACTAATTTGTCGTAGGGAACACGCTCGGGGAGTTCGCCGGACTGCTCTAAGATGTTTTGAAGGAGCATAAAGGATTCTTCCTCAAAAATCAAGTTTTCTTTCCAAGTATCCTGTTCATGATACCGGGTGATGATAGTGGTGAGAGTGGCAAGGTCAGTCTCCTCGAACTGAGGCTGGATGACCTTGGCGATTTCTTCCGGAGTATGGGAAGCAACATAATTCATTCCCTTTTGCAGTGCATTTGTGAAGGACTGAATCAGTTCAGGATTTTTATCCAGATAACTTTTTTTGGCGCTGAAAGCCGTGTAGGGAACGTAGCCGGAGTCTTCGCCTAAGGAAGCAACCACGTAACCGTCGCCTTTTGATTCTAAAGAGGTGGCATGGGGTTCAAATTCCACTGAAAAATCCCCCTGTCCGCCGGAAAATGCCGCTGCGGTGGAACCGAAATCAATACTTTGATCAATTGTCAGGTCTGTTTTGGGGTCAATTCCATTTTTCTCTAAAATAAATTCAAACACCATCTCGGGCATACCACCTGTCTGCCCGGCGATTATGTATCGCTGTAATGCTTCAGCCGGATTTCGGGGAAACCATTCCGATCGACGATAATGCTGTCAACAAGAATTTCAATGTCTTTGTGAGTTAAGCGGTTACTTTGCATGATACTGTCCAAAACATCAAGGGGAGCGGGCGAGGATGCGTCTGCGGAAGATTCTGTGTTTTTCAGGTCTTCCAGTTCCTTTTCTAAAGCAGTAATGCGTATGGTCAGGTCTTGCTGGAGAACATCATAGCTTTCCCTGACAATGGATTCACTGTCAGGACAAAGGGCAAAATCCCTGATTTTCTGCGTAAGCAGGGTTTGAAATTGCCTTTTCAAGTCTTCAATTTCCTGTTTTAGGTCGATGCAGGCTTCGGAATGAGATTTTGTTTTTATGATAAATGCATTGTTATTCCAAGAAGTCAGCATCTTGGCAAAAGTGTTTCGGCATGTTTCGAGGTAATAAATCAGGTCGTTCATCAGCGTTTGCTCTTTGATCAGATGAGAACCGGAACAATAGCGCTTACCTTTTGAATTATAGGTACTGCAAATATAGTATCTGCGTTCACCATGCGAATTTTTACGGCGGATAAGTGTCAGCTTTTTGTGACAATCCTTGCAAAAAAGGCAGTTTCCAAAGGGAGGCAGAGGTTCTAAGCCGTTTGGGTTTGCATGACTGCCCTTATATCCGGAACGGATACGTTTTTCTTTTATGTCCTGTACAAGCGCAAAGGTCATCTTATCAATAATCGGAGGGTGGTGGTTTTCAAAAATATATTGCTCCTCTTTGGAAATGCGAATATCCCTGCCGTGAATTGTGTTCCGCGCACGTTTGTGCAGGCGGAGGGTGCCCGTGTAGAAATCATTGCACAAAATGTCCTTGACCATTCCATCTGACCACCTGAGGGCAACTTGGCGGGAAGTGTTTTTTCCTTCTTTTAGTTCGCGCTCCCGGCGGAGCATGGAGGGCGTGGGAATCCCCTGCTTGGTAAGATAGTTAGAAATTTTGCGGCAGCCCAGCCCTTGCAGGTACAGGTCATATATTTTGAGGATATATTCCGCTTCCTTTGGAACAACCACAAGAGATGTCTTGTCAGAACTGGTTCTCTGATAGCCGAAGGGAGGCGGGGTAATCAGGGTGCCTTCTTTCTGCTTTGCGCCGATGGCATGACGGATTTTCCGGCTGGTATCTTTTACATAACGTTCGTTAAACCAGCTGGTGATTCCGATGGTATCATCTTCCGAAGTTTCAGAATCATAATGGTCGTCAATGACAATCAGGCGCCGGTTTTGCTCCCGAAAAAAGTCCAGCAGAAGCAGAAGCTTGGCATTATGCCGTCCCAATCGGGAAAAATCTTTCACTATGACAGTATCAATGCCTCCGCTTAAATCTTCCATAAGCTGATTAAACCCGGGACGGTCAAAAAGATAGCCGGAGACACCATCGTCTTCATACCAGTCATCAATGATAAAATGATGCTCAGAAGCATATTGCCGGATTATCAGCTTTTGGTTTTCAATGGAAGAATAGTTCCGCTTGTCATCGTCCCGGGATAGACGGACATAACCGGCAGTCATAGGAGCCCCCCGCTTGGAAAGGAGTGAGTTTTGGAAGCCTGAATTTGACAGGCTGTGCCGGATAAATGATTTTGGAGGAGCATTTGAAAGGCAGGGGATATTTGCTGACCATCAGGTCTCTCCGCAAAAGTGACTATCCGGAATCCCTCCTGAGTTAAATGTGCTTTGGTATTTTCGTATTCAGATTCGGTGGGAAAATCGCTGTGCCAAAGGTAATGGGTTGGTTTTTGCATAGGATTACTTCCGTTTGAAGGTTTGTGATAATATATGAGGTTCTTTTGGGGGGAATGCATGTTAAGTTTCGGTTTAGTTTGATTAGGCGTATTATCAAAACGACCACTCATATCAAGAATAACTTCTACGTCGCCCCACTCTCGTTCACTAAAAAGCGCAGCAGTACTAGGTTCGAAAATACCTCACCAAGTACTGGCGCTTTTTAATGGGCTCCTTAAGAAGTTATTCCTGATACGAGTTTGGTTTCCGAAGACGCAAAATCAAACTGGCACCTTGGCTATGGTGAAATGATTTACTGTTTTGGCAGTACCTCGTTGTATGGTGATTTTCCGATAAATTACCGTTAAGCACTACACAACGTAACACTGTCAATACGGTAAACCATTCGACTATAGCAGAAGTGCCAATTGGTAAAGATACGCTTTTCACTGACAGCTTGTATGGAGATTTATTTCTTAAGGAGCCCATTAAAAAGCACCAGTACTTGGTGAGGTATTTTCGAACCTAGTACTGCTGTGCTTTTTAGTGAGCGAGAGCGTGGCGACGTAGAAATAAATCTCCATACAAGCGTCCGTTTTCTAAACTCCCTTTACCACATTAAACCGAAATTTTTTCTGGTTTTAGTTAGTGTTTTTGATAGTTTTGTTCGTAATATATATGACTGGTCAGTTAAATATGCTGTTGAGGAAAGAGGTGTTTATACTGGATGACAAAAAAATAATTACGGCAATTATCAAACGGGATGAGCAAATGCTGGCATTTGTTGTAAGAAAGTATTCAAAACTCCTTTGGAAGATTGCAGCGTCAATTTTAATAAATGCTGCTTCTGTTCAAGATGTAGAGGAATGTGTAGCAGATGT
>JAMPGL010000037.1 GCA_023663945.1 Lachnospiraceae bacterium | reverse complement strand
GTACTGCTGCGCTTTTTAGTGAACGAGAGTGGGGCGACGTAAAAGTTATTCTTGACACGAGTGGTCGTTTTAATAATACGCCTAATCAAACTAAACCGAAACTTAAAACTCCTATCTGCGGTAATACTATCGCTTTTTGAACGTCCACCTACTGTCAGGATTCTTCTTTAACATTTTACCGAATTTAAAAAAATCAGTATCTTTGTGAAAATCTTTGTGATTCAGGAAATTTTAAGAAATTTTATATAATTACCCCTCCATGAAAAGTACAGATATATGTTTTTTCCTGCTTGCAATATATTTTTTCCTCTCCAGTGAAATCATCAAAATCACCTTGTATCTGGCACTGATATATATAATCACCTTTTTGATAGAACTCCGGTCCTCGGAACGGCATGGACACCGATACATGGGAAAGCACTTCTTTTAAAAATGCGGTATTGAAATTCTCATTTAAGCTCTGTCCGTGATAGTTCATTGCCCACACTGCATTATTCTTTACCCAAATACATTCTTCGCCTATAAACTTTTGGTTTCCCAAATAGCTGTCCATATATAAATAATTGCCTTCTTCATATCGAAAATCACGCGAATCAGGCTTTGACGGTAAAACTTCATTTTCTCCTACGGCATATGTATTACTTTTTGCCCTGACTAAAAAAGTGCAAATATCCTGTTTTGGATAATTTTCATCACCTAAAAGATTTACCATGCAAGTATCATTTTCTTTTACAAGCCTGTCAATGGAAACTTTGAATATTTCACTAAGCTGTATCAAATTTTGAATATCGGGAAATGATTGCCCGTTTTCCCATTTTGTTATGGATTGTCTGGATAGAGCTAATTTGTTCGCCAATTCTTCTTGGGATAATTTCATATTTGTCCTTAGCAGCTGTAATTTTTCCTTAAATTCCATTTGTATTTCCTCCTGACGAATAATTATACTGTATCATCGCCCCATAAACAATCTACTTATACGTTCCATTTCGGCAGCCATTAGGTGCATAAACCTATAATAACTCCATACCGTGCGCACAAAAGGAGCCATTGCTCAGGCAGACAATCCATCTGCCCCGCAACGGCTCCTCTGAGTAGCTAATTCAATTTATCTATTTATTATTGATTAAGGAAGCATGTCTGAACTGCCAAATACTGCCTCCCACTTTTCAGCACGCTCATCCATAATTGCCTGACCGCCTGAATTTAAGTAATCAGCAATCATGCTGTCCCAAACGCTGTCGAAATCACTTTCAGCAGCAATTACAGCATTATCATAAGCCTGATCACGCTTAGCGCTTAAGGTATCGCCAATGTTAGCTTCTGCTTCAATAGCACCTACGTTAACGTTCTTAGCCGGAACTGCATCGGTCTGTGCAACTACGTCTGCATGTGCAACGATATCCGGGTCAATACCAGCATAGTTGTATGCCTGAGAAAGCTTTGTCAGTTCATCAGTAGCTAAGTGTAATCCGTTACAGGTAATTGTATAGTCGATATTCATACCGGAGTTCATGATCGGATCGCCGGTTGCTGCGATAGTCTGGATAGCGCCGCTCTCTAATACGTTATGAGTCACGCCCTCGTCACCAATCTGCAGATACTGAATATGTTCCGGATCGCTGATCCAGTCAAGGTACAGCATAGAAGCTAAAGGCTCATCATTGGTGAGTGGGAAGAAGATCTTACGATCTCCAGCCGTGCTGGACACGTACTTGGTATGTGTTCCCTTGGAATCGTTAAAAGGATCGATTACTACATAACATGCATTCTCTCCTACAGTTCTCTGCAGGTTTACATTGATGCTGTCATCACCATTACGGAAAGGATAATCCCAGTTGTGAGAGAAAGCTCCTACATAACCAGCCTTCATCATATCATCTTCGGTTGAATCTCCGCTGCCGTACAGTGCGAAGTTATCCCACAAAAGTCCCTGATTGTACCACTTATTCAGAAGTCTTATTGCTTCCTTGGTTCCGTTCTGGGTTAATTTACGGTCATCATATCCGTTGATGTAATATTCTTTGTCTGTAATATCCGGGTCGATGAAGGACTCGATCAGAGTAGCTGCTCTCCAGCCCACATCGTAGCTTACAGAGTAAGGAATCATCTTGTCTGCATCTGCGCCAAGAAGGGTATCCGCATTTTCGTCAAAAGCAATCAGCATTGCTTCAAACTCTTCGGTTGTGGTAGGCTCAGCCAGTCCTAATGCATCCAGCCAGTCCTTACGAACGAAGGTATTTACACGGTTGTTAACAGCCAGTTTCCCTTCGATTGCCCAAATTGTGCCGTTTACAGGGTCTTTATCCCAATAAATATTGGTTTCGCCAAGCCAATCCCAAAGATGAGGCAGCTCAGCCTTATAGTCTTCTACGTAACTGCTCAGATCAAGAACCCCCCCCATCTCTGCATATGTGAGGATGGTAGGATAACTATAAGTTACACAGATGTCAGGAGCTGTTCCTGCTGCAAGAAGGTTATTAACCTCTTCAACCTCAGTCCATCTGGGAACCTTTACAAATTCAACTTCTACGTTGTGGTCTTCCAGCATACCTTTCTTAATGTACTCTGTGTACATATTGTTGGTAGGATCGGAACCGCCATCGTTTCCGCGGTCATAAACCTCAACTGTAATGTGTCTGGTTTCTGCGAACTTGCCATCTGTCAGTTCGCCGGCAGGCGCCGCTTCTTCTTCGCTTCCGCTCTCCTCTGCACTGCTGGCATCCTGTGCCGCTTCTGTCTTCTGAGTATCGCTTGCAGAAGAATCACTCGGAGTAGAAGGAGTATCTGCGTTGCCGCCTCCACATGCTGTCAGAGCGATCATCGCGCCTGCCAGCAGGATGGAAATTAATTTTTTCTTCATCTTTTTACCTCCCTATTTAGGTTATATTTTGAATGAACGAATCCTAATAAAAAGATTCGATTATTCCTTTACAGCTCCCATAGTCACGCCATGGATAAAGTATTTTTGCAGCCAAGGATATACGCACAGGATCGGTATCGTTGAAAACATAACGATTGCGGCCTTTAAGGATGCCGAAAGTCCCGGTGACGAGAATCCCTCCTGGGTTGCAACTTCTACAGAGTTGATATTGTTTATAATATTATACAGCAATAACTGCAGCGGGTAAAACTCCGCTTTCTTCATGTACAGCAAAGCATCCGAATAACCGTTCCAGCGGCCTACTGCGTAGAACAGCGCCAGAGTTGCCATAACCGGTTTGGACAGCGGTACGTAAATCTTCATCATAATCTGAATGAAGCTTGCTCCGTCTATCTCCGCAGACTCCCTCAAACTTTCGGGAATGCCGTAGAAGAAGCTTCTCATGATAATCATATTATACACGCTCAGACAGCTCGGCACAATCAGTACTAAAGGATTATCCAAAAATCCAAGCTTCTGCATCAGCAGGTAGTTCGGAATCGTACCTGCGTTAAAGAACATGGTGATAGTGATGATAATATTGATCACCCCGCGGCCTTTCAGCTTTTCAAAAATAAGCGGATAAGCACACAGAACCGTCATGGTCAAGGAAACCAGCGTGCAGACTACCGTCAAGAATACAGTCCAGAAGAATGCACGGATATACTTGGGATCGCTCAAAACCGTCTTGTAAGCGTCCAGATTAAATCCCTTGGGCCAGAGCGAAACTGCATTTCTAACCAGATAATCCGTAGAACTTAAGGATTTGGCAAGCAGGTTCAGCATCGGCACGATACAGATAATGCTAATAAAAACACAAATTATAACAAAAATCCAATCGCCGACTTTGGCAGTGGTTGATTTTACTTTCATTACCAGATCCCCCTTTCTCCAAGCTTTCTGGACAGCCAGTTAGCTCCCAGCAGGAAGATTACGCCTACTACAGACTGGAACAGTCCAACCGCAGTCGTCAGAGAGAACTGCAGTCCCTTAATACCGGTTCGATATACGTAAGTAGAAATTACGTCCGCCACGTTCATGACCAGATTGTTCTGGAATGCGAAAGGACGGTCAAAGTTACTTCCTAAAATATTACCTAAATTCATAATCAGCAGAACGACAATAGTGGGCTTAATTCCCGGAAGGGTAATATGCCACATTTTGCGGAAACGTCCCGCTCCATCTACGGAAGCCGCCTCATAGAGCTCCGAATTAATGCCGGCGATTGCCGCCAAATATACGATGGAACCCCATCCAAAGTTCTGCCATACGCCCATGCCGATGTAGGTGCCTACCCAGTGAGCCGCGTCATTCAAAAACGGAATGGAAGAACCTCCCATGCGCTCGATTGCCATATTTACCAGACCGTCGCCGGGTGCAAAAAGCTGCAGTGCCAGGCTGGCAATGATGACCCATGAAAGGAAGTGGGGCATATATGCAACCGTCTGTACTACTTTCTTGAAGCGCTTAAAACATAATTCATTTAAAATCAATGCGAAAATAATCGGTGCCGGGAAACCGACTACCAGATCCAGCAGGTTCAGGAATATCGTATTGCGCAGTGCGCGGCGGAAATCGTTGTTTCCGAATGCCTGGATAAAATATTCAAAACCATGATTTTTTGCCCAGGGCATTTCCCATACACTTTGCACAATGCTGTACTTCTTAAATGCGATCTGAATATATACCATAGGCATATACTTGAAGACCAAAAGGTACAATAGGGGTAGAGCAAGCAGCAGATAGAGCTGCCAGTATCTTTTCAGATACGAACGGGTACTTTCTTTTTTTCCGGCGGCCGGTTTCGTTGTTTTCGCCTTAGCCATTACTTCAACACCTCCCAAAATCCTTCCTATTTTTGTGGTTCGCGCGGGAAAATCCTCCGCTAAAAAATCTTTCTTTTCTTTTCATCTTCAATACCGCTCTTGCGGTAAAAATAGGTATTGATCTGATCTCTCCACTCTCTTGCATGTTCTTGTTGATGGTGAAATCTCTCCAGCATTCTCCGGTAGGCATGTTCCGGAAGCTTTCCTTCCAGACTCTCAAAACGCTTTATCATCTCGTCTGCCAGCTCTACTCCCTCAAAATGAGTGTCATAGATATGCTGAATTACCGTCTTGCCGCTCTTAAGCCTGTGCTCATACGGCATATGATGAAAGAAAAGTAAAAGCTCGTCAGGGCAGCTTTCCGGACTGTCATACATAGAAGCATTCGGTTCTCTGTAAAGTCCGGCGTATCCTGTTCCGTGGTGACTTCTGTCAACCCCTATTCCATAATGGTCGGCGCGGTGATAGGTGCCCCAGCGGTCGTACTCGTAGCCATCAACATTCGGACCGTAATGATAATTGGGGTTGACCATCCAGCCAATTCCAAGAGGTGCATTGTACATCTCGTATGCCCTCCAGGAATTCATCAATATGAATAACAGAACCTCGCGAACCTGCTCATCCCCACCAAAGGTTCTGATGATCCACTCCTCTGCCAGCTCCTGCGCTGACGCAGAGGGTTCAAAAGCAAGCCTTCCAAATCCGTAAAGATTAGCCGCTGCCAGATCATGTCCGGTCCAATTCTCGTCATTTCCAGTATTTGCCACTGCCGCCATACCGCATTTTGACTGTCCGAAAGTCCTGCCTGATACAATATCCTCCACCGTATCGGCAGTCTCAGTGACATAAGTATGGAAGCCTAGAACCTCTTTAAACATAGGAATCAGATAGCATACATGCCTCTGCTGTCCTGTATATTCCTGTGCAATCTGTACCTCCAGCATCTGATTGACAGCTTTAAGCCCGCCAAACAGAGGGTGTACCGGTTCCCTGACCTGAAAATCCATCGGTCCGTTCTTGATCTGCAATATCACATTTTCGCGAAAAGTGCCGTCAAGCTCTATAAAATTGTCATAGCCTGATCTTGCGCGATCAGTTTTATAATCTCTCCAGTCCTGTTTGCAGTTATAGACAAAACAGCGCCAGATGATTAGTCCTCCATAAGGCTCCGCCGCCTCCGCCAGCATATTGGCTCCGTCCGCGTGGGTCCTTCCGTATGTAAAGGGACCCGGGCGCCCCTCGGAATCCGCCTTGATCAAAAAGCCGCCCAAATTGGGAACCTGTGCAAAAACCAGCTTCATCCGCTCCTTCCACCAGCTTCTCACCTCTTCCGATAAAGGGTCGGCGGTGTCAAGCTCACCCAGCTCCACCGGTGCCGCATAGTTCAGCGAAAGGAACAGCTTGATTCCGCAGCCTGCCAGAATCTCCGACAGCTCCTTAAGCCTTGCAAAATAGCGGTCCGTGATCAGCCATGTAGCGGCATCCTTCACATTTACATTGTTAATCACCGTCCCGTTAATTCCCACCGATGCAAGCAGCCTTGCATAATCACGGGTTCTCTCGTTTACGATGATTTCGTTATCTTCAAAGAAAAAAGAATTTCCGGAATATCCTCTTTCAATACTGCCGTCCATATTGTCCCAATGGTTTAACATGCGCAGAGGCATCACCGGCTCCTTTTGCAGATCCAGCCCCTTAAGGGGGCTCTTCAACTGCATCTGCCGGATCAGCTCAAACGCGCCGTACAGCTTACCGGCGTCATCGGGAGCTTCAATAAATACATTTCCATCTCTTTCAAATACATGATACCCTTCCGCTTTCAGTTCCGGCTGTGTCCGGAAATAAATGCATCCGCCGCCCTTTGAGGAGTCAGAACACAGCACGGGATCTGTTTCTGTAATCTCTCTAAATGCCTTTTGCAGCTCGCTCACCGCGTTTGTCATAATTTGGCTCTGAGAATCTGCATCAATCCTGCTGATTCCGCTCCACTCACTAACTCCCTCATTCAGCCGATAAGAAAGCCACGCCTGTTCAAATCCCATGCTGTTCCTCCTGCCCATTTGTAATCCCCGCCAACTCATTCCCAGCCTTTCCGTCCTGTGCCGGAAAAGCTGAAAACAGACAATTGTCTTATTTCAAAATATATTCCTTTTCTGCACTAAGCTGTAGTTCTAACGGTTTCTTTCCAGTCAGCAGACAGCTCCGTTTATCCGGCTGGCTTCCGCCGATATAAACGCTGTATGTACCTGCCTGCACGCGGTTTACCGCCTGCTCATCATACAGTGCAAACGCTTCCAAAGGAAGTGCCACAGCAACCTTCTTGCTTTGCCCCGGCTTTAAGGTCACCTTACGGATGCCCTTAAGCTGAGGATTGGGCGTTCCCTCTCTGCATGCTTTTACATAAATCTGTACCGTCTCTGTCCCTTTCATTGTTCCGGAATTTGTCAAAACCGCACTGACCAAAATCCCCTCTTCCTTAATCAAATCTGAGGACACTGTTGCCTCGCTGTATGTAAAATCCGTATAAGATAAACCATATCCAAAAGGATAAAGCGCTTCCTGCTCCATGTAGCGGTAAGTTCTGCCCTTCATGGAATAATCGGCAAACTCCGGAAGCTCCTGTGTGGAACGGTAGAAAGTTACCGGAAGCCTTCCCTCCGGGTTCTTATCTCCAAACAAAACTCTTGCAATTGCGTTTCCGCCCTGTGCTCCGGGATACCAGCCCTGAACGATAGCCGGAATGTGCTCATCCGCCCAGGTAACCGCAAGCGCGCTTCCCGATAAGAGAACCAGCACAATCGGCTTTCCGCTCTCATAAGCGGTTTCCAGAAGCTCCTGCTGTTTGCCCGGCAGGTCTAACCCCGGTTTGTCGCCACTGGCATATTGATTGCCCTCGTCTCCCTCTTCGCCTTCCAGCCCTGCGTCAAGACCTAAGCACATAATAACTACGTCGCTCGCCTCACAGATGCCCTTTACCTCGGAAAGGCGGTCGCTTCCTTGGCTCAAATCACTGAGCTTATCTTTATATAAATGACAGCCTTCTGAAACCAGAACCCTAACCTCATCTCCAACATAATCCTGAATGCCTTCGGAAATCGTGTAATATCTGGAAGCCGTCCCCTCATAATTCCCTACAAGCGCCTTGCGGTTATCTGCATTAGGACCAATCACGCCGATGGTTTTCAGCTTAGACTTATCGAGAGGAAGCATATGGTCTTCATTCTTTAATAAGGTGATGCATTTCTCCGCCGCTTTCAGGTTTAGCGCCCTCATTTCAGCGGAATCCACTACCGTATATGGAATATCATCATAAGGCGTGCTTCCCTTTTCATCGAATACGCCCAGCTTCATTCTGGCTGTAAACAGGTTCACCAGTGCCTCATCCAGTCTTTCTTCGGACACCATGCCCTGCTCAACAGCTTCTTTCAAATATGTAAACAACTGACCACAGTTTAAATCGCATCCATTATTCATTGCCATTGCCACGGATTCCAGTGCTCCGCCGGTAACGCAGTGACCCTCGTGAAAATCTTTGATTGCCCAGCAGTCGGAAACCACATGCCCCCGAAAGCCCCATTCCTTCCGCAAAATATCTTGAAGTAATGTCCTGCTTCCACAGCAGGGCTCCCCGTTGGTACGATTGTAAGCGCCCATAACCGCCTCTACTTTAGCTTCCTTAACACACGCCTTAAACGCCGGAAGATAAGTCTCATACATATCCTGTCTGCTTGCCACGGCATTAAAGCTGTGGCGCAGATCCTCCGGACCGCTGTGTACGGCAAAATGCTTGGCACAGGCTGCGGACTTCAGATAATCCTCATCATGCCCCTGCAGACCTTCCACAAATCTGACGCCTAACCGGGAGGTCAGATAGGGATCTTCCCCAAAGGTCTCATGCCCGCGTCCCCACCTAGGGTCTCTGAAAATATTAACATTGGGCGACCAGAAGGTAAGCCCCTTGTAAATGTCTGTATCTTCAAATTTTTGCTGCATATTGAACTTAGCACGGCCTTCTGTAGAGATTGCATCTGCAACCTGTTCTATAAAATCCTCGTCAAAACTTGCCGCCATTGAAATTGCCTGAGGGAATACGGTCGCCACTCCGGCTCTTGCTACCCCGTGAAGTGCTTCATTCCACCAGTTATACGCTTTGATACCCAGCCTTTTAATCTCTGCGGCGCCGTTCACTGTCTGAAATACCTTTTCCTCCAAAGTCATCTGTCCGACCAGCTCCCCGGCTCTTTCCCTGTACTCCTGAATTTTCGCTTCGTTTCTCACAAGTTCCATATTCATTCTCCCGTCAATAATTATTTAATTGGCAAATTGCACACTTTTCCCCACATTCTATTTAAATTATATTTCAATCTGCTATATTTTACTTCTTATATTTTGTTTTTCTTTCATCAAATATTGCTAAAGTATTTCTTTTGACAATTTCATCCAAAAAGTTCTTTATTCTTTTTTCATCATTTTTTTCCGGTTTTTTCAAGATTTTATGCTGATTCTTCAAGATTCTTTTGCATTATTTGGACTATTTTCTGTTTTTGAAAGTGGATTTTGTACATTTTTACCATCAAAAACATTAGCAATATTTGATTTGGCACTTGCCAAAATGCAAGATTGGACTTAGTATTAAAAAGGGTATCGGCAAAAGAAATAAGGAAAATACATTATGATTAAAATATTGAACGGAATCCACGAAACCGTGGCTTATGACGCCATAAGCGGTTTAAAACTGTATCACAACACAGAAGCAGAAAATTATCCGGTGCACTGGCACACTGCTTTGGAGATTATTATGCCGGTTCACGGGGAATACACCGTAATTATTGACGGCGACTCCCACACTTTTCAGGAGGGAGACATTTGGATCACTCCCCCGGGAACGCTGCATGAATTAATTGCACCGCCTGCAGGGGAACGGCTGATCATGCTTTTTGACTACAGCCTGATTTGCAATGTAAATGCCATGGATTCTCTGCTCCATACGCTTCTTCCTTATACTCTGATTACCAAGGAAGAATATCCTGACCTGAACAGCCGTTTGCAGTTTTATTTAAACGAGGTCGTCCGGGAGTACGATAATCCCATGCCCTTCACCGAGGCATGCGTCTATTCGCTGATGATCCGGTTTTTTGTGAGCTTGGGGCGCGCCAATTTCAACGCCACCGCAAAGTTTCCCGGAATCACCCGCAACAAGCAGCATGAATATGTGGAAAAGTTTATGATGGTATGCAACTACATTACCGACCACTGCACCGAAAATATTACCATCGAACAGCTGGCTGACCTGGCAGGATTCTCCAAATTCCACTTTGCCCGCCTGTTTAAGCAGTTCTCCAATATGTCCTGCTACGAATATTTGACGCAAAAGCGAATTGCGCACGCCGAACGGCTTTTGATCGAACCGAATCTGTCCATTACGGAAGTTGCGATGCGGTCCGGATTTAACAGCCTTTCTACTTTTAATCGAATTTTCAAGGCTGCCAAAAATTGCACGCCCTCGGAATATAAGAATTTGAACCGGCTTGAACGGTAAAATACATTCAGCGGAAATTGTGCCTGTGAACATTGTGCAGACACAATTTCCGCCGGATATTCCCTGTCTACGCAATATGAGCTTCCATATACAACTGTTCTCTGTATTCCCGATCCGTGGCTGCTCTCCTTAAATCATCGTTTCTTCCGGCATCCATAAGTATCTGCACCAGACTGGCAAAGCGGTCTTCACCGGCAATTTTTCCTCTTGCTTCTCCTTTTCTTTCGTACTGGTCAAATAATTCACATACCATAATCTCTTCCTCCTCCTTGATCCCCTGTTCCCCTGCCCATTGTTCGATATTTTCTATGTCCGTGTCACCGGAAAGTGCCTTAAATTCCGGTTTAGTTTGATTAGGCGTATTATCAAAACGACCACTCGTATCAAGAATAACTTCTACGTCGCCCCACTCTCGTTCACTAAAAAGCGCAGCAGTACTTGGTGAGGTATTTTCGAACCTAGTACTGCTGTGCTTTTTAGTGAGCGAGAGCGTGGCAACGTAGAAATAAATCTCCATACAAGCGTCCGTTTTCTAAACTCCCTTTACCACATTAAACCGAAATTTTGTTGAAAATATATTGTAATAAATATAGTCAAATGTTAAAATAGAACGAAAGAAAAGAACATATGTTCATCAGAAAATTAATGCTCAGCAAAGAGCAGCCTATTAAGAAAACAACTTATCAAAGAGACCGACAAAAAGCCGACAAAATTTACGGAGGAATTATCCATGAAAGAAATGATTACACTATGCGGTGACAACTGCACTGCTTGTCCAAGATACAATGCACGCAGCGAAGACGAATTAAGAGCGGCTGCAGAATTATGGCATAAAGTCGGCTGGCGGGATAAAATTGTCTCCAATGAAGAAATTCGGTGCACAGGCTGTTCTTCTCACAAAGACTGCACCTATCACTTAATTGAATGCATACGCGAACATCATGTTGATAAATGCAATCAATGTATTATGTTTCCATGTGATAAAATTTCCGAAATGTTAAACCGCACCAATAAATATATGGAAAAATGCAGAGAAGTATGCTCATCGGAGGAATATCTGATATTGGAAAAGGCATTTTTCAACAAAGAACATAATATCTATTTGTAGAAATTTTTGACTTTTAAATCATCATACCACGCAAGAGAATACAAAATAATGTATTCTCTTTTTCATTTACTGCCTCTCCCGCACAATATTTTGTATTGTGCAGTTTTTACACGGCAATTTTCAGCATCGAAGATTGCGCATGACAAAAGGCTTTCTATATGCTATGTTATTTTATGGCATTTGTAAATTCTTTTACATTTCTAATCGTTATAATGAAACGATTTCGTAATTCTAACGGACATCGACTGATTTCATTAACACAATAATCATATTTTTACGAAAGGAGTTTTGCTGGTGAACCCAAAAACAAACGCTTCTGGAATCAGGCGGTTCCGGAAATTGGAGGAATTGAACCTGATTGACAACTTTTTATTTCAGGAAATGCTTTCCCATAAGGAGGAAGGAGAGGAATTTGTCCGAATACTCCTGAGCACTATTTTAGAAAAAAATATCCGAAAGGTAAAAATTATTCCTCAGAAAAACATATTAGGAGCGGACACAAACCTGCACGGAATCCGACTGGATGCATATATTGAGGACGTTTCCGATGAACTGGATGCAACTGCCGCAAACGCTGAAGTCATTTCCGATATTTACGACATTGAACCAAATAATACTTACGAAAAGGAAAGCCTTCCTAAGCGTATGCGATATTATCATGGATTAATTGACACGCAGTTTTTATCAGCAGGCACAGATTATGCCAAACTGCCAAACGTAGTTATTATCGTTATCCTGCCCTATGACCCTTTTGGGAAAAACAGGATGATGTATACCATCAAAAACAGCTGCATCGATGATTTGTCCGTCCCCTATGACGACGGAGCCAAGAAAATTTTTCTTTATACGCGCGGAACAGCAGGAAACCCTAGCCAAAAGCTCTCAGATATGCTAAAATACATAGAAAAGACAACGGATAATAATGTAACCGATCCGGACATTAAATCCATTCAACAGCTTGTGGAAAAGGTGAAGCGGAAAAAGGAGGTTGGCATTAATCATATGAAGTCATGGGAAATAGAAAAGATGGTTCGGGACGAAGGCTATGCCGAGGGCTATGAAGGCGGCTATGATAAAGGCTATGACAGCGGACAAGATAGAGTCAATTTGTTGATTGTTAAGCTGAACGAAGCCGGACGTACGGATGATATTGTAAAGGTTGCTCTGGATAAAACATACCAGGAAAGCCTTTTTGAGGAATTTGATCTATAAGAGGTTTTATAGTTAACGACATTAATAATTGCCATTTTGGTCTTGTAAAAGCTTGCACATATGGCTTTTGCAAGAGCCGGAATGAGCAATTAGTTATGTCGTTTACTATATAGTTAACGACATTAATAATTGTCCTTTACTATAATTGAAAGTTCACCCAAAATCAAATACCTAAACCAGCCTTAGTTGGTTCTAAGCATGACTTTGACTCGTTACTCGCAGGAATAAACAGCGCAAAATTGGCACGGGCACAATTTTACGCTGTTTATCTGCACTCTCAAAATCCTATTTGAATGATTCTACTCAAACAAAAACGCCTCAAAATCAAAGCAGCTTCCCGGCATAAATACAAAGGTCACCGTCACCTCTCCCATCACCGGTGCAAGGGGGAAGGTCTTCTGGGTGTTTTCTTCACTTTGGGGAAATTCCACAATTTGTTTGCTCTCGTTATTCCCGTCAAAGAAGCGGACGTGAATGGTGTTGTTCCCCTTTGGTGCCCGTCCCCAGACAGTCAGTTTTTCTATTCCTTTCCCGCCAAAGTTCATATCCTTAAATTCCAGAGACACATTATTTCCAATCTGTTCTACCCGGTCTTCCTTTTTCACAAAGCTGTCCCCGTAAACAGCATCCGCATTGGCTGCGCACAGCTTCATCCATGCCTTTTCATAGCGGGTGAAAGAGAATCCTTTGATATGAACCTTCTGCCGGAGCAGAAAGCTGACTGCGGTAATTCCAGTCAACATTTTCCGGAGCCGATAGGTTTCCGGCTGATAAACATTCCAGATTGAGGGCTTCTGGTATACCACATCTCCGATTAGTTCACTTCCCTCTTCCCCCGGAATGCCCTCCCAAATTTGTATGGGATATTCCCTGCTGTCCAACGCAAAGATTGGTATTGTAATCTCATCGGATCCCACTTTGCCAAAGTCAATCCCCTGATAAGAAACCACTGTTTCCCCGTCTCTTGCCGTTGCGACTCCCCGCTCGTTTCCGTTTCCGGCTTCTCCGCGCACAGCCGTGTATTGGCTCCCGGAAATAAAATCATAGGGATTGAGATAAGCAGTTCCCAATCCTTGTATCCGAAATTCCAGTTGGGAGATCAGCCGGACAGTCTCGGTTCCGCTTTTGGACATACAGCGAAGCTGAAATTCTCCGTCCCCTGCCGCGGTCATGACCACTCTGTTTCCGTCTTTTGCAAGAGTAACCAGATTGGAATCCACGCCGTTGTCACTGACTGCACGGAAAATCAGCTCTTTATCCGAGGCATCCGGCGGGTCAATCTTCGCTGTCGCCGTGAGTACTCTCTTCTCCGTTCCAAACTGTCTCCCCTCCTCTGCGCTCAATGTGATTTTCCGCACGGGAATCTCTTCTTCCGTTCCCGTAACAATGGGGCGGGGAATATTTTCTTCCCTACAGCCTTCCGTCTCTTTACTGTGACAACTGTTGCCGTAACTGTTCTGACCGCCGTCATTGCAACGGTCACAGCAACTGTTCTGACCATCGCCATTGCAACGGTCGCAATAAATGTTCTGACTGCCGTCATTGTAACTGTCGCAATAAATGCTATGGCAGGTAACAGCCGCCTCCGCAAGCCCTTTTCCGCTGACTTTAATCTTGATTTCCCCCGGCTCTTCCTCCGCCTGGATGATTGCAAGCAGTTTACCGCTAAAAAGCCTGCGGCTTGTTCCCTTGTAGCTGTCGTAATCGGTGCTGTCTCCGTTGTCCAGACCCACCAGTCTTCCGGCTCCTGTCACTTCCACCGTTACGCGGTCACAGGCGTTTTCAACCGGGTTTCCTTCCGCGTCCAGAGTTCCAATCTCCACAAACAGCAGATCCCGTCCATCCGCATTCACGGTATCTGCTTCCGGAGTTATCCGGATGGCATGGGAATTTCCAAAAGAACGTCTTTCTTCCCTTGCCAGTTCCTTTCCGTTCTCATCGTATGCCGCGGCGGTAAGCACGCCCTCCTCATAAGGCACCTGATAATCCGCCAGAATCTTATTTCCGCTCCCCGGCTCATGAGAAAGCTTCTGTCTCCCCAGGCTTTTTCCATTGAGAAAGAGCTCGACTTCCGGCGCATTAGAGCAGATTCTCACATCAATGATCTGTCCCGGATTAAAGTCCCAATAGGGAAACACATGCACCATAGGCTTCTTGTGGTAATCCGTCCACGCCGCCTGCCAGACATAATAAGAATCCTTGGGAAATCCTGCCGTGTCAATCTGCCCAAAATAGGAGTTTTTGGTGTGGTAAGGGGTCGGCTCTCCGATATAGTCAAATCCGGACCACAAAAACTGCCCCATGGAAAAATCGGTATCCCGGTCAATGGCAACACAGTTTTCCAGAGATCTGGCTCCCCAGCTTGTAATGCTGTTTCCAAGGGAAGAGCATTGCAGGTCGTCCTCCGCCAGAATCCCTGCTTTTAAGGGAAAATGATAAATCCCTCTGCTCTGCACGATGGACGAAGTCTCACTGCCGTATATCACCCAGTCCGGATGTTCCTTGTGGTGCTCTTCGTAATACTTTTCGGAATAATTATAACCGGCTATCTTGACAATATCCGCGCACTTCTGCGCATTTTCCCAGGGCATATAATTGGAGGCAATTGTAACTCTGGCATTTCCGTAAGGGTCGTACTTTTCTGTCAGATCTTTTAACCTGCGGGTCAGCTCCTGCCCCCGCTCATCTGCGTGGGTATCATAGATTTCGTTCCCAATGCTCCAAAGAATCACGCTGGGATGATTCCGGTCACGGCACACCCAGGACTGCACATCCTTTTCATGCCACTCCGGAAAAAATCTGCCGTAATCATAAGGGTTTTTGGGTCGCTCCCACATATCAAAAGCTTCAGAAATCAGCAAAAATCCCATTTCATCAGCAAGCTCCACAAATCCCGGCGCCATCATATTATGGGAGCCCCGGATGGCATTGACGCCCATCTCTTTCAGCTTTTGAAGCCTGCGTCTCATTGCAGGGCGGTGGAACGCCGCCCCCAGCGCGCCCAAATCATGGTGTTCGCAGACGCCCTTTAACTTTAAATGGCGTCCGTTTAAAAAGAAGCCTTTTTCCGGGCTGAATTCCGTATAGCGGAATCCAAAACGGGTGCACTCCTGCTGGCAGAGCTTTCCATCTATCATAAGCCCCGTGACAAGGACATAAAGCGCCGGTTCCTCCACATCCCAGAGCCGGGGCTTTTCCACCAGATATTCTACAAATCCGGCTCCGCTCTTTTCCTTTTGCAGGGGAATCTCTTCCTGTTCCAGAAACAGCCGGTGGACAACCTCATATGCCCCTTGTCCGCCTGACGGCTCCACCTGAGTCTCTATCCGAAGCAGAAAATCCTCCCCCTGCTTCTTAGTGCTGACATAAATTCCGTTTTCTTTGATATAAGCGCTTTCGGTAACCTTCAGCCACACATCCCGGTAAATTCCCGCTCCGGAATACCATCTGCTGTTTGGGGATCGAAAGCAGGCGCGGATCATCACCCGGTTTTCGCCGGGATGCAGATAATCCGTAATTTCTACGGTAAAGGTAGAATATCCATATTTCCATTCCATGGCAGTCTGCCCGTTTACATAGACCGTGCTGTCCATATAAATCCCTTCAAAGGTGAGAAAAGCCCTTTCCCTGCCACTCTCCTGCCATTGGAATTTTTTGAGATACCAGCCGGTTCCGTTCTCATAAAGACGCTCAGAATCGTAAATCAGCCAGTCATGGGGAATATCTACCGGAGCAAACTCCTCCTCCCGCTCCTGTGCATCGGAAAGTGCCGCCTCTGTTCCTAGTCTTAAAAAAGACCAGCCCTCGTTCCATAATGTTTTCATCCGAATAACCATACCCTTTCCACAGCCTATAAACCTTGAACCGCAGATTCAAAGCCTCATGGGAAAAATTTGTTGTTCCCCTTACCCTTCATTTCTTTTTAAAAAGAACTCTGAAAGGGACTCATGGGAAATCCGTCTCTATTGTAAATCAATGCTCCCTTATTGGTATTGGCAAAGCAATAGCGGACTGCCAAAGGACGCCCCTTTAGTCCCCTGCTTTGCAGGATAATCTTATCATCCTTTAATTCTGCCTCAGCCGGGAGCCAGCACAGCCTGTCATCCTGACCCTGCCCTTCCAGTTCAAAGTCCAAAATAACACTGCCCTTTTCTTTTCCGTCAGCATACATTCCGCCCCGGCAGTTCGCGCAGGAAATCTCCACACATACTCCGCCCCAGCTTCCCTCTTTGACCGCAATCTCACGGATGAGGGGGCCTTCGCACTGCGACTCCGTCTTGTAAAGCTTCTTTGCCGCCAAAAGCGCAAGTCTTCTGCCAATCTCCTTTTTGTTTAAGGGATGAAGGTCATTGTCCTCCCCCAAATCTATGGCGGTCACCATCCCGGTCTCCGGTATGGAAAGCGCCTGCCTTTGCAGTTCCCGCAGCACCGGCCAGCCCTTTCCGGTCTCGTCCGTATCACTGTCATAAATATCAATCGAAAAGTTGGGAAGCTGCACATAAAAGAAAGGAAGCGTTTCGTCCTGCCAGTCCCTGCGGTATCCCTCGATCATTTTCTGCATCCGTTCCAAGTAAGTATCCGGTTCATGGGTGTTGGACTCACCCTGATACCATAAAAATCCGGCTATGGTATACTTCCGGCAGGGCGCCAGCATTCCGTTGAACAGCCCCGTATAATTCCAGTTGACAAAATCCGTCGGCGGAATCTGCTCACAGGAAGCTCCAATCCGATAGAGCCACTCTCCCCGCAGGTCAATCTCTTCATCCTCGTTCCAGACTGCATAAATCTTATCCGGGGTGAATCTTCCTTTTCCGTTTTCGCATTTAACATGGATGACGATGGTATTTTCCCCTTCCTGCAAAAGCCCCTCCGGGATGGGATACTTTCTGGGCGGATACTGATAATCCGTATGCCCCACAAGCACGCCGTTAACGTAAACCCTGTCACTGTCCACAATGGTTCCCAGCCAAAGCTTTGCTCTCTGTCCCGCCATCTTCTTTGACACCTTGAAACTGCGCCGGAACCAGACGCTCCCTATAAAATCCTTCAGCTCCGTATCCCGGAAAAAGAAGGGAATCTCCACCGGTTTCCAACCGGCTGCATCCACATCCTTCTGCTCCCAATGTCCGGCAAGGCCCTCATCCCTTTCATCCAGCTTTTGATGCCAGTCTGCCGCCTGCCGTTCATTCTGCCGAAGAACCCCGCTTACAAATTCTTCGTCGCCGTACTTATCCGCCTTTTTAAGCTCCTCCTCGCAGCCTGCAAGCATTTCCCTGCTCATCCAGGACTCAATCCTGGAACCGCCCAGGCTGGTATTAACAAGCCCGATAGGCACTCCGGTCAGATGGTACATCTCCTTTGCAAAAAAGTATGCCGCCGCCGAGAACTGCAAAATAGTATCCGGCTGAGCCTGCTTCCACTCCCCGGTCAGATGATCCGCAAGAGGGGCGCGGAACTCCCCGTGCTCCGCAACCTTAAAAGTCCGGATTGCGGAATTGGCACAGTCTGCAATCTCCTCCGGGTAACGGTCTTTTACCCGCTCCATGGGCAGTTCCATATTGGACTGCCCGGCGCAAATCCACACGTCCCCCACCAGAATATCCGCCACCGCCGTTTCATTTCCGGCGTCATCGCGGAAATACATCATATAAGGCCCGCCCGGCTCCTTCTCACTCAGCCAGGTCTCCCAGATTCCCTCTTTATCTGTAATTGCAACAGCTTCCTCACCCAAAAAGGAGACCAGAACCTTCCGCCCCGGTTCGTCAAATCCCCAGATGCGGATTCGTTTCTTCTGCTGTAAGACCATCCCGTCGCTGATCATTCGTGGAAGTTTCCATTTGTTCATCTCCATCACCTCTCCCCAAAAATATCCTATACCGCTAATGCCAGTATAGGATATTTCCACTCAATTTTCTTTTCATTTTAAACGGAATGTTTCTCAAATATTGCTTTCTGTCTTCCACGTGCTAAAGAACTGTAAACCAGCCATAAGATTTTAAATTAATCAGACTTATGAAAAAAAGAGAAAACCGCATATTTACATTATAACTTTTTTAGGTTATAATTCCCTACGTATATTTCTACAAAATTATTTGAAAGAAGAGGAAAAGTATTATGAAGAGGGTAACAAAGAAATTATTAGCCGTTGCGGCAGTTATGGCGGTTCTATGCATGACATTGACCGGATGCGGTTCCAAGATGGCTCCCGCAGACGAAACCGTAGGCGCACTGTTTGAGCTTGCCGCCAAAGACAACACGGCACCCATGAAGCAGCTGCTTGGATTTGACTCCGATGAGGCTGTCCGCAGTGCATTTTTTGAAGAGGGTTCCGATGTGGAACTGGCAGAAGAGATGAAGGGCATCCTGACTGATGCCGGTGTGGAAATGACAGACGAGGACATTCAGGAGCTTTCCGACTCCATGGCATCCATGCTGAATAAGATTACTTATACAGCGGAGATTACCTCCTCCGATAAGGACACCACCGTCGTAACCTTAAAGGTAAACGGTTATCAGGCGTCTGACTTAGAAACCGTCATGATGGATGCAATGACCTCCATGCAGGAAAGCCTTACGGAAGAGGATTCCCTTGCAATCGTAAACGGAGATACGGAGCTTTTCACTGCTTACATGAAGTCATTCCTCAATGATTTCCTTAACGGTCTTAATGAATTGGAAGTCAGCTCTGAACCCGTTGAAATGACAGTTAACTGCGAAAAGCTGGCTGTGGAAGTAAACGACAAGGCTGTGGTTGCATGGCTGCCTTCCGATATGACAGATTTTTCGGAAGATGTGGAGAATGCAATCTTTCACTAATCTCTAGAATAACGAAGCATCAGCGCCGGCTGTCCGTAACCTCAGACAGCCGGCGCTGTTTTACTTAACAGAATACGATGATTCTGGACGGTGTTGTCTGGGGAGGGATGCTTCTGGTTGTCACAGTATAATAAACCAGCAGCGTCCGGTCTGCCGGATTGCAGTTAAAGCTTTGCCCGTTCGCCGTTCTTATCATGGTATTCCCGGCAATATTAAGCTTCAGGGAGCCATCCTCCGAAAGAAGATTCCTGTCAAACCTGCTCAGCATCACCTGCTCGTTTCTGCCTGTCGTGGTGATTAACTGCGCCCGGTACTGAGGCGGAAAGATAAGGGGCATGGGAAGGCTGCTGTCATAAAACGCCGCCACGCGCATTCCCACGCGGAGCTGTCTGCTGTCAATAATCTGTGTCTGCGGGCTTATCACAAAATTTACAATTCCGTCTTCCGTCCTCAAGGTCATCATTTGACTACAGCAGTCATTCCCCCGGTTATTGCTTACCACCGTGCCAAGAATCGAAACATAATTTTTATACGACATAAAAGAATCCTTTTTTCTATAAAATATGCTTTTACGACAGAGAAGTTACCCCATCATCACAGTGGATCTTGCCGCCAGCACCGCCCACATCAATATCAATACTGTCCAAGCCAGAACATATCCTGCCCTCATCAGCTTTTTCCTTTCCCTGCGCTTCTCATCTTTTGCAAATCCAAATCCGTCCATCATCTTTTCTCCCTTTCTTCGGCATATTTCCTCCGCGCCAATGTTCTTTTTGTCTTTTCTTTCCACTTCGTTTGTTATAGTGTTACCCGGCGGCAAACATCATATCCGCTTCGTTATAAGTAATGTCCTCTTTCCACGCCCATTTTCCGTCAACCACATGCCATACGGCAATTGTGTGTTCCAGGCTGCCATCCGCTTTCTTCCGGCACATATCATAGGACAGGCTGACTATTTCCCCGTCCTTTTTCCGAAATCCTATAAAGAAGGTTTGAGGCAGTTCCACGCCTGCAATCGTTTCACAATTGTGCAGAATCTCCTCCGAAGCATAACAGGGGACGGGAAATTCCTGATATTCACTTAAAAATATCCCCGCAGCCTCCGAAAGCAATTCGCAGGGCCGATGCGCCGTGTCATACAAGGTATCATAAATGGGAAAACTGTACGAATCATAATCTCCTATTAAAAACGGATATACTGAACCGCCAATTGCCGGAAGCTTTCGTCCAATGTCCTTTTGAAACTGTAAATACTTTTCCTGAAAATCTTTTTCCACTGCACTCGGTTCCCCATTGTCTTCCCCCATAAAAAGCTGTCCGTCATCGGTAATCACATAATACTGCTCCCGCTGGTTTTCTTTATCCGTAACGATATACCCGGCTCCCTCTTCATCACCGTAATAAGTAAGCTTAAATTTCCATTTTTCCTGCATGCTTCCTTGTTTGTATTCATAAATCCATGTCGTATGTTGTCTGCCATCCGTGCCGCCTATGCCAATCTGTAAAACAAGCCTGCCATCCGTTATCAGCATCCCTCTGTAATCTCCTCCGAAATCGCCTCCGTCATATCCGGGTCCAAATTCGTCAATGGGCGCAATTTTCTGAAGCGTATTATCCGATTTTCCAAGGAAGATATATATTTTTCTGGTGTCATCCAGAAAGGATTCCGGGTTTTCTTCATTTAAACCGGTAATAACCGTGTCCAAAATACCGTCATGGTTTAAATCTCCCTTTACCATGTCCTGTGCAATCAGCTCATCATCCGGATAAAAAAGGTCAAGAATCCTTTGCGCCTCCTCCCATTTTTCCCCCTGCGCATCCCAAACGCCGTTGCCTAAGTGAAGCCACGGCACAAAAACCAAATCTCCAATATTTTGCCCGGGATTATAGCTAATATCCAGATAACGCAGTCCGGCAAGCCCGGTAATCGGTTCAAAATCTTCGATTTCATTGTGGGAAAGATCCAAATCCTGTAATTGAGTCAAATTCTTAAGCACATCAATATTTTGAATTTCATTATAGCAGCATGACAAGCTTTTCAGTTTTCCAAGCCATTGCAGCGGTTCTGCCGAATCAATCTCATTATGTGAAACATCAATCTCCCTAAGCTCTGTCAGGGAGGCAAGAACCGAAATATCATTTATCTGATTTCTTTCAACTGACAGTCTTTCCAGTTTCTTACAATTCCGAAGCGCCCAGATATTCTGAATCTTATTATGATAAAATGATATCTCCGTAAGTTCTTTTTGATGTTTAAGCCCCGAAATATCTTTTAATCCGCTGTTTCGAACCGCCAGCCTTTTCAACTGCGGAAACTGCTCCAAGAAATCCAATGTTGTAAGCCTCATTCCATAAACCTCTAATTCTTCAAGCTCCGGAACTGCCGCCTTTTCCAAATACGAGTTCATGTCAGAAACCCACTGCCGCTTTCCGGACAGAAAAAGTGATTTCAAATGGGGCATCTTCGCCAGATCGCTTAGATCATATGTATCATCAATGCCTTTAACGGAAAGCGTTTCCAGATAATACAATTCTTCTCTGGACGGAGCAGTCTCCCATACATCCGGCTTTTGTTCCTCCCCTGTTGAATTAATGTTTTGTTTCAAATCTTCCGCTTTCTCTCTGCCCTCTTCAATCGCCGACAAAGCAGCGTCCCGTACCGCCTCAGATTCCCACAAGATTCCCACTGACGGCCGCCGGCACTTCCAAATCTGCCTCAGCATCCCACGATACATCTCAGGTTCCTCTTTGGCTTTTCTGCTTTCCACCTGATACAGCTTCCGGTCTTTTTGCAAAAAGAATCCCTCCCGTCCTCCGGCAGTCTCAAAAAGCACCAGATTCCCGAATACCGTCTCTTCCTCATCAAAACCGTCCGCTATCTGCCAGCTGGCATGTTCAAAGCTGTCCGCATCCTTCTCTCCGAGATTTTCTGCGCACTGCTTCCATAATCCTTCAAAATCATCCTGCCAAGAAGAGTTCCCATCTTCTTCCTCATCTTCTTCCCCTGCCGCAGACCTGCCCATAAATAAACCGGGCACAGGCTCAGCCTCCTCCTGCCCGGAGCAGGCTTTCATGGTAATCTCTTCCTCCCCGTCGGAGAAAATCAAGAGAACAGACTCCTCTGAAATTTCTGCCTCCAAGCTGAGATCGTCCCATTTTCTTCCTTTTGCGGCGATTAAATCCATGATCAAATCCGACACCGTCTCCTCTTTTAACGCTTCCCGAATCTCCTCCTCTTCCTCCGGTTTCTTATCTTTCACAAACAAGTCATAAAAATCCTCATGGATAAGCGCCGGAATGTGTTCTGCCTGCCGATAGTCGATTGCTACCGTTTGTCCGTTGTCAGAAAAGTTCCAGCTCAGGTTTGACACAGTGAAGCAATGTTTTTCTCCCTGATCGGTAATTGCACTTGCACTCCTCAGCTGGTATCCATCCCATGTGATATCGCTTAAATCAGCCAGATTATAGCAATTAACGATTTCTCCTTCATTCCTTGTGCAGATACCGAAAATCTGTGCATCAAAATCTTTTTCCTTTCCGGATACATCAACGGTTCCGGAAAACCCACACCGGACAATCGTTCCCAGATTCCGCGTGCAAATGCCCGCCAGCGTAACACTGCCGCTGTCATCCGTGCTGCATAATTTCCCGCCAAAGTCGCATTCCTCGATTACTCCGTGGTTTTCCTTACAAATACCCCCTATCTTTACCGCAAAAACATTATCTGCATAGACCAGAGAATCCCGTATGGAAAGATTGCGTATCTCTCCGCAATTTCTTTCGACTAAGCCAAATCCTTCGTCATGATATAACCCGTATATGGTATGCCCGTCTCCGTCAAAAACCCCGGAAAAACTGCGTATATTACTGCTCTGCCTGAGAGTGCCCTCCTTGGCATGTTTCATCATCTGCGCATGAACTTCGTTTAAAGAAATATCCGCCACAAGACGTGCCTTGGCATGACGATTCTTCACACAGAGCTCATCCCAAAAAAGAAAATAATCATCCGCCGATGCAATCTTATAGTATCCATCTGCTGTCAGAGGCAGTTCCCTTCCCGGCATCTCTTTGATATTTTGGTACAAAATCCATCCGGCTCCCATCAAAAGCAGCCATGCCGGAATTAACGGAACTATGATTTTAGTTTTCTTGTTCTTCATAATCTGTTTCATTTCTTAACTCAGGCTCCATTCTTTCTCCCGTCCATGTATAAATACTGATACTGCTCCAGTTTCCCCCTGTCTCGTCAGACTTCCCTGTGGTCTGAACCAGCAGATGGTTCTCCGATATGGCAATCTGGCTGACCGGTCCCGCCTCCTGCTCCTTATCTTTTGATAGGATGGGATTCGGCAGAAAAATCGTCTGCACCTGCTGATAACCGTCCGGCGTTCCCAAAAACAGATAAACCTTCCTCTGCCTTGGTGAAATAAGGTTTCCTTCCCGGTCAATCTCCTCCCTGCTCTCACCAATCACCGCAAAATCTCCCATTCCATCGCCGTTTAAGTCTCCTCTTGCCAGCTCTTTTGCTTCTATATTCCGATTATTTTTCCCTTCCGGCACGTTTTCTTTACGCTGATACCACTCATCAAGCATCTTCTGCGCATTATGCAGATCTTCCAGCTCGTCCGCGTTTTTGACATAATTTCCTATCCGCAGATCCGGAACATAGACTAATTCCCCCAGCTCCTTTCCGGGATTATCGTTTACCCAAAGGCTGCTCAATCCGTGCAGTTTTTGCAGGAACGAAAAATCCTCAATCCGGTTAAAGGATAAATCCAGTTTCTTCAAATGAGATAAGCTTTTCAGCTCCTTCACATCCGAATCGGACAGTCCGTTCGAGCGCAGGGACAGCCTTTCAAGCCCCTTAAGCTCCTTCAAAAAACTATAATCATCCACTCCCCTTACGCGAATCATTTCCAATTCTGCAAGCTCCAAAAGCCCGCTGATGGATTCCGGATCCTCCACATAGCAGTTTTCAAGCTTTAAGCTGGTAAGCGGTGCATTCACCCTCCCTACCCGTATCCTTCCTCCGCAAAGCTTCAGCTTGGTAAGCCCCGGCAGATGCTCCAAGTCCAGATAGCTCTCTACAGACTCTGCATCTTCAATTGCCAGCCTCTTAACCTCCTCAATCTCTTCCCGGGAAAAGATTCTCTCCCCTGCCCTATCGTCTCCCTGCAATTCCCGGTAGACCGCCCTTTGAATTACTTTATCCTCCCAGTCAATCCCCTCCGACAATTCCCTTTTCTCGCAAAACCGCTTTAAAATCTCATCAAACGCTTTTTCGTTCCGCTCCGGCAGAATCACCCGATAAAGCATCTCTCCCCACAGATACCAAAATCCGGCTTCCGACTTTGTCTGATAAAATACCAGCCATTCCGGCTCTGTCTCCTCAATCTGATCCATCCGGCTTCCCTGCCGCTTTGGCAGGGCGGTAAGCTGATAAGTCCTGTGCGTCCAGTCTGCTTCCGGTTCCCCAAGGATTACGGCAAGGTGCTCCACAAGGCTTTTATAATCCTCATCTTTCCTTTCCGCCGGATAAGCCCTGACCTCCAATACCTGTTCTTCCACCGTAAACTGCACGGCAAAAGAGCAGTCCTCCTCCTTTTGCGCCGTCTGCATTTCAATCTGGGATTCCTCCAAATATCCCTTTTCCCAAAGCTCCCACACCATGCGGAAGATAAAGGGATCTCTGCCTGCCTCCAAAATTTCTTCCGGCGCCTGCTTCACAACCATGGGATCCTCTTTGGCAATCAGCGGATAGCAGTCTTCCTCCATCAGAAGGAACAGCATATAAAGCTGGCTGCGGGGAACCCGGATCACCTGAGCGCCCTCCGGGATAGACCATTGGTAATACTCTCTCGCATAGCAATTTTCCATTCCCTCATCCGCTATGGCGTACACATGATCATAAGCATGTGAAAAATATCCTGTCCTTCCTCCCTCATCCGGTCCGGCTATGTTACTGCAGTTTTTAATCTTTCCCCTGTTCTCCGGACAGATTCCCGCCCTGTCGCCGTCCCTTTCCATGCACTCCATCCTGCCGTTATAAGTACACTTTTCAATCAGCCCGGTGTTCACAATGGAGACTCCTGCCATCCGCGCCGTCTGCTCCTTCTGATGGCAGAGGTCTCCGGACATCCGGCATCCGGTAATTACCGCATCGTTTTGATAGCAGATGCCCCCGGCAAAATATTCCCCATAAATCAGGGAATCGCTGATGTTCACATTTTGAATCGTCCCCATGTTTTCCCTCACCAGACCATACCCGTTTTCGCTGTAAAGCCCATAGATGGTATATCCGTTTCCGTCAAAAATGCCCGTGAAAACAGTTACCTCCGCAGAAACATTGGAGGGCGGGTTTTCACGCCAGTTTTCCTTGTTCCCTAGATGATTCAGTTTGATGTCCCCCATCAGCCGTCCTTTCAAATCAGCCTGTCCCTCTGATACCATCTCCCAGAACAATTGGTAGTCCTCCGGCGTATAAATCTCGCACCAGCCGTCCCTCATCGTAAGCCCTCCTGACTGCTGCCGGATAAAAAGAACCGTCACAGCCAGAATGCTTCCTGCCGCTGCCAGAAACAGCCAAAAACGTAAGATTGATTTCTTTTTGGTTCTTTTATTCAGCATAAAACCTCTCATCCCTTTCATCAAAATAAATGCTCTTCCCATCTTCCCAAATCTCCGCTTCCTCCTCCGCATACCGCACCTGCCAGAGAGAGAGTTTATGCTGAAAGCTTCCGTCTTCCTGCTCCTCGCAGCTGTCATAGCTTAACATCTTAATTTTGTCCGGTTCCTTCTTATCCTGACCAATCCAGAGAAACTTCGGCGGTTCCACGCCTGTCAGTGTCTTATAATTTTCCCAAATCTCATCTGAGGCATAATAAGGCACCGGAAGACCACAATAATCCCTCAAATACTTCTCTGCCGCCTCCAGAAGCACCTCGTCAGGAGTCCATTTGGTGTCATAAGGCACATTATGGATTTGGTAATCATACGAGTCTATGCTGATTTCCATTCTTCCTATCCCTAAGTCAAGCGGAAATTCTTTGAGCACAATTCCCCTTCTTTCCTGATACTTTGCATAATCATCGAGAAACTCCCTTTCCATCGGGGAAAAACTGCCTCCTGAATGCTCATACAAAAGCAGTCTCTGCCTTTCCTCTTTATTATCCTGCGCTATCACATAACTGCGGTAAGAGCCGTCCTCCATATTGGTTATGGTAAACTCATCTCCGTAATAGTCATATCCGCCGAGTCCAACCCTCCATTTTTCCTTCATCTCCCCGTCTTCATACTGATAGATATTCGTAACCTTCCTACACATGTTGCCGCCACGGTCCTCGGCTCTCACTGCCAATCTTCCATCCGTGATCAGTATTCCGCTGCGCATTTCTCCGTAGACAGATCCCAATATGCCGATAGGATTTAACGCCCGAAGATTTCCGTCTGCCTGCCGGATAAAAGAATAAACCTTCTTCCCGCCGTCATACTGGTCTGCCGTCTCATCAAGCCCTGTAACTGCCAGATCCATCATTCCGTCTCCGTTTAAGTCGCCTGCCGTCATATCCACCGCCATAAGTGCTTCATCCGGATAAAACCTGTCCAAAACAGCCTGCGCCGCCCGCTGCATCACTTCATCCTCGGAAAAACCGCTGTCAAACAACAGTCCGGCAAAAAGACCAAGTCTCCAATCTGATTCTGTCCCGGATTTTCCCCCACACTGATATACGTAAGCGATGCAGGCTCCAATGCCGGTGAAAAATCCTTGATCTGATTATGATAAAGATTTAAATGGCACAACATTTGCAAATTTTCAACCACGCGAATATTCTGTATTTTGTTATAACCCAAATCCAGATTTCTAAGCTTTGCCAGACCTTCCAAAGAATCAATATCCTGTATCTCATTGTTACTTAAATCCAGAGTCCTAAGCTCCCTCAGCCCTTCTAAAGGAGTAATATCCTGTATCTTATTGTTACTTAAATTCAAATTCCTAAGCTCCCTCAGCCCTTCCAAAGGATCAATATCCTGTATCTCATTGCCTTCTAAATACAGAGTCTCAAGCCCTGTCAGTTCTTCCAAAGGAGCTATATCACTGATCAGATTGTCGGATATATATAAAGCTATCAGATTCCCCCTGTTCCTTAAGAAGGGCAAATCTGTAATTTGGTTATCCTGAAGGTTAATTCTCTGAAGCTCCTTCTGATACTCTAACCCCGAAATATCCTGAAGTCCGCAGTACGCAGCAGTCAAGCTTTTTAACTGGGGAAACTTCTCCAAAAAATATAAATTCTCCAAATCAATTTCTAAAAGGTGTAATTCCTCCAGTTCAGGAACCATATCTCCTGTCAGGTCAAAATTGATATGACCATGGTTTGCTCCGCTAAAGTGAAGCCACTTTAAATGGGGAAACTTCTTCAAATCGGAAAGCGTCTCAACCTGTCCTCCTGCAAAAACCCAAAGCTCCTCCTTCTCCATAATTTCCTCCCAGGAAGGCATTTTTATTTCGGTGGATAAATAACTGCCGTAAGCGGCATTCCGCACTTCACTACTGTCAAAGCCAACGCCCCTTGCAGGCATACGCCCCTTCCAAAGATTCCAGAGCATTATCTCATACAGCCCGCTTTTCGGTTTTTCCCATTTCTCCTGCTCCTCCTTGTATTTTTTCGTGGCAGAAAGCCTTTCAATCTGCTCCTTCCTTTCCTGAATATCTCCTCTGCCGCCTTCTTCCTGTTCTTTTCCCGGTAATACCTCCTCCTTCTGCACATCCTCCGCTGGCACATCCTTCTCCGGCATATCCTTCTCCGGCACATCCCCCTCTGGCACATCCTCCTCCGGCACGTTCTGACGCTCAACTTGATACAGCGCCCCTTCATACTGTCTGAAAAATCCCTGCTTTCCCTCTTCCGTCCCGTAAAGAATAAATTTCCCTAAGGTTTCCTCCTCCCTATTAAACGCATCCGTCATATGCCAGCTGAAACGTTCAAACTGATCCGAACCCTCCTCCTTAAGAATTGCATCGCACTGCTTCCATAAAGCCTCAAATTCATCCCATTTGCTTTGCTCCGCCGGATGCGGGTCTTCCTGCTTCTGCTCCGCCTCCGCCGAAAAGATATGGATTGCAACCGTCTCCGTTTCATCCGAAAAAAGCAAAGATACCCTGTCATCCAAAACCTTCTTTTCCAGCCTAAGATTCTCGCCCTCTTTCCCCTTGGCGGAAACCGCCTCCTCCATGAGCATGGAAAGCTCTTCTACTCCAAAGTCAAGGTCAAAAGATTTGTCATCACTGCTCTGCTCCTCCTGTACCGCTTTGGCAGCCGCCCCTTTTTCCCAACAGATGATGCCCATCGGTATTACCGCCAAAATAAGCGCCCGAAGCACCCGTTTCAACAGCGCCTCAAAAAAAGCAGAAAAATACCTTGCCATGGAATCTCCCTGCCTCTCTTCTTTTCTTTCTCTGCGCGTAATTTGACTGGACATAACATTTTCTTCCCTGTATGTAATCTATAGTTAACGGCATTAATAATTGCCATTTTAGTCTTGTAAAAGCTTGCACATATGGCTTTTGTAGGAGCGAAAAGGACATTTCTAATGTCATTTACTTTGTTAAACTGATTATACAAGGCAAATGCATCATAATTGCATCATTTTTGCATCATAGTTGCATCATTTTACAATTTTTCCTGTTTTGCCTGCACATTTCTGTACAATCATTTCTTTTTGTGATATTTTTATATGTGGAATTAACAACATAAGGAATTGCCTTCCGCACATACAAAACTTATATAGAGAGATTGTATAAGAGCCGGAAGGCACAATTTATTAGTGAGGAATCGAAATGGATTTTTTAACAAAGATTGGCATTTTTGTCGCAGTGATTGCTGTTTCCAATTATTTAATCAGTCTGGTTTTCAAATATCTTTCCAAGAAGACTAAAGCGGTTCATCTGCGCATTACCAAATGTGCCCTCAACGTGGTTGTTAATATTGTTGCATTTTACAGTCTGGCACAGCAGTTTGAGCTGACCAAGGACATTAGTAAGGTATTGCTCCAAAGCGGATCCCTGATTCTGGCAATCGCAACCTTTGCCGCCCAGCAGGCGCTGGGCAACGTGATAAGCGGAATTTCCCTGTCCATGTCCAGACCTTATAACGTAGACGAAAAAATCCGGGTGATTCAGGGAGGCACCGTAATTGCAGAAGGGCTTGTCAAGGATGTCACTCTGCGGCACACGCTTATCAGCCAGTTTAACGGCGAAACCTGCATTGTACCCAATTCCGTTATGGATTCTTCTGTTATCATCAACACAAACTTTACGGAAAATATCGGTAATTATGTAGAAATAGAGATTGGCTTTGGAGCCGACATTGAAAAGGCAATCAGCATTATGCGGAAACTATGCACAGAACATGAGCTGACATTAAACACGGAGGCAAATTCCATCACCGCAAGCGGATATACCCAAAACGGCGTTATCCTGAAAACGATTATCTGGACGCAGAACCTCAACGACAGTTTTCGTGCGTGCAGCGATATTCGGATTGCCCTGGTCCGGGAATTTAACAAACAGGGCATAGAGATTCCTTATCAGACCGTGACCATATCCAATTATAACCCCTCCGGCGAGGATGAGGCTGATGCATAAACTTTCTTTCTATCGTTAAACGACATGAATTTTGCATAACTTTGACTCGCTGCCCGCGGGAATGAAAGGACTTACAATGCCGCCTAAAATTAAAATTTCAAAGGAACATATTTTAGATGCCGCTTTTCAAATTGTCCGGGAAGAGGGGCATGAGACAGTCAACGCCAGAACCGTAGCCGAACGGTTAAACTGCTCCACCCAGCCAATCATGTATAATTTCAAGACCATCGAGGAGCTTAAACAGGAAGTATACAAGATTGCAGACCAATACCACACGGATTACCTGATGAACCTTGACGGCCAGGAGCTTATGCCTCTCTTGGCTGTCGGACTGAATTACATCCGGTTTGGACATGAAGAAAAGAATCTGTTCCGGTTTTTGTTTCAGACAAATCAATTTTCGGGGCTGGATTTAGATGCCTTGATTTCTGACCGTTCATTGACCGAACTGCTCAATATGACTGCCGATGCCGCAAAGTGCGATTCCTCATCGGTGAAGGAGCTTTTCCGGAAAATATTTATTATGGCACACGGATATGCAAGCTTATATGCAAACAATGCGCTGAAATATGACCCGGAAGCGTGCAGGAATGACCTTTGTTACGTGTTTGCCTCCATGAAAGGAGGTAACTTTCTCTCAGGTAAGTATCCAGCCAAAATGTAGATACTTGTAAATATTTGGGCGTGATGCTACAATTTTACCGTGAACCAAATAACAATGCAGGAAAGCGAGGAATCAAAATGAAAAAAGATTTAGGATTAGTGCAAGCAGTTTATCCAATGCCCGTGCTGATGGTCGCTGCATATGACAAAAATGAAAAGGTCAATGTGATGAATGTTGCATGGGGACAAATTTGCGATGAGGATAAAATTATACTTTTCATCGGCGAAGGAAAAAGGACATGGCTCAATATTAAAGAAAGCAAAGCATTCACTGTTTCGCTTGCTGATGAAGCCCATGTTGATGTGGCAGACTTTTTTGGCATCGCATCCGGCAACAAAATTGATGATAAATTTGAGCGGACCGGATACCATGCCGTAAAAAGCGATAAAGTCCATGCTCCCATCATTGAAGAATTTCCGGTTGTTATGGAATGCGAACTTCTTGAGTTTCTCAATACTGAATATGTCTCCGGGATTGTAGGCAAAATCGTCAATGTAAAAGCGGAAGAGACGGTACTTAGCGAAAACGGTAAAGTTGACCCTGTAAAATTAAAAGCACTTCAATTTGATCAATTCCAGCATGGTTATTACTTAACGGGCGAAAAGGCTGCTCAGGCATGGAATGCCGGTGCTGAAATCATGAAAAAGAAATCGTAAACCATTGATGGAGGGTCTCGTTTTGACGATACCCTCCATAATATTTTATTTTGCATTATTTCAAATTTTAACTTGCGCTTATTTCAGATATTTCTCAAAAAATTGTTCCAGCTTATCAAAAGGAATTGCATCCTTTCCGCCGCCGTCGTACAGATCGGTATGAACTGCATCCGGAATAATCAATAATTCCTTATTATCTGCATAAGGATTGTCTTTCACCATATCCGCATAGGCGTCACGGCTAAAATAGCAGGAATGCGCCTTTTCTCCATGCATGATCAGCACGGCGCTGCGAATCTCATTGCTGTACTTTAAGATCGGCTGATTCATAAAAGACATGCATCCAACCACATTCCATCCTCCGTTAGAATTTAAGGAACGCTTATGATAACCGCGGTCTGTTTTGTAATAATCATAATAATCCTTTACAAAAAAGGGCGCGTCCTCCGGAAGCGGATCCACGACACCGCCGCCTAACGCATAACTGCCGTTTTTATAATCGACAATCCTCTGAGCATTCACAGCCTCCTTCTTTTGGTATCTTGCTTCCGCAGAGTCCTCAGAATCAAAGTACCCGTTGGCATTGACGCGGGTCATGTCATACATGGTAGAAGCTACTGATGCCTTAATACGGGTGTCCAGCGCCGCAGCGTTCAGCGCCATGCCTCCCCACCCGCAGATACCGATAATTCCAATCCTTTCGGGATCCACATTCTCCTGCACCGAAAGAAAATCCACCGCCGCCTGAAAATCCTCCGTATTAATGTCGGGAGATGCCATGTAACGGGGTTCTCCGCCGCTTTCTCCGGTATAAGAAGGATCAAAAGCAATCGTAAGAAAGCCTCGTTCCGCCATTGCCTGGGCGTACAGCCCTGACGCCTGTTCCTTCACTGCTCCAAAAGGACCGCATACTGCAATTGCCGCAAGCCTTCCCTCTGCATTCTTCGGTGCATACAGATCCGCCGCAAGCGTAATGCCATAGCGGTTATGGAAAGTTACCTTTTGGTGGTTTACCTTTTCACTTTGGGGAAACACCTTATCCCATTCCTTTGTCAATTCGAGTTTCATAGCCATAATCCCATCCTTTCTCAATTTAATATCGCGTTTTCTCTTAATTCCTTTTCCAATTGATAGACCAGATAATCGAGACAGTCCACCCTATTCCGGCTCTTCTATCCCAAATACATTATATCCCATTGACTCATACCCTGCTAATGGTTATAATTTATATCACATTATTCCTTTTCGGAATATCATCGAGTGCAAAAATGGAGGCTCTCATGGAGATACGGACTTTAAGATATTTTCTGGCTGTCGCCAGAGAAGAAAACATGACACGGGCTGCGCAGATACTCCACGTTACCCAGCCCACACTCTCTAAACAATTGAAATCTCTGGAAGAAGAACTTGGAAAGAAGCTGTTCCTGCGCCACAGCTTCAGCATCCAGCTGACGGAAGAGGGCATGCTGCTCCGCAAGCGGGCGGAAGACTTGGTGCGGATGGCTGATAAGATTACCAGTGAATTTCTCGCTCTCGATGATGTTACCGGCGGTGACGTTTATTTGGGACTGGCTGAATCCTGCCAGATTCGTTTTCTTGCAAGAGAGATTAATTCCTTTCAAAAGTCATACCCTGATCTGCGCTACCACATCACCAGCGGTGACACTGAGCAGGTCACAGAAAAATTGGACAAAGGCGTCATAGACTTTGCAGTGCTTGCGGAAGATCCCAACCCTTCTAAATATAATTACCTAAATTTCCCCTGCGCTGACGTATGGGGCGTTGTTATGCCTGCTGACTGCCCCCATGCCCTAAAAGAAACAATTTGTATCGATGATCTGACAGGCCTCCCGTTGTTCTGCTCCGAACAGGGGTGGAACCATGATATCCCCCGCTGGTGCGGAAGCCGGATGGATGAGCTGCATCTGGAGGGTTCCTTCCGTCTCTCTTACAATGCTTCCCTTTTTGTAAAAGAAAAATTGGGTTATCTTTTGACCTTTGACCATTTAATCAACACCAGCCCCGAAAGCGGTCTTGTATTCCGTCCCCTGTTTCCAAAGCTGGAAACCAAAATATATCTTGTCTGGAAAAAGTACCAGGTTTTCACTCCGATTGCGGAGCGGCTGCTTGACAGCTTGAAAGAAAAGATGTGCTAACGAATATAATTTATAAAAGGAATCTACAATTCTACATTGAATATACTGATTTTATCTTTTCAGAATATTCACCCAATCGGCTTTATTATATAAAATTCTAACTATGTATACTACATTACTTATTTTATCATAGTAATAAAATATATTGTAATTATCAAAATAGGTCATCCTTAACTCTGTATGCCTTAATAATTCATCATTCACTAAAGGATGCCCCTCCGGATAATCAGCCAGTCGAAATGCAGTATCTAAAATGCCGTCCGATATTCTCTGTGCTGCCTGCGGATTACACAAATCAGCAAAAATATAGTACTCAATATCCAACAAGTCACGCTCCGCCGGCTCCGTAAACATCACTTTGGTCACGTTCTTTTCTCCTCTTTTCCAGTTTTTCCTTCACTTCCTCGATAGTACTGGTTTTTCCATCCTGCATTGCTTTATATCCTTCGCCAATCAATCTATATAATTCTGCCTTTGAAGCATCTGTTGTATCTACAGCTTTCTGCATTTTAACTGCTAACATATGATCACATCCTTTCCTTTCATCAAAGTATAGCATATACATTCCTCTGCAACAATAAGCATCTGTTAAGTCAATAACCCCACTGCAAAGCATAGCACATCTTCGATGTGGGTTATTGACCCTCGCGGCAGTCGTCAAATGTCTGCACGCAGCCACTTGACTCGTTGCTCGCGGGAATAAATTCATCCGGACTGATTTCATCAACAGGATTCTATTGATGAAATGTGGCAATTCATATGCTTTATTACTCCCCTATGCTCTTCGCAGAACCCTTTTCCGGCTGCATAATCAATCTGGCACACACAAGCATATGCCTCTCCCTTTGCTGTCTTTACCTTTAATATATCACCGGGGACTACCGGTGCTTTTAAGGTATAATTCCAAGCGTAAATCTTGTCGCATTTCACTTTCCAGACACCGCTGTCCCTTGATACATGCCGTCCTCTCACAACCTTTTTAAGCGGCTGATGCGCAAATGCCTCATAAATATCGGCGTGAATGCCGTACTTAGAAGCAATAAGATAAGACGTGTATCCGTCTCTCAGCTGTCTGGATTCATCCACCACAATTCCATGAGCCAGCGCGTGGAATTGCTTATAATAGTTCTCATAATATTCCAGCTTCTCCGCGGAGGGTTCCGCCATATGGTCTAATAGTATCTGTTCCATGGAGCACACGCTGGTCCGGTTCATAATGGGAGTGCTGACCAGCTTATCTTTCAGCCAATCGGCATTGCCGAGCGCACGGCACGCGTCAAACACTGCCCGGTCTCTGTCCTTCGGGTCAATCGGATTGTACATATTTGCAAATCCGGCGTATTTCATTCCGGAGCTCAATAATAACTCATCTATTCTGCGAATAAGCGCATTATTCTCGTCAAGCTTCTCCTTATCAATATTTAAAAATACAGTCAATCCTTCGTTCATACAAGTTCTCCATTCTTCGGTGCCAAAATTCATTCAGCATTTTTTGTTACACATACTATAACATTTTTGGTTACACATACTATAACATTTTTGGTTACACATGTCAATCGTACAATTAAAAATTTTTTTCAAAAAAGAGCATCCGGATTTTTATCTTCCGAATGCGCTTTATTTCTAAAATAGATGCTTTTGTGAAATAATATTTTAACCCTGTACCCGTCTGATGCAGTCTTCTTTCATAAATTCAATTAATTTTTCATCATTTCCGGTTTCATAAAATTCAATTAGCATTCCTTTAAACAGCTCTAACTTTTCAATAGGTATTTGAAATATACCTATATCATTTTCAATAAGCACCTTATTTGCCATTAATTGTGCAACCCTTTTATTTCCGTCAATAAACATCTGAGTCCGCGCAATGTAGCAAAAATATTTCAGTGCTTTTAATTCTGCATCTTCTATCTGTTCAATCTGTTCCATTGAATCCATAATAATGCCTACATGCGGTATCTCAGACTCCCACGATGTACCGCCAATCTGCACGGGAATCGTTCTTATTTCCCCTGCATAATGAAACAACAGCTCTCCAACAATCTTATCATATTCCCTCAACAGCATAACACAATTGCTGTAATCAAAATTATCTAACAAGAACTGCCAGGCGCGCTTCATGTTAATAACAAATAACACCTCTTCTGTTTTAGTGGTAGTCGGCGCATTTGCAAGAATCGCTTCCGTCTTTGGAAAGGTGGTTCCCAGCCCTTCAAGATTTGCGCTTTTCCAAATACTGTCTACCAGCAGTCTCTTTGCCATTTCAATTGCTGCGTCTCTCAATGCCTTAGCCTCCAATTTCCTCTGCTGTACCTCTTATTATAGCAGTTTCCATTGCATTCCCGCAACATTCAAATTTTCTGCCCCGATTACAAGGTCTCCTCCGCAGTCATATCCGCCGTTACCTGAAAATAGGTTAATGCGCCGTTTTTTTGAGCCACAAAATCCACCTCGGCATTTCCATATTTTCCAACCGTTACTCGGTAATCCCTGCGCAGCAGTTCAAAATATACAACATTCTCCACAGAAAAACCTAAATCATATTGCTTCTTTGGCAGTATGTGATTGCGCAGTCCCAGATCAACCATCCTCCGCAAGTTCTTTCAATGACAGCCAGCTCTCTTTCACTGTAAATTCAAGA
>JAMPGL010000036.1 GCA_023663945.1 Lachnospiraceae bacterium | reverse complement strand
ATACAACAGTCAGAAACTCCGGAACTTTCATAGTACTTCGACGGAAGACGGGATTTTCATGTTTTCTATATGTTCTCAAAAAAGTAAAAACTCCTTGCATTTTCTCTTTAAATGAATTATTATATTTTAAAAGGAAGCAGGTTTGCGACCGTACAGCCTTTGGCTCACGCGGTATACTCTGTTTCTTTTTTTATGTTTACCATATCATAAAGATATTTTTTACCATCATCGGCATGACGTATCAACGTAGTAATTTTAAACACATTGTACCGTACTATTTTTTCATTTTCATAAATTGGCATAGAAAATCTGCTGTCATATCTATACCAGCCAAACTTGGCATCCTGCCCATGCTTTTCTTCATAATTAGGAATATATCGCGGATTATCACTAATCTCCAGTAATTCTTTTACTATTTGAACAGCATTTGCCTTTGCTTTTGCACAAGCTCCCCGAAGCCTTTTCGTATCAATAGAACCGGAAAATTCATCTGCAAATTTTTGATCTATGTAAATTTGTTCACCGTCATGTGCAATCATATACATTTTACCAATATACCGCAATGCATATTCTTTTACACTCTTCCAATCAATATGCTGTTTTCCTTTAAAGATAATTTCATTTATTCTCACAATCTGTTTATTATTTTCACTTCCCAAACCAGCCAAATTTGTATCTCCCCTTATTTTTTTCATAAGAATTTACCTCGGCAGAAAGACAGAAAATACAGATCCCTCTCCAACTCTTGATGATACCTTAATGTAACCGCCTTGCTTGCGCAGGATTTCCCTTGTCAGATAAAGCCCGATCCCCACGCCCTTTTCATCTTCTGCCTGCTGGGAGCGGTAAAACCGCTGGAAAACTTTCGTAATCTCCTCCGGGGCGATTCCCATGCCATTGTCCGCCACTCCGATGCAGACAAACATTTCGTAAGCTTTGGAGCTTACACGGATCTCACCTCCGGGCGGGGTATATTTCACCGCATTGTCCACAAGATTTCCCAAAGCTTCCGCCGTCCATTTCCGATCAAACACAGCCCTAAGCCCCGGCGTGTTTTCCAAGGAAAAGGAAATCCCCTTGGCTTTCGCCGCTCCGAAATCAATCTCTGCAAGCAATTCCTCCACGTCCGCCTGCTTTGGATTAACTGTTATAATCCCGTTTTCCAGCCGGGAAAGCTTAACCAGCGCCTGAATCAAAAAGTCCAGCTTCTCCGTCTGGGAAGAGATATGCGCGAGAAGCTCCCGCTCCTTTACCCCCAAATCTTTCTCACTAAGCAGCTGGGTGTAAAGCATGATATTAGCCACCGGCGTTTTGGTCTGATGGGAAATGTCGCTGATCAGTCCCTTAATGGAATCCCTTTCCTGTGACGCCTGCTGCCGTTCCATCTTCCCTATGCTCAAAAAACGATACAGCTTTGCCTCAATCTTGGACAGCTTTTGTTCGGAGAACTCATTTTCCGCCAGCGTATTTTCAATTGCGCAGTCAATCATTCTGTCAATCCGGTCTAAAATTGTCGATGTTTTTTTATACATTGCTGCAAGCAGGATAATTAAAACGCCGATACACACTACACATGCCGTAATCATCTTCATCCTCCTAAGGGTCAAAGACCCCAGACATAGCCAATCCCGTAAACCGTCTTGATGGGCGCTCCTTCAAGCTTCTGCCGGAGCCGTCCCACCGCCACGGAAAGAGCGTTCTCCTCCACAAACTCTGCTCCGTCAGACCAGATGCGGTCAATCAGCTTATCCCGTGAGAGTGTGATGCCCCGATTGGATACCAGAAGCTTTAACAGCTTTTGCTCTGTCCTGCTCAGGTTCACAGCCGTCTCACCCACGCGAAAAACCATATTTCCGAAATCAAAGAAAAAGCCCCCCTGCTCATATACCTCGGATGCAGGCATCCGCCGTCTCATCACGGCGTCAATCCGCGCCCGGAGCACTGCAAGCGAAAAAGGCTTTGTAATATAATCGTCTGCTCCCGATGCCAGACCCGCCACAATGTCAAGCTCCATGTCATTAGCGGTGAGAAAGATAACTGGCATCTGGCAGGATGCGCGGACTTCCCGGCAAAAGTCAAGCCCGCTTCCGTCTGGAAGATTCACATCAAGAATCATCAAATCGACTGTCTCATCCAGCAAAGCGCGGGCTTCCCTCAAGTTATATGCCTGAAGAATTTTCGTCCCATTCAGCGATAATGCAATGCCGTCATTCAGCGGCTTATCATCTTCCACAATCAGGATTGTCATCATATCAAAGCCCCCATTCCCACCGCCCTGCAAATTTGTATCCCATATCGGTATGCGTCACAAATTTCCAAGCTGTCTTAATTTCCCTAATTTTATCATGGGTAAAGGATAAATAAAACATCCCGATTTGCAATTATTTATTAAAATTAATGCCTTATGCACCCTAGATTTACATCTATAATATTTTTTGTTACCTCCACCTGACTCAGGCAGTCTACTTGTACCACTTTTTCCTCCGTATCCTCTGACAACAGCCAGCCGCAGATATGAAAATCATACAGCCCCTCTTCATATAAGAAGAAAATCATATTTCCACATTCCGTTTTATCGACCCACATATTTAACAAGAGTCCCGGTATCTCTTCTCTATCGGATATTTCCTTAATCCGGGCATCAATCTCCTCGTCTTCCACATTGAAAACAATCCCATCCACCGAATGATAAGTGGTAGATTTCCAAATCCTTAAAGTATATCTTTCCTCTTTCCCGTCATTATCAAGATCGCTGCTTCGGTTATATTCAACATCCGCATCCTCTGCCTCCGCCGTTCCCGGTCCCATTTCTTCCCCTATCTGGTATTGCTTCGCAAATTCCAATAAATTTTCTTCCACACTGCGATATTTTTCCTCCTTCAAATAAGAAGTCCCAATTTCTCTTCCCCCTTCTTTTGGGGTAATAGCGAGCCAGACTCCGCCCTGATAAGCGCCGTCTTCATAACATTCCAGTGAAATTCCGTTATTAACCTTCTTGGCTAACCCCCATGTGATCTTCGCCAAATAATTTTTGCCTTTCCATTTGATAAAACTAAACTCCTGCCTAAGCTCTTCCATTTTATCCGTCAGTTCATAGCTTCCATCCTCTCTGCCCGCAAAAAGATAATAATAAATGCTCCCTAAACTCCCACCCAAATATTCGCTGAGATAAATGTCCTTTATCCCATCGTTGTCGACATCCACCCAGAGCCATGTTCCAGAACCGCTATATATCTCAATTTCCCGTATCTCATTTGCTATGTCCTCATTATCCCCCGCAAGCTCTTGTACTTCCTCCAAAGTCAGCTCATAGTCTGATTCCATCGGAAGCATCACATCCTGTATTTTCTCCTTGCTTTCCAAAAGGGGTGCTTTCAGGTATTCAATAAGTCCTTCCGGAATCAATTCCTCCTCCTTTGGGGAATCCAAATTAATGCTCTCATCCCACAGGTAACTATATTCCTCCAGCATCACCTTCCCGGGAGTATAAATAAATGTATTCTGCTCCTCATCCCATAAATATCCATCAAAATCCTCCTCTATCGCATACGCGGCGGAATACGGAGGATCTGCCAATTGGTAATCACGTATAAAATCCTCATTTCCATCCCCATTAATGTCCATAATTTCTATCCAGCCCGGAGTCAGGTTTTGTACCTGCACGCAGGCAATTGGTGTATCATAATTCCCCTGCTGATACACTTTAACCTCACCTTCCCTGTCCCTGCCCAAAGATTGCATCACAACAAACAGAGGAGCTGCCGACTGTCTGTTAAACCAATAATAATATTCCTCTCCTGCGCTATTGTCAGTTGTATATATATACCGCATAAAATCTTGAAAATTTCTAACAAGATTCTCATAATCATAAGTGCCTCTTTCCCTGACGTGAAATAATTCCATCTCATTGCCCTCTCCCCGAGGGCTTTTCCTTGAAGAATTTTCCCGCAAAAAGAGAAAATACTCCTGCTCTTCTGTCTCATGATTTTCTCCGTACATCCAGCATCCCTCGATTTCCTCCGTTTTTCCCGTTCCTTTAAGACCATACAGAACCGGGACAGGAAAATACTCTTTCATTGCCCCTGCCAGCTGCAGAGTATTTTCCGGCATATGTGAAATTGTATATGGCGTGATAACAATTTCATGCTCATAGCATCCCTCATGCTGGGTATGGACATCCACAAGGACATGCTGCGTCATCACTTCCTCCTGTCTGGTCTCCATTTGCCACCCATCAGGAATGTAGATGTCCAGACTTCCAAGGGAAACAATCGCCATTCCATTCTCCTCCTGCTCACTGTATGAACACTGAAATGGCAGAAATTCAATTTTTTCAGCATTCTCGCTGTAATTTTCCTGCCTGTCGCATTCACCCTCTATCAAATTGTTCATCAGCATAAAGCAGGCAGCCAAAATTGTCATCACTTTTTTCATTTTCAAACTACCTCCTGTTCTTCCCTTAACAGGCTCATTATAACCCTGCTATGCATCATTTCTGCATCATAATTGCATCATTTTTGCATCATTTTTTACTTGAGTTATTGCAAAATACAATTTCAGCATAGATAGAGAAATTTTTATTGCATTTCTCCTTTTTTTCACATATAATATTAGCAACAGAACCCGACACGCCTCTCAACGATGCGTACCACGTCGGGTCGTTTAATTTTGTGAGGAATATATGGAGAAAAAGAAGAGCCAAAAAGCTTTATCAGTTGAAGAACAAATAGAAAATTTAAAATCCCTTAATCTGATAATAAAAGACGAAGCTTATGCCGCACATTTTTTAAATGATGTTTCTTATTTTAGATTTATTAAAGCTTATAGCCTTGGTCTCAAACCAAGGAATGGTTTCTATTATGATGGTATCACTTTTGAACAGCTTGTTGAATTATACTTATTTAACGCAAATTTCCGTCAATTATTGTTCGCTCAGATTGAAAAAGTCGAAATCAATTTACGATGTCGTATATCCAACCATTTTTCATCAGCTTATGGAATTTTAGGTTATAAAGACAGTGCAAATTTTTCCAATGAGAATTTTCACTTTGCATTTCTCAATGAAATCCAAAAGGAAATCAATCGTAATAAAAGAGCGCCTTTTATTAAAAATTTTCAAAGCAACTATGAAAATGGTGATATTCCTTTTTACGCTTTAGTTGAAGTCTTCAGCTTTGGCACTTTGTCAAAATTTTTTAAAAATATGAAAAGCACCGATAAAAAAATAGTTTCTCATACTTATGGTATTAGTTACATATACTTTGAGAGCTGGATTGAAAGCATCGCATATGTCCGCAATCTCTGCGCCCATTATGGGCGTTTATACAATGCCAAGCTCACAAAAACACCAAAATTATATCCAAAAGACAGAAATCTTGGTATTACAAATATTCGTGTGTTCAGCACTCTAATCTGCTTAAAATACATTCTTCCAACGGACAGGCATTGGATTGAATTTGTCGATACGATCCAGCTGCTTTTTGAAAAATATCCTCATGTTGACAAATCTACCATGGGCTTTCCAATTGATTGGATGGATATATTAACTTCCCAAACATAACCAATCCTGTAAACCGCCTTGATGGGTGCCCCTTCAAGCTCGAAGTCACGCAGGATTTAATCCGGGATTTCCAGCTCTTTTCCGTCAAGGACGGCACGATACAGCACACCGTCCCCGCGGTAGCAGAGCTTCATGGAAAAGAATGGAACATCTTTTTCTATCAGATCAAAGAATAAAAGGTCGCCCTTCCACAGATTCAGCTCCCTCACACGTTCCTTTTCCACCCATTCCAGAACGCCTTCCGCACAGCTCGTAAGGGTTCCCTGGTATCCGTCCGCGGTATAAAGGCACATATACTCCGCCGGGTCATCCTTGTAACAGAAGGTCACGATTCCGCGGAACCTCCAGCTTGTCAGCACCAGTCCCGTCTCCTCCTTCACCTCACGGAGCAGGCATTCTTCCGGGCTCTCTCCCGGTTCAAAATGTCCGCCCACGCCAATCCATTTGTCTTTATTTACATCATTTTTCTTAGAAACCCTGTGCAGCATCAGGTATTTTCCGTCTTTTTCGATGTAGCACAGGGTAGTCAGTGCACTTTTCATCCTAACTCAGCATCTCTCCAACGATTTTGTTTACCAGTCCGCCGTCCGCTCTTCCTTTTACCTTCGGCATCAGTTCCTTCATGACCTTTCCTTTATCTTTGCCGGAGGGTTCCGTAATCCCAAGACTTTCAAGCGTCTCCGCCACTGCCGCGCGGATTGCCTCCTCGCTCATCTCCTCCGGAGCAAATTCCTGATACACGCTAAGGCGCACACGGCACGCCTCTTTGATATCTTCCCTGTCGTCAGGGGCAAGCTCCATAGTCTCCTTAGTCTGCTTCATTTCCTTTTTGACCACTTCAAACTCTTCCGCTTCCGTCAAATCCTCCCGCTTGTCAATCGCCTTATTCTTTAACGCGGAAAGCAGCATGGAAAGGGCATCCTTCCTTGCCTTATCCTTGCTCTTCATAGCCTCCATCATCTGGCTTCTCACTTCATCAATCATGCTCATTTTGGTTTCCTTCCTTTCTTATTGATACGCTCCGCTTATTTGGTACTATACTTGATAATTAACAGCTCCACGCTCATAAGGTCATTCATCCTGCCGGTCTTGATTGCCTCTTCCGCCTCCACGCACGCCTCCACGGTTTCCCGCAGTTCCTCCTTCTTAAAACGGGAAGCCTGAGTGACATACTTGCCTGCAACAAATCCCGGCAGCCCCACCTTTTCACCAATTGCCCTGCCCTGATATCCCTTTCCGGCAAGCTCCTTTACCTGCAATAAAAGATTGAACTGTCTGGTAATCAAAACCAGAATCCTCATGGGCGGTTCCTTCAGCGCCAACAGCTCATAGTATAAGTCCAGCGCCTTCTTTTGCTGTCTGTCTGCAATGGCGTTTATCATATCAAAAATATGACTGGAAATCCTTCTGGTACAGATCTGCTCAATATCCCTTTCCGTGACAGTCTCTTTATCCAGACAATAGGAAAAAAGCTTTTCCGTTTCTCTCCGGATATTCTCCATATCCGTGCCGGTCATCTCCAACAGATAATCAAGCGCAGAACTGGAAATCTTCTTATTTTCTTTTTTCATCATTCCCAAAATCCAGCGTTTTAGGGTGCTCTCATCCTGCACGCCAAATTCTACGGCGCATCCCTTTGAGGCGACTGCCTTATACAGCCTGCTCCGCTTGTCCACCTCCGTCTCCACAAAAAGAAAGTAAACGGTGTCGGCAGGTGCTTTCAAATATTCCGCCAGCTCTTCGCCTCCGCCTTTAAAAAGTCCGCTGTTTTCCAGAATAATCAGCCTTTTATCCGCAAAAAAGGGCATGGTCTCCGCTTGGTCAATAATCTCCCCCAAGGAAATATTTTTCCCTTCATAGTAATGATAATTCATAGTATCATCACCGATGACAGCCTCTTTCAGCCTGTCCTTGTACTGCTTTCGCAGATACGCCTCCTCTCCGTAGAGAAGGTAAACGTGATTCAGTTGTCCGGTTTTTATATCCTGATTCAGCCGCTGCAATCCTGCCTCCTCCTAACTGTCATTGGACAGCTTATCTTCCTTGGAGCTGTCAATCTTGTCCCGTATCTCCTGCATCTGGTAATCCAGCGCCCCGATAGAATCGGCGCAAAGCTTCAACTGTCCCACTATCTCCTCGGTATTGTCAATATCCTTCTTATATTTCAGCTTGTGCTCTAAGCTTGCCCAAAAATCCATTGCGATAGTCCGGAACTGCACTTCCACCTTCATATATTTCTTTTCATTGGATAAAAAGATTGGCACGTTTAAAATCAAATGAAGGCTCCTATAGCCATTGGCTTTGGGACTTTTAATATAGTCCTTTTTCCCAAGAAGGGTAATATTGTCCTGCTTAATCAGCAGTTCCGCCAGCCGGTAAATGTCATCCGGGAAAGAACAGATTACACGCAGTCCCGCAACATCCTTTAAATGCTCTTTGATGCTCTCCACCGTGACCGGATAACCCTTGCGCGCCAGCTTTTCGTAGATGCTTGCCGGCGATTTCAGCCTGCTTTTGATGGACTCAAAAGGATTCCGATTGTATTCCAGCGAAAACTCTCCATTCAGCACCCTCAGCCTTGTCTCCACTTCCATAATGGCTGAGCTGTATTCCATCATCAGCCGGTTAAAGGGCTCCGCCTCCTGCAGCTTTTCCGCCTGTATCTGTATGATGCGGTCCCGCTTTTTCAGTGCTTCCCTTTGTTCCTCAATCTTCTGTTCAAGGCGGTTTTTGCCTGCAAACAGGTCGATGGTATTTCTAATCCGGTTCCTGACAATGGAATCTTCAAAAGGCTTATGAATAAAATCCGCCGCTCCCAGTTCAAGGCATTTATTTTCGATTTCTACGGAGTTCTCACCGCTTATGATAAGGATTGGAACCTTCTGCATCCAGCCCGCCGCTTTCATCTCCGCAATCACCGCAAAGCCGTTCTTATTGGGCATTTGCAAATCCAGCAGGATGGCTCCTATCTCCTCCTGATACTCTTGAAATTTAATCAGCGCCTGTTCCCCGTCTTCCGCCATCTCGATTATGTACTCATCTTTCAGTATATTACGCAGTAATTCACGGTTTAATTCCGCATCATCCACTACTAATATCCTTTGCATTTCTATCCCCGCTCTCCTCTTATGCTGTGCTGTCTTCTATTATACACGAAATCGGGGAAAAATTGAATACTTGGAGTGCAAAAGAATATTTTCCATGCCTTGAAATGGACAGTAAAGTATAGTATGATGTATTAAAATTTATCTTCAAAAATCCTGATTGATGAGGCAAAAAGGCAGATGATTTTGGGCAGGAATTTGTTTTTAAAAGGATAAATTTAAATCCGGGAGGTTAATAGTGGAAAATATATCAAATATATCAAATATAGTTACTCCTATCGCGCAAAAATATGGTGCGGACAGAGTGGCGCTGTTTGGCTCCAGAGCAAGAAACACGGCAAACGAAACAAGTGATTATGATTTTATAATATCAAAAGGAAAGATACAATCATTATTTCAGCTGGCAGCTTTTATTGATGAACTTGAAAAGGCATTTGGCGGAGCGGTAGATGTAATCACGGATACATCAAGTGATGCAGGGTTTCTTGACCGGATTAAAAAAGATGAGGTTGTTGTTTATGAAGCACAGAGATAAAACAATACTGGAAAAGATACGGGATTATTTTCTGAGGAATTTTTAGATAAATATAGTATGGTACCGTGGAAAATAATCATGTGGATGCGGGATATTTTCTATAGTTAAGCCCCCTGCCTTTCTGGCAAGAGGCTTAAAAACTTTTCACGGTCTATTTATTATTCAAATCCACAACCAGCTCCGAGAAGATTCCCGAAATGCTGATTTCATTCTCGCTGTCAGCAACATTCCCACTCTCCACGGTCTTCCCTTCTTTTACATAATAGACATTACATTTTCTGCCTTTGTTTACAACCTTTACCATATTTTCTTCCGGAATATGAATGACTGCTTTTGCCTTCCACTGATTGACGTCCAATCTTCCCGTAACCTTATCAACCGTGATTTCATAATCCGTCTTTGCCGTTAATTCCAAGCTTCCGCTGCTGTCTGAAATCAAGACCTGCTCCGCATCGCCGTCATATTCCAGACGGTTCAAATGAAGATTCCTTATTGCGAGAAGCTTCACGCTGGCTGTAATCTCACAGGTGTCGGAATATTTATTGGGAAGGATAATCTCAACGGTCAGCGCCTCTTCCGCTTCAAAGCGGCTCAGTTTATTCGTGTTAAGGCAAAATACATCAAGCCTGTTTTTTCTGTCATCCAGCTTGATTTTAAACATGGAGCCTAAATTTTCAAGGGTTTCGGAGGACAGCTTGATGTGCAGCTTCTCATCCTCGCCGGATGACAGCATGACCGCGGACGCATTGCCAATATTGACGTCAAAATGCTTCTCACAATCAATGTCATAAATTGTTTCGCTGGTATACACAAATGTTTCCGGAACAGCTTTTGCGACCGAATCCATAAGCAGTTCATCAATAGTAGTCTTAAAAATTTCTGCTATGATTACCATATTTTCAACATCCGGCAGGCCTTTTCCGGTTTCCCATTTGGTGATAGCCTGTCGTGAAACGCCGATTCTTTCGGCAAGCTGCTCTTGGGAGATACCTTCTTTTCTTCGTATTTCTTTTAATTTTTCTGAAAAATTCATGCTGATACCATACCTTTCTTTTTAATCTTTTAAAAGTGAATATGCAGTAATTTTTTTAATCGGCGCCGAAAGGAGCACGCTGATTGCAAATGCCGCGGCAGTAAACAAAAGGGCAAATACGACCAATATCCAAATGGATACCTCAAAATGATTTTTGACAGCTCCAATCAGGGAAAAAATGGTGTTGTCGATTGCGGGAAGATACCACAGCCCGGCTATTGCCGAAATGATTGACGCCACAGCCACAACAGAGATAAACTCCATCGCAGTCTTGATCGTAAGCTGTCTGTTTGTGTATCCGATTGCCTTGTAAATGCCAAATTCCTGTCTGCGCCTGCTGATCATGGAATTTATGATCACATACATTACAAGCAGTACCATCAAGACCGAAATCACAAACAAAACCGCCACTATGACAGAGACAATGCCCGCATACATCATTTGACCATTTTCGCTCATCTGTTCAAAATTTACGGAAGATTTAATGACTGCATCGTGGTCTTCTTCATACTCATCTATAAACTCTCCGGCGTTTTTCTCATATAAGTAAACATTGACGGAATCCGTTTTTTCACCGATTTTTTCGTATCCTTCCTTTGTCATCTGGCATACGGCTCCGGCGTTATTCACGCTTTGAATATAGCCGGTTACCGTGTAAGTTTCCGATTCAGAACCAACTGTTATCTCAATTGTCCCGCCGATAGGATAGTAATCCGCAAGCGCGTTTCCCACTGCAATTTCATTATCCTTGACAGGACTGCTGCCTTCATAACAAATATCATTTGTTATTTTTGAAAAGTCTTCGCACACAAAAGCAGTGAGGCTTCCATCGGCGTAACTCACCGGCACGGAGGCATATTCCATAAAAAGCCCGACCCGGTCATCGTCCTGAAGCAGTTTTTTCAGCTCCGAAATTTTCCCTTCCTCCGCCGTAAAAATGACGGACGGTAATTCCTCCGAAAGCGTATTCATAAAATTGTCCGGCTTAATGCTGACATTGTACAGGAGCGTTCCCGCAAAGGACAAAAGTACCATAATGCCAAACGAGACGATAAATAATAATATATTCTGCCCCGCCGATTCCTTTCCGGTGACGCCTCTCAGGGCATCAATCGGCTCCAATTTATGTATTTTTCCTGCCGAAAGATAGGAAAAAAGCGATATTGCCAGTATCAACACCAACATTACCATAAGCATAGCCATACTGTCAAAAACAGGCGTATAGGAAAAGCCCGACTGGATTGCCAAAATGCCTGCCACGGAAGGCAGAACCGCATAAGATAAGGTTATTCCAATCAATGTAGAAGCGGTTCCTACAAGCACATAGGGCAGAACTGCCGAAGCAATGATCAAACGGCTTGTATAACCGACAGCCTTTAATACTCCCATCTGTGCCAGTTCGTCTTCAATTGCGCTCTTTATCCTGAAGTTGCTTAAGAAAATACTCACCACAAGTATAATCGCGGCAAGCGCCAAAAAGATAACGATAAGCAGGGTGCAGACCATTGTCCGGGTCTGCTTCGAGGTTTCCCTGTCATTGATGCTTAACAGCGCAGTCCCTTTTTCTTTTAACAGCTCCGATATTGTATTTTTCATTTCACCCAAATCGGTGCTCTCGGTTGTTTTTAAGGAATATTCTGCAACAACCTGACTGCTGTACTCCTCTGCAAAATCCTCGTAAACATCTTCCGGAAAATATCCGCCAATCATCCCAGTGCCGTAATTCCCATACTGCATTTCCGATACAATTCCGCCAATATCATAAGTATGCTCCTTGCCGTCTATGGAATAAACAATGCTGCCGCCTTCCACAAAACCGCCTAATTCCCGCATATACATGGGAATATAAACAGGATTATCGCTTTTCCCGGAATCTTTGGCAACGGTAAGTAAATTCAGCGTCCTTTGTTCATCAATATTGTAAAAAACTGTATTCATGTCAAAATCGGACCCGGCAAATTCGCGGACTGTCACGGGAGTAAATACCCCCTCATGCTTTTCAACAAGGGATACCCCGTCAATTTCTTCTATTTCCGCGAGCAGTTCTTCATTATCCTGAATCTGGGGAATAAGAAAATTAATGTCTGCCGTATTAAGCTGTTCAAATAAATCATCATACGCGTTAAATGTCTGAAAAGCAAGCACAAGGGCAATATTAATAATAAATGCTGTCAGGCAGATAAACACCCCGAAGGATAGATATTGCCCCTTTGCCTTCTTTAAATTGTGCAGGGTAAGGGTGGATGTTTTCTCCATGATGCGAAGCTTCATTTATTACCACCCCATTTCTTTAATAAATTTGTCAAGTTTTTCAGTTCTCTCAGGATTGTCCTGCTCAAATTTACCCAGATCGCATTCGCCAAAAATCTTTCCATCCTTAATATAAATGATGCGGTTTCCCCGCAGAGCCGATTTTTTGTCGTGCGTGACCATGACGATGCTCTGCCCTTTCTCATGAAGGGACGTAAACACATCCAGAACTGCCGCCGAATTTGCTGAATTTAACGCTCCTGTCGGCTCATCTGCAAAAAGGACGTTAGGATTGTTGATAACCGCCCTGACAATGCCTGCCCTCTGGGCTTCGCCTCCCGAAATCTGGGAAGATGTTTTTTTCCATGTTTTTTCGGGAATATTTACCAATGAAAACAACTCCTTGGCACGATTTTTGATGTCTTCTTTGTCTTTGCTCGTCAGCACTCCGGCAGTAACCACATTATCCATAAGGTTCATCTTATCAATCAGATAAATCTGCTGGAATACGAATCCGCACTCCCTGCGCCGGAACACCGCTAGTTTGTCGTTGTTCAGCTTCGTTATGTCCGTTCCGTCAAAATCAATCTCTCCGCCGTCCGGCTTATCCATCCCCGAAAGGGAATACATCAGGGTAGACTTGCCTGCTCCCGACGAGCCCATGATTACCGTAAAGTCCCCCTTGTAAATGTCAATATTCAAATCTGAATAAATGACCTGAATACTTTCGCCTTTGCCAAAGGCTTTTTTCAAATGCTTTGCCGATATAACTGTTTGTTTGTTCATAATACAACCGCCTTTCTCTTTGTGACCACCATAAAGAAAAATCTCTGATTATGCCACCAACAGTTGTATACATTTGATTTTTTTATGCTACTTTCCGTTGCATCCCTGAAATTTTCAATATTTTCCTGCAAAAAAAGCCTGAGAGGACTTTTAAAGAACTCTCAGGCCAAACCGCTTATAGTAAACGCCATCCGGCACTTTGCCGCTGCAGCTCCACCATGCGGTGGTAAAGACCGTTTTGGTTCATCAGTTCTACAGGCGTCCCTTCTTCCGCCACCCTGCCATCTTCCAAAACGATGATTTTATCGGCAGCCTCCACAGTACGCATCCGGTGGGCGATCACCAATACGGTCTTTCCAGCCAGCAGGCGGGAGAGCGCCCCTTGAACCTTTGTCTCGTTTTCCACATCCAGACTGGCAGTTGCCTCGTCAAGGAGGACGATAGGCGCATCTTTCAGCAAGGCTCTGGCAATAGAGATCCGCTGCCGTTCCCCGCCGGAGAGCTTCGCGCCATTCTCTCCGATGGGGGTATTATAGCCCTGAGGGAGCCGATGGACAAACTCATCGCAGTTTGCCGCTTTTGCCGCAGCCTGCACCTCTTCATCTGTTGCGCCGCGCTTGCCAAGACGGATGTTTTCCATCACCGTATCATCAAACAATACCACATCCTGAAACACCATGGAATAATCCCTCATCAGTACCTCCGGGTCTACGGTAGAAATATCCACGCCGCCTACGCGGATCACGCCCCCCGAAATGTCCCACAGCCTTGCGGCAAGCCGGGCGCAGGTGCTTTTACCGGAACCGGAAGGACCTACTAACGCCGTGACTTCGCCCTCTTTCGCGGTAAAGCTCACATCATGCAGGACTTCTTTTTCATCATAAGAAAAGCCCACATGTTCAAAAATAATATCATGCCCCTTTGGCTCAAATTTTTCCGCGCCCTCCGCGGTAGGCGTGTCATAAATTTCATTCATACGGTCAGCCGACACCTGAGAAACAAACATTTCCGCAATGATCGCCAAGCTTTGGTCAAATGGAGCATAGACACGGGTAATTACAAGCAGAAACAGGAACAAAAGCATGAAATCGATGCTGCCGGATAATATCAAATCTGCACCCACAAGAATGGTCGTCGCCACGCCCAGCCGCATGATAACGCTGGCGGCATTGACAAAAAGACCGGTTCCCAGTTCGCCCTGAATCGTAACCCGTTCATGTTCGTCAATTTTCTGATTCAGTCCGTTCAGATACCGTTCCACCTGATTTGTGGCACGAATCTCTCTGACATTTTCTAGTGCTTCCTGAATGCCATCTGATACCCGGACGGCAGCTTTTTTCGTCCTTTCCGCACTCCGGGCGGCAAACTTACGGCTGCCAAACAGCAGACCAAAGGCTGCCGGTACCCCCCACAGGCAGGCAATCGCCAGCCGCCAGTCGTAAACAAACAAGCACACAGCAATGACTGCCGTAGAGATGTAAGCGCCGTACAGATACCCCAGCACATGAGACCAGACATGTTCCATCCGATTAACATCCCCCATAAGGGTCTCGGTCAGATCCGCCAAATCCCGCTTGCCAAAATACCCCAGCGGCAGTTTGCGGAGCCGTTCCGCCAGACCAAGGCGTATGTTCTTGACCTCATTATATACCAGCCCATAGGTAGCTTTATATTGCTGAAGATGGGTCACGAAGGACAGGAGGGCAAAGAGAACCAGCAACAGGATAACAGGCACTGGATCTGCCAGCGGTCTTCCTTCCGTCAGGGTTCCCATAAAACAGGACATTACAAGATACAGGATACCGGCACCGCCCATAACAACCAGATTAACGATAACCGTCCAGAAGGTGCCTTTCTTTGTGTTCCGGACACCCTGATCGGTCAGGGCATATTTTCGCTGAAACTTTTCTCCAAACATTTACTCCGCCTCCTTTTCGCTGGTGTTTTTTCTGGAAATTTTTCTGGAAATCTTCCTGGAAATTTTCCATTGGACCGCCTTGTTATAGTCCGTCCACATCCGGGCATACAGACCTCCGGAAGCAGTCAGCTCCGCGTGGGTGCCCTGCTCGACAATGTGCCCTTCTTCCAGAACAATAATCTTATCTGCATCCACAACGGTGGAAAGACGGTGGGCGATCATAATAACAGTGCGGCCTTTCGTCAGTGTGGCAAAGGCTTTCTGAATCAGCACTTCATTCTCAGGATCGGCAAAAGCAGTAGCCTCGTCCAGCACCACAATAGGAGCGTCCTTCAAAATGGCTCTTGCCAGTGCAATGCGCTGCTGTTCACCGCCGGAAAGATAGGTTCCTTCGGTGCCAATCTGTGTATCAAGACCATCCGGCAGTTTATCAAGAATATCCTTACACTGGGCAGCCATCAGCGCTGCCATCACCTGCTCCTTAGTCGCTTCCGGACGGGCGGCCCGGACATTTTCCAGAATAGATGCTTTGAACAAACGGTTATTCTGAAATACGAAAGCCACCTGATCCATGAGGATATGCGGATCGATCTGTGCCACATTTACTCCGCCGACTTCCACCGTACCGGACGTTACATCCCAAAAACGCGGAATCAGGCTGGCTGCCGTTGTCTTTCCGCCGCCGGACGGTCCCACCAAAGCTACGGTCTGCCCCGGTTCTGCTGTAAACGTCACATGGGAGAGCGCCGGACTTTCCGCTCCGTTATAGATAAAACTCACATCCTTAAATTCTACTTTGTTACTGTGAGGCATCTGCAGATGACTGGGTACTTCCAAGGCAGGCGCCTCCATTACCTGACTGATACGTCCTAAGGCGGTGCCTGCAAGCATCATGCCGGAGGAAGCAAACATTATTTTCGCAAGCGCGGTAGAAATAATCGCTGAAAATACGGCATAAAAGACGAAATCCGTAACAAATCCTGCAAAACTGCCGTCTGCCAATGCGCCCGGGGCAAGGAACAGCGCCGCTGGAACCAGAAACAGGAAAGCGCCTTCGGTAAAGGTTAAATTGACAGACTGGGCTATGCGGCATACATCCACCTGATAATGTTCCGCTTTGTTGCTGTAATCCTCGATAGCCTCCTGAAATGCCTTGAACGAGTAGACTGTCTGCTGGAATATTTTAACTACGGGAATCCCCCTCACATATTCCGTTCCCGCTTTCGCTATGCGGTCCTGAGCCGCCTGATATTCCGCCATGAGCTTAGCATTTTTGCCTCCCATCATGGAGAACATAGCGATTACCGAAATGACTGCCGCCAACAGGCATGCCGCCCCCATCCGCCAATCAAAAAGAAACATCATGACCAGCATCGACAAAAACAATACGATAGTGCCTACGATGTCAGCCAGATTATGTGCCAGCAGTGTTTCGGTGTCGGCCGCCGCCGCGTCAAGCCGCCCTCGGATCAAGCCGGAGGCATTGGAATCAAAATATCCCAGCGGAGCCTTCATCACATGGGCAACTCCTTGTTTTCGTATGTTGGAAGCTGTACGGAAAGCCGCCAGATGGGTGCACATCAAACCCGCAAAATACAGGATAATACCGCCTACTGCGAACCCAAAGGCTATCCAGCCATATCTGGAAACATTCTGTGCCAGTGTCCACTCCGGAGCTGCCTTAATCAGATCACGAGCCACCAGCCAGATGCAAATGTAGGGAGCCATGCTAAGGAGCATGGACACTGCCGATAGCGCCAGCCCTAAAAAGGTCAGGCTCCTGCGGCTTCCCGCATATTCCAGCAGGACAGCCACATTGTTCTTTTTTTCTTGTTTCATCAAATGACCTCCTTAATTAGTGAAAAATATATTGGTTAGCGTAAACTAACTATTAGTTAAAAAAATATCGTGAAGCCTGCTGCTTATTTCAATACCCTAAAATATTTACTTTAGCAAAAATGAAACAATCGCTCCAACCAGCACAGCCGGAATCAAAGCAAAAATAATGCCGGGGAACAGCATCCCTTTCACATGGAACCACTTTTGATGGTATTCCTTATCCATGTGTTCCGTCCCTTCCAGTCTGAAGCGTCTCATGTTGGCAAAGAGTACCCAATCCAGAAAAAACGTGTCATAAATGCCGATCCATACCATCAATCCAAAGGCAATTCCAAATCCCTCCACGAACTTTTTCGCTCCTGCTGCATAAGCGCATACCGCAAGAATTCCCGTAAATATCAGAATCCCGACTGCTTTTATTGCAATCACCCTGCCGCTCAACGGCTGTACCTCTATCCGCTTATGCGTCTTAAAATATTCTTCCTGTATTTCGGGCGGATAGTTATGTACCTGCAGCTTGGATTTCTTCCCTGTTGTCGCAAAACCCATAACTGTAAATAAAATACTGAATATTACCATTTCCATAATTACAATATCAATGCTCATTTTGTTTCACCTCAATTTAAAAATCATGCCTGAAAGCCTGCGCGCCGTCCTCTTTCCGTACAACGCAATGCAGGCGGAATCCTTTTCTCACCTCATACCGTTCCAGCTTCAGCCCGCTTCCATCACAAAGCTTCTGTATATCCGCTCTTGTGTAAACATGAACATCCCCTTTGCGCAGAACCTTGTTGATCACCGGTATTTCAATACAGTTAAAAAACCACATCAACAAGCCGCTGCTTGACGCCATATCTCTTAAAATGAGCCTTCCCCCCGGACGCAGTACCCGTTTAAGGCTCATAAAAAACTTTTCCGGGTTCGGGTAATGGTGGAAGCTCATGGAACAGGTGACCACGTCAAAGCTGTTGTCCTTAAAAGGCAGGTTCTCACAGTCCCCGGCGACAAAGCGCACCCCTTCCAATTGTTTTTTATTGGCAGTCTCTATCATTTTTTTCGACAAGTCCACGCCGATGTAATTTTTATCCGGATGATCCTTTTTAAACATGCCCAGCATTGCCCCTGTGCCGCAGCCTGCATCTAACAAATCAGAAAAGGGCTCCCTGACTGCCTCCGCCACTACGTCAGGATAGTCCTTACGGCACATATTGTAGACGCTTGGGTCATTATCATCGAATTTTTCAGCCGCCTGGTCAAATTCTTTCAGCGACAGCTTCTTGTATTCTTCGCTTGTCATCCTAATCCTCCTCATTTTTTCAAAAATCTGTCATGTCTGTAAAAAGTGTCAAGAAATAAGCACTCCAATCCCCGCGCAGATCAGCCCGGTAAGGGGACACGCAGTCAGAGGCCACAGAATGCAGTGTTCCGGTATTGCCAATGTTATCATCCACTTTTTCAAATTCCATGCTTCACAATGTTCCGTTCCCTGAATCATAAGTCCTTTCTTTATTACAAGCCCTCTGAAAAACCAGTCAAGACCGAAAAAGTCTCCAAAATTGACCAAAAGCATCTCCACGTATCCCGTCCAGAACAGATTCCAAAAGCCCTCCACGCCAGCCTGTCTTGCACTGACAGCCATATATATAAATATCAAAATATACATTGGATAAAGTACGCCTGCCAATATGGCAATTTCCTTCTTTTCTCTTTGGGGAGCCGCCTTCCGGATTTCCGCGGGCAGCATTTTGGAAAATGCGTTTGGCACGAGCATCCATAACAGGGCTGCCGTCACGTTAAATATGATGCATACTGCAATACCGTCCAATATCGTTCTTTCCCAGACCATAACTATTCTGCCTCCTTCTATCTGTTTTCCTCCTGCACATGCATGTTTTCTCAGAAATTCTCAGAGAAATTCTCAGAGAAGTTCTCTATGGAAGTTCTCTATGGGATTTCTTATGGAATCCCATACCGGCATGGGTTTCTTCACGGATAGAGCCGTCTCTCCCGCGCGCAGTTCCTCCCACGCCCTGTCAAGCATAGTCATCTCGCTGACCGCATGGGCGCAGTGGTCGGTGACCATCAGGCGTCCTAAGGACGTTTTACATATTATAAACATAGCCGTCCGCCACAGCATCCGCTTTGCTCCGCCTGTATATAATCCCTCGTCCTCTTCGGGCTTTATGGGGTATCCCAATGCTTTCAAGAATGCAAATCCCTCAGCGGTGGCATCCACCATCGCCCTTCTCTGGGCTTTTGACGCTTTCGGCAGTCTGCAGTCAACCGCATAGGATACATATCCCAGCGGAAGAATCTCTGCCATATGGCATTTCAGCCATGCATCCATTTGATTTTCCCACGTCAGGCCGCATCCGGTTTTGGAAAACGCCCTGCCCAGACATTCTCGGAATGCCAAAGACAGTTCTCCGTCTCTTCCCCCTGCCGTCAGATGCGTGCGCGCATGAATGCTGATAACCTTTCCATTCTCACGCCTGCCTCCTGCCATCATAAAACCGAATGCGGCTTCCTTGGGGACAGGAGAATCGGCACACGCCGCCGCTTCCGTTTCCTTCGCCCATGGGTTGTTGCCTATAAAAAGAACATAACGGCTTACATTTGCGGAGATTGCCTGTAGAATGTCCGGAACCTGATCCGCCTGCATGGCGGCAAAAATAATATCGTATTCATCATCAGGCTCCAGCGTGCCAATCACCTTCACTTTGTCTGTTGTCGTTTTCCTTTGCAGATAATGGCGGATTATAAGCCCGTTTTTTTCAAGAGTATCCTTCCACTTTCCTCTTGCAAGCAGAGTCACATCATTTCCACCCGCTTTCAGCACATGTGCCAGCTCACATCCGATTACGCCTGCACCATAAACCAATAGCCTCATCCTGCACTCCCCCTGTCATTCCTTTATCTTTTTCATCGCCAAAAGCAGTCCGCCGAACATCCAGATATTCCCAATGCTGATCCAGCCCGTCGCAAGGGCATTTGTCAAAGGCAGATTGGGAATCTTAAACAGAGCCGCCGCCAGCAGGCCAAACAAAAGCGAAAATATCCATGTCCATTTCGGAAGCGGCGTAAGCCCTTTTGCAAAAGCTCTTATCTGCGTCACTATCATCAGAAAGAAGAAAACCAAAAACAGAACCGTCGCTGGTGCCAAAAAATAAAGCAGATATTTCTCTGTCATTTCAAGCGCCGCACCCGGATTGTACTCATATATTTTTTTCAGAAAGAAAACCATGGCACAGCAGGGAACATGGACTCCGCATCCGCCAAAGATCAAACAACCAAAAATCCCCGTCCGGTATACATGCGCATACTTTTCACTTTCATGCGCTATCAGCCGGTAAATTGCGAAAAAGCAGAGGCATTCCAGCGGAATCCCTATCATTCCAAGAAGAGCCGCCCAGAACAGCCTCCTATCCGATACCGTCAGATACCTTGCAAATGTCACCGGAATGCCGGATACTTCGGCATCCGCCGCGCCATACCCCAGTATCATATCTCCAATCAGCACCATGACCCCTGCGGCAAGCCCGATTTTCATAAGATGCTTGATTCGCGGTATATCCAATTCGCTGCTGATGCCGATATTGTTATAATGGCTTTTTTTGTTTTTCATCGTTCTTCCTCCTCGTTTTCAATTATCCGGATAACTGCCCCTTTTCCGTCAACGACCCCGATGCAGGCAAGCCGCTTGACTCACTGCCCATGGGAATAAAAAAGGATTTGCAAATTTGGTTAGTTACAACTAACCATTTGCTAAACAATTACGACTACCTTATGTTAGTAGTCGCTAACTGCTTTTAGTATACTCCCGGCATCAAGGTCTTGTCAATAAGAATATCGCTAGTCATTACAATTCATTACCATTATCTTCTTTATAAGCCATTCCCGATATACGATTTTAGATATTTTCCAGTCAGACTATCCTTATTATTGCATATCTCCTGCGGTGTTCCCTGCGCGATAATTCTTCCGCCATGCACACCGCCTCCCGGTCCCATATCGATCACATAATCAGCATTCCGGATAATATCCAAATCATGCTCAACCACAATGACAGTCGCGCCATTTTCAATCAGTTTTTGAAATACGCATAAAAGCGTTTCTACATCCAAAGGATGCAGTCCAATAGTCGGCTCGTCAAAGACAAAAACGGAATCTGACTGCCCTTTTCCCATCTCACTTGCCAATTTCAGCCTCTGCGCCTCTCCGCCGGACAGGCTCGGCGTCTCTTCCCCAAGCGTCAGGTATCCAAGTCCCAGCTCGTGCAGCACCCGGAGCTTCCGTTCTACCGTCGGAATGTCCGAGCATGCCGCCAAGGCCTCGTCAATGCTCATGTCCATCAGCTCTGGAAGCGCATACTCCCCGTTTTTCTTTTGGGAAATCCGCCGGATCAGCCCTGCTTCCTTTGCATACCGCGAACCGCCGCATTCCGGACAGGTGATTTCCACATCCGGTAAAAACTGTACATCCAGACTGATGGCGCCTGTGCCGTCGCAGACCGGACACCGGAGTTTTCCCGTATTGTATGAAAAATCGCCTGCTTTATATCCTCTTTCTTTTGCATCGGGAGTCCGCGCATATATTTTGCGCAGTTCATCATGCACGTCGGCGTAAGTTGCCACCGTAGAGCGGATATTCACGCCAATCGGGGTTGCATCAATCAGCTTAACTTGACGGATACCCTCTGCCGACACCAAGCGTACATGCTCCGGAAGCTTTGCGCCTTTCATGAGTGACTCCAGCGCAGGAATCAGGCTTTCCAATACCATCGTTGTCTTACCGGAACCGGAAACTCCTGTCACGGCAATCAGGCGTCCCTTGGGGAAATCCACTTCCAGTGGTTTTACCGTATGGATTTCAGAAGTAGACAGACGGATTCTGCCAAGATCAAATATCTGTTCCTGAGGGATATTCCTGCCCAGCTCAATCACTGCCCTTCCCGTAAGGAACCCGCCAATCTTAGAATCCGGATTCTCCCCTATCTCATCAAGGGTTCCCTGCGCAATAATTGTGCCGCCGCCTGCACCTGCCTCCGGTCCAAGCTCTATCAGCCAGTCTGCTTCGGAAAGCACATGGGGATCGTGATCCACGAGAATAATCGTATTTCCATCCTGTAAAAGATCCTGCATCACCCCCGCAAGTCCCTCCATATTAGAGGGATGCAGACCAATGGATGGCTCATCAAGCACATACAGCACGCCCGTTGTCCGGTTTCTCACCGCCCTTGCAAGCTGCATCCGCTGCCGTTCCCCTGTAGACAGCGTAGACGCCGCACGATCCAGCGTCAGATAAGAAAGCCCCAGATCTGTCAGCCGTTTTGCCGTACTCTGAAATGATTCACAAATACTGACTGCCATGGGACGCATTTCCTCCGGCAGGGAATCAGGTACGCCTTCCACCCACACGGATAATTCAGACAGCGTCATACCGCAGGCTTCCGCAAGAGAAATTCCGCGGAGCCGCGGCGCCCGTGCCTCCTCCGAGAGTCTGGTTCCTCCACAGTCTGGACAAATCCCCTGCCTTAAAAATTTCTCTACCCGCTTCATGCCTTTTTCATCTTTTACCTTGGACAGCGCGTTTTCCACCGTGTAGGTTGCATTGAAATAGGTAAAATCCATGTCTCCCGCCGCACCGCTGGTCTTATTCTGATAAATAATATTTTTCTTAACGGCAGGCCCGTGAAATACAATATCCCGTTCTTTCTCTGTCAGTTCCCGAAATGGCACATCAGTCCGGACGCCCATCTCACGGGCAATATCTTTCATCAGTGACCACATCAATGTCTGCCACGGAGCGACAGCGCCCTCATCGATGGAAAGAGATTCATCCGGCACCAGCGTTGATTCATCCACAGTCCGGACGATCCCAGTTCCGTCACAGTGCCTGCACGCACCTTGACTGTTAAATGCCAGCTCCTCCGCACTTGGCGCAAAAAAATGTGCGCCGCACTCCGGACATATAAGCTCCAGACCGGCAGCTACATTCAAAGACGGCCTTACATAATGCCCGTTGGGACAGCGGTGCTCTGCAAGTCTCGAATACATTAACCGCAGACTGTTCAAAAGTTCTGTTCCCGTGCCAAAAGTGCTGCGTATTCCGGGAATGCCGGGACGCTGCCGCAGCGCAAGAGCCGCGGGAACATACAGTACTTCATCTACCTGTGCCTTTTCCGCCTGTGTCATGCGCCTTCTTGTATAAGTTGAGAGTGCCTCCAAATACCGTCTGGAACCCTCTGCATACAAAATGCCCAGCGCCAGAGAAGATTTCCCGGAACCGGACACCCCCGCTATCCCCACAATCTTATGCAGAGGGATATCTACGTCAACATTCTTCAGATTATGTACCCTTGCGCCGCGTACCTTGATGTGTTCGGGTGCTTTGCCTATATTACGCTCCAACTTGTTATCTCCATTCTTTTTCATTATCATTTTACACTTATAGTTAACCACATCAGAAATGTCCTTTTCGCCCCGGCAAAAGCTTACGCATATAAATTTTGCAGGGTCTTGTCCGCAAAGTCAAACAGCTCAGCCGCTTATAAATAATTTGACATGTCGTTTTTTACATCCGCAAGCGTTATGGACGCAAGTTCCTTTTCCATAGCGTCCTGAACCTGCTTAAGCTTATCATCCAAAATGAAATGAATGTTTTTACCTACCGGACAATCTTGGTTTGGATTCTCATGGAAATGAAATAGAGTCTCATCTTCAATGCATTCCACCGCCCTGTATATATCTAAAAATGAAATCTCATTAAGCGGTCTTGTGATTTCTACCCCTCCGGTGCCTCTTTTCACTTTGACTAGTCCGGCTCCTTTTAACTGCGACAGGATTTTTCTTATAATCACCGGATTTGTGTTGATGCTTCCCGCCATAAAATCACTTGTAATTTTGGTGTCTGCTCCAAACGTATCAATACAGGTAAACATATGAATTGCAATGGTAAATCTACTTGAAATCTGCATCTTAATCACCTCTGAAAGTAATATTACGCTTTCTCTATTGTAATGTCAATGGTTACATACGTCCGCATTTCCTTCAAAGTAACTATTCAGCCTTGCAGTCCCGGATGCAGGAAAGTTTCCCGTGTCATGTCAAAAAGGAACATGACACGGGGCTTTCCGGAATCCGGGACTGCAAGGCTGAACTGTTACCTTACAACTCCTGTCCGTCCATAAAATTGTCTATAATCTCCATAAAACCGTCCGTATCCAGCATCATAGCAAGATGCCCTCCGGGAAGCTCCCGCACGACCGTAGGATTTGTCATGGATTCAATTAACGCTTCCTTAATGTCCGCTGTAAATGTTTTGTCATCATCCGGCTCGATAATCAATACTCTCCCCTTCAGATAAGCAAAATCTTCCTTGGAATGCGTCCCCGCATGGTTCCGCAAGTCTCCCAGCAGATGCCCCATATGGCAGAGATACTCATTTGTCAGGTCAGGCTTCACTTGGTTTAATATCTCCTTAATGGCGTTCTGGCCTCCCGGATTATCCTTCAAATGCTTTTTAAAAGCAAGATTCATAAGAACAGGCAGAAGAGAAAGCGGCATCTTTTTGAATTTTTTGATGTTTTTCTTCTCCTTCTCCTCACCAAACATCCGCACAAGACACTGCATTCCCTCAAAGCGGAGATTCGGCGTCATGCCTGCCGTGGAGGTAAGGATAAGCCCCTTCACCGCATCCGGATGCTTTTTGGCAATAATCTGAGCAAGCACGCCTCCGTAGGATTGTCCCCAAAGGTATACATTTTCCGCTTTCAGGGTTCTAATTAACTCTGCAACGGCATCCGCCAACCGTTCATTGTCCTCATACGCCATCGGGTAATTAAAGTTGATGAGCGAATATCTGTCCATAAACCGTTTTGCAAACGCCGCGAAAGCGTCCCCCAGCCCTGAACCTCCGGCAAGCATCACGATAGTCGCATGAACCTCCGGAGACGGATTTTGGTAATAACGATACTTAAACTCCCCACCCAAAATCCGCTCCGTCTTAACCGGAGCCGCCTTGTTATAATGCTCAAATTCCTTTTTCATATCTACAGATTCAAAGTTCATCGTTTTTCTCCTTCCTTCACGCATTTTATCCCGCCAAGAAACATGACAATCCAGCCAAAGCTCTCAAATCCGGAAGCAAATCCATTAAACGGCAGCGGGAGCAGCGCCTCCAAAAGGAAACCCATTCCCGCGATTAGAAGCGGAGCCGCAAACAGCCACGCCTTTTTTAGGGGAAGGATGCCCTTCAAAATCAGAGCAATCCACCCTCCCGTAACCGTAACGCCAAGAGCAAGAAAAGAGAGCCAATACGGCACAGCCTGCACCATGTATGACCGATTGTACATTTGCACCGCCAGTTCCGTATTTCCATCCGCCGCGCCATAAATAACATTATAATTGTGAATCAGCGTACCACAGGCAAGATGAAAGTACATAAAGGAGATACACCCCAGAAGCAATCCCGCTATGTAAATCTTCAAAATTCGTCTGTCCCATTTATTCTGCAAATCCGAAAGCCGGTCATTTAAATAATTCACAAAAGGCAGTGCCGCGGCGGTGTAAAACACAGCGCCAATCACGCCTCCGATATTAGAAACCGCAATTCTCCAATCCGCAATTGCAAGCCAGCCGGATGAAATCATCCCTGAAACGACATAGCTGCCGCGCGGTTCAATTCCCATACAATAGTCGCCAATTATAAAGCAGATCGTGCCCGGGATAATAAACAGCATTCTTTTTCGTATTGTCATCATAAGTTTCCTCCTCCAAATTTTAGTTAGCTATGGCTAACTAAAATTAAGTCTATCACGGGCTTCCCCGTATGTCAAGAAACCCTTTAAGCATTCCTTATGACAGAAACCCTTTAAATCTTCCTTATGCCCGAAGAAATCATCTATCGGCTTTACTATGCCTGAAAGTCATCTATTGACAATCTTCAAAATATGGAGTAACATATCAATGACCGTTTTTATCAAAAATGGTCATTGAAGTAAAATCCATCTGTCTGCCCCTTTTATCTAAAAGCTGTGCTGCGGGCACTGGAAATATATAGTTAACGACATTAATAATTGCCATTTCGTTCTTGTAAAAGCTTGCGCATATGGCTTTTGCAAGAGCCAGAATGAGCAATTAGTTATGTCGTTTATTATACATACAAAAAGGAGAATTATTATGAACTGGTTACGAACTATATTAGACAGCATTATCGTGTGTATTGCTTTTAACGGCGTAGCTGCCTTCGTCTGGCTGTTAGAGCCTATTGGGTTTTCCGTCATGCTTCCGAAGGGCATCAATACGCCGCCGGACAAGCTCACCAAAGCACAGCTTAAGCCGCTCAGGCTCATGGAATTTATTTTATATCCAATCTTGCTGGCGTACATTATTCTCAGCGCCTATGACGCTGGTGTGAGCGGATTCTGGAATCTGTTTCTTACTGCATACATAGAAAACCTTTGCTGGAATTTCGGAGATTTCTTTCTGCTCGACTGGCTGCTCCGCGCCAAATACACTGACCGGATTATGGTCCCGGGCACGGAGAATAACGAAATGTGGAAAACCGGACCCTGGATGAAAAAATTCGGAATTTTCGACCATTGGGTAAAAGGCCCTATTTTGTGCGCACTGCTAAGCTTGGTCTGCGCCGGAATCGGAATGCTTATCCGGTAGTTTACTGTCTGCCAGTCAACACCCCGATGCAAAGCATAACACATCTTTAATGCGGGGAATCAGGAAAGGGTCACTTTATCCCATAAACAATCCCTTTCCTGAACGAGCAGTAAATCGGCAGTCCTGCCGGCTTATTCACAGCATTTTTTGACCTCTTCCGCCCACATCTCCGGATAGCAGATCAGCAATTCCTCATGCTGCATCTCATGCCGCCGGATATCCGGATTTTGAAAATGTTTTCGATACCGTTCCAAATAGTTCTCTCCCATCTTGACTGCATAAAAAATATGTACCCTTGTGCCGGAAACCAAAATTCCATCGTCAAGGGGCGTGATTAAATCATAATAAAATTGATTGCGGATACTTTCCCGTTTTACAAAGGACATGCGGGTGCTTCTCATGCCGAACATGTCCAGCATTTTCTCATTGTACTCCCGTTCCTCTCCGGTCATCTTATCCAATCTTTTCTGCATAAATCCCGGAAGCCTGCCTTTTTGGAACATACCGTAAAGCACTTTGCCGATCAGCCACGCTTTAAACTTTGCCGACAGTCCGGTATCCTGATCCAAATCCGAGCTGCCCAGTATTCCGTGGCTGATATGCACATTCTTACGCTGTACCAGCAGTCCCACAAAGCTTCCTCCCAGAGAACAGCCGTAAGCGCAATGGATATTACCGCCGTAATTATTCCTAATATACTCCTCTATCCTTTCCGTCTCCGCCAGCATATCCGGAAAAACAGCATCTTCCGTCTCGTCAAAACCGTCATAAGATACGCAGACCACGCGGAAATCCTTTGCAAGAAGCGGGATAACCGCCCCAAAATTTGATTTCCAATGACAGCACGTTCCCGGCAGCAAAAGGATTACCGGGCTGTTCTTGTCCCCAAATTCATAAAATTTCATATTTTACCTCTTTTCTCCCTATTTTCCAAACGCAGAAAAAAGCCCCTTTTTCTCATAAGGCTCTCTGTCCACCGACACGGCATCATAACCTGCTTTGGCTATCACGTCCTTTAGTTCCTGCTCCGGAATGTCCTGCTCTGAGACAATAACCGTCTGCTTCTTTGTGTGCGAGCTCGTGACTTTTTTGACCGGAAAAGCATTCCGTACCGCCTCATTAATATGCGCTTCACACATACCGCACGCCATTCCCTCTACTCCTACTATCATTTTGACCATCTAAAATCCCTCCTTCATTTTTCACTAAGTCAACGACCCCGATGCAAAGCACAGCACATCTTCAATGCGGCCATGAAGCGCCGTCATTTCAGCCCTTTTTCAGCACGACCAATTTGTTTGAAATATTTTTGACTGCCGGTATCCAGCCAAACAAGTGGTACACCGGCATAATGATTTTCATGCCCTCCGCCAGGCTCACATCTTTTACCCATGTATATTCCGGTGCCATGCGCTGCAACTCTTTTCCTGATTTAATGCCCCACATAAATTTTGCCTTTGTTCTCTCGATAGATTTTTCTTTTACATGTTTCACAATCCACGGATTCATGACTTCCATAATGACCTCCGCAGATTCAAACCGCCTGCTGATGATTGATAGTATCCTTTTCACATCCAGCTCCGACAAATACATGACCAGCCCCTCTATGAGAACCAGCACCCTTCCCTTCGGCTGTTCAATCAGCTCCGCCCAGCTTTCGTCCATTGCAGACTTTGCAATCATGGAAATATGCCCCTCTTCCTGCAAAAAGAGCCTCCGCACCTCTATGGTTTCCGGAAGGTCAATGTTGTACCAGCGGACGGAAGGAGCAATTTTCAATCGATACGCCCTTGTGTCCAGCCCACAGGCAATGTTGACCACCGTTCCCGAGGGATTTTCCCTGAGAAAGCTGCCTGCCATGCGGTCAAGAAGTATTGTTCTTGCTATCACTCCCTTAGACATCATGGCATCCTTTTCTGCAAAAGAAAAATCGTAATCCATGCGGGACACAATCTCTACCGCTTTGTCGTCATGAAACTTTGCACCCTTTTGTCTGGAATACGAGGCGCGGGCGTACAGTGTCTGCAGCATCGTTTCCGGCACGCCCCGCATTTGTATCTTTTCCATCTCAAATACCTCCTAACCTCTTCTGTAACAATTCGCAGCGCCCTTTGACCCTCTTTTGCCTGCGGCGCTTATCCGCTTTTCCCACGCCACGGAATACAGCGGTTTACCCGCCTGCAATATTCTTCATATTCCCTTCCGTACAGATTTTTCAGCCACCGCTCCTCCGTACATTTCATCAGCACAGTCATGAATATCCAATAGAAAAAGAATAGGGGCAGGGTAAATAAATTCCCCGCAATCATAAGCGCGCCTGTGCAAAGGAACATAAACGCCGAATAAATCGGATTCCGCACCAGCCCGTAAACGCCGGTGACTGCCAGCTTATTTTCTGCAATATGACAGTCTATCTTTGATTGGAACATCGCACCCACCCAAAGATAGACTCCCAATCCAATCAGCAATATCCCTATCACAAGTAACGGAATTTTCCAAAAATGAACCCTGCCCGCTTCAAAGACCGCGCTTCTCCCTACAATAACGGCTGCTGCCGTTACCACAACAATCACCGCAACATAAATTGGTCCCACTCCCATCATCGGGAGATGCTTTTTATTTTCCATAAATTCTATCCTTTTCTTAAAAAGTTTTTTTAGCGGCAAAGCTTCTATTACACCAGCTAACTTAGATTAGCAAAATCTAACCTCGGTTTTTAATAAATGTGGCTGCAGGGTATTTGACCGTTAGCAGTCACTAACTCCTTATCAAGTATACCTCTTGCACTTTGTTTTTGTCAATGCCCCAAAAAACGCATGGTTTACAGCCGAGGCTGTTCCATGCGTTTTTTACCTTGGTCTCTATCCAAGCCTAAACACTAAAATCAAATTTCCCGCCGCTCTCCGGTGTTTTCTCCGCTTTGATGGCATCCCAGTCTATTTCTGTTATCTTTTTAAGCAGTTCCTCCAGACTGTCTGCTTGAACGCTGGCACGCTTAGTATCTGCGCTGATTTGGGAATAACTTTGAATTTCCTTCTCTGCCTTTTTCTCGTTTTCCCTGCGTTCTGCACGCTTTTCTTCTCTTGCTCTTTCAATACGCTCACTCTGCATGGCGGAGGACTTCTCCAATTCCGCAAAAATAGTCATCTTACCATCTGCTTCAAAGACAAAGCCGATTTTGCTAATCTGTGCCCCGTCCTCTCCAAACGCCGACTTGAAGCCAAACTTTTGGTTGATTTCATCTGACATGCGGAGCGCGCCCTGCAGTCTGTCCATATATTCCTTTTCACATTTTTCATCAGAAGCCATTTTCTCCAGTTCATCGCTGGAAAATAAAACAGAGATTTCTTTTGTGCCCTGAGAGAGAAGCTCTTTCGCATCCTGTCCGTCCTCATACACCATAAAATCCATGTTACGATACGTTTTCTGCAGCTTTTCCAAAAGCTTCTGCGCCGCCGTTGAAAGCTGAGGCTTTTTAACCTCACCGCTTTGCGCCTTTGAATCCGTTCTCTTTGAATTTTCTACTTCTTTCTTTTTGGTCTTATCGTTTACATTCTGCGCTGCATAATTGTTATACAAACCGCCTATCGCTGACATTGACATATTTTTTCCTCCTATATCTGCAAATCCAACGAGCCTCCGGCTCCCTTTGCATTTCCTCCGCACTCATTTTTCAGACGAGCCAGTTCGTCATTATAAATGGAAGTAAACACCCTTGCTCTTGCAAACTCTTCATCCGTGCTTATAGCCTTCCAGTTTCGGGATTCAGGATTATAAGACAATGTTTTGTTTCCGTAAGAATCCCAAAACATGCACGCCGCATTCATCTTACCACCTGTTTTTCTCATACTTGCATCGTAAATGGCTTTTCTGTCCGGAGATACCGTCTCACCGTGCTGCATACACAGCTTTCTATAAGCGGCATCGTCTCGTTTTCCGGTAGAAAATTCTTTCCTTGCAAGTTCTCTGATAGCCGCATCAAATTCTTCCTCCGACATTGCAGGCTTATCACGCTTTGTCATAATATTATCCCAATTGGGCTTGGGGAATGAAATATCAACAGGCTTGAAACGAAGCGCAAAATTGCCATAGTCGCATTGAGCCAACGGACTGCTGAAATTTTTCTTACTGCCGAACATCTGCCGTACCATGTCCGCATACTGCGAATAATTGTCCCTTGTTACCTGCATAAACCGTATCCTCTCATCCTTCTAAAAACTTTTATCATCCTTAAATAAAGATTTTTGCAAGAGCATATATCATATATATCGGAGTCTTTTTCTCTTAACATAACCCTTTGCGCAACTTACAAATATTTTGTATCAGTTGCTATTAGGCTGTTTCTTCGCAAGCCACCCTTTAAAAATACCGCCCTGAAAGACTGAAATAATGGTGAAAAAAATGTCCGCGAAAAGGATAAACACAAAGGACGGCACCATGATACGGGTATACTTTTTACCGAAAAATCTGCCTTTGTTGATGGCTCTGCCCATCCTTATGGTATAGAAAAACACTCCCAAATTCAGGAAAATGAAGATGCCCGCCTGTTCAGCAAAATTTTTAAACGCGCTTACAGGCAGGAAATTACCGTTCTGAATGCCATTTAACAGGATATTCAAAAATAATAATCCGATTTGTACCATAAACACAATCCGGTAAACATTCAGCATAACTCCGCCGCCAATTCCGATTCCGCCGCCCCATTCCAAATTGCTTTTCTCACAAAAATTTTGAAAAACCCGCAACAGCGGTTCGCTTTGCTTCCCTTCAATAAATCCGCTGTTTGAAATGCTGTAAAGGGTCAGCCGGATACTGTTTTCTCTGCAAAAAAGCTCCATCTCTTTCAGAAAGGAAAGCACATGCGACGGCACACTGTCCACATACAGCGGAAGACAAAATACAACCCTGTCTGCATCCGTCAATTCATTCAAAATCCGTTGATGGCCGCTTTGATTCCGCAGCCTTTCCGTCACTTTTGTACCTTTTACAAATAAACAAATCCGTTATTTATTGCATTTCTTTCTGCCATATAGGTAAAGGTTTCCTTTTCCTGCTGCGCGGCGTCACCATGCACAATTACCTTGAATAAATGGTGCTTTCCATAGCGCAGGGTATGGTGCATCTGCTTTCCGCGGTAAGTAGATAACGGCGTTGAAATGCCAATGCTTCTGTCAAGAACGTTTTTAACCGCAGGGCTGTATGTACCGTATAGGTTTTCCGTGATAATGACAAATTCGTCCGCCTGTCCAACCACACGGGCGGTCTGCTTCAAACGGTCTTTCATAAAGCATTCCGCCGGATGCTTCGTCCAACAGCCAAAATAGCCCTGGCAGGGCGCATATTTCCCGTCCGCATGGATAATCTCATCACATTTTCCGCTGAGCATTTCGTGATATTGTGTATCCAAATCGTGTAAAATTACTTTCATGCCTGTTTCCTTTCTTATACTATTTTCCATACATCATAACCGCAATCTTCGCGATTGCCGCCGCCACCGGAATGTAAACTAACGTCATGATCCCTCTTTCCAATAAAACAAAGCTTAACTTCTTTACGTGGGGAATATCTTCCGCGCCTTTTATTACCCAGAATTTGCTAAATCTTACCCATACTTCATCTATCAAAATGCCATCGTACCAATTCATCACTTCAAGAAACACGACCGCTTGGATAAATGCCGTCTTAAAATCCGAAATGCCGCTCCATCCGCCAATAAATATTATCGGCAGGATAACAATGCCCAAACACAATATGGTGAAGAATATAACTTTGCGCTTTTTGGCTTCTTCCACTGTAGTCAGTCCCATTTCAAAGACCCGCCGCTGAACCTGTTTGGGATAAAAGAAAATCCCCCTCACCGGGTCATTCAAAACCAACAGCTTTATCGATGCCGTGAAAAAAATAAGATAAAGAACTATTTGAAAAATAAAAATCATAATACTTTTCCTCCTCAAACATGCAGGTCAGCTATTTCGACCCTTTATCACTTAACGCTTCCGGCGACTTATCCCCCACATACCAGTATTCACATTTGCCGTCACCGTCGGAAAGCGTGCTGTGGCGGATCAAATGTGCGTGGAACTGTTTTGCAACAATCTGATCCGATCCGCACATATATGGCAGAAGATCCATATACCCGTATTTTCTGGCAAAATCATACAGCGGACAGCTGTCCAGCACAAACGCAACCCCTGTTTGCCGATTATCGGGATTAACCCGCATTTTCCATGTGTTGCCCCACTGCTTAAAGCGCCTTTCATCCGCCTTTTTCTTATAACTGTTTATAATCGAATACACCGCTTTCATCAGCCGCTTTTTCCGTTCCAGCTTATTCATATCAAAATGCTTCAGCATCACAAACTTTTTATCCATCACGTCATGGAACAGCGCATCAAAATCATCTCTTGTAAAATTACGGTCAACCGCCTCATAAAATGCGCACATTGCATAACACAGCAGCATATTATCGGACATCATATTCTTACTGCCTCCAAGGTCTCCCTCTTCCTGAAGCCATTTTGCATAGAGCTCCTCAATCTTTTGCCAGCGTTTTGCTGTCTCTTCTTCGCCGTAATGCGCCCGAATGAATTTCAGCATTGCAGGTCTAAACTTTTTCAGCGTTTTATCCATAATCCGTTCTTCCTTTCCTCTTTTCCACAACATGCCTCTTTGATAATATGCTTTTGCAAGAGCCGGAAAGTGTAATTTGTTATGTCACTTACTATCTTTATATCAGCCAAAAAAGACTGAAAAACATAACCGCTCCCGCCAGATTTCCTGCTCCCGGGGCTTTCAACAGCATAAATACAACATAAAGAGGGATAATCGTAAAAATGCAGCTCCACTGCGGAAGAGAAGTCTCTCCCATAACAACCGCCGTAAAAAGGGTTACCGCAAAAATCATTTGTCCTAAGTAGCAGATATACATTGTCACTGATGTTTCCTTGAAAAACTCCACTACCACATTTCGCGCCTCTTCGGTTCTGCCAAGACGGATATAAAACCATTCCACCATACCGCAAAATACATGGTGCGCAACGCCTGAAATCGCGCATACCAGCTCCGATGCTATTATGATTACTGCATAAGTCATGGAAAACTGCTTCATCCACTCGTATAAGCCGAGATAACCGCCAAAAAACATTATCATTGCAGGCACTCCAAGCAGCGAGGATGCCAGCGGTTTTTTTAACGGCATCCCGTCAAAGACCTTCGACATTTTTTCATTATCCTTCATATATTCAAAACGAAATTTCCCACCGGGAGCGTATATCAAAAGCAAATCGCATACCCAGCAGATCATATGTCCGATAAAAGCTGTAAACAGCAATGCTTTGGTTACCATATTTTCCCTCACAAACTATGTAATATTTATGCGCCCGTTCTGGTTAGTTAAGGCTAACATATGTCATAGTATACTCCATGCACCTTTCTTTTGTCAATATTTTCAAACTTCTTGCCGTACCATCATTAGAATGCTAAAATATTTTTTACAGAAAAATGAAAAGGAGACTTCCTATGACCAAAAGACTGTTAGACTGTTTCGCATCTGATTTCCAAAGCTTTTCTAAAGAGGAACTTTTGGAATCCATCGCCCAAAGCGAAGGGCGCGTGATTGCCTGTGAGACTATCGGCACCGTCCGCCCTATGCTCGGAGATATTACCAATGCGGAATTTGTATCCGCAATGGGCGCCGACTTTCTGCTCCTGAATCTGTTTGACGTAAATAACCCTGAAATTCAGGGGCTTCCCGATACAGCTCCGGACGATACCATTCGCATGATTAAACAGCTTACGGGACGGCCGGTAGGAATCAATTTGGAGCCGGTATCAGAGAACAGCGGAACCGAAACCGGCTCTCTCTGGAAAATGTCTGACGGCAGGCGTGCCACCTTAGAAAACGCCCAAAAGGCATGCCGGATGGGAGTTGACATGATCCTGTTAACAGGCAATCCGGGCACGGGCGTGTCCAATGATGCTATTGAAAAAACCTTAAGAACATATAAATCTGCTCTCGGCGGTCAGGTTATTTTAGCCGCCGGTAAAATGCATGCTTCCGGAATCCTGACAGAATCAGCCGGACAAATCATGACGAAAGACGATGTGAAACGGTTCCGGGATGCCGGCGCAGATATTCTTTTATTCCCTGCACCTGCCACCGTTCCGGGCATTACCATGGAATCGGTTCGGGAGCTTGTAAGTTATGCACACTCCTTGGGAGCCTTAACCATCACGTCAATCGGTACTTCTCAGGAAGGCGCGGACGCGGACACCATCCGTCAGATTGCACTGATGTGCAAAATGACCGGAACAGATATTCATCATCTCGGCGATACCGGTTACGCAGGAATGGCACTGCCCGAAAATATACAGGCATATTCCATTGCCATACGCGGAATCCGGCACACTTATCACCGTATGGCTTCGTCCATACGGCGCTGATTTATGCTTTTTACAAATAACTGCAATGCCCGTTCCACCACAGCATTCAACGTTTCCCCATCCTTTTCTGAGATTTGGACTAATTCTCTGTGAAGTGACGGCTTAATTCTGATGTTAAAAACACCTTTATACTCTTTGCAGGGTGCCTTTCCTATCTCTTTACAAAATTCCAGATAATCATCTACTGCCGAGTGAAATTCCTGTTCGATTTCTTCTAGTTTGTCACTGGAAAAATCTACATGGTCATCAATACCGCTTATTACGCCCCTAAGCCGTCCTGCATGTGCATCATAGGTTATGCTGGTGTGATAACCTTTATACTCCAAAATATTATCTTTCATCATAACGCCTCCCACTCTTTAAGTTTTCGCGCCAATTTTTGCTTTGCTTTTGTAAATTTGCTCATCTATTTTATGTAACTATTATTTAGTTACATTTTACCTCCATTCTCTTTTTTGTCAAGTTCAATTTTACTCCCCAAAAACTCCTCCACTTCCACCCTGTCATTCTTCACCCGCACCGTAACTGCGCCGCTCTCGGAAGTCTGATAAATAAGGCAGCCCTGCTCCTGCAGCCGCTTTAGAAGCTCCTCGTGGGGATGCCCATAGCTGTTACCCTTGCCGGCAGAGATGACTGCTATGGACGGATTCATCATTTCCAGAAATTCTTTGGTTGTAGAATACTTGGATCCGTGGTGCGCCGCCTTTAAAACAGTCAGGCTCCTGCTTTCCTGATTTTCCTCTCTTTTCTTCTGATATTCCAAAAAGCTTTGTTCTCCTGTCCCTTCCAAGTCTCCGGTAAGCAGGGCGCTGAAATTTCCATAATCCAGCTCCAGAACCATAGAATAAGCATTTGCATCTTCCGTTTCATAGCCCTTTTGCGGATGCAGGCAGGTTATGGTTAATTCTCCCCTCTGCAGTTTCTGTCCCCGGCTGATGTAAGTTACCGGAACATGGTTCTGCTTTGCCGCCTCCACCAGACTCTTATACTCGTCGCTCTTGCTTTCCTCCTCAATATCCGGCAGAACCAGCCAGTCCACATAGATTCCGCTGTCTTCTCCCTGTTCCAGAATTTCCTTGATTCCGTTGCAGTGGTCGGTATCCGGATGGGTCACAAAAACCGCATCCAGCCTGCGTGTCCCCTGAAACTGCAAAAAGGGGATCAGCCGGTATTTCCCTACGCTGCCCACCGACGAGCTTCCTCCATCCACAAGAAATCTTTCTCCTTCTGCCGTCTCCACATAAATTCCGTCCCCCTGCCCTACATCCAAAAAGGTAATCTCAAGCTCCCCTCCCGGACGCACAAGCAGGATTAGAACCCCAAAGGCGGCGGCAAGCCACCTTACCGGCAAAGTCACCTTCTTTTTCATCCGAATGACCAAAAGAAGCACCGCAAGATAAAGAAACATCTGCCAAGCCTGCGGCCGTCCAAAATTCACCAAATGAGCGGGAAGCTTTTCACTGACCGCACATGCCGATTCAAAAATCCTAAATATTCCCCGGATTAAAACGGTCAGAGGACCGACAGCCGAAGGACAGATTATGCTTACTGCCAGCAGGAGAATCCCCGCCGCCATCAAATAGCTCATCAGTGGAATTACTAACAGGTTTAAAAGCACGGACCACAGTGGGAACTGGTAATAATACCACAGATAAATGGGCAGCGTGACCACGCCCATAGAACATGCAGAAAGAATCCCCTTCACCCCGGCCGTCAAAATACTCTTTTTCCTCTCAAAAATTCCGCCTTCCCCCTCGGTCAAGGCAGGGGTCAGCAAAGCGATTCCCAGCACACATCCAAAAGAAAACACAAATCCGCTGTAATTGACATAGAGCGGCTGGGTGACAAGCAAAATAACCGCCGATACGGACAGAGCAGTCAGCAAGTCATAGGTTCTCTCTGTGACTATCGCCAGCATGTGCAGGGAAAACATCAAAATTGCCCTGACGGCGGATACGGAAAATCCGGTCATCACGCCGTACAAAACCAAAAGAACGGAGGCAAGAACCGCCGACAGCTTCATGGAAATTCCGCTTTTTCTAAGCAGATGATACAATCCCATTCCAAGCATGGATACATGCAGACCGGAGATTGCCAGAATATGTGCAATCCCGTTTCTTTGATATAATTCCTTTACTTCCCGGTCAAGCTCCCACTTTTCCCCAAGAAGGATTGTCCTCATAAGTGCGCTTTCCTCTTCTGCAAGACTTTCCGAAAGCTTGTCAGAAAGAAATTTTCGAATACGGTAAAGTCCTTCTCCCACCTTGCTGTATGTTACTGTTTTCTCCAGAATAATTGCCTGATTCAGGCGATAAGAAATTCCAGATGCCAGATAATATGAATATGAATCAAACTGCCCCGGATTAGAAGCTCTTTCAAAAGTTCTGTAACTGCCTTCCACCGTGACCCTGCTCCCCATTTCAGGTTCCTTTTGCCCGCTTTTTAAATAACAGATTACTGCCTTTCCGGGCGGGGAGACTCCGGAAAGGTCTTTCAAATATAAGACCAGCACAGGGCTCTCTGCCTGCATCCGAAGCTCTTTTTGATATATTCTGCCTGTAACACGGACCTTCCCTTCCATATCCTGCCCTTGCACCGGCGGTGAAAAAAGATTTACCGCCAGATAAAACAGCAGGGTAAGTAACAGGCAGGCACACGCCAATGGGCGTTTTCTCATAAGACCGCCTTTCTACTGCTCCACTACTTCCAGATTTCTCTCAAATACCGTGGAGAGACTGATATTTTCTTTATAGTTGATATTGGTGTCACCATTAATGGAAATCTGCACCTTGTTCACATTGGCAAGCTCCACCAGCGAATTGGTGATGGAATAAATGGTAACATCCGAAGTTACGTTATAAATTTGTGTCAAAAAAGTGTTGTCTAGGTTTACATAACATATCCCATCCTGAACATTCACGCTTACTACTCTGGTGTCCGGATTAATCGTTGGAAACGCCGCCTCATTTTCCGAAGGACCGGCAATCAACTGGTCAACCACCAGCCGCTCCATGGAAATATTGCTGTTATAAACTATCGTCCTTGTAACGGCACGCAGGCTGTCCCCCTCTTCATCCGCCAGATAAAGCGTCAGCTTCACCTTTTCATAGGTATTAATCTCATTGCCCGCATTGTCGATAAACTGCTCTGCATTCATGACCCCCACCAGTGCGCCGGAGGCGTCCAAAAGCGGCTCCGCGCCCACTTGGAAAGACAGATAAGAGACACCGTCAATCTGTGTCAGGGTTCTGACTATCGCCGCGCGCACCAGAATTTCGGAGAGCACCGGCTGACGCCGGTAGCCTTCATCAAAATTGAGAATCAGCTGATCTTCTGAAAACGTCGTCTCCAACAGCTGAAAAGTTCCGGAGAGAGGCGCTTTATATTCCAACTTCTCCGAGCCCGTCTCCAACTGCTCTAATAGTTCTGCAAGAAGCTGTTCACGGTCTGTTGTCTCCGTGGCATATTCGCGGTAAATTACCCCGGTATCGTCATGGTTTACATAATATACCTTGTATATTTTTCCTTCGGGCTTTTTGCCCTGCCGCCCACAGGCACACAGCAACAGCAGCGCCCCGATTATGGGTAAAAGCATCCATTTCTTTTTGATAAACATACTCTGTCTCCCTACATCAGTGTCCGGGTAAGAGGAATCTTAACGGTAAAGGTGGTTCCCTCCCCCTCTTTACTCTCCGCCTTGATGGAGCCTCTGTGAAGAAGCACAGCATTTCTGGTAATCGCCAGCCCCAATCCTGTACCGCCGATTTCCCGGGAATGGGATTTGTCTACCCGGTAAAACCGCTCATAAATCTGCTCCATGCATTCCTCCGGTATCCCGATTCCAGTATCCGACACCTGAACGGTAAAAAACTGATGATCCGCATCCAGCGTCACTTCCACCGTTCCCTGTTCCACATTATATTTGATGGCATTTTCCACCAGATTCGTGAGAATCAGCGAAATTTTAACCTCATCCACCTCTGCAATGACCTCGCGCTTACTGACTAAAACTACCTCCACATTATTTTTTCTTGCAATCGGACGCAGCCTCTTTAAAATAATTTCTGTCAGTTCATTTAAGTTTACCGCGCTGATTTTCAGTTCCGCCGCGGACTTATCCAGCTTAACCAGCGCAAGCAGGTCATTGATAATCTTATCCTCCCGCTCGATTTCTTCCGCTATATCTTTCATAAATTCCTGATACAGTTCCGCCGGCGCATCCTTCTGCACCATAAGGGACTCCGCCAGCACCTTAACCGATGTAATCGGCGTTTTCAGCTCATGGGACACATTTGCCACAAATTCCTGTCTGGAATCATCCAGTGCTTTCATCCTGCCGAGAAGACTGTTAAACGCATCTACAATATGCTCCGTCTCCAGATAATCCGGCACGGAAATGGGGTCGTCCGTGTAGCCCTCCCGAATCTCACTGATTGCCTTTGATACCCGGTCAAAGGGGCGGATTAGCACCTGCGCCAGCAGCAGCGCTATGGCAAAGATGATAAAAATCATAATAATTTCAATAATCAGTGCTTTCCGGTTAAGGATTTCCAAGGTCATGGCAATGCTGTCCGTGGAAACGCTGGTTAACATAACTCCGCGAACCACCTCGGTTCCCTCCGGAAGCTCCTCCGTTGCCATCTTGTCGGAAACCGTCTCTATGATGGGGATTGTAATTTCAATGAATCCGTTCACCGCATCATAATTTGCCGTGTTAAGCCCTTTCATACAGCGGATCACTTCCTCCGAAATGATGGTTTTTCCTTCGCTGATTCCGTAAGTGTCCTTCACTACCCTCAAATTTCCGTTAATAATGAGCACCCGTCCGTTGTACAAATTGGAAAGCTGTTCCAGTTCCGCTCCAATCACTTCCGATGAATTGTCCTGAAGATAATTGTAAGTGATCAGATGGTTTGCAATGATCCTCAGCTGAGTCTGCACATCGGAAATGCGCACTTCCACCGCACGATCCTCATAGTTCTCCAAAATACCCGCCCGGATAACAATGCTGGGAAGGATGCCCATTAGAAAGATAATGACAAACAGGCGGACCTTAAGGCTCCGCCCTATTCTCAGATTTTTAAGAAATTTAAATATTTTTTCAGCCATAACCGGCACAGCCTTTCATACAGTATTCAGGCAAAATAATACCCCACGCCCCATTTCGTGTGCACATATTTCGGTTCTGAGGGAGTGGTTTCAATCTTTTCGCGAAGCCGTCTGATATGCACATCAACGGTGCGCACATCTCCCGGATAGTCAGCCCCCCACACCAGTTTCAAAAGCTTTTCCCTGCTGTATACTTTATTGGCGTTCACGACCAAAAGCTCCAGCAGTTCAAACTCTTTAGCGGTCAGGTTGATTTCCTTTCCAGCCGCGTAAACTCTTCTTCCCTCGCAGTCCAGCTTCATGTCTCCGCTCTCGATAACCTTTGCAGATTCCTTGGGCTTCGGAGAAGTTCGCCGGATAATCGCTTTGATTCTGGCTTTTACCTCTAAGATGTTAAAAGGCTTGGTGATATAATCGTCCGCGCCGTATTCAAGCCCCAGGATTTTGTCCATGTCCTCCCCCTTGGCGGTTAACATAACAATAGGAACCGCAGAAAATTCCCGTACCTGCTGGCATACTTCAAATCCGGTGATCTTCGGGAGCATCACATCCAAAAGTATAATGTCATACTCCTTCTTGCGTATCATCTCAAGCGCCTCCTCGCCATCGTAGGCACTGTCCACTTCCATTCCATCCTGCTCTAAGCTAAAACGAATCCCCTTCACAATCAGCTTTTCATCATCCACTACAAGCACTTTTTTTGCCATTTGACCATTCACGCCTTTCCTATATCTGCTGCATTACTTATACTGTAATGTTATCCCTGATCTTTTGGAACAATCCTTCCTTAATCCCCTCAACGTTCATAATGTCTTCTATCTTCTGGTATGCCCCATGTTCCTCCCGGTAGGCAATAATGCTTTTTGCCCTGCTGCTTCCCACTCCCGATAATGTGCACAAAAGTTCCTCATCTGCCGTATTAATGTTAATCAGCCCGTCGCCCTTATCCTCCGAAGTGCCCCCGGAAATCTCCTGCCACGCCGTATCAGACAGCTCCTCGATGTCAGGCACGTAAATTTTCATTCCGTCGCTGATCCGGTCCGCCTGATTCAAATAATCGGCTCCGGCATCTTCGGTAAATCCTCCCGCCGCTTCTACCGCCTGATAAATCCGGCTTCCCTCTTCCAGCGTATAGACCCCCGGACTGTGCACTGCCCCGCAGACATGCACCACGCACATTTCCTTTTCGGCAGGAATCTCCGCGCGCCCGTCTGCCGCAGTCCCACTTTCTACTGCATCAGGCTCCGAAGACACGCCGCTTAGCTCTTCCCCTGTCTCCGCAAATGAAACCGGCTCTAATAATTCTCCTTGTTCTTCCTTTCTCTCACATCCCATGAAAATACAGAAAGAAATGACCAGAAAGCCTGCTGCCGGCTTAAGAAATTTATTCATCGCTATCTCCTTTCCGCGAATCGGAAAGCCCCTAATAACGAATATAATTTATTGTAATGGAATTTTCGAGGATTGACAAGCACAAACAATATTA